>CAZTYM010000006.1:0-84189 GCA_964617475.1 uncultured Thiotrichales bacterium
TTGTACTCCAACCAGCAGTAACTCTTTTTTTTTCAATTATCTGCTGAAAAAATCGCCAGCCTCGAAATACAATTTCCTCAAAACTCATCCTGCCCAGTCTTCTGAGCATCCATTTTAAATATGAATTCACTTTCCGAATACCTAGAAAATATTTCCTAAAACTAAAATTACCTTTTTAAAAGGCAAAAAAAATCAGCTCTATTGTAAACTATAGAGCTGATTCGAAGTGAAAACGCCTTCCTACAATTTAATTAAATATACAATCTATGTGACTGCCTTATACATACAAACTAGAGACTAGTGAGTAATGGGTGAGTCTGAGACGATGAAGTTGTCGAAATAGTGATATTGATCGTCGTGTTCACGGTTTCTCGGATCATTAGGGTTGCCACCATAGTAGCTATACATCATGATTCCATCGATTTGGCGGTCTGCATTGCTCACTTCGTTATCAGGATAGCTTAAATCTGCTCTCCAGCGATGATCCTCATCAAGCATTAACTCACCATCCATCCAGATCTTCAACTTACCATCGCGCTGATTAACCGTGTTGAGTTTTATATATTGCTCAATTTTTACCCAACGTCCCTTAGGCATGACATACTGCCCTTCTCTCGCTTCAGAAGTTGGATCAATCGTATTGAGCCAATCAGAACGCTGTACTCTATCCTTATCATAATAATAACCATGCACAGAATAGTCTGGCCGACCCGAACCCGTATCACTCCTGTCCATTTGCATTAGTGCTGTAAATGCCGCTAACGTATCCGGATGCGGAACCACTCCTCCGGCATGCGTTGCCTCAAGCAAGGTACCATTGATCAAGCCAGGCATTTTTACCTGATGTGGATCATGCCAGTCGTTAGGAAGGTATACCTCATAAGAAAAGTAATACTCATCTGCAGGTGGTAAGTCTGCTCGCCAGCGCATACCTCCTTCTTCTCGCGTGCTACCGCCGCCTACACCACCATGATGCAATACGCGCATTACTTTGCCGCGCCCGGAACCAGCAGGGTCGTTAACAATGTCAACAGCCTCATTTGCGCCAGGACCATTAACATCGTCATTGTAGCCTTGAGAACCGACTAGAAAATCAATTCGTGCATTCGACTCACTATATGGCCCTACTGAATGATTCTCGAAATTTACGTTCAGTAATAATCTACCATTTCCTGAGTCAATAAGATTATTTCTATTGTCACTGAAGTTCAAAATCCCATCGTTGTCGATATCAGCCTTCAGGGTAGCAGTAGTAACAGGTGGGGTATAATCATCGATCAAAAATGTGCTAGTGGTATTACCCAATTCCAGTTCATTTTTTAGGAGGTTAGAAATATCACGGATGCGGATATCAGATTTTGGAATGCGTAGGTTTAGTGCATTTTCCGTTATAAGGTCGGTATCTACTGGATAAGATAAATTATTATCATTGTCTTTGTTGTCGATCAAGAGATCGGAATGCAGATCGAGAGCTATCTGGTTCAATACTTGGTCCTCGTTAACATCATAACCTTCAGACTTTAGATTGTTAGTGGCATTGTGTACAACAGCAGCAAATCCTTCATTTGCAGCGCGATAATCAGCGACGATACGTTGGTCAGAAACGGTTGTGGTGCGGTTGTTTATCAATGGTGGCGTCAAAAATGTATTCAATCCACTATTTAGGCCAAAGTTAAAAACAGATAAAGTTATATTGTTCGCTCTATTTAGTTCTGACAAGAACGAACTAACACTTTTATCTTGAGTGAGGTTTGATGCTAAACGAAAAGTTAATGTCGATAACGGTGTTGCGTATACAGGGATATCGTTACTCAACTGTTTAGCGGTTACAACAGTAATGAGCTTCGAAATCGCAGGTCTTTGATTGATTATGAGGTCAGTGCTATTTGCACCATCAATTTCAAGTATCAAAGGCAGTAGTGTTCCCTGGGGGATCGATAGGTTTTGGATAGCAGCGTTAGCATCAGTATCACCAATTGCGATAGGGCTACTTGAATCATAGAAGTCATCCACTGTTGGGTCGATGCTAAAAACTTTAACTTGTGCATGTGCAAGTGGGCCTTTGACACCGGAGCCAGTGAGTTCGGCATCGTTTTCTAGGGTGGTTTGAGAAAATGTTGTATCGTCAGAACTGCTACTAGAAATGCTGGAGCCGCCGCTGCCGCCGCCACAAGATGCAATAAGGAAAATACAAAATAAGATTAGTGTGATTGGCCGCAGTAGTATCTTTTCCATGGTAGTAATAATCAAAAATTGAGTTTAGTGGTTTAAATGGTCTGTTTGCACCACTTGTTGACGTTCCCAAGGCGCAATTTCAGCATATGAATAACTGTTTGCGTATATGCATACAAGCTATAACGTCGTAATCTACCTATTCTTGATGAATCAGGGGTGAATAGCTATTTCAATTCGACGAACGGTGCAAAATTTCTCTTCAAATGTCGCTGTTTAATGAGTGAATGTCTTTTTTACGGATGATTGCAGAGGTGTAATTTATGTTCTGGACAGGGAAAATGGGATATATGAGTAGTAGATGACTGGCTAAGCAAAAAAACTTTAGTTCTTTAAGTAAATGCTCGATATTTATGGGTTAACATTTAACTCGTTGTCGATGATGGCAATTGTTTGTCTATATACTATTGATTTTTATAGGTTTAATTGTTGTGAAAATATTGTATGTGTGCGAAACGATTAACGCCCAACATGGCGGTAGAACTCATGCTCGTGAATTTTTTAGTGCTTTAAAAAATTCTGAGGAAGTTGATCAGGTCGAATCATTTTATACGTTAGAAGATCATGAGTCACAGAGCCAAGAGCTTATAGAAAAAAAAGCTTCGTTAAAATTACCGCGTTTTATCTATAACTTTCTGAAAATGACAATCATGCATCCAAACCGGACTATGCACATCAGTAAAACAATTGCCGAAATAGGCTGTGATGCCTTGATAGTAAGAAACGAAGTTATTCGCGTAAATTATCAGGAAATTAAGAGTCGTTTCCCTGATTTGAAAATCGGAATAGAGTTTAATGCAGTTCTTTCTGAGGAGCTATTTGTAAACCGGCTGCTACGCTGGTTGCCAAGATATTTGGAATTTAGGCAATTACATCATGTAGATAAAGTATTTCCCGTTTCGTCTCTGCTTAGAGAATCAATGGAATTATTCGGTGTTCCCTCGGAAAAAGTTATTGTCAACCCTAACGGTGTGGATGTTTCACGGTTTGATCCGAGATTACTTTCTCGAAAGCAAATTTTGAGGGAAAGGTACGGTATTCCTGATTCAACATTTGTAATTGGTTATGTTGGAGGAATGGAGAAATTTAGGTATTTACCAGATTTAGTGGAAGCGTTTGCAATCTTATTAGATAAAGTGAATTTGGGGAATGTATTTTTGTTTATGGTAGGTGATGGAGAACAAGCACCACAAGTTAAAAGCAAGTTGCTGGCCTTATGTGATGAAAAAAATTATTTACAGTTAGGCTGGCAGAGTCACGAGGATGTGCCTAATATTATGGCGACATTCGATCTTGCAGTAATGCCATATACGCAAGACTATTGCTCGCCACTCAAATTATTCGAGTATATGGCAATGGGCTTACCAACTTTAGGGCCGGATACTGATTCCGTCAGAGAATTATTTGAGGATGGTGAACATTTGTGGTTGGTAGATCAATCGCCTGAAAATCATCAGCAATTGGCGAATCAGATTCATGCTTTAATGAAAGATCAAGATAATATGGCGGCGGTGGCTAAACAAGGCAGTGACTATGTCAGGCAACATTTCACCTGGGAAGCGAACGCGAAAAGAGTTGTTGATGCTCTTAAATGAGCATTAGCTTGATGAGTTTAGCTGACTATAGGTGTTTGAGTTAGAATCGCTGTACTTATGAGAGTCGCTTATTTTGTCAATGAGTTCCCAGCTATTTCCCAAACATTTGTCATTGGACAAATAGCAGGTATGCTTGAGTATGGCCATGAAGTAGACATTTACGCTACAAGGCCCGCCAACCAAAAAGTTTCGCTGTCGACTATTTTTAGCGGCAACCGTGCGACTACAATTTTTTTCTCAGAGATGCCAGCGAATTGGCTGGGGCGCTTATTTTACCTGGCATCTTACATAGGCTCCGAAAAGCGTTTCAAGCGCCTATTGATGGTGATACGTAGCATATTTCTAGGTGGATCTTTGCGAGAGAAATTGTCTTTACGCCTTGCCTGCTCAGCAATGCAAATCACTAATGAAGGAGACTACGATCTTATTCATTGTCAATTTGCGACTCTTGGGCACCATGTGAGTGATTTAATGAAAATCAAGGGGATATCTGGTCGTTTAATATTATCAGTAAGGGGCTATGATATAACCTCTGATCGATACGCAAGCAGCACTAACTACTCGCCAGTGTTCCAGCTAGCAGACTATGTACTGCCAGTCAGTAATAGTCTCGCTAATCGTTTGAATGAGCTTGGTTGTGATCAGTCTAAAATACATGTTCATTATTCAGGTATAGATACAGCAAAATTCAAACTACGAAGCCCGCTACCAGAATCTACGTCAATCGAAATATTAAGTGTCGGTCGTTTAGTAGAGAAAAAAGGTTTTCAATATGCAATTAAGGCGATTAGTTTTTTAGATAAGCTGGGTTACGACGTGTCGTACACCATAGTAGGGGAAGGTCCGCTTCGTCAAAATCTAGAGAATGATATTGAACAAAACGAGGTCTCGCATTTGGTAAATTTGGTTGGGGCAAGGCAACACGATGACGTATTGGCTATGATGGTAGCCGCAGATGTGTTTTTATTGCCTTGCGTTACTGCAGAAGACGGTGACCAGGAAGGTATTCCTAATGTCCTTAAAGAGGCGATGTTAATTGGTGTGCCAGTCATCTCTACCTGGCATTCAGGCATACCTGAACTCATAGAAAATGGCGAAGAGGGCTGGTTGATTGCTGAAAAAGATATCCAGGGTATTGTCGACTCGATTGTTTGCTTGCGGCAAGCTGATAAAAAGGATGTGAGAAATGTTATTGAAAATGCCAGAAACAAGGTGTTAAGTCAGTTTGATCAACAATCGCTCAACCTCAGGTTGCATGAACTTTATCAAAGTTTGGATCATAAAAGCCGTACAAGTAGTTAGGCGCATTAATTTTCTGCAGATTCGCTATAGTGGGTTGGTGGTGTACGAGGGCTTTGTATTTTGCGCTGATGTTTGGGTTATATGCTCCTATACTACGCGTATGAATTTTTAGTTAATGCCATGATAGTCACTAATTATATGTCAAAGATATGCTGAGATTAGGCCTTAAACATCGTTTAATAGTTTTTTGCGTCAGAAGCTCAAGCTCCAGCTTGATAGGTCGAGTACTTGGTCGTATTGCAGAGCGCCTTGTGCCGCCTCATTTTAAAAGGGTGTCGCTAGCTAGTTATTCAGCTAAAGGCTTTATCTCGCCAAGGGCAGAGGTTTATCATCAAAAACTTTCTTTAGCCAACAATGTTTATATCGGGGCCAATACGAAAGTGTATCAGGCCGACAGTGGTGGTGAAATTCGGTTAGGCGACAAAGTCGTCATTCATGAGGGTGTCACAGTAGAAACGGGTGGCGCTAACTTAGAAATTGGCTCCGGAGCTAGTATTCATCCTGGAGCCCACATAAAAGCGTATAAAGAGAGTATATTTATTGGTTCGGGGGTGATGATTGCAGCCAATTGTGCGCTTTATTCTTATGACCATGGCATGGTGGCCGATCAAGCTATACGACATCAGCCACTGGTTTCTCGTGGCCCGATTATAATACATGATGAAGCATGGCTTGGTACCGGAGCGATTGTGCTTAGCGGGGTCACCATAGGTCGTGGTGCGATTGTTGGCGCTGGCGCTGTGGTGACAAAAGACGTGCCTGAAAATGCCATTGCGGTCGGCAACCCTGCAAAAGTAATTGGATTTAGAAAATAGTAACAAATGTGGAACCCTTCTTAGGGAAGGCGGCAATCAAATTAGGTTTGTTAAATGAGTGAAAACGCATCTCCTCTGTTTACAATTAGTATCCCAACTTATAACCGTGCAGATGGCTATCTGAGGGAAACGCTTACCAGTGCCTGTCAGCAAACCTATGACAATTTAGAAATAATGGTTTCTGATAATTGTTCCCCAGACCATACTGATCAGGTGGTTAAATCTTTTCGTGACCCTCGTATTCGCTATGTAAAACATAAAAAAAACCTGGGCCATGGAGGTAACTTTAATTTTTGTGTAGAGGGTGCAAGAGGCAAATATGTGCTCGTGCTGCACGATGATGATTTAATCGAACCCGATTTTTTTGAGACATTTGCGAATCAATTAGATCATGATGAAGAGTATGTGATGTTAAGGTCCGGTGTGAATGTAATAGATGAAGTTGGTAATAAATTAGAAACCTTACCTAACCAGAGTAATGGCGATACCGGAGTAAAAGGGTTTTTGAATGACTGGTTTGATGGGGCGCCATTATATATGTGTAACTCAATCTACAATCGACAAAAATTAATTGATATTGGTGGCTTCTACTCGCGGCACGAACTTTTTCATGATGTTGCCTCGGTCGTTAAATTGGTGTCAACGGGGCCGCGTTTAGAAATAGAGCAGCCAATGGCCAGTTTTCGTCGTCACGGAGCGAGTGACGGCGGTTCGGCTTCAGTTGAAAATTGGGCAGATGATTGCGTTTATCTGAGAGAGGTCATCGAGGAAAAAACCAATAACGATGAACATATTGCTCAGCGAGCGAATGCGTATCTTTGCCGCAAAATGTATCGTTTCGTTTCGCGACGCTCGATGTCTCCGGTTAAGCGATTGCTGCATTATCGCAAACTAGATGAGCTTTTTGACCATAGTTACCCTTATCTCAAATTTATTTGGCAGCAATTTCGCGCTAGTCTTAGAAACAAATAATCGCATTTCTTGGATGCTGCAATATGGATAGTATTGTCGGTTAATAAAAGCTAGTCTAGCCGCTAGGATATTAACCTTTGCTCCGTAAGCCTGATTGTCGAAAAAAGGTTCCTATGGCGGTGTTTCTTAGTAAGATTTCACGGGATATGGACGATAAGATAGGCATTGTGAAGAAATATCCAGAGCAAGAGATATCACTTCGGCTCAATTTTTGAGGTAAAAAATGAAAGCGGTAATTTTAGCAGGTGGTTTGGGTACACGTCTTAGTGAAGAGACCCAGACCCGGCCAAAGCCAATGGTGGAAATCGGCGGACGGCCTATTTTGTGGCATATCATGAAAACCTACTCAGCTTATGGAATCAACGATTTCGTGATTTGTAGTGGTTACAAAGGCTACATGATCAAAGAATATTTCTCGAACTATATGTTGCATGTCTCCGATGTCACCTTTGACTTGCGCAATAATGATATGAAAATACATCAAAATGGTACCGAGGCTTGGCGAGTAACGGTGATCGATACGGGTGAGAACAGTGGTACCGGTGGGCGTTTGCGTCGAGTAAAAGAATATCTCGATGATGATGATTTCTGTTTTACCTATGGCGATGGGCTGAGTGATGTGAACATAGGCGAATTAATTCGTTTCCATAAGAAACAAGGCGTGCTTGCCACACTAACAGCTACCCAAATGCCGGGCCGCTTTGGTGCGCTCAGTCTCGATAGGAGCAAGGTAACCGAGTTTGAAGAAAAGCCTCACGGTGACCAAGGTTGGATTAATGGTGGTTATTTTGTGCTTTCACCGGGTGCAGTTGACTACATATCGAGTGACGAAGTATTTTGGGAAAAGCAGCCAATGCAATTGCTAGCTAAACAAGGCCAACTGGCTGCGTTCCAGCATGAAGGTTTCTGGCACCCAATGGATACGCTTAAGGATAAGAACGACCTAGAAGCAATGTGGGCCTCTGGAAATCCACCATGGAAGGTAGAGAGTGACTAGAGATTTTTGGCAAGGTAAGCGTGTTGTCATTACCGGTCATACAGGATTCAAGGGTAGTTGGCTAACCATATGGTTAACAATGTTGGGTGCTAAAGTCAGTGGATTGTCGCTTGCTCCAAATACTACACCCAATCATTTTGATGCCGCAAAAGTAAGTACCAGGATAAGTTCTGATATTGGTGACATACGTGATCTGGATACCGTCAAGCGATTTTTCAGCGAAGCTGAGCCTGAAATAGTTATTCATATGGCAGCGCAGCCATTGGTACGCTATTCCTATAATAATCCTATCGAGACTTATACTACTAACGTAATTGGCACAGTGCATATTCTCGATGTGGCGCGTCATACCGGCTCCGTTAAATCAATAGTCGTGGTGACCAGTGATAAATGCTATGAAAATAAAGAATGGCGCTGGGGGTATCGTGAAAACGAACCGATGGGCGGATATGACCCCTATTCCAACAGTAAGGGTTGTGCTGAATTAGTGACAAGTGCTTATCAGAGTTCCTATTTTGCATCGAAAGTAGTTGGTTTAGGTTCAGGGCGTGCTGGCAATGTGATTGGTGGTGGTGACTGGGCTGAAGATCGTTTGATACCGGATATTGTTCAAGCTTTCTCGAAAGGAGAAGAGGTTGTTATTCGTAGCCCAGGCGCAATTCGTCCCTGGCAGCATGTTCTCGAGCCGTTAAGTGGATATTTGACTCTGGCGGAAAAGCTTTGGCATCAACCCGATGAGTTCAGCGAAGGCTGGAATTTTGGTCCACTTGAAAGCGATGTTAAGCCGGTCTCGTGGATCGTTGAGCATATGCAGGGTCTATGGGGAGATAACTCATCATGGCGTTTGGATGGTGCTGATCAGCCTCATGAAGCTAACTATTTAAAACTGGATTGTTCGAAAGCGCATACCGGTTTGCAATGGTATCCACGTCTTAATCTAAGTACGGCATTGCAATGGACAGTTGAATGGTACAAGGCTTTTTATAACGGTGCAGATATAAGAAAAATTACCGAGAATCAGATAGAGGAATATATGCATGGCTAATCAAGAATGCTGCCGATTTTGTGGCACGCCATTGACGACAACTTTCGCAGATTTAGGTATGAGCCCCGTTTCTAATGCCTATGTGAAGCCAGAAAATGCCAATGATATGGAGCGTTTTTACCCATTACATGCTTATGTCTGTAGTTCATGTTATCTGGTGCAGCTTGGTGAGTTTCAATCACCAGAAGAGATATTTAGTGACTATGCCTATTTTTCTTCTTATTCGGCGAGTTGGCTTGAGCACGCTAAGCGCTATGCCGAAAAAATGATTGAGAAGTTCAATCTGGGTTCGCAGTCACAAGTGATCGAGTTAGCAAGCAATGATGGTTATTTGCTAAAAAACTTTGTTGCAGCAGGCGTTCCGGTATTAGGTATTGAGCCTGCAGCCAATGTTGCAGAGGTGGCTAACAAAGCTGGCGTGCCAACAGTCTCCAAGTTCTTTGGTGTGGAGACGGCAAATTGGTTAGTGGCAGAAAACAAGCAGGCAGATTTAATGGCAGCTAATAATGTATTAGCGCACGTGCCAGATTTAAATGACTTCGTCGCTGGAATTAAAATCGTGCTTAAGCAGCACGGTGTCATCACGGTAGAGTTTCCGCACTTACAACAGCTCTATGATAATAATCAATTTGATACCATCTACCATGAGCATTTTTCCTATTTTTCGCTGATTACAGTTGAAAAAGTATTTCAGCATCATGGGCTAAAAATATTTGATGTTGAAGAGCTGAGTACACACGGCGGTTCTCTACGGGTTTACGCCTGCCATGTTGAATCTGATCAGCATGAAACACAAGCTGCAGTTGCCGATATTCTTCAAAGAGAGCGCGATTTAGGCTATGAAGACTTGGCAACCTATGAAAAATTCAGCGAAAAAGTAAAAGAAACCAAACGTGCATTGCTTGATTTTATGATTAAAGCAAAACGCGAAGGTAAGTCTGTAGTGGGTTATGGCGCGCCGGCTAAGGGAAATACCTTGCTTAATTATTGTGGAATACGTGAAGACTTTATTGATTACACAGTAGATCGTAGCCCGCATAAACAGAATACCTTATTGCCAGGAGTGCATATTCCAGTATTTGCTCCAGAGAAAATCGATGAAACCAAACCAGATTATATTGTGATCCTGCCATGGAATCTGGAAAAAGAAATTATTGATCAGTTAGGTCATGCGCGTGATTGGGGCGCAAAATTCATAGTACCTATTCCTACTGTTAAAATTGTTTAATGCAGTTTATCGAAACCAACATAGCGGGAGTATGGCTGCTTCAACCTGATTTGCTCGAGGATGAGCGTGGTTTTTTCGCCAGAACCTGGTGTTCGCAGCAGTTTGACGAAAAGGGCCTAAATTCTTCGCTTTCACAGTGCAGTGTTTCGTTTAATAAAACAGCGGGAACGCTACGAGGCATGCATTATCAGCTTTCACCTAACGAAGAGGACAAGCTGGTTCGTTGCACCATGGGTGCAATATATGATGTTGCCTTAGATTTACGGCCTACTTCTAGCAGCTATAAGCAATGGGTGGCTTTTGAGCTTTCTGCTAGTAATCGAAATATGTTGTATATCCCAGGCGGCGTAGCGCATGGTTTCCAAACGTTAGAAGATTCATCGGAAGTTTTCTACCAAATTAGTCAACCATTCGTTCCTGAAAGTGCCAGTGGCGTTCGCTGGGATGATCAAGCCTTTTCAATCAAATGGCCAGATGTTTCTTCACCACGCGTTATGTCAGATAAAGACCGTCATTACCCTGATTATACTGGCTAAGCAAATTAAAACATTATGAGTAAGAGAACTGCTTTAGTTACCGGTGCAACAGGGTTTATAGGCCACCATCTATGTCGAAGGTTAATGGATCAAGGTATCCATGTTGTGGGTACTTCGAGGCAGGCTCAATCAGTTGATTATGTTCATAGTATGGAGCAGTGTGATCTTGGCGACACCAAGCAAGTCGATACTCTTTTTGAACAAGTGGCGCCAGATTATCTATTTCATCTCGCTAGCCATGTCAAAGGGGCTAGAGAAATTGATTTGGTCATGCCAACATTTGAAGACAATCTGTTGAGTACGGTCAATCTATTAACTGCAGCGCATCATAATGACTGTAAAAAGGTTGTGCTGACAGGTTCGTTGGAAGAACCTCAGCCAGACAATAACTGGTCAATTCCCAGCTCGCCTTATGCGGCATCAAAACTGGCAGCTAATGCATATGGCAGAATGTATCATTCGCTTTATGATTTACCGATCGCCATTCTTAGATTGTTTATGGTTTATGGGCCTGAGCAGCGAGATGAGAAAAAACTCATACCTTATACAATTCTCTCGCTACATAATGGTGAGATACCACAATTTTCAGGCGGAGGTCGGTTAGTTGACTGGGTTTACGTTGACGATGTGGTAGACGCTTATATCGCTTGTATTGAATCGGATAAAGCAGATGGACAAGTGATAGATATCGGTTCTGGCGAGCTGGTCAGTGTAAAAGCAGTGGTAACACAAATTGCTGAACATATGAAAGCTACGGAAAATATAGAATTCGGGGCTATATCTGAGAGAAAGAATGAACAAGTTAGAAGCGCCAATCTGGCGTCTGCTGCCAGCATACTAAACTGGCAGCCAAAGACTTCTTTGAATGAAGGGCTTAAAAAAACCATTGAAAGCTATATCAGCTAGAGCTAGTTCCAATAGAGAATTATGAGTAGAGAACAACAAAGTAGAAATCTTCCTGTAACAGAAATCAATGATGCCAGTGGCTGGTCAGCATTAGATTTAAAGGAGCTCATCCAGTACCGTGATTTATTTCTATTTTTGGTTTGGCGCAATATAAAAGTCTTGTACGCGCAAACTGTTCTAGGTTTTATGTGGGCGATTCTCAACCCTGCTATTCAGATTGCGATTTTTACCGTTATATTTGGCAGAGTGGCCAAGGTGCCGACCGAAGGAATACCCTATTTGCTATTTGTCACCGTAGCTATTATCCCCTGGACTTATATGTCGGAGGCGTTAACACAATCAAGCCAGAGCTTAGTGCAAGATCAAAGTATTCTAGGTAAAGTTTATTTCCCAAGATTGATTTACCCGACTACCCCTGTATTGGCGAAGTTAGTTGATTTTGCTATTTCGCTTGTTCTTATTTTCATGATCATGGTTTACTACGGTATCTCACCTACTTGGAATTTTATCTACTTGCCATTTATATTTATGTTAATGATCATCGTGCCGCTGGGGTTGGGGTTATGGCTTTCGGCACTGGCAATCAGGTATCGAGATGTAAAATTTGCCATGGGTTTTGCCATTCGTATGGCCATGTTTTCCGCGCCAATCGTATATAGTTCGGCAACCATTCCCGAAACATACCGCTTTATCTATTCTCTCAATCCGCTGGTTGCAGTGATTGAAGGATACCGAGCTTGTTTACTCGGCTTGCCAATTGATTGGCAGTATATTATCCCTGGGTCTATCGTCGCGGTATTGATATTGATTAGCGGCGCTTACTATTTTAAACGGATGGAACGTGTCTTTGTTGACGTCATCTAGTTAAAAAGAGCTAATTTCGATGGATAGCCATTTATCAGTAAAAGTAGAAAACGTTCGTAAGTACTATCGACTAGGCGTAAAAGATAATACTGAAGAAAGTATTGCATCTGCGTTGTTTGCGTTTTTGCGTAGCCCACTAAAAAATTATAAAAAATATCGCTCATTATATAAATTTGACGACGTCAACGACTCCAGCGTACTTAAAGCATTAAATGGCGTAGATTTTGAGGTTAAGGCCGGTGAGGTGGTAGGTATCGTCGGTCATAATGGCGCCGGTAAATCGACATTATTAAAAGTGTTGTCGAGAATTACCGTGCCTACAACTGGCAAAGTGACTATTCGGGGTAGGGTGAGCAGCCTGCTCGAGGTGGGTACGGGTTTTCATCCTGAACTTACCGGGAGAGAAAATATTTATCTCAATGGCACCATTCTTGGAATGAGAAAAACTGAGATAGACTCACGTTTTGACGAAATAGTCGAGTTTTCCGGTGTTGAAGAATTTTTAGATACACCGGTAAAACGTTATTCCAGCGGCATGCGTGTTCGTTTAGCTTTTTCTGTGGCGGCGCATCTCGAGCCAGAGATTCTCATCGTTGATGAAGTGCTTGCCGTTGGTGATGCTGCATTTCAAAACAAATGCTTGGAAAAGATGGAATCAGTAGGGGAATCAGGAAAAACTGTACTTTTCGTCTCTCATAATATGCCCGCCGTGACTCGTATGTGTAGCCGAGTCTTATTGCTTAATAAAGGTCAGATCATTGCCGATGGTGATGCAGGAGAAATTGTTTCGCAATATTTGCGCCGTGATGGCTCGGCATCGGCACGTGATTGGACTAATAGACCTGAAGAAGCGCCGCGTGGCGATCTGGCATCATTAAAATCTATTACAGTTGTTGATGCTAACCATCAGCCAAAAGAATCTTTCGATATCAAAGAAAAAATTGGCGTTACTATAGAATACGAAGTCACTGAAGAAGGTCATGGTTTTCTACCTATGATTAGTTTACGTGACGCTTATGGCGTAAGGATTTGTGTGTCGCTAGAAAATGAAACTGAATGGCTGCCGAAGAAACGACCTTGCGGTATCTATAAGAGTACCATGTGGATACCCGGTAACTTATTGTCAGAAGGCATGCTATATATCAGTGTTGCTTTAAGAACAACTATTCCAAAACATGTGGTTCAGTTTAGTGAGCGAGATGTCGTTGTCTTCAATGTTGTAGACAATATGGAAGGCGGCGGTGCCCGCGGTGACTGGGTGGGAGATATTCCTGGTGTTATTCGACCTAAATGGCAATGGAATACGGATTATTTGTCATAATCGATACCTATATTTTTATCTTCTTAGGAAAATAGTCACGTATGTACGAACTAATAGAGCGTCTTTATCCAATATGCCGAAGTATAACCGGTAATGGAGTTCGGCAAACGCTTAAAATAATGCAGGAGGTCATTCCACTTGCTATTCACGAAGTAGAATCAGGAACGCCTGTTTTTGATTGGGTCATTCCAAAAGAGTGGAATATCACTGATGCCTATGTGTGCGATGAAGCGGGTGATAAGGTTATCGATTTCAAGTTATCTAATCTGCATGTTGTTAATTACAGTAGCCCGGTTAATGTAAAACTTTCTTTGGCTGAACTGAAGAAGCATATCTATACCTTGCCAGACAAAGAAGACGCGATACCTTATAGAACATCTTATTACGATGAGACTTGGGGTTTTTGTATGCGGCACAAAGACTTTCTCGCACTAGAAGAAGGCGAATATCATGCCGTAATAGAATCCTCCTTACAACAAGGGTCGTTGACTTATGGTGAGTACTATCTGCCAGGTGAATCGGAAGACGAAGTGCTGTTGTCGGCGCACATTTGTCACCCTTCTTTGGCCAACGATAATCTTTCGGGTTTGGCTCTGCTGTCGCATATGGCCCGCTACTTAAGCGCTCAAAAGAGAAAACTGAGTTATCGTTTTATCTTTGCACCGGGAACGATAGGCTCCATCACCTGGTTGGCGAAAAACGAAGATAGAGTGGCTAATATAAAACATGGAATGTGCATTTCCTGTGTCGGTGATGGTGGTGGCCCTATTTATAAGCGTAGTCGTCAGGGGGCTGCGAAAATAGATCAAGCGGTAGAGCATGTGTTTGCTCATTATCTTGGCAAGGGTGTGGTGAAAGATTTTTATCCCTATGGTTATGATGAGAGACAATATTGTTCACCGGGTTTTGATCTGCCCGTGGGTTTGTTTGAAAGAAGCCAATATGGCGAGTTTCCCGAGTACCACAATTCGCGAGACAACCTTGATTTTGTCAACGAAGAAGCGTTGAACGACTCGTATGAAATGATCATGTCTGTTCTCGACATAATCGAAAATGATGGGTATTACATGAATACCAACCCCAAATGCGAACCGCAATTAGGCAAACGCGGTTTATACAGCGCATTGGGTGGCGATAATCAGACAAAAGAAATCCAAATGGCCATGTTGTGGGTGCTCAATTTATCAGATGGCCAACATTCTCTATTGGATATAGCGAATCGTGCTTCCGTGCCTTTTACTATTATTCACCGAGCAGCCACATTGTTGATCGACCATGATCTGCTAGTGCCGCGGTAAGGTTAATCCTTACCTTTCATACAAATCTTTTTGGCGGTATCCGCCATTACTGTCCCATATAAACAAAAACGCCATGCCAGAATGGTCGAAGACCCCATCCGGCATCCAGTCAATCCATTGATTATTCTGGATTCCGGCTCAGCATTCCATGCTGTCCGGAATGACGATTTTTTTATCATCTTTTAGCTAATATTCATTGACTTAAGTAGGGCCGCAGTGCGGTATCCGCCTATCTTTTACACGTTAATCCGTCATTAACTGTCGGAAAACTTTACACTTTTCGAGTAAGCCAACATTGTTACTTTATTTAACTTATTGATAAATAGAGAAATTGAAAGAAAGGTGTGTTTTTTGCTAATCCTTACAAAAGTGTCTTGATAATAGGATTGCAGACTGATTCATTGTTTGATGATTCTAGAATAAGACGAATAATTATTTTCAATAAGGGATACTACCGATAAGCGGTAGCTGTATTGAAAAATGGGAAAATTTAAATTAAATCGGGAAAAGCAGGTTTTCTCTGCGATGATCCAAAAACTTGCCCTCGGCATGTTTTTACTAACCTCGTCAACGACGGTTTTTGCGGTGACGCAAATACCCACTGGTTCAGAATGGCGTTATCTGGATGATGGCAGTAATCAGGGCACGGCATGGCGCGCGCGGAATTTTAACGATAGTGCTTGGCTAAGAGGTTCAGCCGAGCTGGGTTATGGCGATGGCGATGAATCAACAGTTATTGGTTTCGGGCCGGATGCTAACAACAAGTTTATTACTACATACTTTCGCCATAGTTTTACCATTCAAGACGCTAGTGAGATTACTGGGCTGACCGCCAACTTGCTTAGAGATGACGGTGCGGTGGTCTATTTAAACGGCACTGAGGTCATCCGTTCGAATATGCCAGGCGGCAGTATCGGATTCAGGACACTAGCGTCGAGGGGTATTGGTGGTTCTGCAGAGAGGCAGATCCAGAGCGCTGATATCAACGCCAATCTGCTACGAAATGGCCGTAATGTTATTGCTGTGGAGGTTCATCAGAACGGTGGTGGCAGCTCTGATCTTAGCTTTGATTTAGAATTAATCAGCGAAGAGGCAGCCCCGCCTCCACCTCAATCGACAACAGACACATTAGTCTCAACGGGTTCGCAATGGCGTTATCTTGATGATGGCAGTAATCAGGGTACGGCATGGCGCGCGCGGAATTTTAACGATAGTGCCTGGCTAAGAGGTTCAGCCGAGCTGGGTTATGGTGATGGTGATGAATCGACGGTCATTGGTTTTGGGCCAGATGCGAGGAATAAATTTATTACCACGTATTTCCGCCGTAGCTTTACCCTACAAGATGCCAGCTCTATTACCAGCCTAACCGCTAACCTGCTTAGAGACGACGGTGCGGTGGTGTATTTAAATGGCACCGAGGTCATCCGTTCGAATATGCCAGGCGGCAATATTGGATTCAGGACACTAGCATCGAGGGGTATTGGTGGTTCTGCGGAGAGGCAGATTCAAAGCGCTGATATCAATACCAATCTACTACGAGATGGTCGGAATGTTATTGCTGTTGAGGTTCACCAGAATGGTGGTGCAAGTTCTGATCTTAGCTTTGATTTCGAATTAATTAGCGAGAGTGGCTCCGGTGGTGGACAGGCTGATCCGAACTTACCGCTTGTGGATAATTTTAACGGTGGTTTGTCACTTGATTGGAGAACGAGAGATGATGCGGGTAACCGGTCTGATTGGCGACCAGTCAATAATACTTATCAACAGCGTAATCAGGTAAGAGCATCTAGACGCAATTTGGTGGAATCTTATCACCTTGGTTCCTATTCATATATCAACGATAGCTTTGACCTAAGTGATTACCGCTTTAGTGTTGATATCATACCTACAGGTGAAAATGGCGACAACATTGGCGTAATGTTTCGTTACCGCGATAACGACAACTATTATCGATTATCGATGGATGCAAGATTTGGTTTTACCCGTCTTGAAAAACGAGTTAATGGTGAATTTACTACATTGGCACGTAATGCCATTGGTTATCGTGTCAATCGTCAGCAACGAGTAGTCATAGAAGTAGTGGGATCGTCAATATTTGTCACAATTAATGGTGATTCTTTGTTTGCTGTCGAAGATTCAGACATCGCAAGCGGTACGGTTGCTTTGTATGCATCAACTATCGCTACCTTTGATAATGTGGTCGTTGAAGCGCCATCTAATGACGCCAGTGTTGTTTTAGCTACGCCAGGCGCAGATTCAGTGGTTACCGCAAATGCGTTTAGTGTAGAGGCGCTTGTTAATAATGCGCCTGTGGGTTCGCAGGTAGACTTTGTGCTCGATGGTAATCTGGTCTCGTCAATAACAAACCCGCCTTATATTGCCGACTTTTCAGGCATCAGTCGGGGTAATCATACTGTTAGCGTTGAGCTATTTGACTCACGTTCAACGCGGCTTGATAGCGACAGTAACGACAATATTGGGGTAGTCGGCAACAATGCCTTAGCCCTGGGCGACAGCATTACCAATGGTACAGGTGACCGCTTTGCCAGTGATAATCGTTCTGCTAATGGTAGAGTAGTGGGTAACCGTGGTTACGCCTCTCGACTAAGCGACTTACTCACCATTGATAGGTCGGCGCCGCAAATTGTCTTTAACGAAGGCATTGGTGGTGATGGTGCATTTGAGGCCATTTCTAGGGTTGAATCGATACTTGAACGGCATCCACAATCAAACGAAGCCTTTTTAATGTTAGGCACTAATGATGCCAATGGATCATTGCCAGTACCTGCGGGTGTCTATCGCGACCGTATGGAATCCGTAATAGACGAGTTACCCAATAGTATCACCACTACTGTTGCAGTACCGCCGCCAATATTTGGCCGATCATCACCGTTTTCTAATCCGCTTAGCGCAAGTCCAAATAATTTTATTCGTGATTATCGTCGAGTCATACAGAATGATCTATCGGGTATCAATATTGGGCCAGACTTTTTTAACTGTTTCCTAGAAGAAGAAAATTACTTCAGTCTGTTTGAAGATAATCTACATCCAAATGGTTTGGGCCATAGTGCGATGTCACAAATTTGGCGGGCAAGTTTATCTGGCAGACTCGCGCCGCGTGGCCGATGTGTCTTATCACGTTTCCGTTTTGTCTTGCTTAATCTCGAGCCATCGACATCGGCACCTTATATCAAACAAAACCTTATTGAGGCTGGTGACCCCGTTTATGTTGATGAAGACTATACTCTGGCGAGTTCTCCAAGACAGCTGAGATTGGATAGAGGGCTTTGGATTATGCCGGCTAATGCAGATAGAAATAATTCAAGGTCTTCCTATATCACTTTCGATGTCGATAGAAACGTGACGACTTATATTGCTTATAATATCAACCCATCAAATGCGAGCCACCGTATTCCTAACTGGATGTCAGGCTATACTGATACGGGTTTATCTTTAACCGTCGATGGAGTGTCGCGCCCTTATAGACTGTATAGCCGTAATTTTTCTTCTGGCGATAGCATTACGCTGGGCGGTAATATGGCGAGTGGCGCTTCAGGTGCCAATAATCAGTATCTAGCAATAGTAGTGAGAAACTAGTGATGATGAGGAAAAGGTCAGTGAAAAGGTGCTTAATACAGTTATTCATCATCATGAGTTTGCTGCTTATCAGTACAGCTAGCGTGTCAGCCACAGATAGTCAGGAGCAGCGAGTGCAAGTGCGTCAGCTGATCGAGAGTTACTTAAAGGCAGTGATGGTTGGTGATACCTCCGCCGCGAAAGCGTTGTTAGCAGGAAACCTATTGGCGAAAAACCAGGCTTTGCTCGATAGCGAAGGTTATGGTGCAGTCTTGGCCGATATTTACGCAATTGCTGAGTATTCTATTGAAGATATTGCAAAAGGAAATAATGGCGAATGGTGGGTCAATGTCGAAATTGCTATTTCGCCCAATGATAAGATGAAATCACAATATATCGTAGCCGATGAATCAGAACCTTCTGCTGCCTCTGCAGAAGGAAAATACAAAATAATAGATGAGATAAAGCCAGATATTTAAATTATCTTTATACCAGCAAGTCTAGTAATACTCTAATGTGTTTGTAGATGTACAGAGAGCATTATCTGCAAGCCCTCAACTTATCTTCTCTTCAAAAGAAAAACCTTAAACAGTCGTCATCTAACAAAGTTGCTTATTTAGCAATCAGTTATACTGATAACTTCAATGTCAGTCCTGTGAAAGAGTCTTTTGATTCGTGCGCGCATAAATGAAGCCAAAATTCCGATATATAAGAATCAAAAAAAAGCTGTTTTTTTGTCTTGATCTCAGTTTATCCCATTACCTTAAGCTCTATTTCTCTGCGCCTGAGTGTGCTGAAAATATAATTACTACAACACTTTTGGGGCAGTTCTTCGCGGCTAAATTTCTTAATTGGGTTGGTTTGGCTGCTAAAGATAAAATTTTTGAAGTTGGTTTTGCCGGTTTATGGGCGATTAAAGTGCGTGGGGGTTTTAAGGTTTTTGACCCTTATAGAAAAACAACGAGAAAAGTCTTTAATGACGATGTTCCGCAAGATGTGGTTAAAGCCGAAATAGAAGAAATACTGCAAATCAGCCAGCTGGATTTTGTTGCTACCGTTTATCAATCTAATATTGCTGAAGGTTGGTATGAAGAAGAATTGATTGTCGGTAAAACGGCAGATTATTTTTCACCTGCGTCAACAACGGAGTTTATTCAGGTTTATCTTGAGGATGTCGCGCCGTATCTGGTCAAGCTTATTGCGCAGCAGCCGAGCAAGTCTGTTTCATTAGGCGAATATATTACCGGTTTGCAAGAGAGCCTCAAGCCGAGCATGGTGCAGCTAAACAGTACTGCTCCGCAAACTGCGCAACTCTGTAAGCAGCTTATCGATGAGTCGATAAGGTATTTAGATGCATATCGAGATAAAAGTATCTCACTGGTATTTTCACACGGCGATTTTCATTTATATAATTTATTTAAAACGGAAGATGGCTTGAAAATCATTGACTGGGAAGGTTTGAACCAACAAAGCTTGAGCCATGATTTTTTTACTTATTTCTTTTCTCATTTATGGCTTGATAAAACAAAAGATGACTTTGTTACAGAAATAGAACAGGGTATGGCTGATTTAGCTAAGCGTTTGCAATCTCAGTATGCAGAGTTATCAGCAGAGCTTGAGAATTCAGCCGGCTTGTATTTGAGAATATATTACTTAGAGCGCATCCATGCTCTATTGACGGTGTTTCACTCCAAATCGCCAGCTTTAGAGAAATGGCTTAAGGTTTATAGTCGATTCAATCAGGCTCTGGCGTCAGCAGAAAACTGCGAGTTATTCAAACCCTAGAACTTAATAGCTACTGCGAAGAAGGGCAGACATCTAATAACGGTATATCGTTGGCGGTAAAAGAGCCAGTGATATCTACTGCACTACAAAACCTGTTCACCCTTCGACAAGCTCAGGGCGAACGCGTGATTTAGAAGAACTTTTTTAGTTTTGGTAGCCCGGATAGAGCAAAGCGGCAGTCGGGGGTTTTACAAAAAAGAACCACTTCCCGGATTTCACTTCGTTACATCCGGGCTACCAAAACTACATCTGCGTTCGCCCTGAGCTTGTCGAAGGGAGCCAGACAATATGTAGTCGTCCTATTTTGTAAACCCCCGGATTTCACTTCGTTACATCCGGGCTACCAAAATCATCTAGACGTAGTCTGGATAGAGCGTAGCGGCATCCGGGAAAGTGCCCGTCATTACCGCGCCCTGAATAAGATGTGGCGAACATCTTATGAAAAAGTACTCTTGGAGTGCGAAAGCGATAACCCAGGAAAAGGGATTAACTCTAACTCTTCCCGGATTTCACTTCATTGCATCCGGGCTACCAAAACTACATCTGCGTTCGCCCTGAGCTTGTCGAAGGGAGCCAGACAATATGTAGTCGTCCTATTTTGTAAACCCCCGGATTCCACTTCGTTACATCCGGGCTACCAAAACTGCCAAAACTAGTTAAGAAGAAGGGCAGACATCCAACAACGGTGTATCGGTTGCAGGATCAAAGGCGCCCAAAGAATTTCCTGTTTGCGTTCCTGTTATCGTACCCAGTGTTCCGGTGAGCGGTCTTAGCCAAATATCCGCCATGGCTTCATAACCTTCCTCGGTTAAATGCAGGCCGCTGGTATCGTTAAAAATATTTGCAGCAGTCGTCAGGCCTTCCATATTGACGATGATAATGTTATCACCATCATCTATTCTAGTTTGTGCCATATCCACAATGGCGTCATTAACCGCTGTTTGTTGTACTAAATCATTTGTGGTCAAGGGGTCTGTGTCTCGGTTACCGACGATGCGAGCTAAAATTACCGTGATCGGATTACCTGTAGGAGAGTCTTCATAAGCTTGAATTTCCGCAAGTATATTATTGATGTCACCAGCGATTTGACCTGGAGACTCCGAATTGGGTGGTGCAATATCATTAGTACCAATATGTAACAAAATAATATCGGGTGGTGGAGTGTTATTCGAGTCAGCGATATTACCATTGTTTAAATCATTCAGTGCATTTCGAATACCAGGGAAAAAGATTTCGTCATCTGGTGGAGGTAATGGTACTGAAGTGCCTTGACCCGGGGGGTCCAAATCACCCATCGCAATTTCATCAGCTCTTATTCCGCCGTGGCCTTCGTGATCATTATCAAAGCCGGAACCTTCGGCCCAGGTACCAACAAAATCGACAGCAAAGCCGTTACTAGTGAGTTCTTCGTATAAAAACTCACGATAGCCTTTACGATTTCCAGGTGCTGGGTCTTCAGTTGGCTCGCCTCCATCTTCGCCGGTTCCGCGCGTGAGAGAATCTCCAAGTGGCATGATTCGCGTTTCACCCACTATCAATTGAACTGTGCCAGTTGTTACACCACCATTGAGGTCATCAACGGTATAGGTAAAAATATCGGTGCCGCGAAAATCATCATCTGGCTCGTAAGTAAACTGGCCAGTAGCATCTAACGTCACATTATTACCATTTGTAGGCCCGCTAACCAGGCTAAAACCAAAATTACTATCGCCGTCTGGGTCGCTAACAACGGTTGCCAGGTCACCATTAAAGTTCGCATTTATGGAGCTGTTATCACAGAACAAGCTGGCTACAGGTGGTGAGTTAATGGTTAAGGTAACTGTTGCTGTGTCTAGCCCGCCATTACCATCGCTTGCAACATAGGTAAAAGAATCAGAGGTTGTCGCGCTGCCATCGTGTGTGTAAGTAAAAGAGCCATCACCACTCAGGTTTAAAATGCCGTTACTTGGTTGTGTGGATGGTGTCGCATTTAATGTGTCTGCATCGGCATCAGTATCGTTGCTCAAAACGCCAGTTGCGGCATCGATTGTTATAGTCGCGTTAAATTGTGCGGTAAAGCTATCAGCCGTTGCAACTGGTGCATTATTGCCTGATGTGTTATCACCTCCGCCACCGCCACCACCGCATGCCGCTAGTGATGTTACTAATGCGGCGTAAATAAAACGTGATAGAGGAGAAGACGAAGACATGATTATTCCCTAAAGGTTGAAACAAAAAACGGCCTGCTCTGCAACGCAGGGCAGGCCGTAATAACTACTTAACTTGCAAATTAGAGATCCATTGCGCAACGGAAACCAATTGGAGCACCAGCCCCGTCAAATAGTGGGGTCGCATTGAACGCAATAAAGAATTCACCCGCGTCCATTCCATCATCAAAAGCACCACCACGGTAGATGGCAGCAGGCAATGAATTGGCCACGCTGCCAACTGATGTTGCGACTTCAATTCCAATTACCCGGTCATCACCCAAGCTTGCATTATTAGCGTCCGCCGTTTCAGCACCGTTGCCTGGTACCCAGTCTGCAACCCATTCGAATAGGTTACCTGCCATATTCATAGCACCATGGTTTGACACACACGAAGAAAAAGCATCGTTTTGTGCTACAGCAACACCGTTGACATTGCAGTTCGTATCTACATCAGCTGCATTTGTGCCCGCAGCAGCGGTTTGCCATTCAGCATTGGTTGGTAAGCGTTTACCAACATTCGCGCAGGCTTGAGCTGCCTGGAACCAGGTTGCACGATCTGGCGTATCTGTACCACGGCTTAGCGCAAAAATAGGGTTGGCTGCGCCGTCTGTACAATCATTACCGTCGATTGCGCATGTTGAGATGTCGGCATCGTTTGTTCCTGCAGCATCGGTAAACAAAGAAGCTTCGTAAGTATCTATACAGAAGCTACCATTGCCGACTTCAGACATGTCTGCTGGGCAGGTGCCGCCACCTGCAGTTTCTAGTGCAGTAATGCGAGTGTCGTTGTCATCAACCGCTCTTGATACTTCAGTAAAGTTATCGTTCACTTCGCCTGCAACTGCTGCTGTACCCGCTGTGAAGGTGTTGATGTTGCTTTGATTTACGGAATCTGCGAACGCAATGCCGCTTGACATGACTGACGCTAAAACGGCGGTTGCTAAAATGTGTTTTTTGTTCATCGTTGAAATTCTCCAAATAATAACGGCTAGCTATTTTTTACGGGATAACAAGGCAATTACTGCCAATTGTCTTCATCCCAGTTACTTTGATCCCAAACGGCGCCCTGCGGACCTGGACCTGGACCTGGCTCTGGGTCACTACCACCGCCACCACCGCCGCAGGCGCTGAGCAGTACAAATAATGCTGCCAGCACGCATGCGATAGATAAGCGTTTTAAATTTCGAAATTTATCTCGCATCAGTATTTTTCCCTCATATTGTCAATCGATTTTTAGCAAAGATTGTTCCAATATAAAAAATTATATATTTAACAATAGTTTATACTGCATCACTGGTTTTTCAACGTTGCCAAAAAGCTAACATTGTTAAATTTTTCGACAAATTTGAGTGAGCAGTCCAACCGCAAGTCGAACACTAACGCATTTAACATTTGGAAACTAGTATTTGCTTCACTTAGTTTTTGTGCGTGATTAAATTCAGCTTACCTACAGATAAAAAAACTAATCTATGTTATTGGTTTTTAGGCACTGTAAGCCAACTTGCTCATGTTATATTGGCAAAAAACTTGGCTAGTTGAGAAATACGCTGAAATTGCTATCTGGTTGCTAAAGTTCATCAATTTTGTACGGCTAGATAACCTGTCATAAATTAATAATTAAAGGATATATAAAGTGGCTGGTCAGTCTCAGTTTAAAACAACGTATTCGTCTCGCCTGGATTTTTTATCTCGGGCTAGCGATGCATTGATTATCGGGCTGACTTTAATCGTACTCGCATATCTTTACGACGCGGGTTGGCATGATGGTTATACCCTGCTGGTTGCTGTATCTATCGGCATCTTTTTATTTTTCGCTGGTGTTCAGCGTGTCTATACCGATTCTAAAGCCTTATCTTTAGTAGAGCGGGCGGCGATTGTCAGCTACATCTGGATTATGGTGGTGGCTGTTTTGCTCTTGCTCGGTTATGCCACCAAGACTTCTGCAAATTATTCTCGTCTAGTTTTGTTTACTTGGTTTTTACTGACACCACTACTGCTTATTGCGACACATGCGGTCATGTTGCAAATTCAAAGCTGGCTATTCACTCGGGGTTGGAAAGTGCGCCATGTGGCGATTGCCGGTGCTCGAGAGTTGGGCAAGCAGATGGCGCATTCCTTACTCAACTCTAAAAATACCGGAATGAAGCCAGTTGGTTTTTACGATGATCGCAGAGACAGTGGCCCAAGACCACTCGTGCAAGATCCTTTACCGTTGGTTGGAACATTGGACGATTTGGTGCGTGCGGCTAAAGAGGGTAGCGTTGATGTGGTTTTTATCGCCTTACCGATGAGAGCAGAAGAGCGCATCAAGATGTTGGTCTCCAAGTTGGCTGACACGACGGCAACGGTTTATATTATTCCTGATTTTTTTATGTTCGATTTGCTCGGCGCTCGCTGGGGCAATATCGGTGGTTTGCCTATCGTCAGTATCTACGATACGCCCTTTTATGGCATCGATGGCTGGCTTAAACGTTCGTTTGATATTGTGGTTGCCTCATGCATTTTGGTGGTCATTTTTGTTCCCATGTTGGCGATCGCGGTTGGTGTCAAACTGTCTTCACCTGGGCCGGTGTTATTTAAGCAACGTCGTTACGGCATTAACGGTGAAATGATAGAAGTGTTCAAGTTTCGTAGTATGAAAGTCCAGGAGAACGGGCCTGAGGTGATACAAGCGACCAAAGATGACCCGCGTATTACCAAATTTGGTGCGTTTATTCGTCGCACTTCTTTGGATGAGTTACCGCAATTTCTCAATGTCCTATTGGGTACTATGTCGATAGTTGGGCCGCGTCCTCACGCTGTATCTCATAACGAGCATTATCGCAGTCAAATCAGTGGTTATATGCTGCGCCACAAAGTTAAGCCAGGCATTACCGGTTTGGCACAGGTCAATGGTTGGCGTGGTGAAACCGATACTTTGGAAAAGATGCAAAAGCGAATTGAGTATGATTTGGAATATATTAACCGCTGGTCGGTTTGGCTGGACGCAAAAATTGTTCTAAAGACAATTGTCGGTGGTTTTACCGGTAAGAACGCTTACTAGCCGTTATCACAAACCGTTATCGTAAAAGGCGACCAAGTGATCGGCATCGATACGCACGCCGACTTGCTCACCGACTTCGTGATTCTGGTGGCTAGGGAATACAGAGAGGACTTTACCGCCTGTAGGTAATTTTAGGGTGTATAGAATACCCGCGCCTTTAAAGGCTTTGTGCGTGATCTCCGCCTTAAACTCTGCATTTGGATCAGGTACAACATCATCTGGACGCAACAAGACTTCCACTTCCGTGCCTTTCGGCCAGGTATAAGCGCGGTTGCCATTTATCAGTCCTATTTCAGTCGCTACTGAGGAAGGGGAAACGGAATAGCCTTTCATTAGCACGCCTTGACCAACGAAATCGGCGACAAAACGATGATTGGGTTCATGATACAAATTAAACGCGGTATCCCACTGTAATATTTTTCCTTTGTTCATTACGCCTATCACGTCGGCTAAGGCGAAGGCCTCTTGTTGATCGTGAGTGACAATAATGGCAGTGGTGTTTTGCGACTTAAGCACGTGTCTGACTTCGTAGCTTAACTGCTCGCGTAACTCTACATCCAGATTAGAAAAAGGTTCATCCATGAGAATCAAATCAGGTTGTGACGCTAGCGCTCTTGCCAGGGCAATACGTTGTTGTTGGCCACCCGATAACTCATGCGGATAACGCTGTTGATAACCGGGTAGGCCAACGATATCGAGCAATTCAGTAACACGGTTGTTGCGCGTAGAGGCGTCAGTGTTACGTAAACCAAAACCAATATTTTTGGCAAGATTCATATGTGGGAACAAAGCGTAATCTTGAAATACCATGCCCAGTTTGCGTTTCTCAGGCGCTAACGCCTGTGTAGGGCTGGAAACACGTTCACCACGTAGATAGATTTCGCCTTCGTCTATTGCCTCAAAACCAGCAATAGTGCGCAGAGCGGTGGTTTTACCGCAGCCAGAGGGGCCAAGCAAGCAGGCGATTTGACCTTTGTTGACGTGAAAAGAGAGTTGATCTAATACTGTTTCTTTGTGATAAGAGCAGCTGATCGATTTTACGTCAACAATCGTATTCAAAATGATTAGCTCACTGCGGGTATGAGAAATTCAAGTAGCGCTTTTTGCGCGTGTAAACGGTTTTCTGCTTCGTCCCAAACAACGCTTTGAGGGCCATCAATGACCTCTGCACTCACTTCTTCGCCACGATGGGCAGGTAAGCAGTGCATAAACAAGGCTGTTTTATTAGCAACACGCATCGAATCAGCATTCACCTGAAAGGGTGCAAAGACCTGGTTTCTGTCTTCGGCTTCGTTCTCCTGGCCCATACTGGCCCAAACATCGGTAACGATTAGGTCTGCACCGCGACATGCTTCAATAGGATCCTCAAGTAGTTCGCTGTTGCTACCCCATAAAGCCATCACTTCCGGTTTTGGTGTATAGCCGTCGGGGCAGGAAAATTTAAACTTAAAGTCGAATTGCTTGGCTGCTTCAATATATGAGTGGCACATATTATTGCCATCGCCTAGCCAGGTGACAGTTTTACCTTTTATCGAACCACGGTGTTCGACAAAAGTCTGAATGTCGGCAAGTAACTGGCAAGGATGATGATCATCCGTCAGCGCGTTAATCACCGGTACTTGTGCGTGCTCTGCAAGCTCTACAACCGTTTCATGAGCAAAGGTGCGAATCATAATGGCGTCTACCATACGAGACAGCACACGCGAAGTATCGGCAACCGGTTCACCACGGCCAAGTTGTGTATCGCGAGGCGATAAAAATATCGAGCCGCCGCCGAGTTGAATCATGCCGGCTTCAAAGGAAACACGAGTTCTGGTGGAAGATTTTTCAAACACCATGGCCAGAACTTTATTTTTTAGCGGCGCATGAAGACGGCCCTTTTTATGCATGGCCTTGAGTTCAATGGCGCGTGCAATTAATCCATTGAGTTCGGCAGGGCTTAAATCGCTGAGAGTGAGGAAATGACGTAATGACACAGGGTGATTCCTAGGCTTGCGCGGTAAACTCGGTGACGAGGTCGCAGACTTTATCAACAATCAGTTGTGCTTCGTCTTCATCAATAATTAATGGTGGTAACAGCCGAATAACATTACCTGCAGTCACATTGATAAGAATGCGTTTCTCTAAGGCTTTGGCAACCAGCTCCGCGCAAGGTTGTGTCAGTTCAATACCGATTAATAGGCCACGACTACGAATGGCTGCAATATGTTCATTGCCAGATAAGTTTTTTTCAAACTGTTGTTTTAGCCATGCTCCTTTGGCTGATGCATTGGCTAGCAGGTCCTGTTGTTCGATAGTTTTTAAAACAGCCAGCGCTGCCCTGCATGCTAAGGGATTGCCGCCAAATGTTGAGCCATGAGAGCCTGGGCCGAGTAAAGTGGCTGCCTTGCCACGGGCAAGACAAGCGCCAATTGGAACACCATTAGCCAGGCCTTTAGCCAAAGTAATAATGTCAGCTTCAACACCATTGCCTTGAGCAGCCAACCAATGGCCGCTGCGGCCCATTCCAGATTGAATTTCATCAGTGATCATCAACCAATCATTAGCAGTGCAAAGTTCGCGAATAGCAGTTAGGTAATTTTCGTCAGGTATGTTGATGCCACCTTCGCCTTGAATAGGCTCTAACATGACGGCGACGATGCTTTTATCTTCACTCAGAGCGGTAACGGCATCAACATCGTTATAAGGCACCTGAATAAATCCTTCTACCAGCGGTGCAAAGCCTTGTTTTGCTTTTTCATTACCCGTTGCAGAAAGTGTTGCCAATGTGCGGCCATGAAAGGCGCCTTCCATAACAATAATTTGAGGTTCAGCGATATCACGTTCGCTGCCATAGCGCCGTGCCATTTTTATGGCTGTTTCGTTGGCTTCAGCACCAGAATTGCAGAAAAACGCCGTCTCTGTACCGCATAGTTTATTGAGTTTTTGCGCTAGCAAGATTTGCGGTTCAATGTCGTAAAGGTTTGAGGTATGCAGTAATAGGTCAGCTTGTTCTTTTATCGCTTTGCTAACAGCAGGGTGAGCATGGCCAAGGCCACATACGGCAATGCCCGATAAGGCATCGAGATATTGATCACCATTTGCATCCCATAGCCAGCAACCTTTACCACGACGAAAACTAATCGGCAGCCGGGAGTAATTACTCATTAATGCTGTCACAAGATTGAATACCTAAAAAAAGAAACGGCAGCCTGGTGGCTGCCGCACTCAGTATTAAAATAACAAAAAGGAGCTTTGCTATTAACCAAGGTTGGCGTTAGCAAAGTCCCAGTTAACAAGATTCCAAAATGCAGCGACATAATCAGGACGACGATTTCGATAATCGACGTAGTAAGCGTGTTCCCAAACATCACAAGTTAAAATAGGAGTTTGGTCTTCAGTCATTGGGTTGCCGGCATTGCTAGTACTAGCTAAAGCTAATGAGCCGTCACTGTTTTTTACTAACCAACCCCAACCAGAACCAAAGGTGGTGATAGCAGTTTTTGAAAATTGCTCTTTAAATTCGGCAAATGAACCAAACGCCTTATCTATTGCATCAGCAATGGCACCAGTCGGTTCGCCACCACCATTGGGGCTGAGGCAGTTCCAGTAAAAAGAGTGATTCCAGATTTGCGCGGCATTATTAAAAATACCGCCGGCAGGAGCCTTGGTGATGATTTCTTCTAGAGTTAACCCATCGTACTCAGTGCCAGAGACCATATTATTTAGGTTGGTGACATACGTGTTGTGATGTTTGCCGTGGTGAATTTCTAAGGTTTCCGCCGAAATATGTGGTGCTAACGCATCCAGTGCGTAAGGCAATGCTGGTAATTCGTGTGCCATCGTTGTGCTCCCGCAGTAACGTAAAAAAAGTTTAAGAAACTGAGTATATCAGTACATTAAGCACGTTCTCCAGCATGGTATTGGCACAGTTGCTATTCTTTGCGCCATGAATCCAATTGAATTGTCATTATTTCACCAGCGCCTGGACGCCATTTGTGACGAAATGGGATTGTCTTTACAACGAGCAGCGGTATCACCCAATATCAAAGATCGGCTCGACTATTCATGCGCTATTTTTGACCGCAAGGGTCTGCTTTGCGCACAAGCGGCACATATCCCTGTTCATCTCGGCAGTATGGCCTACGCGATGTCTGATTTGGTGCACCGGTTTGATTGGTCGGAAGGCGATATGGTATGGCTCAATGATCCGTATTTGGGCGGCACACACCTGCCAGATATTACGGTGCTTGCCCCGGTTTTCTATTTCAATGAGCTAGTGGGTTTTGTAGCCAATCGAGCGCATCATGCTGATATAGGTGCAAAAACGGGCGGCTCTATGCCTGTCGCCAGCCAGCTTAGCGATGAAGGCGTAGTTATCGCTCCCAGTTTGTTGATGCAAGCGGGACAGCTGCTGCAATCGTCTGTTGATATGTTGTTATCAAGTCTAAAGCATGCCAAGCACGGATATGCCGATATTCTGGCGCAGACAAGTGCAAATTTAACGGGACTTAGCCGCCTGTCTATATTGATCGAGCAGCACGGCAATGCCGATGAGTATCAAGTCGCGCTCGATGCTTTGCAACAATATGGTGCACGTATGGCGAAAGCAGGTATCGGTCGCATTCCAACGGGTTGTTACGCATTTGAGGATGTGATGGATGACGATGGCCAAGGTAATACTGAGTTAGTCATCAAGCTCAATCTGTCAGTATCAGAAACAGAAATCATCGCCGATTTTAGCGGCTCGGCTAAACAGGTGGCGGGCAATATTAATTGCCCAGAATCGGTGGTTGCCGCTGCGGTTTATTACGTATTGCGTTGCTTAATGCCGGTTAACACGCCAGCATGCGCCGGTAGTTTTTCGTGCATTAGTTTGCATGTACCCAAAGGCTCGATGCTTAATCCATATCCCGGTGCCGCCGTTGCAGCGGGTAATGTGGAAACCAGCATGCGCTTGGTTGATGTGGTGATGGGGGCCTTGGCTAGGGCGTTGCCAGAGCAAATACCCGCTGCCAGCCAGGGTACAATGAACAATATCGCGCTCGGTAGTATTCGTGGTGAACAGGCTAATGATCGCGAATGGGATTACTATGAAACGCTTGGTGGTGGTGCCGGGGCGGGGCCATCAGGTCCAGGCATGAGTGCGCGTCAATGTCATATGACTAATACGCTAAATACTCCGGTTGAAAGCTTAGAAATGCACTATCCTTTGAGAGTGACCCGTTACCAAATCGATCGAGCGGTTAAACAAGAATGCGCTTCAGATGAATTTAGCGGTGGTAATGGATTGATTAGAGAATACGAATTCCTTGAAGATTCGCGGGTCAGTTTGCTGACCGAGAGGCGTAATAGACCACCTTGGGGATTGAATGGTGCGCGTAAAGGTAGGCCTGGGATAAACGAGCTTGACGCAGAAACCTTGCCCGCCAAAGCGAGTTTCGTCGCAAAAAAAGGACAAAAATTGCGTGTTACGACCCCTTCTGGTGGATCATGGCGCCCAGCAAAGTGTCAAGACTAAGCTTGAAAAGCGCTATAATCGCCACATATTGCTTGCAAGCCTTTTAAGAGATGTAACCATGGACATAATCGAACAACTTGATAAGACTGTAAAAGAAAATGACGTAGTGCTATTTATGAAAGGCACGCCAACGTTTCCTCAGTGTGGATTTTCATCGCAAGCGGCGCAAATTCTGTCTGCATGCGGTACCAAGTATGCCAGCGTCAATGTGTTGGAACAGCCAGAAGTGCGTGCTAATTTGCCACAGTATTCTAACTGGCCGACTTTCCCGCAACTTTTTATAAATGGCGAGCTGGTTGGCGGTTCTGACATCATGCTCGAGCTTTATGAGCAAGGTGAATTACAAAAGATGCTACCAGCGACTGAGGCAAGCAACGACGCTTAAGTTGCTTCGGCGTTATCGTTATTTACCTCTGCTATCGGGGCGCCTATCTCGGTGTCCCAGCGGTTAACGATCTTACAAAATAATTCTGCTGTTTTTTGCGCATCATATATGGCTGAATGAGCCTCATTTTGATCCCATTCGATTTCCGCTAATTTTACCGCTCGCGCTAATACGGTTTGCTGGTAGGCTAGCCCGGCTAAAGAAACCGTATCGAAATTACTAAACGGATGAAAAGGATTGCGCTTGATGCCGCAGCGCTCTACTGCGGCGTTAAGAAAGCCTAAATCAAAAAACGCATTATGCCCGACTAAAATAGCGCGCGTGCACTGGTGAGCTTTGACGGCTTTGCGTATTGGTTTGAATATTTTTTCTAAAGCGTCTTGCTCGCTTACTGCCATGCGAAAAGGGTGGTAGGGGTCAATTTTGTTAAAGGCTAAGGCGCTTTCGTCAAGGTTGGCGCCTTCAAAAGGTTGCACATGGCAGGCATGTGTTTCGCCATTAATGAGTTGGCCATTATCATCTGTGCTAATCATTACCGCCGCTATTTCTAACAAGGCATCTTTCTTTGCGTCAAAACCAGCGGTTTCTACATCAACCACTACAGGTAAGAAGCCACGAAACCGCGTGGATAAGTCAGGTTTGCTCATTATTATTGTCTAAGACGATAGCCGCTTTTTAGTAAGGCTAAGCTTATGCCACTACAAGCTAGCATGGCAATGCAAACGAATAGTAAGCTTAACCAGGGCGAGGTGTCAGATACGCCAAGAAAACCATAGCGAAAACCATCAACCATGTAAAAGAATGGGTTGAGGTGTGAGACGAACTGCCAAAACGGCGGTAGGTTTTGAATAGAATAAAATACACCGCTTAAAAATGTCAGTGGCATGATAATGAAATTTTGAAATAAGGCGAGCTGGTCAAATTTCTCTGCCCAGATGCCAGCGATTATGCCGAGTGAGCCTAAAATGATACTGCTAAGCAGGGCGAATACGAAAAGAAAGCCAACACTGTGAACAGGCAGCGGAATAAAGATGATTGCCGCGATAAACACGCCTAAGCCAACAACTAAACCGCGGACTACAGAAGATAGCGTATAAGCCAAATATATTTCTAAATGCGACAAGGGCGGTAATAAAATAAAAATGAGATGCCCAGTGATTTTTGATTGTGTCAGGCTCGATGAGCTATTGGCAAATGCATTTTGCAGTACGGCCATAATGACTAAGCCTGGTACTAAGAATACCGCATACTCGATATCGTCAAATACACTAATACGTGAATCTAGGGCTTGGCTAAATACTACCAAGTACAACAAAGTGGTAATAATTGGCGCAAACACCGTTTGAAACGAAACCTTCCAGAACCTTCGCAGCTCCTTATTCAATAGCGTTTTAAAGCCAACCCAATTCATGTTTTATCATTTCCAGTTAAAGAGATAAATACATCTTCAAGGTCGGCATGTTCAGTATGAATGTCTTTAATTTCAGCGCCGCTATCGCGGAGTAAATCGACAATATCGATGACAGAATAAAGCTCGCGGTCAAACTCAAAGAGTAATTCATGTTCAGATTGAGCACTCAGTAATGACTGGAGTTTTTCGTTCAGGCGAAAGTCTTTATTGCCAAGGCTCACTCGCAATCTTGATAGCGAAGCAATACCGTTGGCGATGAGATTTTCGGTGCTGTCCAGGGCAATAATCTCGCCATGGTTAATTATGCCAATGCGCTGGCAAAGCGCTTCTGCTTCTTCTAAATAATGGGTAGTGAGGATTATGGTATGGCCTTGTTGATGTAGGCGCTGAATAAATTCCCATAAAGATCGACGTAGTTCAACGTCAACACCCGCGGTCGGTTCATCGAGAACAATAACCGGTGGCTTATGAGCCAAAGCTTGGGCGATCATGACGCGGCGTTTCATGCCACCAGAAAGCGCGCGCATATTGGTGTCAACTTTGTCAGTTAAGGCTAGAGATTCAATAATTTCATCAATCCAGTCTTTACCTTCCGCGCCTACCCCGTAGTAACCGGCTTGATTAGTAATGGAGCGGCGAACGGTAAAAAATGGATCAAAAACACATTCTTGTGGCACAACGCCAAGGCTTCTTCGCGCTAAACGGTAGTCGGTAACGACATCATGCCCCATGATAGATATGTCGCCACTATCAGCACGCGCCAGTCCTGCGATGATGTTGATAAGTGTTGATTTACCAGCGCCATTTGGCCCCAGCAGACCAAAAAACTCCCCTTGCTTAATGGTTAGGTCTACACCGTTAAGCGCTTTTACTCCTGGGAATTGTTTATGTACGGTGTTAACGCTCAGAGCGGTCATAAAGCTGAGTCATTCAATTGCATGTTATTAGTATATCTTTTCAGAGCAATGGCGAGAAAGGTTTATTCGCATTCAGCTACTGCGAACAGACGGTTTAAGGTTCATTTTTTGGCAGTCGTACCGTAAATATCTATACGTGATTTTTAAATGATATAACGTTAGATACGGGGCTGGTTTTTTTGGCGTCTAGCTCAGTGTTTATGCTTTCGTCTAACGAAGAAAGTGAAAATGGTTGTGGTTTGGCGATGCCAAAGCCCTGGGCGCCGTCAATACCTATTTCGGAAATCACCTCAAGAATGGCGTCATTCTCAACAAATTCAGCAATGGTCTCGATTTCCATAATTTTGCCGACGTGATTAATGGCTTCAACCATAGCGAAGTCAACTTTATTTTCTGTGATATTGCTGACAAAGCTGCCATCGATTTTCAGGTAGTCAACGGGTAAGCGCTTGAGGTAGCTAAATGAATTGGCGCCAACACCGAAGTCGTCCAAAGCAAAACGAAAACCGACTTCTTTTAAATCTCTAATAAAGATTTCTGTTTTTTCAACATTGCTAATCGCGGCTGTCTCAGTAAGCTCAAAACAAACTACACGAGCAGGAATCCGGTAACGTGCCGCCATTTCACAAATGAAGCCAGAAAGAGAATCATCGGCCCAGCTGGTTCCCGAGAGGTTGATGCAGCATGTATCGTTAATACGCCGTTCTTTATTTCGATAGCGCGGAGATAGCTGCGTAAAGGTATTTTCTATCACCCATTTATCAATTTCTGGCATAAGTCCGTATGACTCTGCGGAAGGAATAAAAAAGTTAGGTGGTACAAGGTTGCCATCGCTATCTACCATCCGAACAAGTATTTCAAAGTGGCGGTCCGGTGTGTCAGGTTTGGTTTCCTTAAGTGGCTTTATGGTCTGGTAATATAAGCGCATTCGACCTTCGTCAATGGCATGCGTTATCTTCGTTGCCCATGACATCTCAGTGCGACGTTGTGACATTTCGGAGTCTTCCGTGTTGTAAACGTAAACACGATTACGACCGTGGTCTTTGGCAGCGTAGCAAGCGGCATCGGCTATACTCATAACTTCTGCTAAATTGCCACTGTTTTGATCAATACTGGCAGCGCCAATGCTGGCGCCGACAGAAAAAGTTTGTTTTTGCCATAAAAAGCGATAATTTCGCACTGTTTTAATCAAAGAGTTAGCAATTTCTTCCCCTTTCTCCATGGGGCAGCCTTTGAGTAATACGCCAAATTCGTCGCCGCCTAAACGGGCGAGCGTGTCTTCTCTGCGCAGACTTGAAGCTATCTCTTGGCTGAGTTGTTTTAGTAGTTCATCGCCCGCACCATGTCCTTTCGTATCGTTAATTACTTTAAATTGGTCGAGGTCAATATAAAGTAATACGTGATGGTGGTTTTTTTGCTGAGCATTGGTAATCGCTTCTTTGAGTTCGCGTTGGAATGCACGTCGATTAATTAAACCTGTTAGCTCGTCATGCATCGCTTGAAAACTCAATTTTTGTTCAAGTTTTTCGGTTTTTGTGATATCGCGAAATGTGAGTACAACACCGCGAGTTTTACCTGAGCGATTACGAATTGGTTCAGCAATGTATTCGACTGTAATGTCCTGGTCGCTACCAATCGTCATGCTGGCTCGACCACTGGGTGCATGGTTGCCCTCGCTTTTTAATACTGCATCAATTGGTGCGATAATATTGTTTTCGCCTCCAAGTTCCTTCAAACCTAAAATTTTGTCCGCAACGATATTATCTGCCTTATAGATATTCGTACCCGTCAATACTTCTGCAGTGGGGTTCATAAAATCAATATAGCCGTCGAGATTGGTGGTAATAACAGCATCACCGATTGAGTGTAGTGTAATCTGAGCACGTTCTCGCTCATTACTAAGCGTTAACAAGGCTTGTTTTAATGCGCGTAAAGGGAAGACTGTGAGGACGAAATAAATCATGCCGCCGATGATGATTCCAGCAATTGCTGCAAGCGATGTGTTTACTAGCAGCGGCTTTAATGAACGCGTAATGACAAGTTTGCCAACACTGTTGCCAGAGTCGAGTAGCGGCACTGATCGCTGCATCACGGGTTTTTCCGGTGCCTGATTACTGCTGTGAATGATTAATTGGCCATCAGCGTCGAAAATGGATCGTCGTTCAAGTTTTTGCTCATCATCTACACGTTCGATCAAAACCGACAGACGCTGGTCTTGAAAAGCCCACCAGTCTGGTTCGGCGTTTATTAAGCGTGAAACGCTCGCTGCATAAAACCCTGCCTCCGTTTCCGTCCGCGCGTCATGGTGTTGATAACCTAACGCAAAATAGCTAATAGGAGTCGCAACGGCGATCAAACAGGCTAAGGCTATGGTTAGCCTTGTTGTGATTTTAGTAAGATTGCTTTGGGCTGCCACGATTGTTGATGATCTATGAAGGTTTATTGTTTTGGCAAAATTAAATGTCCGTAATCTTTGAGCAGCTTTGTTCCTTCGTCAGAGCGAATAAACTTTGCAAACCGGCTGACGGCTTCACTGGCTGATGGCCAGGTCACCATCGATAAGGATTTATAATAGAGGTAATCACCTGACGCCAGGTTTTCCACACTGGGTTCTACGCCATTGAGTTTGGACGGTACCAGGCCACGTTTTTCAGCATTATTTTGCGCCAAGGTCGTGATACCGATGGCGCCGGGCGTGGTAATAATTGATTCGGCGGCATCTTGGTCGGTAGGTGCCAGAATGATGCCTCTACGATTCAGTGCAGTCTGCACAGCATCATCAACAACAGGCGCAATACTGCGCATGAATATGGTGTCTGAATCGCCATAAGGGCGCATAACCAAGCGTATTGAGGTGCCATCATCCCATGTTTTGGTTTTACCAGTGAGAATATCAGCCAATTCCTGCGCGTTGATGTTATCTAGAGTGGACTCGGGATTAACCGTAATCATGTAAGGCGTACGAGCATATTCATCACGAACCGCGTTTATTGCTTGTGCTTCTTTATTCAAAGGCAACGCAACGATTGCCATATCGATTTTCTTGTTGGCCAAAGCACGCATACCGCCGTTGCTGCCTAAACCTGAAACAACTATTACTTTTCTAGTGGGATTAGCTTTTTGATAGTTGGAGGCCATGATTTTCATCATGGCAACTGAGCCGCCGGTGCCACCTACTTTTATGGTTGTGGTTTCTGCTAAACATAGTGAAGAAATGCTTGTCGATAATAAAAATGCGACGATTAGCTCAGAAAGCTTCATTTGACCTCCCTCAGGCCCGATAACTGTAGTAAGCGCTTCTCAATTTATATATTGCTGCTTTAGCAGCTGAGTGTTTTGAAAACGATATTATGTGCTAGTTATAAAAATTTGACGCAGAGAGATTCGGCGCAAAATCCATTCCTGGTACAGGTCAAATTTATCGGCACAGAACCTAATTTGATTAACAGTTAGTTGCTCGCATAGTACTTAAGCGCGCAGCCAATTACCACACAAATAATTGGTCTACAAGATAAAAAATAGCGCGTGGTTCGCAACGAAACGATTAATAGCAACTAGCTTAGTTATTATGCTTAGGTACTTCGCGTTAATTTTGGCGTCAATAACTATTTTGCTCGCCGAACCACCTATAGTTAGGGCTGCAGACATTACAGAGCTAGGAGTCAGCGGTGAATTACGAGCACGGGCACGGCATGATGATGGCGATAGTGCTGCGCCGAGTAATCGAGTTCAGGATCGCTACGTGTTCAATGGTTATGCTAAATGGGGTCTTAAAGCTTGCCTGGGCTTGAATGTAAGAGCCGCCACAGGTAGTCGATTTAATAGTGTTTGGAATGACACCAGTCTGGGAGATGGTGAGCGTGATGGCCCATTTAATTTGCGTAACGCCTGGTTAAGTTTTAACTGTGTCGCTGATAATGCGCGTATAGAATTTGGCGACCTAAGGGCCATATCCACGGGAGAGCTCGGCGCAAATAATGACGGCTGGATCGATCTCGGTGTGCGTTTTCGGCTTGATGACAAGCGCAACGGCTTATCTTGGGTGCTGACGGCAGGCGGAATAAAACCCGATCTGTTAGAGGAACCCGATTTGTTTTCCAGAAGTCATGGTGATTATAACTACGCGCAAATTCACCTAACTAAAAAGTATGCAAACAAAATTCAGTTGGTATCAGATTTAAGTGTTTTTGATGATAGTGTTTATTTCCGAACGAGCAATATTTTTACAGTTAATCGTTATTCTCAGTTGGTCGATCACTTAAACGTTGATGTGCTGTTTGTTGAGTTAAATCTACAAGGTTACCTGGTCAGAATAGATAAAAAATACAAAGACTGGAATGTGCAGTTAGGTTTCGTTGATAGAAGAGACTTTAGAGGTAAAGCGAATAGTGTGCGGCTACCTGACCGTGGTTTTCTCGGTAATGGCGAAAACTTTCAATTTATATTGGGAAAGAAAAAAGCCTTAGGTCCTCTCGATTTTCGTTTTCGTGCTCGAGAGGGTGATTCGCCGTTTCGAATAGAGGTCGATTTTCGTTTCCGTTTTAGTTTGATTAAAGATGTTTAATTGTTAAATACCTTGCCTTTGAGTAAGTCGACACTAAAACGCACGCCAAAGCCAGTTGTGTCAGTAGGGATGTGTGCGAGACCACCTTTGTTATTGACAGCAGCGAGATCGACATGAATCCAAGGTATGTCTTTATCGACAAAGCGACTTAAAAAGCGAGTCGCCAATATATGGTCAGGTCCGCCAGACGTGCATTGTTTTACGTCGGCAATTTTACTGTTAAGCGCCGCGTCAAAGCTTTTATCTTGCGGAAAGGGCCAGACGCGTTCACCAGAGCTGCGGCCTGCATCGATAATATGCGGATTGAATTCATCACGGTTACTAAATGCGCCGGAATAGGTGGTACCTAGGGCGGCGACACAAGAGCCCGTTAGTGTCGCGTAGTCGATCATCAAATCCGGCTTGGCCTTACTCGCCATTGCCAAAGTATCAGCCAGAACCATACGACCTTCGGCGTCGGTATGGACAATTTCTATCGTGGTGCCGTTTGAGGCAGTGATAACGTCATTGGGGCGAAAACCTTTAGGGCCAATGTCGTTGACAGCCAAAGCAAGGTAGCAGTCAATGGCGTAGTCTACTTTCATGCGACTCAGCGCGATCAATGTGCCCAGCGCCACGGCGCTGCCGCCCATATCTTCGTGCATACCGAACATGAACTTGGCCGGTTTTAAATTGATACCGCCGGTGTCGTAACATAAACCTTTACCCACCAGCGCCAGCGTTCTCTTCGGGCGACGGTTAGGCTGGTAGCGCAAATGTACCAGACCACCGGTTGATTTTTCGTTGGCCTCGAGCACCGCAACAAAAGCACCGGCTTTTTTCTGCTCCAGTTGGGTTTTGCTATAAAACTTGTGTTGCCAGCCAAATTGGGTGGCCAATTTACGAATTCGCTTTCGGTATTCGCCGGGCGTGAGCATATTGGCAGGTAGTTGCGTCAGATCACGGGCAGTGTTTGTGCCTTCGGCAGTGGCAGCAATAGCACGTGCCTCGACGTTCTTTTTAAGCCCATAAACATGCAGTCTTTTCGCCGCCGTCTTGTCTTTTTTGCCACTTTTGTAATTAGTGATAGGCCAGCATGCAGCGTAAAGTGCTGATAATAAAGCATCGACCAAAGGTTGATGTGTGGCAGCCGGCAGTTTTTGCAACTGTACAGTCAGTGTATTGCTGCCGTGGGCCAGCGTTTGCTGGACGATTTTGCGCGCCAAGCCGAGGTAGCCAAAGGTGTCGAGATCGTCTTTGACTTGCCAGAGGGATACCCGTGTTCCCTGGCTATTCGGTAAGTCGGTGCTAAAGGGGTTGGTGGCGCCTTTACGCTTCTGAGCACGGCGAAATCGTTCAGATATGACCTTTTTCTCGGGAATTCGCCCCCAGTCGGTGGGGTTATCGCTTTCTTGGACCAAGATAACGAGTGATTCTAGGGCCTCAATTTGAGAGGGTTCAATGGCGCTTAAGTATTGTTTTAATTGAATTTTCATGTGAAATATGGTGTTTTTACCTTGACCAAATGCGATAAAAAACAGATCATAGCGCGCTTACCTTAAAACCTAAAGAAATCGATTGAATGTTAAGCACAGACGATAAAAAGCGGCTGCTGCACGAGATGCTGTTTGCCCGCCGTTTTGAAGAAGCCTGTTACCAGGGCGCACAAGAGCGCAAGATTGGTGGTTTCGTACACCTTTATCCTGGACAAGAAGCTTGTGCGCACGGTGTACTAGAAGCGGCACGCCCAGGTCGCGATTATGCGATCACGGGTTACAGAGACCATATACACGCCATTAAGTGCGGCGCTGATCCGAAAGAAGTGATGGCAGAGTTGTTTGGTAAAGAAACCGGCAGTAGTAAGGGCCGTGGCGGCTCTATGCATATTTTTGATGTAGAGCACCGTTTTATGGGTGGTTATTCGTTGGTTGGTGGGCCTTTCCCGCTAGCGACGGGTATTGCCAAAGGTATTCAGTTGAAAGGTGACGACGATATTTCAATTTGTTTCCTAGGCGATGCCTCAAATAACCAGGGCACCTTCCACGAGTCCTTAAACATGGCCTCAATCTGGAAGTTGCCGGTATTGTACATCTGCGAAAACAATTTATATGGTATTGGCACCCGTATCGATCGCTCGACTTCTGAGCTGGATCAGTACAAGCGCGCAGAAGTCTATAACATTCCTGCTGCGCAGACCGATGGTCAGGATATCGAAAAAGTCTACGAAGCTGCGCAAATCGCTGTCGATCACGTGCGCAGTGGTAAAGGCCCCTATTTTCTAGAACTGCTGACGTATCGTTTCCGTGGTCACTCCATGTCAGATTCCAACGCTTATCGCGATGATAACGAAGAGGCGGAATGGGCAAAACGTGATCCAGTGAAAATTTTGCGTGATCGTCTGATCGAAGCGGGCGATTACACCATGGAAGAATACAAAGCCTTGGATAAAAAACTGATTGCCGAGATTGATGACGAAATCGTTAAATTCGCTGAAGACTCGCCACAGCCCAATGTTGCTGACCTGGAAAAATACGTATTGGCCGATAACGACCCTTACGCCCGTATTAACTTAGGCGGAGGGTCGCAGTAATGGCTGAATTAATGTACTGGGAAGCCATACGTCGCGCCCACGATGAAGAAATGGCTAATGATCCCTTGGTTATCGCCATGGGTGAAGATATCGGTGTTGCCGGCGGTACCTACAAAGCGACACAAGGGCTGTATGAAAAATATGGCGAGCAGCGCATTATCGATACCCCGATTTCTGAGAACAGTTATACCGGTGTAGGTATCGGTGCCTCGTTTATCGGCGTGCGTCCAATTATTGAAATCATGTCGGTTAACTTCGCCTGGTTGGCTTTGGATCAAATCTTTAATTCGGCCGCTAAAGTACGTTATATGTCGGGTGGTCAGTTAACCGCGCCGGTCGTGATTCGCTCTCCCGGTGGTACTGCACACCAATTAGGTGCCCAGCATTCCGCGCGTATGGAAAAAGTGTTCATGGGTATTGCCGGTTTGCGCGTGGTAACGCCATCAACACCTAAACAAGCTTATGGTTTATTAAAGTCTGCTGTGCGTTGTGATGATCCCGTATTCATTAATGAACACGAGCTTATGTATAACCTAAAAGGTGAAGTGCCTGATGAAGAATTCTTCCATCCACTGGAAGGTTCAGATGTGGTACGCGAAGGCTCAGACGTGACTTTATTTGGTTATAACATCTCCGTCCACTGGGCTAAGCAAGCTGCAGAAATTCTCGCTAAGGACCATGGCATTAACGCTGAGGTTATCGACCTTTATTCTCTGAGTCCGCTAGATCGCGAAGGCATTAAGCGTTCAGTGAGTAAGACACATCGCGCGGTGATTGTCGAAGAAGCAGAAGCGATAGTCGGTGTCGGCTCAGAAGTAATGGCCATTATTAATGAGGAATGCTTTTTTGAGTTAGATGCGCCGCCCGTTAGAGTGTCTGCGGCACATGTGCCAATTCCTTATAACCACGGCCTAGAACGTGCTGCAATTCCTGATGCTAAAGACGTGGTTAATGCCGTATTAGCGTCTTTTGGTAAATCATAAACTCGATTGAGCGAGTCGCATTGCTGCGGCTCGTATTATGAGAACTGTATCAATGGCTGAACCCTATATCGTAAAAATGCCGCAACTGTCTGACACCATGACAGAAGGTGTACTCGTCAGTTGGGAAAAAGAGCTCGGTGCCAAAGTCGAACGTGGTGATATCGTTGCTACGGTGGAAACCGACAAGGCGATTATGGATGTCGAGGTTTTCAAGGAAGGTTATCTTTCGGGTCCTCTAGCTGAAATCGATGCCACGGTTGAAGTCGGTGGTGCTATTGCTTATATCGTTGCCGAAGAATCAGCGGTAAGCAATGAGATGGCTGTTGGCGAAGGCGCAGCTCCGGCTGCAGCAGAAGCGGTGGCCGAAGTTCCAGCAGGTCCAGTCGCGCCTGATGCCGCTTCTCATACCATTAAAATGCCGCAACTGTCTGACACCATGACAGAAGGCGTGGTCGTCAGTTGGGAAAAAGCTGTGGGTGATCAAGTATCTCGCGGAGATATTGTCGCTACCGTTGAAACCGACAAAGCGATTATGGATGTCGAAGTCTTTAAAGACGGATATCTATCGGGCCCTATCGCTGAAACAGATAGTGTCATTGCCGTTGGTGATGCCATGGCTTACTTGGTAGAAGAGTCAGGCAGTGTACAAAGTGATTCTTTCTCTGCGTCGTCTTCATCACCAAGCGCCGCAGCGGAAAGCAGTTCAACGACTGCTGCACCCGCCAAGCCAACTACATCACCAAGTTACAGTGGTAGTGGTACACCCGCACCAAGACCAATCGCCGGTAGTGCGACACCGTATGCGCGTAAAGTGGCTGGTGGTACACAAGTCGATTTAAACCGTGTTCAGGGTTCAGGCCCAAGCGGCGTGATTCAAGCGGCTGATGTTATGCGTGCTGCCAGCTCAGGCTCAGCAACCGTAGCCGCACCCAATATGGGCATGGGTATTCCTCAAGTCGATGTGCCTGGCGATGGTCGTCCAATGAACGCTATGGAAAAAGCGATTTCGCAATCCATGAGTAGTTCCTTAAGCATTCCAAGTTTCCGCGTGACGGTAAATGCACAGCCAAGTAAATTAATCGCCGCAGCGAAAAAAGCCGGTGTATCAGTCACTGTCGCGATTGCTAAAGCCTGCGCCATATCCATGGCCAAGCATCCATCGATGAACTGGGCCTACAAGCCAACCGATCAAATCATCGAGCGTAGTAATGTTGATATCGGTATGGCCGTCGCTACCGATGGTGGTTTGGTCACACCTGTGTTGCGTGATTGCGAAAGTCGTTCGTTAGAAGAGCTTAATACAGACTGGCAAGATCTCGTTAGTCGTGCCCGTGCGCGTCGCTTAAAACCTGAAGAATACGCTAACCCAACCTTTATGGTATCCAATATGGGTATGATGGGCGTCAGTTACTTTGACGCCATTGTTACCCCAGGTATGGCAGGTATTCTAGCTATATCCAGTGCCGGCCCTGATGGTATGCCATTAACCGTTACCGGTGATCATCGCGTGGTTAACGGTGCCGATGTCGCGCAATATTTGAATACCTTGAAATCTAATATCGAACAACCCGAAACGTGGTTGGAGTCAGCTATGGGGCCAGCAATACCAGAAGGTGATTGGGATTACGACGTGGTCGTTATCGGTGGTGGTCCAGGCGGTGAAGACTGCGCCCGAGATCTCGCCGAGCATGGCATTAAAGTCGCCATGATTAACGATTCTAAATTCCCGGGTGGTGAATGCCTATGGCGTGGTTGTATCCCATCTAAAGCCTGGCGTGCGGCAGCGGATAGAATCCGTGATCGTGCCCATGATTCGCACTTGGGTGTAACAGGTACAGACAAAGCCAAATTGGTCTGGGAAGAATTAGAAAAAACCCGTCGCGGCGTTTTAGAAACCCGCGGTGAAATGGCTTATAAAACTGACACCGGCGTTAAGATCAAATACATCCATGGTCAAGGCAGTTTTGTTTCTGATCACGTTATTCGCGTAGACACTTCAACCAATAGTGACGATCTGCACGGTCGTGCCGAACAGAGCAGCGGTGAGTCTGGTGAAGAAATCAGCTTTGGGTGTGCGGTGATTGCTACCGGTGCGCCACCGTTTGTTCCACCGATTGGTGGCGCGCATGAAGGTCTTGAGTCTGGTGGTGTTTTAACTTCAGACACGGTTTGGGCTTTAGATAAAGCACCGAAGAATCTTGTCGTCATCGGTGGCGGTGCTATTGGTGTGGAAATGGCGCAAATTTTCCAGGACTTTGGCGCTGAAGTGACTTTGCTAGAAGCGCAGGATCGTATTCTTGCCGAAGTCGAAGACGAGATCGCCAAAACCCTAACCGGTATTTTGAATGACGATCCGCGTTTGACTATTCATACTTCAGCTAAGGTTGCTGAGATCAGTGGTAAACCTGGCAAGATGAAAGCCAAGTTCGTCGATACCGAAGGCACTGAGCATAGTGTGGCTTGTGATTACGTCATCATGGCTACCGGTAAGCGCCCCGTACTTGAACCCTTGAATTTAGATAAAGCTGGGGTAGCTTCTGAACGTAGCACGATCACCGTTGATAAAACCGGGCGCACTAGTGCCAATCATATTTTTGCTGTTGGCGATGTCATCGGTGGTTTAATGTTGGCTCACACTGCTGGGCAGCAAGGCCGTGTAGCTGCGCAAACCATTGTTGGTGAAAAAGCTGCTTATGATGAAGCTAAAGATTGCGGTGTGATCTTCTCGCGGCCGCAAGCCGGTTTTGTTGGTTTGTCCGTTGCCCAAGCAAAAGCCAAAGGTATTGACGCCGTCGAAGTCAAAATGCCGATGAGCATTGACGCTAAGGCTATGATCACCAATGAAACCTTAGGTTTGATTAAAATTGTTGCTGATAAAGCCACCCATAAAATCATCGGTGTACATTTCTTAGCCGATCACTGTGATACTTTGATTGGTGAAGGTGTGATGATGGTTAGCGGTGAAATGACCCTTAGCCAGGTTGCTAATGCCATTCACCCACATCCAACCCAAACAGAAATGTTCGGTGAAATGGCACGCAGGCTGTTATCACGCTTACGTCGCAGCGCCAAACGCAAAAAATAGTTTCCAGATTTATGAGCAAGATCAATAAAGTTGTGCTCGCCTATTCAGGTGGCTTAGATACTTCGGTTATATTGCAATGGCTTCGCGATACCTATGATTGCGAGGTTGTTACCTTCACTGCCGATATCGGCCAGGGTGAAGAAGTCGAACCTGCACGTGCCAAGGCCGAGCGCCTCGACGTAAAAGAAATTTACATAGATGACCTGCGCGAAGAATTCGTGCGCGACTTTGTCTTCCCGATGTTTCGCGCTAATGCTATCTACGAAGGCGAGTATTTGCTCGGTACCTCTATCGCACGTCCTTTAATTGCTAAACGCCAAATCGAAATTGCCAATGAAACCGGCGCCGATGCTGTCTCACACGGTGCGACAGGAAAGGGGAATGACCAAGTGCGTTTCGAGTTGGGTTATTACGGCCTGCGTTCAGATATTAAAGTGATTGCACCTTGGCGTGAATGGGATCTCAATTCACGAGAAGTGCTTTTAAAGTACGCAGAAGATCGCGGTATTCCTATCGAGCGTAAACAGGGCAAAAGCTCGCCTTATTCTATGGACGCTAACGCCCTGCATATTTCTTATGAAGGCGGCGTTTTGGAAGATCCAGCAGCCGAGCCAGAAGAAGATATGTGGCGCTGGACGGTGTCACCCGAAAATGCACCTGACCAGGCAGAATATATCGACTTAGACTATCAACACGGTGACGTGGTCGCGATCAATGGCGAGCCCCTCACACCGTATGAAGTTCTGGCCAAGCTTAATGAGATAGGCGGCAAACACGGTATTGGTCGTTTAGATATTGTCGAAAACCGTTATGTCGGCATGAAGTCACGCGGTTGTTACGAAACACCGGGTGGAACGATTTTGCTAAAAGCACACCGTGCGATTGAATCGATTACTTTAGATCGTGAAGTCGCGCATCTTAAAGACGAACTCATTGCTAAATATGCCAACCTCATCTACAACGGCTACTGGTGGTCGCCCGAAAGGGAAATGATGCAAACCATGATTGATGCTTCACAACAACGCGTCAATGGTAAAGTTCGCCTTAAACTCTACAAAGGCAATGTCATCGTCGTTGGCAGAGAGTCTTCAACTGATAGTCTCTATAACCCTAACATTGTTACTTTCGAAGATGATGGTGGTTCTTATACCCAATCCGACGCACATGGGTTTATTAAGTTGAATGCTTTACGCCTAGCACTTCGTCAGAAGTAGGTTATTCTTAAAATTATGGAGCCAAAAAAACGTCAATAGAGACGCTATTACTGGGAAAGTATTTTCTTCTTCTCAGCAGTGTATTCGCTTTCTGAAATCAGGCCTTCATCTCTGAGTGCTTTGATCTCGATTAGCGCTTCCCGTTTTGCGTTTGTAGGTTTTGGTTGTGAAGTAGTGCTACTAACGTTAGGAGTTGTTTGTTTTTTGGACGCAGGTTGATTTTTTTTGCCGTCTATTACGCTATCAGTAATATCATCAGCCGTATTTTCGACTTTATTTTCAACTTTTTTTTCGGCTTTCTGCGTTACTCTATCAACAAGGCCATCCAAATCGAATGCGAAACATGTGTTCGAGACTAGTACTCCCATAACGAATAACCATTTCTTCATAATATACGCCTTTCCTTAATTTCTGATTTTAGTCAGTACAAATTTATAAACGAGAAAGCTATTTGCTAGCAGGCAGGCCATATGGAGACTTAACGCCATATGTAAACAGCCTATTTGTTGTTTTGAGCCAGCAATCATAATGGTGATTAATTCCTTATGTTTGATTATTGCTAGTAATTTAAAACATGCTATCAGTACATTTACTTAAAATCTAGTGTCGTAAAATATTGCATTTTTTAATATGTAATTGTTTTTATTAAGGAAAATAGATTTATCGATTGGAGGGGATTTTTCTTAGATTTAATTATTACAAGGTTGTTCAAAATTCAGAGGTATAATATGGATGCGGATTGCTTGGCTAGAGTTAAAAATGAAGTAGAAGATTTACATCAGTTTTTTGTCGATTGGTTTGCTGGTTCGTTAAGTGAAGATGTATTTGAGGATCAATTTGTTAAACGGTTTTCGAAAGACTTTATTATTATCCCGCCAGCTGGAGGCCTCTTAGATTTATCGCAAATAAGTAATGCCATACGTTCAGGTTATGCTAGTAATACCGATTTTCGCATCCAGATTCGAAATGTGCAGATCCAACGCGAGATGGGTGGATATCTTGTTGTGACGTATGAAGAGTGGCAGAAGAACGCTTTAGCTACTACGCCAGCAAATAATGGGCGTATAGCAACAGCGATATTTGAATACAATGAGACGTTAAGGTGGTGTCATATTCATGAAACGTCGCTTCCGGAAAAGGTGGTAAGCGCTGACGATTATGACTTTTAATCTATATATTCCTGCCCATGTTAATGAGACTGTCTGTCGTCTTTTGGCAAGTTTTTAATTTATGAGGGTAGAAACAAGCATGATTAAGTCTTATCGAGTTATGTTAGTGTAAGCCCTTTATATGCTAAGCAAACTAAGGACATGTTTGCCCGGTATCCCTCTATCAAGTAAACAGTTGCGAAAACAACTAGGCGGCCTGCTTTCTCTCTCGGAACTATAAGCATCTGTGAAAATAAATGCTTATGCTCCGCCTGTATTGTCGTCCTTGCCTCGACTATTATAGTCCGATTACTCGGTGGCGAGAGTTGTATTTTCATTTGCCGGTTTGCTAGATATTCAGGTCGGTTGGATTAGGATGATAAAAAATATAAATGGGATACTACCGCAGTGTATCAAATGATGGTCAAAACTAATTTTACCCTAGCCCTATGTTTATGCTTGGTCTTTGCTTCTGGGGTTGCTGCCGCGTCATATGACTATGATGGTTTAGAGCGAGAAATGCAGGCTGGCATTGTCGCTTGTGAACGTCACGGTAAGAAAAAGCTATGTCAGGCGCCGTGTCGTAAGGCCCTGACTCATATTGCTACTGCTCGTGCACAGGGAACCGACCCTGAATCACATGGTATCGTTGATAGTTGTCGAAAAAATGTAAAACACATCAAGCCCGTGGTGAATACGCCTGACGATCTGCCTGATGATTATCGTACTGTGGCGGAAGAAATGAATGCTAATCGTGGTAAATGTAAAGGCTTGCCGACAGAGAGTCTATGTTTGTCGATATGTGGCAAGGCTTATAGAAATGTTAATACTGCGGCAAAAAAAGGATTGCCTATCAGCTCGCTAAAACAAGTGCGACGTTGTCGAGATCTTGCCAACGGTGCAAGCGCCCAAACAGCCCAACCGAAAGTAGAAAAACAGCCAACAGTATCGTCCTCTGCGACAGCAAAAAGCCTGCTGAATAAGTCTCAACAGTGTGAGGCCGAGCTAAAAAGGATTGGTAATAGTCTGCAACCAGATCAATATGAGCGCTATGCTCAACTGCAACAATGTCAGGTATTTTGTGCGGGTGCAGCGCAACAAGTCGAGGCAAAAATTGCTAAAGTACAAAGATCTATCGAGGCTTGCGAATCCAGTCATGGAGCGATCAATTTTTAGTCTAAGTAAGTCAGCTTTGTCATGATGGATTTGTTTCGCACAGTAATCGATGAGCCGGATAATTTTTTGCCTCGAGATGGTGTAGTTAAATATTTTGGCATTTTATTTACTATTAATGAGGCGGATACATATTACACTAGCTTGCTTGATGGTATTCGATGGAAGAATGATGAAGTCATTGTTGCTGGCCAACATATTACGACTAAACGTAAAGTGGCTTGGTATGGTGATTCGCCTTTTGAATACGGTTACTCTAATACGGCAAAGAAAGCCTTACCTTGGACGCAAGATTTGTTAAGGTTAAAAACGGCTGTAGAGAGTAAAATAGGAGAAGGCTTTAATTCTTGTCTGCTCAATCTTTATCACAACGGTGGTGAAGGAATGGCATGGCATAGTGATGCTGAAAAAGTATTAAAGAAGAATGGTGCTATCGCCTCCGTGAGCTTAGGTGCTGAAAGGAAATTTTGTTTTAAACATAAAAAGACTAAAGAAACATTATCGCTAGTTCTTGAACATGGTAGTTTATTGCTTATGTCAGGAATGACGCAGACATTTTGGCAACATCGTTTGCCTCCTACAAAATTAGTCAATGCACCAAGAATTAATCTAACATTTAGAAACATTGTGTCTCATTAAGTGTTAGACCATGACGCAAATCGATATTCGTGAAATCATATGGCAGATCGTCGCATCGATACCCAAGGGTAAGGTGGCAACCTACGGCCAGGTAGCGAAGGCAGCGGGCTATCCTAGCCATGCGCGATTTGTTGGGGCAACTTTAAAGAAATTGCCAAAGGATACAAGCCTGCCTTGGCATCGTGTAATCAACTCTCAAGGTAAGATATCATTTGCTGAAAATAGCGATGCTTACCAGAGGCAAAAGTTACGTTTGGAGTCTGAAGGCGTGGTTTTTCTGAAAGGTAAAGTCTCACTCAAACATTATGGAATTAATGGCGTGAATTAAAACGGCCGGTTATATATGTGATCTGTTCCCTTATAGTAGGCATATTTAGTGGTCGACAGTAAGGACCACATTATTTATTTGCGAGATGATCTGTAGATATATTCTAAACGGGTAGAAGATGGGCCGAGTAATTGGTAAACAGCCATGTTTGGTAAAAGGTTTATTGTTTAGATGTTTAAGTGATAATTTTTGGCATGTTGAGCGTACTAAGAGATAAAAGCGTGACCCTAGACATCGGCAAATGAGGGCCACGCAGTCTCGAAAGCCCGAACGTGCCTACGCATACACGCTCAGACAGCGAGTCGTCAAAACTCTTTTTATTTCACAAATGTCAGTGAAAAACTAACTGGCACTGATGTTCCTATGGAAATGTCACCAACTAGTGAGCTGAGCTTGGCAATACCGTCGCTCAATCCAAAGTCTTTCGCTTTTACGATAACCGGTTTGGCAGTCGAGACGGCGAGTTTTGATGGCGAAACGGCATGAACGATCACATCCATAGAAATTTCTTGCTCTTTACCATGTAGAGACAATGTCGCAGAAATCGGTTCAATTTGACTTGAACCTGTTTCATATTTTTCTAGTGACAACGCGCTGCTTGTGATGGTGATATGTGGGAATTCAACACTTTTGAATAGAAACTCGACCATACGCTGGTCACGAATATCGACGCCGGTTTTTACGCTATTGGTATCAATAGCAACCGTAGCAACGCCAGAATCGCTGATTTTTCCGCTAAAACTGCTAAAACTATGTGCTTCGGCAATATTTGTTTTTTTAACCGACACGAAGCTAATAGCCGATGCCTTTGAGTCCAGGGACCAGCTAGCGGCGTAGCTGAATACAGGTGATACTAAAAACAGTAATCCAAAAACAGAGAATAAGGGTGTTTTCTTTTTCATCTGATAACCTCAGTAAATTGATTGAGTAAGTAAATGACGTCTTCGTTGATATCTCTTAATTGGAATTACACAGTTTTATTGTATTTATTCCATAGATTTAATCTAATGCAGTTATAGCAAATATCTATGGAATAAATTTACTAATTAGGTGTAATTTTCATCATGACTAATGCGGTTTCGCAAAATATTACCAATGAATTGCCGCATATTTGGCGTTTTGCGGTGCGATTGACGCGCTCCCAATCGCTCGCTGAAGACTTGGTGCAGAAGACGGCGGTTCGCGCATTGGAGCGAAGCCATCAATTCGTAGTTGGTTCAAAACTCAGAAGTTGGTTGTTCAGTATTATGCACTCAATTTGGAAAAACGATCTGAGAGCGGAGCAGTTACGCAGAGAATCAATTTCCGATCATTCTGAGTTAGAAGGTTATAAAACCACGGTATGTAGTGGAGAACTTAATCAGCATTTTAACGATGTGGTGTCCGAGGTTAGTGGGTTGCCGGATGCACAACGTATCGTTATGTTATTGGTTTGTGTAGAAGGCTATAGCTATCAAGAAGTATCCGATATTCTTGATGTAAAAGTGGGTACGGTAATGAGCAGACTGGCGCGCGCGAGACTCACAATAGGTCGAGCGTTCATAGATGCAGAGCCTGCCAACGTGAAAAAACGTGGTGGATCTTATGAACGTTAATGAAATAGTTCTGTTGAATTATCTTGATAGTGATCTTGATGAAAAGTCAAGATTAGAACTTGAGCAACAGCTGGAAACTAACGCTGATTTAAGAGAAATCCTGGCGGCTTTGCAAGCATCTAATCTGCCTTATCAACAAGCGTTTTCTCAGCAGGCATTGCCTGATATGCCGACATATATTGCTGCTCAAGTAGACAAATTGGCAAATAACAATCAACAACGGAAAAACGAAAAACCTCGAACCTTTAGTTGGTCGATTGCAGCTGGTATTTGTCTCGCCTTTCTAACCGGTTCGCTAGTCAGCATGGGCATTGATAAATATTCTCTCAATAGTCAACACTATCAACTAAGTAAGTACGCACCTAAACCACTAATTGATTCAATGATTCAGTATCAGGCTTTATATACCAGAGATACGATAAAAAGCGTAAAGCAAGCGCAAAAGGACGCCAACACGGTAATTGATCAGTTTAACCAAGACTATAAACTCAATTCTTCATTGGCCGATTTGTCTGCATTTGGCTATGAATTTCGCCGCGCGCAGAAACTAGCTCATGAGGATCAAACCATTATTCAACTCGTTTATTTGGCGAAACAAGGTCGGCCGCTTGCCTTGTGTATAACCAAAGGTGAGGGTTCAATGCTAGATATGATGCATTACCCTTATGCGGGAATGAATACTGTTATTTGGACAAAGGCAGGCGTCACTTATATGCTGATGGGTGATAGGAGTGAAAAGGAACTGCAGTTTATCTATGAATCGATGGCATAGTAGGCAAGCATAGATTGCGCTGTGTTGGCGGAGGTTTGAGTTAGTGACGTGCTGAAAGCCAATAATCGCTTGAAGTGTAATTATTAACTACTGCTGAAATAAATTCTTCTGCTGGCACGGGAGCGCTGATGTGGTTACCTTGCAGAAAATCTACTTCGGTATTAGATAAGAATGAGCAGGTTTCTTCATTATGAATCCATTCTGCGGTTGTTGAGATATTCATTAGCTTGCTGATATGGATAATCGACTTAACGATTTCCTGGTTTATTTTATTTTCCGCAATATCTCTAATAAATTCGCCATCTATCTTGATCATATCTACATCCAGTCGCATTAGATAAGAATAGGTGCTTACTCCTGTACCGAAGTCATCAAGTGCTAGAGAACAGCCGTAGTCACGTAGTTCGTTAATAAACTGATTCGTAGAATCGAAATTGGATAGCGCTGATGTTTCAGTAATTTCGAACATCAGTTGTTCATTTAGATTAGTTTTGTTTTTCAACAAACTAATAAGGTGCTGTTTGCTATTTTCATCTGACAAAGTGCTAGCAGATAGATTAATTGCGAGTTTAGGGCGGTTTTCCGTCAATTCGTGCAAATCAACTAGCGTTTCCATTGCGTGATCAATAACCCAATTGTCGATTTGCTTAATTAATCCAAAACGTTCTGACGCTGGTAAAAATTGATGAGGTAGTAAAAATTCATGACGACGATTAATCATTCGAACCAAGACTTCCCAGTGAGTAATTTTCTGATTTTGCTGGCTAAAAATGGGTTGGTAGTAAAGCCTTAATAGGTCGTTCTCCAACGCATCATTTATATCGGTAACAACTGACATTTGTTGTTTTTGCTGGCTTAACTGTTTGTCATGATCGAGATGGATTTGAATACAGTTGCCGCCACTGCTTTTCGCTGCGTAACACGCGGTATCTGCATCTCTATAAAGTTGCGATATGCTGGGGGTGACCTTAGTGATTGCGGCAATGCCGATGCTAGAGCCGACCTTGAATAGTTTTTCATCCCAAAAAAAACGATACTTAGTCACGGCATCACGAATTTTAAGAGCGATTTGATGTGAGTTTTCTAAAGGACAATTGTCTAATAAGACTCCGAACTCATCTCCCCCCAATCTCGCCAAGGTGTCTCTAGACCTAAGTTGCTTTAGTATCTGCTGAGTGATTCTTCGAAGTAGTTCATCGCCAGCAATGTGTCCGCAGGTGTCATTAACTACTTTAAATTGATCCAAATCTATATATAGAAATGTCGAAACGATATTGTTTTTTTGAGCTGCTACCAGACTTTTTTCCAATCGGTCTTCCATCTCTTTTCGATTGACCAAGCCAGTTAAGTGATCATGAGTGCTTTGCCAAAGTACTCTTTTTAAGGCAGCCTGACGCTCGGATACGTCATGAAAGAGTAAAAGAAAACCAATATGTCGATTATCATCGCTTGTTAACGCCGTGCAGAAATACTCAACGATGTATTTTCTATTGTCTTTTGTTAACAATACAGCAGTTTGCGGATCATTCATTAGGTTTGTTTCAGAAAAAATATCAGGTATGGGTTCATTGCTTGTTTCATCGATAAGAATAAGAAATTTGGAGATTTTCTTATTTATTGCGCGCTCCTCGCTCACACCGCAAAGAGTCTCGGCGGCAGGATTTATGTAATCCACTGTCAGGTCTGTGTTTATTCTAATGACGCTATCAGAAATATTTTCCAATGTGGCATCGGCTAAGTGTTTTTCATATTTTAATTCAGTTTGGGCGCGTGTTAGTTTGCTAATATCAGTAAAGAATATAATTGCTCCCTTGATATGTTTCTCATCGTCAATATAAGGGGTAATGAAAAGCTGAAAATAACCGTGTCCCATTGAGATATCTTCGCGGTGTTTTTCCCCTTTTGTAATAACGTCTTTTACTTTCTCCCTTAAGTTCGATATTGGAGTTTTCCAATCTAGCGCTGTGATCAGGTCGTTATCGTGTATGGCTTGGTTAAGTAGTGTTGAAACGGCATTAACATATCGCTTTACACGCAGATCAGTGCCAACAACTAGTAAAGGTAATTCTATACTGGTTTGTAAGTTTTCAAGATCAATAGAGGTATTATGTAGCTGATAGGTTTTTTTTTCTAGTTCTTCATTAACGGTTACCAATTCTTCATTAGTTGCATGCAGTTCTTCGTTTGTTGCTATTAGTTCTTCATTGGAAGAAAGCATTTCTTCGTTAGTAGCCTGAAGTTGCTCGTTTGAATGAGTTAATTCTTGGTTTGTATTTTCTAGTTCTTGTATGGCGACTTGTAAGCTTTGGCGGGTAACGCTAAGTTCATCTCGCATCAGAGAAATAATATCGCTATCTTTTTCACTGATATTCTCTTCAATTGATACATTAGATAATGAGCGAACTTTTCTTATCTCGATAACCATCCAATCCGGTCTATTCTCGTCAAATAGAAAAGCTGTTGCTAATATAGACTCACGATGGCTATGGTGTGTCATGACTTCAATATTCTCGCTTTCTCTTGTTTTTCTGAATCGGTTTATGTGAGAAATGACGGTGAGTCGATATTCTGGTTTTAGCAAGTTATTGATGTTCCTATCGAAAGGACCATCTTCTATATCGAGAACAGAAGATATAGAGCCGAGTGTATAGATAATCTGATTGCCTTCGTCAATTAATAGAATCGGGTTAACAATTTTCTTGCATACTAATTGGCTAAGTTGGGTCTCAATTGGTAATACTTCTGACTTGATTCGTTTTGGTTCATTAATGCGAATCTGCGGTAGCTGAAACTGAGAGCTAACGGTACTCTGGTGGTAGTTAGTATTCTTAGAATAGAGTTTTAGGTCGGAATTAGTTGAGGTAAAAAGTTTTTGCTCAGAACCCAAAGATTCAGTTGTGCCTAGAAGAAATACGCCATCTTGATTTAACGCACGATAAATATTATTTAGCGCAAACTCCTTGGCATCGTCTTGAAGGTAAATTAAAACGTTACGACAACTGACCAGATCAATATTCGAGAAATGTGGGTCTTTTGCAATATTATGTGCTGAAAAAAATATCTTGTCTCTGATAGATTTCTTTGCCGAGTAATATTCGCTGCGACTATCAAAATAGGTTTCGATAAGTTGTTTGTCTATATTTGTCATTAAATTCCGAATGTAGAGGCCACGTCTGGCTTCGGCAATTAATTTTTCGGATATGTCAGTTGAAAATATCTGATAATTTGGCTCGATACCAAGCTCATTGGCAATTTGATCAATGGTTATCGCTATGCTATATGACTCTTGGCCGGTCGCGCAGCCAGCTATCCAGATTCTTATAGGCTCATTTATAGAAGTCTTCTCTACTAATAATTTTTTAATTACCGGTTTCAGCTCTTCAAAGACTTTGGCATCCCTAAAAAACTCAGTGACTGCAATAGATAAAGACTGTACAAAGATTTTTGATTCATCGGCGCTATGAGAAACAAAATCAAAATAACGATCGATAGTGTTAAGTTTAAGTATTGACATACGTCGAATAACACGTCTTTCTAGCGTCGTTCGTTTAAAGGCCCAAAGATTTACAGAAGTATTGCGAGAAATAAGGTCTATAATTCGTTCTGTGATATCTTCCGGCAGTGCGTCGCGTTTATCGACATCTTCCCCCATCACGACTCTTTTGATGAACGGGCCAATTTCGTCAGCAATTAATATGCAGGGAGATTGCAAAGCACATATCGCGGAATTGGGCATGCCATCATATTTTGCACTGTCCGGTTCCTGTACTATTCCATAGCCACCGGCATTTTCAATCGCGCGTAGACCACTAGCACCATCACTCCCTGTTCCTGAGAGTACAACGCCAATTCCATATTTTTGTGCATCTTTGGCGAGGGAATAGAATAAGCGGTTAATTGATGGGTTTGCACCAATATCTGCTGTAGTGGGTAACAAGCGTATTTTGCCCTCAAGAACTTCTACGTCTTTATTAGGAGGTGTTATATATACGGTTCTTGGCTTTAATAATTGTGACCTTTTAATAGTGACAACGCGTAGACCGGTATATCGCTCAACTAGGTCTCGCAACATACTAGGATGCGTTGGCGATAAATGTTGAGCAACGATGTAACAAACATTGATTCCGATAGGTAGGTTGCGAAAAACATTTTCTAATGCCTCAATACCTCCGGCAGATGCGCCGATTGCGACGATATGTAGCCGTTTATCTGAGGCGTGCTTTACGCTTTGTTTAGCCATAAAGGCAGGTCAGGCAGTTTGCTTAAAGTAAGTGATGACGTTCTTGAGCATTTTTCCTGCCTCACTATCAGTTTCTAAATAATTACTTAGTGGTTCCTGACCTTGCATAACATTATTGATGCCGGTGATTCGAGCTACTTCGGCTGAAGACATACGCTGAAATCCCATACTCCAATCATGAAAATTTCGGTTAGGAATATCTTCTTTAAATAGGAGGCGAATATTTGAATGTCGTGAATCAGCACTGATTATTTTAAATATGTCCTCTACATCATTAGCGAGCCCTTCAATCACTTGAAAAAAGGAACCATCTGAATAAAGCAGCATGCCGGTAATAGAGCGAGACCGATTGTCAGATCGAGCTTGTTCTAACAATTCGTCCAGTTGGTCGTCTGACATCAGTTCCTGTGAGCGACTGATATAACCGAGGTGAATAAGTGACTGGTTCATCCTGGAATCCTTGCATGTCATGCCCTAGACAAGTGAGGCAGTTACTTCTGGGGCTACTCATTAAAGCGAGTAGCTAGCATCCCTCAATATACGCGCCTTTAAGTTAATAGTCTATCTGTTACTAGGGGCTGTCGAATGTCTATGCGGTTATACTACTTGCAGATACATGCCATTAAACTGACGGTTTGCTCTTAACTCGACACAAAAGGTGCTAAAAAGGTCACTGATCATAAGAAATAGAGTGGTACGAGGAAATACGAGGTGATGATCCGGCGTTGATCAATACGCTACTGACTTTAGTGGGCAAACATACCCGCTGGGGCTTTCCTAAGTACCGTAAGCGATTACGGGCGCTGGGCTATCAATGGAATCATAAACGGATCTATCGGATGTATTTACGGTTGAAATTGAATATGACGCGCAAGGCTAAAAGGCGCTTCCCAAGCCGTCACCCTTTACCGCATGAAGCACTACCGACTAGCAATACCTGTCGGCCCATCGACTTTATGAGTGATGTGTTCCAACACGGCTATCGATTTCGCACTTTTAATGTCGTAGATGACTATAACCGTGAGGTGCTGGGGATTGATATCAGCTCAGGCATCACAGAAAGATAGGGTAACGGCCTGTCTTGATCAGCTTGCTGTCTGGCGTGGCTATCCTGAGCGAACTCGTTGTGACAATGGGCCTGAGTTTACCTCACATGAATTTGAACACTAGGCGGAGCAGCATCACATCATGATTGATTTTATCAAGCCGGGTAAACCTCAACAACATGGCTTTGTGGAGAGGTTAAACCGTACTTACCGTGAAGATATGTTGGATTCATATCTGTTTAGCAATCTAAATGAGGCCAAACGAACCACCGATGGCTGGATATAGCTTTACGATCATATGATGGGCTCAGCGACATGACACCCATCGAGCACCCAAATACCGATTCACTCTCTACGTTGAGACTGTACTAATTCATGGGTATTTATAATAGCGACTATACAAATAGGCTAGTAGGAAATTTCTTATTTGTTACGTAAATATAATAAATTAATAAGTTTTTATACTTTTACTGTTCGCAAAAGAAAATTGTTAGACATTCTTCATCTTAAGCAGATTAATAAAATAGTGATAGTTGTTAGCCTAATTACTCTGCTTATCTCCTTGTCATTTTTTTGAAACAATTTTAGGTGTCTAACATGAAATTCCATTGTAGTTTAATGGGGAATGCACGTGGCGAAATATCTTCTGGTCTATGTTCATTTTTGTTTTTTCTTTGTGCATTTATTATTAATGTCAATTCAGTCTTTGCAGGTGCCTGGGTTCCTGCAGAAAATAGTGGTTACCACAAATTCAGTTACGCTTATTTTGAAGCGGATGATTTTTTTGGTCAGAACGATACTTTTGATGAGTTTCAAAGCCAGGCTATTACTTACTATGGCGAAGCAGGGTTAGGAAATAACTTAGGCTTGTTCTGGTCGATTCCATATCAAATACTTGAACAAACAGATAGCGATGGTAACCAGACAGAAGGCGAGGGTATCGGTGATATAGAAATCGGGATACGAAAACAGTTAATCTCCCAGCCTTTTGTGTTTTCTACATCGTTTACCTTAAAAACTCCTTTTGCTTATGAAGATGATGACGAACTGCCTCTAGGTAACGGCCAGGAAGACTATGAGCTACGGTTCTTATTTGGTAAAGGCTTAGGTAAGTTTGGCTACGTCGGTATTGAAGGGGGGTACCGATTACGAAGCAGTGATCCTTCTGATGAATGGCGCTATTTACTCGAGTACGGAATATCGGCTTCTAAAAATCTTTACTTTCGCACCAAGCTGGATGGTATCGAAAGTGTGCGTAATGCTGACGTCAATGCTAATAGTGCAAACTTGGCCGTTAATCCCGAATTCGACTTGGGTAAATGGGAACTTACTGCGGGTTGGAACTTCGATAAGGCGAATGAAAAGCAAGAAGGCAATTGGGGCGTAGAGTTTACATGGACGCAAGATGCGTTTGGTGATAATGCACTACAAGGTGATCGCTTCGAATTAGGGTTTACCTATGTTCACTGATGACATGCCCTTGTTGGCTAGCGTGATCCTGATCGCGCATTTCGCTTTACTATTTGTTTTAGCTTTGTTTGGTGCGCACCGATTATCGATTGTTGTGAGATGGTTTCGTTATCGAAATTATGAACCTACAGTTAAAAATCAATTTGCAGTTTTGCCTAAGGTCACTGTACAAGTGCCAATGTATAACGAACGTTATGTAGCTGGTCGTATTGTCGATACTGTTGCGGCATTGGACTACCCAAGCGATCGTTTACAAATTCAAATTGTGGATGACTCTAATGATGAAACCACTGATATTGTTGCTAAAGCAGTCAGATGTTATCAAGATCAGGGCGTTAATATCCAACATATTCAACGCTCGAACCGTCGTGGTTATAAGGCAGGTGCATTGCGTGATGCAATGGCGACCGCGACTGGCGAATTTATCGCAATATTTGATGCTGATTTCGTACCAGAACCATCCCTATTGCTCGACACTATTCATCACTTTACCGATTCTCGGATTGGCATGGTGCAGTTTCGTTGGGAGCATCTAAATCGTTTTAACAGCTCGCTAACGAGTACTCAAGCAGTAATGTTAGATGCACATTTTAGTTTAGAGCAACAAGTGCGTTGCGCTAGTGGTGCTCTATTAAATTTCAATGGCACTGCTGGCATTTGGCGTACTGGTGCTATTGTCGATGCAGGACATTGGAGTGCTGATACCCTAACCGAAGATTTGGATCTCAGCTATCGCGCGCAGCTAAAAGGTTGGCGTATGCTATATCTTAATCACATCACTTGCTCAGGAGAAATACCATCAGATGCCAATGCCTTGAAAAGTCAGCAGCATCGCTGGGCCAAGGGCGGCATTCAAGTGATGTTGAAAATCTTGGGAACGGTATGGCGATCTCCAAGGAGTTTGGGCGATAAAGTCGAATCGACATTTCATTTATCAAATAATCTCGCCTATTTTTTAGTGTTAACTAACACTTTATTCTTTCTTATTCCAAGTTTGTTGATTCGTGAGACTTACCAGCTAGAAAGTTTATTATGGCTTGATATTACCTTATTGATGTTGTCATCAGGCGGACATCTTGTTTATTTCATTTTTGGGCAGATTGCACTCGGCTATCCAGTCTGGCGTACGCTCATAAAAATTCCTAGTCTGTTATTGTTAGGCATTCAATTGGCTTTCAATAATGCACGAGCAGCGCTAGAAGCTTTAGCCGGGAGAAAGAGTGGGTTTGTTCGGACTCCAAAGAGTGGCGAGTTAGAAAAAAATATCCGTAAGGCGCTTGAGCAAAGAACGATTTCACGATCGCTATATCAGGCCGTTCCGCCAAGAGGGGTGTTGTTAGAGTCAGCGCTGTCTATAACATATGCAGTAGTACTTTGTTGGGCCGTACTGCATGAACTTTGGTTTATGCTACCATTTTTGTTGCTATTGATTATCGGTTTTGCCACAACAGCAATGGATACCTGGCGCAGTCAGCAGAAAATCAATGCATGACATTGACTACAAAATCTCGACTAAACTATTTCGCTATTTGTTTAGCGACTTTATCTGTAGTTAGCAGTTATGGTTTAGGAGCACTATTTCATAGCTATGATGAATTAGCCAAATCGTGGCTTGGCGTATTTACCATTGCGCAATATTTCGGTCTGACGATCGCGATGATAATCGCTTGGTATGCAGCGCCGAGATCAAATCAGCTAAGCGATTATCGGTTCTTGATTTATTTTGCTGTCCTTGCACACTTAGTATTGATACCAATAGAGAGTTATACCTCTAACGATGTTTCACGCTATTTATTTGATGGTAAATTATTTGTAGACGGTTTTGATCCTTACCGTACTCCGCATAATGCTCCTGAAGTCAATGAAATTCGTCATCTATGGCAGCCACCATCTGAACATCTATCATATGTTACGCTCTATCCACCTCTAGCCATCTTGTTATTCGGTTTGGCCGCAAATGCTGGAGTGGAATGGGCTGGATTGGTTTGGAGCACGCTGGTCGCTTTTTCTGCTATAGGTACTTTATGGATATGCACATTAATACTGATGCATATTAGGCGTTTGCATTACTTGCCATTGGTCGCGCTTTCACCATTGCTGATATTGGAGACAGGCATAGGCGGCCATATAGATAGCGTTTTAACCCTTGCTGTGAGCGTAGCAGTGTTGATGTGGTTAAAACAACGCTATTTTCTGACTGGACTATTTATTGGCTTGGGTGCATTAATAAAGTTTCTACCGATCTTGCTTTTATTACCACTGACGTTCTCGAGTAAGAAAGTACCAGAATCAGTGAAAATGATCACTGGTACCTTAGGTTTACTATTTATTGCTTATAGCATTACGGTGTTAATCGGTTTGGTGCCAATAGGTAGCATCGACGTTTTTTTCCAGAAGTGGCGTTTTGGCTCGCCATTGTTTGCTACGCTTGAATCGATAACATCGGTACAAGCGCATATGGCAATTGCGGCTGGCATATTAATAATGCTCTCTGGACTCATTGCTGTAGTCGCATGGCGAATGCGTTCTGTCCGAAATGTCGCCATAGTTGGTTTGTTAATGCAATTAACCATGGCATTACCTTTTTTACTTGGCCCGGTTGTCTTTCCTTGGTATCTCTGCGTATTGGTTCCATTACTGATATTAAGACCGAATGCGACATTACTTTTATGGATGACGCTGCTGCCTTTCACCTATGAAGTGCTTGGGCTGTTCGTGGCGGAAGGGTTGTGGCAGCCGGCGATATGGCCGCTGTTATTAATTGCTTATGGCCTGATGGTGGGGTTGGCGATTGATTACAAGGGCATATTTTTGAAACGAAAAACAGTCATGAATCTGTGGCTAAATTAGCCGTTTTTCCACTTGACCGGCGGTAAGATTTGCACCAGTATTGAGCAATAAAAGTAGTTATAATAAATCTTTCAGAGCAGTGTTTTATGACATATTGCGTAGTGGTTGCAGTAAACCAAGGCCTTGTTTTTACATCAGATTCTCGTACCAATGCCGGTGTTGACCGGGTCAGCACCTATAGCAAAATGCATCGTTTTAACAGAGAAGGTGATCGGCATTTTACGATTTTGAGTGCCGGTAACTTAGGTACTACTCAGGCGGTTATTTCCCAGGTTCAACGCGATATCGATGAAGACGCCGAAATCAACCTAATGAATGTATCCAGGCTAGAGGATGCTGCGGAATACCTCGGTACAGTCAATTTTAATAGCCTGACCAAGCATAAGCACAGCGAAGGTGAAACGCAGTTTAGTCCTGAGGCAACCTTTCTTTTGGGTGGTCAGATTATAGGTGGTCCAGCGCGTGCGTTTTTGATTTATCCAGAGGGGAATTATATTACGACAAGTGAAGATACCCCATTTTTACAAATAGGCGAAAGCAAATACGGAAAGCCGATATTAGATCGGGTTGTTTGCGCTGATACAGCATTAGATGAGTGCGCCAAATGTTCTCTTGTGTCGATGGATTCGACCATGCGTAGTAATTTAAGTGTTGGTATGCCTATCGAAGTATTGGTTTGCGAGTCAGATAACTTTGGCTCAATGCGCTATATGAAATTTGATAGCGATTCAGAATATATGCGTGGTATTGCCAAAAGCTGGGATCATTTTATTGTCGAAGCTTTCGCCAAACTACCGGCTATTGATTGGTCTGCTGAAAGCGCCTAATGACGTTTTCAATAAACTCCAATTTCTTAGAGACAGCAGCAGATAAGACAAACGGGTATGGGTCGATTAGTCCTAGGCTGCGATTCATAGCATTGACCTTAATGGTCAATTGATACCAGTGGTTTAAGCGTTCAACAAAACTGAGTGTAGATATGTCTTCTGATATCAGACCAATATCAACAGCGGTTTCCAAGCCATCAAACATATGTAAGTAATGCGCCCAAGACTCAGCCCAGTCTTCAACAGGATGTGCCTGACAGTAAGCACTGATATATTGATCTTCCCAGCCACTGGCAGGGCCTTGTTGATGATAACGGTCTAGTGCCGAGCCATAGTCCTCGCGTTCATCACCAAAGAGTTGTCTAAACGCTTCTAGTTGGTCGCTTTGACCAACCAGTAAACTCCAATATAAGTGGCCGGATTCATGCCGAAAGTGACCAATCAGTGTTCGGTAGGGTTCATTTAATTCGGTTCGATGTATTTCACGTGAGACAGGGTCAGCTTCAGCAACATTGATGGTGATGACACCATTTAGATGGCCCGTGGAAATATGTTCTTCTGTTACAAGAGGATTGCTTGCATGATCTTCCATAAAGCGAAAAGCGATACCAAAGTTAACATCATCTGTTTTAGCTTGAATGGGTAACTGAAGACAAAGTAGCGTATAGATTAGATGTCTTTTTGCTGATTCAAGTGTAGACCAAAGTATTTTATTGCTGGGCTTAGCAAGATTGGGGATGATATCGTTTAGATAGCAAGATAAGCAGTAAGGTGAGTCGATATTATTGCTGGTTAACCAATTACAATTATCATAATCTTTTGTGTTTTGGCAGAGCTTCGAATCATCATCGATTGATGCAAGTACGAGAGTTGATGGATCAAAGCCCAAACGTCTACCGCAGTTTGTACAAACATTATTATCAAAAAATACCTTTTGACCGCATTGACAATAAAAAGTCTTCATTTTGCCTGGTCAAAAGTAAACCATGTCTTTTCGATTTCACCATGGATATTACTGAGGCTCAGCTGCAAGTTATCCAAATATTGGTGTAAATCACCCTGTATGATCTCGCTGGTGTTGGCGTTTGCCACTGTACGACTGACTTGCGCAACGCTTCTTAGCACATCGTCATTATGTGGTAATTGGGTAGCCAAGCTAATGATTCTCGATAAGGTATAAATTACCGATCTTGGGAATTCATTATCTAATAATAGAAATTCTAAAGCATTTTTGCCATTGACCGTGTCTTTTACATTTTGAATATACATCTGATGTGCACTACAGGACTGCAGAATATTCATCCATAGCGCATTCTGAAATGCATCATCGAGTTCTTGAGACTTGTCTAAGTATTGTGCGGAAGCAACATCGAGTAAGCGTGTTGTCATATCAGCTCGTTCAATACTGCGACCAAGGTTTAAGAATTGATAGGCATCGCTTCGGCTCATCATGCCTTCTACAATGCCACGAAATTGATGACAATGATCAACCACACGTTCTAGAAAAGCGTCGCGATTTTTTCGTGTAATTGCTTTACTCACATTCTCTTCTGAATAAAGATGAAAACGGTTGATAGCTACCCAGCTTGCGCTTGGCATTACCTCTCGCGTAGTACGTAAATTCTCTCTGGCCATATGCACTGACGCCGATAACGATCCGGGATTACGCTGATCCGCCAACATATATTTGACAACATTACGTTCATTATAGTCATCATAAATGCTGTCATAGCGCTCTTCGCTACCGACGACTGTAACAATATGTTGCCAAAAATTACCGATGGACACAGGAAGGTCTAGGATGATATCGGTATTGACCCTGACCAGACGCGCAGTATTCTCGGCGCGTTCTAGGTAACGTCCTGACCAATAAAGTCTTTCAGCGGTTGTTGATAGCATCATGGTTGATCGTTAATTATCCAGGTATCTTTGCTGCCGCCACCTTGCGAGGAATTAACCACTAAGGAACCCTTAACCATTGCTACGCGCGTTAAGCCACCTGCTGTTACGGTGCTTTTACTTCCCTGCAAAATAAAAGGCCGTAAATCAACATGTCTTGGCTCTATGGCATTGTCGAAAATAGTAGGCGCTGTAGAAAGGCTAATCACAGGCTGAGCAATATAGTTTCTGGGGTTGGCCTTCAATAGTCGTTTGAATTCTGCACGTTTGCGTTGGCTGGCTGCAGGACCTATCAGCATTCCATAGCCTCCGGATTCATTAGCTGGCTTTACCACTAAATTATCGATATTTTTCAAAACATGATCTAACTGAGACTTATCAGTACAATCATAGCTGGGAACATTTGGTAAAATGGGATCTTGATCAAGATAATATTTGATCATAGCGGGTACATAGGTGTAGATAAGTTTATCGTCAGCCACACCCGCACCTGGAGCATTAGCAATAGCGACATTACCTGCTCGCCACGCACGCATGAGCCCAGGGACGCCAAGGCATGAATCTACATTAAACACTTCAGGGTCAATGAATAAATCATCAATTCGCCGATAGATGACATCAACTCTGGATAAACCTTCGACGGTTTTCATATAAACACAATCGTCACTTTTTACGATAAGGTCGTTACCTTCGACCAACTCTGCGCCCATTCTTTGAGCAAGGTACGCGTGTTCAAAATATGCCGAATTATAAATACCCGGTGTCATGACAACGACTTCAGGGTAATCGACCGGTCGTGGTGAAATAGAGGCTAGGCAGTCGAACAAGTCTTCGGTGTAGCCGCTGTTAGGCTTAATATCGTACTCAAAGAAAAGTTCTGGAAAGACCCGTTTAGTAATTTGGCGATTTTCAAGCATGTAGGCAACGCCTGAGGGTACGCGAAGGTTATCCTCAAGCACATAATTGATGCCGTCTGCATCACGAATAAGATCACTGCCACATATATGTGCCCATACGCCATGCAATGGTTTCATCCCTTCACACTCAACTCGGTAGTTAGTGGAGTTTTTTATTAAATGCTCGGGAATGATTCTGTCTTTGATGATGTTTTTATCGTTATATACATCATCAATAAACATATTGAGCGCGGTAAGTCGCTGAATGAGACCAGCCTCTATAGTGGACCACTCTGACTGAGGAATGATTCGAGGCAAAATATCATAAGGCCAATCACGATCGATATTTTCACCTTCGCTATAAATAGTAAAAGTTATACCGAGCGTTTTAATCGCCAATTCAGCAGCACGCTGACGCTCAGAAAGATCTTCTTTACTAAGCTTACTTAAATGCGCTACTAAGGTGCGCGCAGACTTTCTTGGCCGCCCTTTTTTGGTGAGTAGCTCGTCAAACAGTTCTGGATAATGATAGCCGCGAAAATGATTAGGCATTATTTTTAGAAAATGAAGATAGAAAGTATTGCGGTAAGCATAACTATACGTGCTAATGCAATATATTGAAACATACCTAGCATATGCTGTGGTGTTGAGTGCACCTGGGCAAAAGTGGCTCAACAATTAGGCAATCTATGATGAGTCAATATGAGTTGTCTTTTCGATGATCAAAGTTGCTTCCTACAAATCACTTTGTTGTCGAGCGCGATTTGAGATTCTCCTACTAAAATATTAGTTAAGATTATTGTTCGTAATAACTACGGTAAAATCTTTAGGTATTAAAATTGGTATGGCGTATTGCGGTCGAATAGTATTGTTAAGGTGGAATAGTTTGCTATTACAGACAAGCTATTTATTTATAAAAACTATTATAGTGGGTTAATTTATATCAAGATGGCACTATGAATTTGCTGTGTTGTTTTTGAGTTTTGCCAGTTACCCGAATTAGAGAGTTCTAAATAGAAAATGCTATTAAGTTTGGCGTGTGTAGGCCGCTTATGTGACAAGGATAGCTGTTTCGAGTAGCATGACAGCTCGCTCTAAACACTAGTCTAAAGCAAAAGGATTTGAAAGTATGTTCACCATACAAATACAGCATTATTGTTGTTCTCTTCCTATACAATCTATTTTGAGTGCTTGTTACTAGTTTCCTCAAGTCAGGAGAACGCATGGTGTCCAAATCAGTGTTTTTTATTGATGATGACGAAAATTATCTGCACTTTCTCGAGCGTGTCTCTGAAGATGTGCCAGAAGTGGATGGATTCTTTTCTGCAAAAAATGGCAAAGAGGCTCTGGAAAAGCTGACAGTCTGGCGTGAAACGGGAGAAGAGCTGCCTTCGGTTATGTTTATCGATGTTGCTATGCCAGTTATGGATGGTTTTGAGTTTCTTGATGAATTTAAATTAGAACGAGATACTTTTGAAGAATTGAGAAAAATCATTCCGATCATCGTGTTGACATCTTCTATGCATGAGGTAGATAAGCAAAGAGCAATGGCGACCGGCATTGTAGAAAAATACGTTGTCAAACCTTCAGGAATTGAAGATACAGCAGCGATGCTGAGAGAGGCTGTTCAGTGATCTCTATATATCAAGAGATTTTTGACCGTAGTCCAGTAGCCATGTTGCTAGTGGATGAGAGCAGTAGTATTCAGATTATTAATAAACACGCAGCTGAACTTTTTGAATATTCCGAAGGTGAATTAGTAGGTCGAGATATCAGCGTACTCGTGCCAGAAAATACCAGGAAAAAACATCCGGGCTTAGTCAAAGGTTTTTTTTCTTCTCCATTGCCTAGACAAATGGGTGTTGGCAGAAATTTATATGGTGTTAAAAAAGATCATAGTCAGTTCCCAGTAGAAGTCGGATTAAATCCAATACAAGCCGAGGACAAGTTTTATGTGATGGCTTCAGTCATCGATATTACTGAAAGAATACGTGCAGAGGAGCGTTTCAAGATAGCGGTTGATGCCGCGCCTAATGGTATGCTCATGGTTAGCAAGCAAGGTGTCATTGAGCTGATTAATAAGGCGACAGAAGAGATTTTTGGTTACGATCGCGAGGAGTTGATTGGTGAGAAAATAGAAATGTTGGTGCCGCAGGAGTTTAGAGTCCCTCACCCGAATTTTATTAAATCATATATAAATAAACCCGAACCAAGGTCTATGGGTATTGGTCGAGAATTGTTCGGCAAACATAAATCAGGCAGATTAATACCTTTGGAAATCGGTTTAAGACCAATAGTATTTGAAGATGATACCTATGTAATCAGTTCTATTGTAGATATAACCGAGCGACGTAATGCTGAAAAAGAACTCGAAATGAAGAATCAGGAAATACAAGAGTTTTCTTATCGTACTTCGCATGATTTGAAATCACCATTACTGACCATTGAGGGGTTGGCGGAATTTGTTCATCAAGATATTACTAACGGGAAAATAGAACCAGCGGCGGAAGGTATTTCAAGGATAAAAACTTTAACTAAAAAATTAAATCGCCTGGTTGAAGATATTTTAATTCTTACAAAAGCAGACCTCTCAAATGAAGAAGCCAGTGTATTCGACTTCAACCAGTATGCTATAGATGCAAAAGAGAAGTTTGAAATATTACTAGATAAAAATTCGGTCAGATTAGAAACTGTATTTGCGCAAAACAAATCACTGGTGACACAAAATACACGATTAACTCAAGTGTTAGATAATTTGATCAGTAATTCAATTAAATATTCTAAAGAAGGAAATGAATCTCATTATGTGCGTTTAAACGTTTTTAACGATGCGCAAAAATTTTATATTCAAGTAGAAGACAACGGTATTGGTATACCCAAAGAGAAACACCAAGAAGTTTTTGGTATGTTTAAACGTTTTGATCAACGTGATGTGGCAGGTAGTGGCCTCGGTTTGTATATGATTAAGAAACATATGCAGAAGCTTGGTGCAAATATCAACTTTGAAAGTAATCCTAAGGGTACTATTTTTTATATTGAATTTTTGATAAACGAGAGTTTAAATTAAAAAAGATCTGATAGAAAATCAATAAGTAATTCAGAGTAGTGGCAGACTGAATTAGATCAGTTTATTTTTATTCTGTGCAGCTGCCTGTGAATTTCATATGATCAGGTCGAAGTGCCTGGCGATAATATATGCGAATACTTTCCAGAGAAAGCGAATAAGTAATGCATCAGTTTAGAATTATTAGAGAACGAGCGAAAAAACGTAAAGGTGGTGAAAAAGCGCTCAAGTCGCTATTAAAGCCTGTTGTTTCGAAAAGTGCATTAACAGAGAAAGGTGATGATCGTTTTTTAGCGGCGATGGCAAGAGCGATCAACCAGGCGGGTTTTAATTGGACGGTGATCGCGAATAAATGGCCTCAATTCGAAGAAGCGTTTTTTGAATTTGATATTACTACGCTTGGCTGTATGCCGCCAGAACGATGGGAGGCGTATATGGAGGATAAACGAGTCGTTCGTCACTGGCCAAAAATCAAGGCGGTGATGGAAAATACTTATTTTATCCAAGATATTGCTCGTCGACATGGAAGTTTTGCAAAATTTATTGCTGAATGGCCAGAAAATGACCAAGTAGGTTTGATGCTATATCTTAAAAAGCACGGTTCACGACTGGGAGGTAATAGCGGACAATGGTTTCTGCGTAATGTAGGAAAGGATTGCTTCGTGTTATCGGCAGATGTTATTACGGCAGTTCAAGACGCAGGTATTGATATAGCGGATAACCCTACATCTAAACGTGATTTAGTTAAAGTGCAACAAACATTTAATACATGGCATGAGGAGACGGGTTTGCCTTACACTCATCTAAGCCAGATAGCGGGTTTTTCTGTCGGAACTAATTACGATAACGAGAAAATTAAGGCTGAAATGGCTAAGCTGGATAACTAGTTTGTGATGCAAATATGGGTTGATGCAGATGCATGTCCAGTGCCAATAAAGGAAATTCTATTTCGCGCTGCAGAGCGGACAAAAATCTCGTTATTTCTCGTCGCAAATCAACCATTGCGCATTCCACAGTCTGATTTCATTAGCTTTATTCAAGTTGAAAGCGGTTTTGATGTGGCTGATAATGAAATCGTGAAGAAAGTGGCTGCGGAGGATTTAGTGATTACATCAGATATTCCTTTGGCCAATGATGTTATTGAGAAAGGGGCAAAGGCTTTAAGCCCACGTGGGGAATTGTTTAGCGAAAACAATATCAAGGCTCGTTTGAGTATGCGTGATTTTATGGATTCCATGCGGTCAAGCGGCGTTGAACTTAATGAGTCAACCCCTTCGTTTAGTCAAAAAGATAGACTAGCTTTTGCAAATCAATTAGATAAAGTATTAAACAAATATCTTGCTTGTTAAATGAAGTAAGTAACAGTGGCATTGTTTTTGGCCGGGCAGTGTATCGCCCGGCATTAAGCTCGGTTTGAAAAGTGTCCAAAGTTTCTAAATATAGTCTGCTAATAATAGTGTGCTTACTCGGCTGCACGGATATGCCTGAGCCCGGTGCTCAAATCCTGGTTTTCACCAAAACGACTAACTTTCGTCATCAATCTATTACTGCTGGAAAGAAGGCATTAGAAAGCATCGCTGTTAAAAATGGACTGCAAGTATATGCTACTGAGAACGCTGATATTTTTGCTGAAAAATCGCTACGTCAATTCGATGTAGTTGTTTTTTTACTCACCTCTGGTAATGTTTTAGACGAAAATCAACAGCAGGCATTTACCCAATTTATTCAATCCGGTGGCGGTTTTATGGGTATCCATTCTGCAGCCGATACAGAATATAAATGGCCTTGGTATGGCCAGCTAGTCGGTGCGCGTTTCAAGACTCACCCAACCGATCCGAGTGTGCGAGAAGGTAAGATCACTGTAATCAGAAATGATCATATGGCGACCATGGGGCTGCCTACTATCTGGGTGAGGCGAGATGAATGGTATGAGTTTCGACAATTTCAGAAGGGCTTGAACATTTTGCTCGGTGTTGATGAGCGTAGTTTTAAGTCTGATGCAGAAAAGCCGGTATCAGAGCTTCAACCAGTGGCATGGTTTCATGAGTTCGATGGCGGGTATGCATTTTATACTGCGCTTGGGCATACGAAAGAAAGTTATCAAGAGCCTTTATTTTTAAAACATTTGGAAGGTGGTTTACTCTCCGTGCTTGGAAAATAAGTCGATCTCAATCGCGCTGTTATGGAGCTTGGAATTCATGTTGGTTCATTCTCAAATTAAGAATCTACTATTTTTGTGCCGACAAAGAATCTAATAATTATTATTTGAGGAAAATAATGCTTGTAGTGACGCAACCGAGCGTTTGTCGCCGGATAGTATCTTTTTTGATTCTGATATTAGTTTTATTAATATCAACGCCTGTATTTTCACACAGTCCACATGATGTCGTTTCTTCTATGGCGTTGTCGCCTTATTTTGATAAAGACAAGACGATATTCATTTATGTTCACGATGAACTAAAACGCTCAGTAAATGGTGGCGCATCATGGAAGAACCTGGAGCGTGGTCTGTTTAATAATGAATTGGTCACCGATATTGTTGCTGCGGAATCTGGTACCGATAGCTACCAAGTTTTTATTTCAACAAAAGGCGATGGTATTTATACCTCCAAAGACAGCGGTGATAATTGGTCTGTTGCCAATAAAGGTTTAACTGATAAAAATATTAAAGTTTTAGCTATGTCTCCCAGTTTTGCAACTGATAGTACGATTGTTGCATTGACAAAAGTAGGCCAGGTTTTTGTTTCCACGGATAGCGGTACAAACTGGGCTACCCTAGGCGAGAATATAAAAGCCAACGCTATATCACTAGTAAGTGAAAAAGGTAACCCGAAAGTATTAGCAGCCGGTGCTGATGGCCAGGTGTATATATCTAACGATGAACTCAATGCATTTACAACACACTCGAATGTCAGTAGTGGTGTAAAAATAACGACGATTGCTGTATCCCAGGTAGAAGACTCAGTTAAAGTGTTTTATGGAACCGAGATGGGTGATATTTATTCATCTGAAGGAATTGGCGGCGACTATACTTTGCTAGCAAAGCCTGCGTCAGTTAAGGGTGACAGTGCAATTACCTCAATTTCGACAACTTACTCAGCGAATAATAAGCAACTTGAACTCTATGTTAGTACTTGGGATGAAGCGGTTTATATCAGCCAGGACGAAGGAGTAACCTGGAGCCAGATAAAAGAAGGACTGGTTAAGACAGGGCAAGCTGATGATCACGGTGAACCTCACTTCTACAAAGTAGATATAGCGTCGGGGGTTAGAGAAGAAGATCCAAGCACCGTTTTTGTCTCAGGTTTTGCAGGTGTGTTTAAGCTTGATGCGTCAAAGAGCAGATGGATTGAGCTCGAATCCAGGCCAGCAGGAAATGTAGAGGGTATTGCAGTAGCGGCGATGGGGTCGAAGGAGATGATTGCTATAGCGAGCTATGATGCGGGTACCTATGTATCGTTGGATTCAGGCGAAAAATGGCAAACTAAAAACACAGGTCTTAGAAGTCCGCATCTATGGGATATTGTGACGACAGAGATTGGCGATGAGCTCCATAAAATATTTGCTGTTTCAAATATGTCATTTCTCACTAGTACTAATGAAACTAATCACTGGCATCGAAATGAAATCCGAGCTTCATCTGTGCAGAAGTTTTTACAGAATAATTTTGATGAAGGTTCCATTATCAGCAGATTGTCTCGGCGAGTCCTCGATATGCCGAAGTTTACTTTTCCGACGACAATAGCCTTATCACCTGACTTTTTAGAGGATGGCAGAGTTTTTCTAGGGACAAGAAGAGGTGGGTTATTATATTCAGACGATTCTGGTGAGGCGTTTAGTACAATATGGAACGCTGATAACGGTTGGATATCTTCACTAGCTTTATCACCCGAATTTTCCAATGATACAACCATGGCATCGTCGGTTAGACGTAAAGGTTTTTTTGTCTCTCAAGATGCTGGTAAAACCTGGGTGCAGAGCAATAAAGGTTTAAGCGAGAAAGCGGCCACTTATTCTGGCTTGGGTAGTTCGATCATTGTGTTTAGCCCAGATTTTGCTGAGACACAAAAAATCTATTTTGGTAGTGCTGATGGTGTATACGTGTCACGCAATGGTGGTGAGCAATGGAATAGGCTTGTTTTGACGGAGACACCTGAAGTCGAACATATTAAAGCATTGGCACTCTCGCCGAATTTTCTAATTGATAAAACGATATTTGTCAGCGTGAAGGGGCTAGGTTTGTTTAAGTCAGACACGGCTGGCGAGTCTTTTTTTGAAGTGGCGCCAGAGTTGATTGAGAAACAGGAAGTCTTAAGGGAAATACACTTTTCGAAAAATTATAAATTGAATCGAACCTTATTTGCCTCCAGCGCAGAACATGTATACGTGTCTAATGACAGAGGCCAATCCTGGCAGGTGTTGGATAGACATGTTCGTTATGAGAATAGTAAAGATAATTTTTCTTATAGCGGTAAATGGGGCACACGTGGTAACAATAACTTCAGCGTTCTCTATGTTCACGAGTCAGAATCTGATGACGCCAAAGTTGATTTCCATTTTTATGGAAGTGCACTTAAGTGGTGGGGACCAAAGTCGCGCAAATACGGTGAAGCTAATATTTTTATTGATGGCAAACCAATAGGCAAAGCTTCGCAGTTTAGTGAAAATTCAGTCAATAGTGCTGAGATATTGAGCGTGAGTGATCTTGATTTGGGTTGGCATGTATTGACTATAGAAAATGCGGAACTCGGAAAATCCATTGCTATTGATGCAATAGATGTTTATTAATTGTTCAGTATATTATTTCAGCAGTTTTTCACCGTAATCCCAGCTGCTTAAATCTCTTCCAGAGATGGCCGCAAGCTCGTCTCTTTGTGGTAAGTAAATAGAGCGTAAAAACTCGATATCTGATTTTTTAATCTGATAACGGGATAGAAAGTCATGTTTGTCTAACATTGATGCTATTCGAGTATTTCCGGCATTTTTATATAATTTACTTGCATAATAGCTAAATAGAATACGAGTATGCCCCCAGCTTTTGTGCACGGCTTTTTCCGCCTGCTTGGGAATAAAGCTAGGATCTAAACCAAGAAAACGATAGAGATCTGGTATGGCCTGATCCAGGTTTCTTTTTACATCATCTTCAAAAATAATAATTTTAAATTGCTCAGGCTTAACAAATTGCTGCCATACCTTTAAATAATTAGCATAATAACCATATTCAAGCAGCCGGGTTTTTGGGAATTGCTTGGCAAATCTCTTTAAACCGAGCATAGGTGACGCAATATCACCTCGCTTCATCCAATGTGAATAAGCCGAAATAGCACGTCGAACGGGGTCTCTAAGAATCACTATATATTTGGCTTCAGGATAAGTTTTCGTTACTAACTGAGGTATGGGGGGGAGTGAGTCGTCAAATTCAATTTGAGACGATTTATTGTGCCAGTAAGGTATTCTATCGTAAAAATAAGTTGTAGATGCTTCCCCGGTAATTTTGTCTTGGTCAACATCGGCAAAGAATTTCTGGTACCAATCCGGCCCTTTTCTGTAAAGCTCAACCGAGCCGAAATAATGTAACTCTTTGGTTTCAGGCAGCGATGTATCAGGATGCTGGTCAAGCATATGCCATAACCAGGTAGTGCCGGCTTTTTGTGCGCCAATTATAAAAAAATCGGGTGAAATCGTATTAGTCAAAATGAGACTGCCAATATGCGCTGTTTTATTGATATTATCTTCAAATGCTTATTTCGGCCTAATTTAAAACATATTTACCTTATTCCGAGGTTTCTAACGGCATTTTTAGTCGAGGATGACTCTGATATTACTTATGATCTGATGACAGCTTTAAAGAGCAGAGATTGTATCGTTAAGTATAAGCGAGTGAGATAGAGATAGCGCTGCTTAAGGCAGCAAGGTTGATATTTACTCTAATGAATTGGCGGGATTCTACGATTTCAGCAATTGTTTTTTCATGCTTTTATTGAAAGGTTTTTCGCCAAACCAGACGTTGAAGTAGAGCTTGGCTAGCTCATCGTTGCCGTTGGAAGAGATGACCTCGTCATTGAGATAGAGCTTCAAGCCTTCACCAGAGGAAAAGCAAATCTTGTATTGGTCATCTTTACCAACATCCTGGTAGCTTTCGTTAAAATGCACGATTTCAGGTTCTAACTGAACCATGGTTTCTTTGGATAGATTTTTTTGAAGAAATTTCAATGTAGATTTCTGAAATGCATGTTTTGGTACATCTCTTAGGTAATAGAAAGACAGAACCTTATTTTTTTCAAAGAAATCATCACCTCTAGAGTCACAGTCTTCCATGTATAGCGCACTATAGCCAACAAGAATCATGCTATAGGCTTTTACTTTTGTAGTGCTGCATAACTTTAGAGTTTGGCCGGCAGATTGTATCTCGCTATCAAATTCAGGTTGTTGATCTGCCAGTACACCGGTTGATAAAGAAATCAGGGATAGAGCTAAGAGGAGTCTGAGAACCATAATTAAAGCCTGTTATGAACACGAGTGACCATATAACCGACCAAAGGCAGGTGGCGAAAAAAGGCATCAGTATTATCCCAGTAATCTTGATGTAAGATTATTTTGCCTTCGTTATTGAAGCGCAGATGCGACATCCCGATAGAGCGGGTGTTGATTTTTTTGTTAAGGGTTTCAAAGTCGATATCCATTATCCAGCGCACGTAAAAATCACTATTGCTTTGGACGATATCCTCGATGTAAACCTTGGTGCCGTTGATGTTTTCTGAGGTTTGTAGAAAATATTCAACGAGATCGTCAATTTGGTTAATTGAGCGAAAAGTGTCATTAAAGTAAAATTCTCTGGAGTAGGCATTACGGACCGCGTTTTCCAGGTCGTCTTGTTTGAGGTCAGAAAACAATTTGGTGAAGCCGGAGACAGCTTGTTTTGATACGACTTCGCCACTGCGATCTTCAAGGGCCTCCAGGTAGCCAGAGACGTAAGAAGGCTTCTTTTGCGTAGACGAGCAAGCGGATACCAGACTAGCTAAAATTCCCATAGCGACGACACCAAGTAGCAGTTGACGGCGAAAGTGCTTCACGATTTGTCCAAAGTCCTTAGAAAAACTGACTACATATTACCTGTTGGCTTGTGAAAACTACGTGAAGATAGCGTGAAATGGCCTTCACGATTTATTCACGCGCTAAAAACTAGTATTCGACCAATGGAGACGAACTTGTGAGCCAGTTATTTAGCACGATCAAACAATGGTTTGATACTTCGCCATTTGACGCCCAAAATGTTGAAAAAGTTTCGGATAATCAGTTAGATACCATTAACTGGTTGAGAGTATTACCTTTTTTGGTGTTGCATGCAGCATGTCTGCTGGTGTTCGTTGTCGGCGTTAGTTGGGTGGCGATCGCCTTTGCCGCCGCTATGTATCTGCTCAGAATGTTTGCCATTACGGCCTTTTATCATCGCTATTTTTCTCATCGTTCGTTCAAAACCAGCCGGCCTATACAGTTCATTTTTGCCTTTATTGGCGCTACTGCCACTCAGCGTGGTCCTTTGTGGTGGGCAGCCCATCATCGCGAACACCATAGTCACGCCGATACGGATGCTGATGTGCATTCGCCAAAAAAAGGATTCTTGTGGAGTCATATGGGTTGGTTTCTCTGTGATCGCCATTACCAGGCAAACTATGATCGCGTCAAAGACTATATGAAGTTCCGCGAGCTGCGCTGGCTCGATCGCTTTGATATCGTAGCGCCGTTCTGCCTGGCATTATTTGCCTTTTTGTTGGGTTTGTTTCTCGAAATAGTCTTTCCTCAGCTAGGCACCACGGCCTGGCAAATGTTGGTGTGGGGTTATTTTGTCTCCACCGTTGTGCTCATACACGCGACCCTGCTGATTAATTCTCTTGCGCATAAATTTGGCAGTCGTCGTTTTAATACTAACGATGATAGCCGCAATAATCTGTTTCTAGCCATTATCACCTTGGGCGAAGGTTGGCATAACAATCACCATCATCACGCAGGCTCGGCTCGCCAGGGTTTTTACTGGTGGGAAATCGATATCAGCTACTACGTTTTGAAACTAATGGCATCGCTAGGATTAATTTGGGACATGAAGCAAGTGCCTAAAGCGATGTTAGCGCTCAAACGACTGGATGCGGTAGAGGCAGGGTCGTGAACATCGCCGTAATTGGCGCTGGAGTATCTGGTCTTACCGCAGCGTATTACTTGGATAAGGCAGGGCATGACATTACGCTATTTGAAGCCAATGATTACATTGGTGGCCATACCGACACGCACGAACTGGAAGACGGAAAAGTTCGCGTAGACAGTGGTTTTATCGTTTTTAACGAAAAAAACTACCCTCATTTTACAGCTCTGATTAATGAGCTGGGTGTTGAATACCAAGAGTCAGATATGAGCTTTGGTGTTTGTAACCCGACAAAGCAACTTGAGTATGCCGCCACCGATTTTGATAGTCTTTTCTGTCAAAGAAAAAATACCTTTCGAGTCAGTCATTATCAAATGATCTTAGATATTTTTCGCTTTTACCGAGAAGTGAAGACGCTGATTGACGATGTGGACAACGAGATATCGTTAGAAGACTATCTGACAAAAAACCGTTACAGCCAGGCATTTATCGAAGATCATATTTATCCTATGGCCTGTGCACTTTGGTCATCGCCCGTATGTGAAATCAAGAAATTTCCAATTCGTTATCTGGTCATGTTTATGGCCAATCACCATATGTTGCAAGTGCAAAACAGACCGATTTGGAAAGCAATAAAAAACGGCTCGCGTAGCTATGTAGAAAACCTCATTGATCGCTTTGGAGATTCAATTAAAACCAATGCGGCTATTGAGTCTATTACGCGTGCACATGATGCTGTGGTGATAAAAGCCAAAAATCATGACGACGCCCGTTTCGATAAAGTATTCATTGCCGCACACAGCGATCAAGCACTGGCCATGTTGACTGATTCCAGTACAAGTGAGGAAGAAATACTTTCCGCTATTCCCTATCAAGAAAACCAAATGGTGCTACATTCTGACCCAAGCGTTATGCCAAGCAATCGCAAAGCCTGGGCAAGCTGGAATGCTTTGGTTGACGGCAATAGCGGAACGCAATGTACTGTTAGCTACTATATGAATAAATTACAGTCGTTAGAAGGCCCCGTAGATTATTTTGTCACACTTAATCCATCGGTTGAAATTAACGAATCGTTTGTTCATCGTCAGCGTACCTACCATCATCCTATCTACACAAAAGAAGGTGTCGCTGCGCAAAAGCGTAAAGATGAGATCAATGGTGCGAATCACACTTATTTTTGCGGTGCGTATTGGGGGTGGGGATTTCATGAAGACGGTGTACGCAGTGCAGTCGAGTCAGTAGCAAAATTTCAGCAGGACATCGGTCATGCGTAGCGCCTTGTTTGAAGGTAAAGTGAGGCATAGACGCTTCTCGCCGACATCAAACGAATTTAGCTATTCGGTGTTCATGGCCGGTATTGATTTAGATCATATTGAATCCACGTGTCAGAAATCCTGGTTATGGTCATTTAATCGCTTTAACCTGATGCAGATACGCAGGCAAGATTATTTGCCTGATGAACCCGGTAGCCTGAAATCAGCTTTGGTGTCCCTTATTCAACAACATCATGGTAGTCATTTTGATGGTGATGTGATGATGTTAACCAACCCCAGATCGTTCGGTGTTTGTTTTAATCCAGTGACGTTCTATTTCTGCTATGAGAAGAAATCGGAAAACCTGCAATTCATCGTTGCGCAAATTAACAACACACCCTGGAATGAAAGACACGCTTATGTTTTATCGGTTGAGCAAGCCAAACGTAATAAGCGTTCACTAGAGTTCGCTTTTGATAAAGACTTCCATGTGTCACCGTTTATGCCGATGGAAATTGCTTATCGCTGGGTATTCAGTTTTCAGGATGACCGTCTCTTAATTCATATGGAATGCCAGCAGCAAGAAGATAATATGTTTGATGCAACCATGGTGCTAGATGAGCACCCCTTTACTGCAGCCAATGCCAATGCCATTGCCTTGGCTTACCCCTTCATGTGTTTAAAAGTACTGGCTGGTATTTACTGGCAAGCACTAAAACTGTTTGCCAAACGTACACCTTTTTATTCACATCCAGATCAAGTTGGTAGCAAAATTATTGAGGAAAATGATTATGCAAGAAATCGCTGATATTCAACCAAAACCGCTGTTTACGGATAACTGGCTAAGAAAAGCACTCTATAAAAAATTAAGCCTTATTAAAGAAGCATCGTTAACCATCTACGATAGTGCCGGTATGCATCACTTCGGTGACAAAAATGCCGAGCTTAGTGCGCAAATCACTATCCAGAATCCAGAGTTTTTTCGCTCGCTTGCCTTAGGCGGGTCTGTTGGTGCAGGTGAGTCATACATGAACAGAGACTGGCAGGTTGATGATTTAACTCAGCTCATACAGATCTTTGTTCGCAATATCGACGTGCTCGATGATGTCGATGGCGGCAGTGTTTGGGCGAAAATGTTGTTTATGAAGTTGCTGCATTGGTTTAGTCGAAATAGTAAAAGTGGCAGCAAGAAAAATATTGCCGCGCATTACGATTTAGGCAATGATTTCTTTAAATTATTCCTTGATTCAAAGCTCATGTATTCCTCTGCGATTTACCAGAGTGAAGCAGACACACTAGAGCAAGCGTCTATCAGAAAGCTTGATACTATTTGTCAACGTCTTGATCTGAAAGACTCCGATCATCTGCTTGAGATCGGTACAGGTTGGGGTGGCCTGGCGATTTTTGCAGCGCAGCACTACGGTTGTAAAGTCAGCACCGTCACTATATCAAAAGAACAATTCGCCGAAGCGCAACAGCGTGTTAGAGCACAGGGTCTAGAAGATAAAGTAGAAGTGCTGTTCAAAGATTACAGAGATATTGAAGGTCAGTACGACAAGGTGGTATCGGTAGAAATGGTTGAAGCAGTCGGTCATCAATACCTCGATGGCTATTTCAATAAAATTTCAAATGTGCTCAAACCGAATGGTCTTGCCTTGATTCAAGCAATCACTATTCGTGAAGAGCGTTATATGCAGGCCTTACACACCGTTGATTTTATTAAGCGCTATATCTTTCCAGGCAGCTTTATTCCATCGGCATTGGTGTTGGCAGATAGTGCTGCCAAGTCATCACTATTGGTCAATGATAAATCGGAGTTTGGCCAAAGTTATGCCAAAACCCTTCGAGATTGGCGCATCGCTTTTCTCGACAATCTTGATAAGGTCAAACAACAAGGCTATAGCGATAGTTTTATTCGTATGTGGTTATTCTATCTTTGTTACTGTGAAGGTGGCTTTTTAGAAGAATCTATCAACGTTGTGCATATGCGCTTTGAGAAAGTGGATGAAGCAGGCGTTGAAAGCTAACAAACTCATCAATTTTGTTTTCTTTCAAGTCTTATGGTTTGCCTGTGTTTTAGGGGCGGCGCGTGGCTTGGTTTGGCCAGGGGCTTTAGTGCTGGGTTTATTTATGTTTTGGCAGTTGCAACCCAGCCGCATAGCTATAGGTGATGTTCGCTTGCTACTAGTCGCCACGATATTAGGTATATTGCTTGATTCACTATGGCCAATTTTTGGTGTATTAAGTTTTGCTGCGCCCATACCGTTTGCCAGCTTCGCGCCTGTTTGGATAATCTTTCTCTGGATCGGCTTTGCTTTGACCATTAATCATTCTTTAGCTTGGCTAAAAGAGAAAATTGCTATGGCGGTGGGTTTGTCTTTTGTTGCAGCGCCACTATCTTATTACGGTGGCCATAGACTAGGCGCGCTAGACTTTACACTCAGTTTGCCTATGGCATTGCTGTTATTGGCGATTGCTTGGGCAATAGCTTTTCCTTTGCTCGTGATCTTCGCTCGTTATATGCAGAACAAGACGCAATCACCGGAGGCGCTTGCATAGCAATGAGCCCACTCGCTATTACCGCAATCGGCGCAAGCAGCGTCATGTTTCTCGCATGGTTGTGGCAGATGAGAAGCAAAAAGAGCGGCATCGTTGATGCTATCTGGGCCTTGGGTATTGCCGTCTGCTCCGTTTTTTATGCATTGGTGGGTACTGGCTTAGAGACGTATCGTATCGTTGTTGGTCTTATTGCGGGCTTATGGTTTTTACGCTTAGGGAGTTTTATCTTTCGCCGAATTATGCGAGAGACTGATGACGGTCGCTATCAAGCAATGACCGAACATTTTGGTCAACGAGCCCAACTGTTTTATTTTTTCTATTATCAATTTCAGGCAGGTCTTATTTGGTTGTGCGCATGGCCCATGTGGGTGATTGCTGAAAACCAATCGCCGGTAAATGTTTGGTTGATTGCTTTGGCGATAATCATTGCCCTAGTTGCTTTGATTGGTGAAACCACAGCGGATCAACAGCTCACCCGGTTTCGATTTAATGCAGAGAATAAGGGCAAGACTTGCCGACTGGGTCTATGGCGTTACTCACGCCATCCCAATTATTTCTTTGAATGGTCGCATTGGTTTGCTTACCCAATACTGGCCATTGGTGCAGCAGGCGGGGCGTGGGTGTGGTTAGCGCCGTTTGTCATGTTGTTATTTCTCTATTTTATTACCGGAATACCGTATACTGAGATGCAAGCGATACGCTCTCGTGGTGATGATTACCGTGATTATCAACGTACAACCAGTCCCTTTATTCCCTGGCTGCCACGGTCGTAAGCCTCATGTTTTTCCAAACCGCAACACCTGCTGATCAGGAAATGCAGCCTATTAAACGCACAGGCGTACGCAAAAAGTTAGTTCGCGTCTTCCTTATGCAAATCGCCCTGATTAGCGTCGCAACCTTTGCTGGTGTATTTGCTTCAGCTAAAATTGTTGAAAATGTACTAGTCAAAAAAGCCTTAGAGAGCGAAGCAGAACATTATTGGCAGATTAGGCAAACAGATAGCAGTTTTCCCGCACCCAATACTTTTAATCTGACAGGTTATCTTGCAGAGATCGGACAATATGATCGTTTGCCCGCAGTTTTACGTAATCTTGAGCCAGGTTATGGTCGTGTAGAGTTGGATAACGATAATCCCATTACTTATGTCTCTGATAAAGATGGCGAGAGGTTATATTTACTATTCAGCGGTTCGCAGGTCTCAAAGCTCGCGCTTTATTTTGGTGTTGTGCCGCTGACGATAGTATTGCTTATTGTCTATCTCATCTCATGGTTAGCTTATCGCCAATCTAGTCGTGCAATATCTCCGCTAGTTAAACTCGCTGATATCATGGCTAAGGTGGATATCAATGCCATACAGTCGAATTCTCTGGACCTATCGGATATTCGAGCCTCAGCTGATGGTGACGCTGTGGTGCTGATCGATGCTATAGAAGAGTTTACTAACAGAACGAGTGAATTCATTGCTCGCGAGCGGCAGTTTGCTCGTGATGCGAGTCACGAGCTCCGTACACCTTTGGCTATTGTTAAAGGATCTTTTGATCTGCTTAATAAAAACCAGAATTTACCCGAGCAAGATAAAAAAGCCATATCTCGTGTAAAGCGCACAGTGGAAAATATGGAAGCCCTGCTCGAAACCTTACTAATGCTCTCGAGAGAGCAGCATACGGGCATAGAGCAAGAAGCGATAATCGTCAACGATCTATTAGCTGAGCAAATCGCACAAATAAAAACAGTTTATAAAAACCATAAGGCGCAACTTAAAATTAAACAACAAGCATTGCTTGAGATCAATGCTTCAGAAAAAGTGTTGGCCATGTTATTTGGTAATTTAATCCGCAATGCTTTCAACTATACCAATGAAGGTGAAATTATTATTAGTGTATTAAAGGATAAGAGGGTTGTAATTAAAGACAGCGGTACTGGGATGGATGAAGAACAGTTGAAACATGCATTTAGACCATTCTATCGTGCTAATACTGCTAGCGATGGTCACGGTGTAGGTTTATCAATCGTTGCACATTTGTGTGAGCGATTTGCTTGGCAGATAGATGCTGAAAGTAAGGTTGGTGAAGGAACCAGTGTTTCAATTACCTTGCCTAATGCAAAGATTATCGGTACGGCCTAGCTTTATTCTTCGACATATTCGATTTTAAAACCAACGCCCTGTTGTGTATGTAATAAAGGCACATCAAAGTCTTTATCTATACTTTTCCGTAGATTATAAAGATGGCTACGTAGCGTGTCGCTATCCGGTATGACGTCTCCCCAAAGTTCTTGTTCTAAGTCTTCACGACTAACAATGTTTGGCGATTCGCGCATTAATATTTTTAAAATACGTAAGCAGGTGGGTGATAGCTTGATCGATTTGCCGCCACGTTGTACCAGCATGGTTTTTAAATCAAAACTCAAATCATGCACGCTCAATTGATTTTGGTAAGCATTTCCTTGGTTACGCTTAATCAGCGCGAGTATACGTGCTTCCAATTCTGGCATATCAAAAGGTTTAACAAGGTAATCATCGGTACCAAAAGAAAAGCCTTGTAGCTTATCCTCTAGCAAATCTCGCGCAGTCAGCATGATGATAGGCGTGTCGACGGCGTCATCGCGCAGTCGCTTACAGACTTCAAAGCCATCTATGCCTGGCATCATAATATCGAGAATGATCGCATTGTAGCGGGTCTCGCTCGCTAGATGCAGTGCAACGCCACCATCTTGCGCGTAATCAACAGTAAAGTTGGAATTTTCCAAATAATCGATAACGGTTTCAGCCAACCCAACATTATCTTCAACTAATAAGACTTTGGGATGAGTAAGCATAATCGTTTACAAAATATTCTCTAGGCATTTGATCAATGCACTGCAATCACCGTCCGTACCAACGGTAATACGCAAAAATTGATCAATACGTGGTTTGCTAAAGTGGCGCACTATAATACTGTTTCCACGCAGCTTGGCACTAATCTCAGCGGCATCATGGCCAGCATGTTTTGCGAAGACAAAATTGGCTTGCGAGGGCAGCACCTCAAAGCCTAGTTTCATTAATGATGCAGTAAGGGAATCGCGAGTGTTAATAATACTGTCTTTGGTTTTTTGAAAATAAGCATCATCTTCAAAAGCGGCAATAGCACCAGCAGACGCAAAGCGATCAATTGGGTAAGAGTTAAAACTATTTTTAACACGCTCTAAACCTTCAATAAGCTGCTCATTACCCATAGCAAAACCTAAACGTAAGCCTGCCAACGAGCGAGATTTAGATAAAGTCTGTACCACCAGTAAATTAGGGTATTGGTCTACCAAAGAAATTGCTGTCTCAGCGCCGAAATCGACGTAAGCTTCATCCACCATCACAACAGATTCGGTGTTACTCTCGAGTAACTGCTGAATTTTATCTAAGCCTAAACCCACCCCAGTGGGCGCGTTAGGATTAGGAAAAATAATTCCGCCATTCGGTTTGTTATAGTCGTTGACATCAATCGTAAAATCATCTGCCAGTGGAATGGTTTCATAATCGATTTCATACAAACCACAGTAAACCGGATAAAAACTGTAAGTGATATCGGGATAGAGCAAAGGCTTATCATGCTTAAGCAAAGCCTGGAAGGCGTGAGCCAATACTTCATCTGAGCCATTGCCAACAAATACTTGCTGAGGTTTAACCTTATGGTAATCAGCAATCGCTTGTTTTAATTTGTCTGAATTTGGATCAGGGTATAAACGTAAGCTATCAGTAGCCTCATTCTTTAAGGCATCGATTACCTTGGGCGATGGGCCATAAGGGTTCTCATTGGTATTGAGCTTAATGAGATTGCTAATTTTAGGTTGCTCACCCGGCACATAAGGATCGAGTTGGTGAACGAGTTTGCTCCAGTATTTATTCATAATTCTTAATTTGTCATTCCCGCATAGGCGCACTGCTGTCCGGAATAAATAGTCTGTTTTGTTGCTAAGGTATTGTAGTTGC
>CAZTYM010000007.1:0-83653 GCA_964617475.1 uncultured Thiotrichales bacterium
ACAAAAAATATGAGTGTCTATACAAATACCCTAGATATTCAAGACGGTATCTACAAAAAATACAGTGATTTAATTTAAACCCAACTTACGTAAGCGATAACGTAAGGCGTTGAATGAAATACCCAAAAGCTTAGCGGCCTGTGTTTTATTATTCCCTGTTTGCTCTAAAGCTTTGAGAATGGTGTTTTTTTCCGTGGAATCGAGCTGACTATCCAGGTCGGGTTTTTCTTCCTGACCAGAGTTATCAACCTTAATATTCATATCATGCGCGTGTATTTCATTGTTTTCACATAGGGTCATCGCGCGTTCTAAAATATTCTCTAGTTCACGGACATTGCCAGGGAAACGATAGGCTTGCATGTGTTTGATGGCGCTTTCCATTATTTCAGGGCAATCCATGCTGTGATTATTGGCCAGTTGTGTAACCAAGTGCTGTGCTAAAACGGGAATGTCTTCAGGTCGATCTCGCAAACTGGGCATGGCCAGCTCGATAACATTGATGCGATAAAATAAGTCTTGTCTGAAGTCACCATTTTCGACCATCTTAGCTAGGTTTTTATGAGTGGCGCTTAATATTCTGACATTAACGCTAACTTCCTCATTAGACCCAACCGGGCGTACTGATTTTTCCTGGATAGCCCGTAGTAGTTTGACTTGCATCGATAGGGGAAGGTCGGCGACTTCGTCTAAGAATAAACTGCCACCTTCAGCAGCCTGGAATAAACCAACTTTATCGTGTTGAGCACCGGTAAAGCTGCCTTTTTTGTGGCCAAAAAATTCACTTTCCATTAACTCGTTAGGAATGGCGCCACAGTTAACAGCGATAAAAGCGTGTTCGCTGCGCGCGCCATTTTCATGAATTAATCTCGCGGCCAGTTCTTTACCGGTGCCAGATTCGCCGCTGATATAAACAGGCGCTTGACTGCGAGCGAGTTTTTCAATTTTCGCGCGTGTTGCTTTGATGGTGTCTGATTCGCCAAGAAGTCGTTTGGTTTTACTGTTTGTTTGCGTAGATTGAGACAGTTTTAAGGCGGTATCGACTAAATCACGTAAATTGCCGAGATCAACGGGTTTTGAGACAAAATCATAAGCGCCTGCTTTGAGTGCGGCAATAGCGGATTCCATATTACCGTGCGCAGTGATCATGGCCACAGGAATATTACTATGATGTCGCTGAATATACTTGACCAGATCGATACCGTTGCCATCAGGAAGATTCATATCAGTAAGGCAGAGCTGAAACTTCTTCTCAGCTAACAATAATTTTCCTTCTTCTATATTAGCTGCAGCGTGACTGCTAATGCCCATGCGTGACAGCGTAATTTCGAGTAGTTCTCGAATATCGGGCTCGTCATCGACGATGAGTGCTTTTGGTTGATCAGTATGGCTCATAGTTAAGCAGCATGAACCTGGCGTCGGCTATCGGCGAAGCAAATACGAAAGCAGGCGCCAGTATTTTTATCGTTTTGATCATGGTGGTATAGCAGTTGAGCGTGGTTGTTAGCGCATAGCTCTTTCGCGATATAAAGACCGAGGCCGGTACCAGAAGCACCCGTTGTAAAAAAAGGTTCGAATATTTGGTTAATAAGGCTTTTAGGAATACCCTGGCCATGATCGCTAACCTCTAAAACAGTTAGGTGATCAAGTCCATCGTCGAATATGCGTAAATTAATTTGTGTATCGCCTTGCGCAGATTGACCGTAACGCAGGGCATTGCTGCATAAATTCCACACGATTTGCTGTAAATGACTGGGGTCGAATTTAACCACGGCTGATTCAATCTCGTTGATAATGCGCATATTGTCTGAATTGAATTGCGTTTGCTGGCAGAATTCTATTTTAAGTTGTTCTAACCAAGGCATTAGATCAATATCTTCGCTGTTTAGCGCTTTTCTCTGACTCAGTTGCATGATGTTATCGACAATTTTGTCTAATCGCTTAGATTGCTGGCTAATAATTTCTGTTAGGCGCTTATCATTTTCGTCGACTTGATCTGATTCTGCTAATAACTGCCCTGCATGGCTGATGGCGCTTAGTGGATTACGGATTTCGTGCGCGATACTGGCGGTTAATCTGCCTAGAGAGGCTAGCTTCAATTGTTGAGCCTGATGGGCAAGACTGGTTTGGTCTTCAAGAAAGACCAAAGTGCCGCTGTTTTCATCATCATGGCCGAGTTTGGCGAACCGCGGGATCACTTCAAGTGCGCCGTTTTTCAGGTTGAGTGCTGAGGGCTTGTGGTCATGATCAGATTGCCAGAGATGGAGTTCGTGCACCAGTATAGGATCAAGGTCGTGCTCAGTAATTATTTTTTTCTCGCCTAGGTCCAACATATGCCGTGTGGTGTCGTTGAGTAATTGTGGTTGATTGTGCTCATCAAACAGCAGTACACCGGTTTGTAGGCGTTCGACTACGTAGCGTGTGAGTTTCTCCATGGTCAGCAGTTCTGCGCCACGCTCTTCGGCGAGTTTTTCGCTAAGACGTATGCGTTGTGCCAGAGCGCTGGCGAGGAGCGCGGTAGCAAAAAAAGTGATACCTAGCACGCCCGCCTTTGTGAAATTGACAGAACTGCTATGACTTAGATCATAAGGAATCAGTGAGTCGGCCAGTACAGAGAAGCTGGCTAAAGCGGCGAAAAACAGCGCCATGCGAATATCGGTAAGCATGCTGCCACCGGCTATAGAAATTGCCAGTAAGATAGCTAAGTGATTACCGACGCCACCGCTGAAATGGGCAAACAAACAAATAGCGGCGATATCGGTTACAACGTGGATCAAAACCTGATAATGAAAAGCAGGTATTTCGCGTAGTATGCTTTGTATAAATGCGAGGCTTAAGAGTAGGTATGACGCGCTGATAATGATTAAAGGTGCGGTATTTACCTCCTGAAAGACGCTATGGTGGTTTTCGGCAATAACTAAAACAAAAAAACTGCTGCTGATCAGTAATCGGTAGAGGTTGAGCAGCAATAATGGTCGCCAGGTATTTCTATTTTTGTCGTGAGCGTCTAAACGACCGTGTTCACGCCGTTCAGGGCCTGAATACACTGGCGAACTAAAGGACTTGGAAGGTTCTGGTGCGTGAAAAATCATGTTTAGTAAATCGGCTTGAAATAAAGCGGGTTTAACCTACGGTATTTGCTTTGACTGGAGGATTTAATATTTACCATGTTTGCGACGATACCAGTGAAGGCAGTTATTGAGAAGTTTATGTTAGGTGAATGACATGGTGTTTGTTAAGCCCAAGACTCGCTGGGGAGCCGCTGGTTACCACTTAGTGGTGAGTATGGTGATATTTGTTGTACTGGCAGCTTTTATCATTTTCTCCTGGTATCCCGGACATTTGTTTCATACTGATGGTGGTTGGAAGGGTATTAAGCTGATTGCGGGAATCGATTTGGTCTTAGGGCCTTTTCTGACACTAATCATATATAAAGCGACAAAGAAGACACTTAAATTCGATTTGGCATTTATCGCCATAGTACAAATTAGCGCTCTACTATACGGTACCTGGTTGGTGCATAACGAAAGACCACGTGCAGTCATTCTCGCAGAAGGGGTTTTTCGCGCAGTTTCCGCTTCGGCTTTTGCTTCAGGCATTCAAGAGCAAGCACTGAATAAGATTCAGGAAATTGGTAGTTCACCAGTATGGATTTATACGCCGCCAAGACAAATTAACAGGGATTTTGAGGAAGATATAGATCGCGTTTTGGCTTCTATCGAAGATTTGGGTGAAAACGGCCTGCTTCATACTAGATACGAAGATTATCAAGCACTTTATCCAAATATCGCGGAAGCGAAAAAACAAGCAATTGATCCGATGTTGCTTGTTGATTTAGACCAAGTGATTCCTAAAATAGAGGGGAACCCTGTTTTTAAATTTAGTTCACGTTACGCCTATGGCTTAATAGAGTTAGATGCAAAAACTCTTGAATATGTAAAATTACATAAAGTCACTTACGGTCTGCAGTTGCTCGGTGATCAGTTAGACTGACCACAGTCTTCGCTATCAGGCGGGCAAAAATATTTGTTGTTACGGTTGACGGCCTCTTGCCTGGGTAGGTGGATGCCGCAAGTAGCGCATTTCACCAGGTCGCCGCTGATTTGTTTTGGCTGCTGTGGTGACAGAGGCTTTCTGGCTTTGATATAGCGATAGATGCGAAAGCCTATCCACAGCAAAATGGCGAAAATGATAACTTTGACTAAACCCATAATGATGATTATAGCAGTTGAATTATTAACTAAGGCTACGCGGTTAGGTCGCTAGAAAGACCGATTAACTGAGAAATGAGCCAGCGTTAGCAAGGCTTGTTTAAAAGGTGAATCTGATAGGGCGCTAAGCGATTGAATAGCCATATCGGCCTCGCGCTTGGCACAATCAGCGGTATAGGTGATTGCGCCAGTAGATTGAATGGTATCGGCAATGGCGGGCATATTATCGCGACTGCCGTTTTCTATGGCTTCGCGAATAATATGTGATTGTTCACTGCTACCTTTATTCATCGCGTATATTAAAGGTAGTGTGGGTTTGCCTTCGGCAAGGTCGTCGCCAATATTTTTACCGAGTTCTTTTGAGGTGGCGCTATAGTCTAATACATCGTCAATAAGCTGAAATGCCGTGCCCAAATGCATGCCGTAATCAGCCATGGCGCGTTCAATTTCTGCAGAGGAATGCGTGATAATGGCGCCAAGCTGAGTCGCAGCCTGAAATAGCTTGGCAGTTTTTGAGCGAATAACTTCCAGATAACGTTCTTCGGTAGTGTCGGGGTCATTACAGTTGAGAAGCTGCAATACCTCCCCTTCAGCAATGGTATTGGTAGCATGAGCGAGAATTTCCATTACACGCATATTGTCGGCTTCGACCATCATTTCAAAAGCGCGTGAGTAGAGAAAATCACCGACTAAAACCGCCGCTTCATTGCCCCATAGGGCGTTGGCGGTTTCCTGACCGCGACGCAGTGATGAGGCGTCAACCACGTCATCATGTAATAAGGTAGCGGTATGGATAAATTCAATAATGGCCGCGATAAGCTGGTGTTGTTCGCCCTGATAGCCGAGTGCGCCTGCGGCGAGCAAGACCAACTGAGGTCTTAGCCGTTTGCCACCGCTATTAACAATATAAGCACTGAGCTGATTAATGAGTGCGACTTCAGAGCTGAGCCGCTTACCGATGAGGCGGTCAACTGAGCGCATATCATCAGCAATCAGCGCCTTAGCATTTTCTAGCGTCATCGTCGAAACGGCTTGGCTAACTGCTTGATTCATTTGCTATTTTGCGGAGGGTGGTTGGGTGGCACTAATAAATTGACGTGAAGGATACCACAAGATACAATGCCCGGCTCATTTTTGCATATATAGGGCTGATACTGTGTCTTACGCGGTAATCAAAACAGGCGGTAAGCAATACCGCGTCGCTGAAGGCGACATCGTCGAAGTTGAAAAAATTGTTGCCAACGAAGGCGACAGCGTTGAACTCGATCAAGTGATGATGGTGGTTAACGACGGTAATGTTACCGTTGGCGCACCATTTATCGAAGGTGCTAAAGTCACCGCTAAGGTTTGCGCACATGGCCGTGGTGATAAGGTGCGGATTATTAAATTCCGTCGCCGCAAACATTATCGTCGCCAAGCTGGTCACCGCCAACACTTTACGCAGTTGGAAGTGACGGGCATCAGCGCTTAATTAAGATTCGGAGAGAACGATGGCTCATAAGAAAGCAGGTGGTAGTAGTCGTAACGGTCGCGATTCCGAGTCCAAACGACTTGGCGTGAAAGCATACGGTGGTGAAGCAATCAGCGCTGGTAGCATTATTATTCGTCAACGTGGCACGCGCGTTCATGCGGGTACCAATGTTGGCTGTGGTCGTGATCACACGTTGTTCGCCAAAACGTCTGGCAAGGTGGTCTTTGAAAAGAAAGGTCCGCAAAATCGCCAGTTTGTGAGTGTGGTTGCTGACTAGGACAGCATAGAGATTGACCTGAAAAACCCCGTCCTAGACGGGGTTTTTTGTTTGTGTCAAAAAAGTAAGGCAATAAAGAAATGAAATTCGTCGACGAAGTCGTGATCAAGGTGCAAGCCGGAAAAGGTGGCGATGGCTGCCTGGGGTTTCGTCGCGAAAAATTTATACCTTTCGGCGGGCCAGATGGCGGTGACGGTGGCGACGGCGGTTCCATTTATTTATTAGCCGATTCTAACCTCAACACCTTGGTTGATTTTAGAATGAATCGTCAATTTAAAGCCCCTAATGGCGAGCAAGGCCGTGGTCAGAATTGTACTGGTGCGGCGGGCGAAGATATTGAGATTCGTGTGCCTGTTGGCACCATTGTTACCGACGACGGTACCGATGAAGTTATCGGTGATATGACGACTAATGGTCAGCGCCTATTAGTTGCGCAAGGCGGTTTTCATGGCTTGGGCAATACGCGTTTTAAGAGCAGTGTTAATCGAGCGCCGCGGCAGACCACCAAAGGCACAATGGGTGACCAGCGTGAATTACGCTTAGAGCTTAAACTACTGGCTGATGTCGGTTTGTTGGGGCTGCCTAATGCCGGCAAATCGACCTTGATTCGCGCAGTATCAGCAGCCAAACCGCGTGTTGCTGATTATCCGTTTACTACTTTATATCCTAATCTCGGTGTGGTCTCAGTAGAGGGCCATCGCAGCTTTGTCGTTGCCGATATACCAGGGATTATCGAAGGGGCAGCGGAAGGTGCCGGGCTTGGCATTCAGTTTTTAAAGCATGTTAGCCGTACCAGTATTTTGCTGCATTTGGTTGATATTGGCAGTACGGAATCGGTAGAGCAGTCTATCGCCGATGTGCGAACGATAGAAACCGAACTAGCAAAATATAGCGATGAGCTCGGTGATCGTGAGCGTTGGTTAGTCATGACGAAAACCGATTTATTGTTAGATGAAGAGGCTGAGGAACGCTGCGCGCAACTGAAAACCGAGCTAGATTGGCAAGGGCCTAATTACTCCATCGCCGCCATTAGCAAACAGGGTACAAAACAGCTGGTTTATGATTTGATGGCAGCGGTAGAACATTTGGTTGAAGAGCAAACAGATGCCGATGAGACAAACCAAGAGTATCAGCCATGAGTGATTTGCGAGAAATGGAGAAAGCAACTACTCGCGGTCAGCTTGCCGCTAGCCAGCGCTGGGTAGTGAAAATTGGCAGCGCGCTGATTACCAACGATGGTCAGGGTTTAGACGTTGAGCGCATTACGGCGTGGGTAGATCAGATAGCAGCGCTACGTAAACGGGGGATGGAGTTTGTTGTTGTGTCCTCTGGTGCGGTGGCGGAGGGTATGAATCGCCTGGGCTGGCAGCAGCGTCCACATGCTTTGTTCGAGCTACAAGCGGCTGCTGCGGTCGGTCAAAGTGGTTTGGCTGAAATTTACGCCAGAAGGTTTGAAGCGCACGGCATACATGCCGCACAAATCTTACTCACACACGACGATTTATCGGATCGGCAGCGCTACCTCAACGCGCGTTCTACTATCAAAGCCTTGATCGACCTCGGTGTGGTGCCTGTGGTCAACGAAAACGATACCGTCGTAACCGATGAAATACGCTTTGGTGATAACGATAGCCTGGCAGGCATGGTGGCGAACTTAATTGAAGCCGATGCCATGATGATTCTCACTGACCAAGCGGGTTTGTGTACCGCTGATCCGCGAAAGCATAAAGACGCAAAGCTGATTACCGAGGTAGCGGTTGATGATGCCAAACTGGATGACATGGTGAAGCCAGGCGCTGGCCAGCTAGGGCGTGGTGGCATGACGACGAAGCTTCAGGCTGCGCGTTTAGCAGCGCGTTCTGGCGCCATGACGGTTATCGCCAGCGGCCGAGAAGATAATATTATTCAACGCATTGCTGTCGGCGAGACTTTGGGTACCTTGTTACAGCCAGCGCAAGAGCCGCTCGCTGCGCGTAAACGCTGGTTGGCTGGTCATCTACAAATGAAAGGGCGTTTGGTGTTAGATGATGGCGCGGTTAAGGTGTTGCAACAACAAGGCAGTAGTTTATTGGCGGTAGGCGTAACTTTAGCCGAGGGCGATTTCGCACGAGGTGACGCGGTGGAATGTGTCGACCGACATGGCCAGCGTGTCGGACTAGGCTTGGTCAATTACGATGCTGATGAATGCCGAAAAATCACTGGGCTTGCCAGCGAGAAAATTGAATCTGTGCTGGGTTACATCGACGAACCAGAATTGATTCATCGAGATAATTTAGTTTTGTTCTGATAGGGAGGCGCTGCTTATTGAGCAGCGCAGAATTACATAGCGCGGATGTGGCTACTTAGGCGGCTCTTATGACGAGCAGCTTTATTCTTGTGAATAATACCTTTGCTTGCCATGCTGTCGATAGTAGGAACAGCGGCTTTATAAGCGGCTTGAGCAGCGTCTTTTTCGCCTGATTCAACAGCGTAAACGACTTTTTTAATCGCGGTGCGTAGTTGTGAGCGCTGCGCGGCGTTATGATCACGTCGAACGGCGGCTTGTCTAGCACGTTTTCTGGCTTGAGCAGAGTTTGCCAATGTTGGCTCCAAAATAAGTTTTCGAGCCGCGCATTATCACCATATGGGGTATCAGTGTCAATATATTCGCCGGTTTTTACACCAATGCTGCGCGTCGCCACGCTGCGGGTTACACTTAAGCCCTTTTCATTCAAAGGCTTATATCGAACCCCGTGAGCAAAGGCTTGCTAAAATCTTCGCTTAGCGTTAGCAGTATGACGTTCCTTTCACGTTTGCTTGGTTTTGCGCGCGATGTCATCATTGCTCGAGTATTTGGTGCAAGTCTGGTTGCTGACGCGTTCTTCGTCGCCTTCAAAATTCCTAATTTTTTACGACGTCTTTTCGCAGAAGGGGCTTTCTCGTTGGCGTTTGTGCCCGTTTTTTCGGAATACAAAACTCAGCGAGACGAAGGCGATGTTAAGCGCTTAGCTGACGGCGTAGCAGCATCTTTAGGCGGGATACTGTTGATAGTAACTATTATTGGTGTCATCGCTGCGCCAATCATTATTACCATTTTTGCTCCCGGTTTCGTTGGTAACGAAGAAAAATTTGATTTAGCGGTGGCGATGCTGCGGCTGACTTTTCCCTATATTTTCTTCGTTTCTTTAACCGCTTTTGCCGGCGCTATTTTAAATACCTATGGCCGGTTTGCGATTCCTGCGTTTACACCTGTTTTGCTCAATGTGGTTTTGATATTTGCGGCGGTTGTCGTCGCGCCGAATTTTGAACAGCCGATTATGGCGTTGGCCTGGGGTGTATTTTTTGCGGGATTGGTGCAACTACTCTTTCAATTTCCATTTTTGTTAAAAATAAAAATGTTACCGCGGCCGCGCATTAACGCAGATGTAGAGGGCGTCAATCGTATTAAGAAACTGATGATTCCGACTTTGTTTGGTTCGTCTGTTGCGCAAATTAATTTATTAATAGATACATTGATTGCTTCATTTCTGGTTACAGGAAGCATTAGCTGGCTTTATTACTCTGACCGTCTGGTAGAGTTTCCTTTGGGGATATTCGGTGTGGCTTTGGCCACCGTGATTTTGCCAAAGTTGTCGCAAGAGCATTCTAAGGACTCGCCGGAACAATTCTCTCATACTCTGAATTGGGCGTTGACTTGGGTGTTGGTTGTGGCGGTGCCTTCTACGGCAGGTTTAGCCTTATTATCTGAAGAGATGTTGCTGACTTTATTTCAATACGGTGAATTTACAACACATGATGTTGAAATGGCCGGTAAAAGCTTGGTGGCATATTCTCTAGGTTTAGGTGCGTTTATATTGGTTAAAGTGGTGGCGAGTGGTTTTTACTCGCGCCAAGATACTAAAACCCCAGTTAAGATTGCGATTATTGCCATGGTCACCAATATGGTGCTCAATGCTATATTGGTTTTTCCATTAGCACATGTAGGTTTGGCTCTAGCGACATCGCTTTCGTCATGGTTAAACGCCGGTTTATTGTTTTATATGCTAAAGCGTGACGGCGCCTTTAAGCTTGAATCTGGGTGGATGCTAATGTTTGCACGAGTCGTGTTGGCAAGCCTGGTCATGGTGGTGGCATTAGTTTTGGCATTACCACAACTCGATAACTGGGTAGGTTTAGTTTGGTTTGAGCGGGCTGGATTGTTACTGCTAGGTTTGGCCTTAGGAGTAGTGACCTATGTTATATCGCTTTTTGTTCTTGGTCTGCGTTGGAAACATTTAGTCAAATAATAGTAAGCATATTTCGTGTTAGATAGAGTGGTGGTATGTCGCTGAAAATAATTCGCGGTATCAACAATTTGCATTGGTGGCGGCGAAATAGTGTTGTTACCATTGGTAATTTTGATGGCGTGCATATTGGCCATCAAGCGATGATTGACCGCCTTTGTCAGAAAGCAAAGACGATGGGTTTACCTTCGGTGCTAGTAACATTTGAACCCTTGCCTCACGAATTTTTCTCTGGAGCAAAAGCACCACACCGGTTGTTATCGTTTCGACAGAAAGTTGAATATCTTTTGGCGCAGACGGAATTAGATGTCGTGCTTATTTGTCGTTTCGACCAAGCATTTTCTGGCATGGACGCGGATCAATTTGTACAACGAGTATTGATTGACGGTTTGGGTGCAAAATATATATTGCTGGGCGATGATTTTCGCTTTGGCCGAGATCGCCAAGGTGATTACCAACTGGTCTGTAAACAGGCTGCTTCTCTAGCGGTAGAGGTTGAGGCTATGTCCAGTATTCAGATTGACGCGGAAAGAGTCAGTAGTACTCGGGTTCGTGCCGCCCTAAGCTCAGGTGATTTAGCTGCTGCTGAAAGCCTGCTCGCTAGGCCTTATTGCTTGTCTGGCAAAGTGATCAAAGGAGACCAGCTTGGTCGAAAGTTAGGTTATCCGACCGCGAATATTCACCTAAAGTGTAAAAACTTGGCGTTATCTGGAGTATTCGCTGTGTCTATAAAAATTATTGGTGAAACCTATCAAGGAATGGCGAATATCGGTTGGCGGCCGACGGTTAATGGTCGAGAGCTGCGTTTTGAAGTCAATATTTTCGATTTCGACGCGGATATTTACGGTCAACGAGCAGCGGTAATGTTCCATACAAAACTTCGAGATGAGCAGCGATTTTCTTCTTTGGATGCCTTAAAGAGTCAGTTGGCTATAGATCAGCAAGCAGCAGAGGTTTTTTTTCAAGCAAATGCAAGCAATGGCTAGCCGCAAGCTCTGATATCACCGATAATACCTTGTTTTTGCAGCATAAAGCGCCCGATCAGTAATGAGCGAATACAAAAGTACCTTAAATCTTCCTAAAACTGCTTTTCCTATGAAGGCGAATTTGGCTCAACGCGAACCAGAACGTCTAAAGAAGTGGCAAGAAAATAATCTTTACGCCGCGGTTCGTGCTGCGAGTAAAGGGCGTCCGCGTTATGTGCTTCACGATGGCCCACCCTACGCCAACGGCGAAATTCATATTGGCCATGCGGTCAATAAAATTCTAAAAGACATTATCGTTAAATCAAAAACCCTAAGCGGTTTTGACGCCGATTATGTGCCCGGTTGGGATTGTCACGGTCTACCTATTGAGCTGATGGTCGAGAAAAAGGTCGGTAAGGCTGGTCATAAGGTTGATGCCAAGACTTTCCGTCAAGCATGCCGCGACTATGCGGCTAAGCAAGTGGATAAACAGCGCGAGGATTTTATTCGCCTAGGTGTGATTGGTGATTGGTCGAACCCCTATCGTACTATGGACTATAAATTCGAAGCCAATATTATTCGTGCGCTTGGCAAGATTATCAAAGCAGGCCATATCTCACAGGGTTTCAAACCCGTTTATTGGTGCACAGATTGCGGCTCGGCTTTGGCTGAGGCCGAGGTCGAGTACCAAGATAAACAATCGCCCGCTATCGACGTTAAATTCGTGGTTGCGGATACCGATGAATTTTGGGCGGCATGTGCGAAAGATAAGCCAGGTAATGCAAAGGTCTCGGTGGTCATTTGGACTACTACGCCTTGGACCTTGCCTGCGAACCAGGCTGTTTGTCTGCACCCTGATGTGCAATATACCGTAGCCAAGATTCATCATAATGGTCAGTCTGAATATATTGTTGTGGCGACGGATTTATTAGAAAACGCCATGCAACGCTACCAGATCGAAGACTTTGAAAGCATTGCGGTTGTTGCGGGTAGTCAACTCGAACATATGATGCTGGCTCATCCGTTCAACGATAGACAAGTGCCCGTCATTCTTGGTGACCATGTGACGACTGAATCGGGTACCGGTGCGGTACACACAGCACCTGGACACGGGCAAGACGACTATGTCGTCGGTCTCAAATATGGCTTAGCGGTAGATAACCCCGTGGCCGGCAATGGTGTGTTTATCGAAGGCACAGAACATGTAGCCGGCCAGCATATTTATAAAGCGAATGGTTTTATTGTTGATTTGCTGCAAAGCAATAATGCTTTGTTAAAGCATGAAACGATTCAGCATAGTTATCCGCATTGTTGGCGCCATAAAACACCGTTGATCTTTAGAGCAACGCCGCAGTGGTTTGTCAGTATGGATAAAAATGGCTTGCGAGAAAAGGTGGCAAAAGCGATTGAAAGTGTCCAGTGGTTGCCTGGTTGGGGTCGTGCCCGCATTGATTCAATGATGGAAAATCGCCCAGATTGGTGTATTTCACGCCAGCGCACCTGGGGTGTACCGATTGCCGTGTTTGTTGATAAGGAAACCGGTAGTCTGCACCCTGATACTGAAAAATTAATTGAACAAGTTGCTCAGCGAGTAGAAGAAAACGGAATTGATGCATGGTTTGATCTAACACCAGTCGATCTAGGGGTAGATGAAACACGTTATGAAAAAATACCCGATACCTTGGATGTCTGGTTTGACTCTGGTGTAACCCATGAGGCCGTATTAGGACAGAGAGAAGGTCTGCCATTTCCAGCAGATTTGTATCTAGAGGGTTCTGACCAGCATAGAGGCTGGTTTCAATCGTCCTTGTTAACCTCGGTGGCTATCCACGATGATGCTGGTGCTGATTCGAATTATGGTGCACCTTATAAAACCGTATTGACCCACGGTTTTACGGTTGATGCCAAGGGCATGAAGATGTCCAAGTCTAAGGGTAATGTCGTCGCGCCGCAAAAGGTGATGAATCAAATGGGTGCCGATGTCTTGCGCCTATGGGTGTCGGCGACAGACTATAGCGGTGAGATGACCGTCTCCGATGAGATTCTAAAACGCACTGCCGATGCATATCGACGTATGCGTAATACTGCACGTTATTTGTTGTCGAACTTGGATGGTTTTGATCCAGCAACAGATAGTGTAGATATTAATGACATGATCGCCTTGGATCGTTGGGCGGTAGAAACAGCACAGAAAGTGCAAGAAGATATTATTGCTGCGTATGAGGCTTTTGAGTTTCATCGTATCTACCAACGTGTGCATAATTTCTGTGCTAATGAGTTGGGTAGTCTTTATCTTGATATTACTAAAGACCGCCAGTACACCACGGGTGCTGATAGCCATGCACGTCGCTCTGCACAAACCGCCATGTTTCATATTGCCGAAGCGTTATCGCGTTGGTTGGCACCAATTGTGAGCTTTACAGCTGATGAAATTTGGCAGCATTTGCCAGGTAGGCATTCTGAAACGGTGTTTACGGAAACATGGTATCAACTGCCGAAAGCAAATAGTGATGCCAAACTTGATAGCCAACAATGGCAAACTATTTTCGATGTGCGTGGCGCAGTTGCAAAACGTTTAGAAGAATTACGTGTAGCTGGTGATATTGGTTCATCACTTGATGCTGATGTGCAAGTGTATGGCAGTGGTGAACTACTTAGTGCGTTGACCGCTGCAAATGATGAGTTGCGCTTTGCTTTGATTACTTCAGATGCAGTGGCTATAGATCAAAGCCAAGCAGATGATACGGCTGTTGAAGCTTCTATAGGTGAACAGACTATTAAAATAAAAGCTATAGCATCCAGCTATGAAAAATGCGAAAGGTGTTGGCATAGGCGGGCAGATGTCGGCCAGTACGCTTCTCACCCTGGTTTATGCGGGCGCTGTGTGGAAAATATAGAAGGAGATGGTGAGTCACGCCATTTCTTCTAAAACTCAACCTAAAATTACTGTGCTTGCTGATACTTTGTTTACCCCACAAGGGGGTACCGAGGAAAAATGAACTTAAAATACGGGGCCGTGAAGCGGCAGACTATTTGTAATGCCCCAAGGGCACTTAGACTTCGTTTTCGCGTTCATTTTTGTACCATGGGCACTTCCTGCGGTCGCCTCGTTTCAGCTACGCTCGCTACATTTTAGAATGAGTTTAGGTTTTTTATGAAACCCTTATTTAAATTAGGTATTGGTATTGCCGTCTTTGTTATCGTTGTTGACCAATTAACAAAAATTTGGGCGGAAGCGGATCTGGTCTTGCATGATCCAGTGGCTGTTTTCCCTGGCCTCAATATGACGCTGGCGTATAACACTGGGGTTGCATTTAGTATGTTTGATGATTGGGGCGATTTTGGTCGGTGGCTACTATCTACTTTGGCTATTGTTGTCAGTATCGTGTTAGTGGTGTGGCTTTGGCGGCTCAATGCTACTGAGAAATTATTAGCTATTGCTTTAGGATTTGTGCTCGGTGGTGCTTTAGGTAATGTTATAGACCGTGTGATGTATGGTCATGTGATCGATTTTATTCATGTGTATTACCAGGACTGGAACTATCCGGCCTTCAATGCAGCAGATGCAGCTATTACCTTAGGCGCAATTTTACTGATTTGGGATGCGCTATTCGCTAAACATGAAAAAGTAGATAGTGATAACAAGAGCAAGTAATTAATGAAAATATTATTAGCTAATCCACGTGGTTTTTGTGCTGGTGTCGATCGCGCTATAGAAATCGTAGAGCGTGTGCTTGCACTCTATGGTGCACCTATCTATGTGCGACATGAAGTGGTACATAACCGCTATGTGGTAGATGGCTTGCGTGAAAAAGGTGCTGTATTCGTCGAAGAGCTGGATGAAGTGCCAGATGATGCCACCGTTATTTTTAGTGCACATGGTGTGGCAAACACCGTGCGAGAGGTGGCGGCAGAACGCGGTTTACGTGTGTTCGATGCCATATGCCCATTGGTTACTAAAGTGCATGTTGAAGTCGCGCGCTATGAAAAAGAAGGCCGCGAATGTATTTTAATCGGTCACGAAGGTCACCCTGAAGTGGTTGGCACGATGGGGCAATATCGCAGAAAAGATAAAGGCGGTATGTACTTGGTGGAAACGGTAGCAGATGTTCAAACTTTACAGGTCAAAGATCCAGATAATCTCGCATTCGTTACGCAGACAACACTATCAGTTGATGATACGTCAGAGGTAATTGATGCGCTGCGCCTTCGTTTCCCGAGTATTTTAGGGCCGAAGAAAGATGATATTTGTTATGCCACGCAAAACCGCCAAGATTCGGTTAAGCAGTTGGCAGATCAATCTGATTTGGTGTTAGTGGTAGGTTCAAAAAATAGTTCTAATTCTACCCGCCTTAAAGAGATCGCGCGCTTAAACAAAGTAGAGGCCTATCTCATCGATGGCGGAGCCGATATTAATCCTCAATGGCTGGAGCATAAAAATACCGTTGGCGTGACAGCCGGGGCCTCTGCACCTGAGGTATTGGTACAAAATGTCATTGCCAAGCTTAAAGACTATGGCGGAGAAACAGTAGAAGATATGGATGGTCGTGTTGAGACTATTACGTTTTCCTTGCCGAAAGTATTACAAAACGTAAAAGTAGAAACGATTTAGGGCCAGCCGTTGATTGCTGCAGTTTGCCCGTTGGGCACATGTTGGCGACTACCGTTGGCGTTGAGTATATAAGTGACGTTATTCGCTGTTGGTGTGCCAGGGTTAGGTGTTGCAGTTAACGAAAAGTTGGTTGCTGTCTGGTTGGTAATCGCGAGGTTGTAATAAACAATTGGGCCTACCGCGGGTGATCGATTCGTGTAGATACCAGCTGGCCCAAGAGCAGCACCAACGTAAGTAGGCGTGGGTTGATCAATATAAAATTCTTGCATTCTTGCTGCAGCTTCAACCAAAGCCGTTTGTGCGTCTGCCTGCCTTGTCTGGTTGAGTTGATAAAGATAACCGGGATAGGCTATACCTGCCAAAATAGCTATGATAGCCACTACTATGACTAGCTCGATTAAAGTAAAGCCGGCTTGTACTCTACGTGTTGTCATTAAATTTCTTCTATCTCAGTCCATGAGCGTCGACCTAAACCAAAGTTAGGGCCTAGGTTACGAAATGTTTGTACGCCTTGAACGACTGAATCACCAGAGACGAAATTGTTAACGGTATTATTTATTTCATCCTGCGTGCGTTCAATAAAGTCAATGGTATCCTGACGATTATTGAGTAAATCATCAATCTGTTCCTGTGTGGCTTGCAATTGATTGAGTGCATCGTTTAATGCGACGCTTAAGTCAGCATTATCCGTGGTGAGATCATTTAGTTCATCAATTAAGCCCTGATCAGATAGCGGATTGATTTCACCAAATTGCGCAACGAATTCATTAATAAATTCCTGAAATTCGCTTTCCAGTTCGTCGAAATCAGTAAATGCGCCAAAGCAAACATCGGCGAATAGCTGAGGACAGTTACCAAGATCAGGAACCGCTAAGCCGTTAATTAAGGCAATATCTTCATTGCTAGAAATAACAGCGATAGTAGCGCGCGAGCGAATACCGGGGCCAAGCTCAATACCCATGACGATATCTTCTTGGGAGCCTGATTCATTAACATTGTCCGAGCTGTTTAATGAGTTATCACCGTTAATATCAAAAATAGGCATAAATGGTGCGCCGCCATTTGAAAAAGAGGGTTGCAAGAACCAGTTTCTCTCTGGGTCGTTTTGTGATTCGGCTGGCACGAAAGATGAAATTTGTGTTCTGCCCGCACGAACTTGCGGTTCGGTCAAGAAACGTTCGCTTAGTGGAATATCATCAAAGATTCTCCAGGCTCGATCAGGATCGCTACCGAAATTATTCAGCGCATTGGCAGTGGAGGTTCTTACCCGTTGATTATTTATGGTAGAAAAGCTCCGTTCGCTAATTTGCTGTTCCAGAGTACTAGGCGGTACTGACGGAATTTGCGGGTTATCAAAGTTAACAGTATCAATAACACCGTATATGTTTTGGCGTTCACCGGCGTGTGGCAAGCTATCGTTCTCACCATTGGGGATGAGGTCTTGATCAGTGAACGCGCGACCGGTGCCTACATATATGTAGAAGCTATTGGCAACAGCTGGGTTTTCGGCGACATCGGGTGGCGCGACAATAGGAAGTTCTTCACCCAGTGCGAGAATCAATTCGGGTTGTATAGGCGTGATTGACTCAATCGCCCCACTGCAGATATTGCTAAGGTTAAAACGCCAGAGATTGCCGTTTAGATCACCCGCGTAGGCGGTATCCGCAGTGCCGTCGCCATTTGCGTCAATAACGGCGGGAGCAGATAAGCCATTGGGTGAGTTTTCATCTCCGCTACCTGTTTCGATAGAAAAAGCGCGGCCATTTGCCATGTTCATTACAATAAGCTTGGCTTCATTGTTGGCGCTTAGATAGCCATTACCGGCAATTGCACGCCAGCAACCACCGGGGAATTGAGCTATTGTGGGTCTGCTATAAGTGAAGCCTATGTCGTTACTAATGTCGCCTAAACCACGATTATTATTAGATTCCGCATCGATTTCCCAGCGTAAAACCCTGTTATTTCCTTCCGTGGCAAGCTGCTGCTCGTTTCTACCGGCTGGGTTGGTAAGATCGAGGATGTAAAAGCCTTTACCGCCAGCACCTAGTCCACCTACGGCCATTGTGCGCCATTGACCAGCTACAAAAGCGTCTTCTACTGCAATCTGGCCATCAACAAAATAAGTATGCTCGTATGGCGTGACAGCCAATCGGTTTAATTGGCTTAATAAAATTGATGGAATATAGGCAAATTCTTCATCACCCGTTTCGGCATCAAAAATATGCAGCATGCCATCGTTAGCACCGACGACGACAATTTCCGGGCGATTTTGAAATGCATTGGCAAAGTCCTGGTAGCTTTGAGTATTGATATCAGCGTTGGGTGGACCAATAAACTGTGGTTGAGAATGAATAATATCGCCTAGAATACTCAACCTACGGCGAAAAGGGTTAGCAGGCGTATCGGGTGTGCGCTCGTTACTACGATCACCGCGCACAAAGTCTAATAAATCGCTGGTCCCAGAAAAGAAGTTGGCAGGATCCATCAATGCTCTTTGTAGGAAAGTTAGAGAATCATTTCCTCGCCAACGAAAGCGAGCAATACCACGAAACGCAATATTGCCATTGAAAGTTAGTATTTTTCTTCCGGTAATAATTCGTCTTTCATCATTCCAGTATTGATCTTCTGGGCCGACGATATCATCGTCACGCGTTGCTTCTTCAAATTGAATTCTGGCGGACCAATTTTCTTCGCCTGTGTTGGAGTCAGGAGAAGAAGTCGGTGGTGAGGTGGTCAAGTCAATTGTCGAGCTAACGACTCCGTTAGTATCGATATCTAACTCAATTAAGTCTCCCTGCCATGCGCCATTTTCAAACCAGGGCCGGTAAGCTTTGACATCGCCATCACTTAAATCACTATTTGATAACTCAATAGGTGCAATCGTAACTTGTGGTTCGTTAATTGAAGCAGTCCCTAAAGGAGCAAATCGATCAGCTGCATGGCTTGTACCTACAGCAAGCGCTAAGGGTATTAATGCAGCTAATACAAAAGGTTTTGTTAACTTAACCATTACCACCACCTGCTGCGACAGGGTCTTCGTCTATAGTATAAATCGATTGCAAAATGCGTCTGGCACCGCTGTTATTGCTGGCGTTGATTGTCGTGTTACGAAATAGGTAAATTTCGCCGCCCGCGTCAGGAACGTCGTTACCAATAACAACAGATTCGCCCGGCAAGGTTTGAGGGCCAATGTATTCAATATAGGTTCGGGCAAAAAACCCATTTGCATCAAAATTTGTATCGACGGTAGCTTGCTGGCGAAGAAGTTCAACAGGATTGATATTTTCGTCGAAATCGTTAAAAGCAACAGGCGTGGTGGCAATATCATCTAATGCTACTTCAGTTGCTTTTAATTGGTTTTCTGCGGCAGAAAGTGCCTGGTTTTGTAACTGTAAATTGCTCGCCATGAGTGTTTCCAAGCCACTTTGTGACATGCCGGCAACACCGATGATTGTCATGACTAGCAGGATTATCAAGCTAATAATTAGCGCTGCACCACGTTGTTTATGCTGTTGAGAATGATGCATTGTTAAATCACCTCATTGTTGCGCAACATGACAGTATTAGTATAAAGCTGACGACGAAAACGATCGCCGTTTCCAGGCGTGCTTAGATCTAAATTAGAATCACCCATCACATAGGTGTTATTGTTTAAGTAGCCGCCAGCCCCAGGGCACTCATCCCGAATTAATAACCAATACCGCACGGCTCTCACCTGGCTCCAATCGGTAACGTTATTAGCGTCTAAGTACTGGTCGATGACACCATCATTATTGGTGTTGACGCCGTATTGCACCTGAAGGTTTTCAACGCCGCGTATGACTTCTTCGCGTGTCGGAGTACCATTTACATCTAAAGCCAGACGATAAAGCGCAGGTACTGGAACCTGAATGCCGTCACAGTCGGCAGTTTGTGCACCAGAGTAATATGAGTAAGCTTCAAGCCAGCTATAGGTAATAGGCGTGTCTGTGAGATTACTAAAATTGTTGTTGTTATCTACAATCTCTTGTCGGCTAGCAACAAGCCTAATTTCGCCGTTAAATGGCGATGATTTCAGCAGTAAACCACGGTCATTCGTCATATCTGTTGCTGTGAGATTGGTTTGCCGAGAATAGCGCACAGTCAACACATCACCGGATAGGTAATCACCATCAGCAGCAGGTGAACCGAGTGCGTCAATGCAACCTGCATAACCAGTTAGATTATCATTAAGACCAAACACACCGCGTTCGACCATGCGGCCCCAACGATTATCGTTGAGACTTCCACATAGTCCGTCGGGATTGTCGGCAATCCCGGAAATTATGGAAGGATCTGCATTGCCACCCATGTATCCAGCTAAGCGTAGATCTTTATTAATCAAGTTTAGTGCATAGCGACCATTTTCTTGCATACGAGCGATGCTATCTTGAATGAGGTAACTTCGCTTAGCACTGATATAAACCTGAATCAGTCCTGTAATTAAGACAATACTGATAGTAATGGCAATCATTAGCTCGACAAGGCTAAAACCGCGGTGTTTGGGTGATAGTGTCTTCATCATCATAGCCTACTAAGGAGTCACATTAAGAGTGACATTCTTCACCGGGTTCAATGCCGGGTTGGCGCCGGCAGCTTGGTTGTTGGGCTGTTGACTGGCATTCCATTGCACTATGATCTGATACTGAACAGGGTTAGCGTTAACACGTGTTACTTGCCCTGCTCCTTGTGGCAAAACCGTGTTTATCGAAGTAATCCACTGGTTAAGATCAAAACTGGCAATCTGGCCAGGAGTACATGCCGCATTAGAACAATCTTGATTAGGCGGATTGTTACCTAAGTTAATAAGGTAGTTGTTATTGCCTGCTTGAATAGCATAATCGCTATTGGCTCGAATTCTTTCAGCCAGATCTTGTGCCAGCAAAACTGCTTGACTGCGCAAGTAGGCATTGTGTCCAGATGCTAAACCACGCGTTTGTAAGCTGGCCAGTGCAAGCAGGCCAACAGACAGAATGACTACGGCAATAAGCACTTCTAAAAGAGAGAAGCCTTTAGAGTAGCGTGAATTCTTGTTATTAAGGACAAGCATCAGTAATCGCTATCCGACCGGTAGCTTCAATTTTGATCACGCGGTCATGGCTTACACTATGCGCATCGCTTACGGTAAAGCAATCAGTATCGCTTTGTAAGTTACCACTACTATTAAACGTAATGGTCGCATCAATATTTGGTGTAATAGACAGGCCATTTTGAATGGCTTCGGTACTGCGCAGTAGTGAGTTATCTGATGCTAGATTGACATTCCAGCCATCGCCCCAACCATTAGCAAAGCTAGATAGCGTGACGCTAGCGTTTCTTTTTATGGATTCGCTGCGCGCAAAACTAAGGTCAGAAATGAGCTGGTTCGTTTGAGCAGTAAGGCGATTATTTTGTACCATGCTATTAAAGCCAGGCACAGCAACAGTCAACAAGATAGCCGCAATAGAAAGCGTTATCATCAGCTCGATTAAAGTAAATCCGCTATTTTTTTCTCTCATGGTGCAAGTAAAACCGATGCTTTGGAAAGTGTCAAAAATTTCGACACCAAACCCGATTAACAAAATAGAATTTCCGATAAGTGGTTGATTATATTGGTTTGTCAAAAATGTAACGCCCTAATACAGCATAGCGTATGATGTCGGGTTTTCTCATAATTGAAGCTATGGTAGATGTAATCGTAATTGGCGGTGGGGTTATTGGCATGATGACCGCGCGTAATCTCGCTTTGCGTGGAGCAAGTGTTACTTTAATAGAGCGAGGTAAGCTCGGTGCCGAATCCAGTTGGGCTGGCGGGGGCATTATTTCAGCACTCAACCCCTGGCAGGCAACGCCAGCGATCAATCGTTTAATTCTTTGGGGCCATGAGAACTACCAAGCTTTGGCAGAAGACTTAGCTGCTAAGACAAGATTGGATCCTGAGTGGCAACGTTCGGGTATGCTATTTGTCAGCGGTGAGTCTGAACTCGCTGAAAAATGGTCTTTCGAATCGGGAATAATGCTGGAAGATATCAATGGTTCCAAACTAAAAACATTGTCCCCAGAACTCAATGCCGATAGCGCGATTTATTTGCCTGACGTTGCGCAAATTCGCAATCCACGTTTAGCTAAATCATTGGCAATCTCTCTAAAGCAGCTCGGTGTCCAAGTTCTTGAAAATATGCGGGTTGACCAAATCGTAGTTGAGCAAGGCCAGCTCAAGTCTATCCAATCAGGTAAGCAAGGGTTTTCAGCAGATAAGGTCGTGCTTGCAGCAGGTGCATGGTCAGCGAAATTGGTACCTGCGCTCGCTAAAAAACGGATCTTGCCTGTACGCGGCGAAATGCTGTTATACAAATTGCCGCAAGGCAGTTTGAAACAAATCATCATTGGGCCATATGGCTATGCTATTCCAAGAAAAGATGGTCATGTGCTCTATGGCAGTACTGTGGAAGATGTTGGTTTTAACAAAGCTACAACAGATGGAGCGCTAAAAGAGCTCACCGTGGCGGCTGAACAGCTGCTACCAATACTCAACCCCTCTGCTTTAGTAGGTCACTGGGCTGGTTTACGACCCGGTTCAGATAATGGCGTGCCGGTGATCAGTAGTGCTCCAGAAATCGAAAATTTATTTATCAACTGTGGCCATTTTCGTAACGGTATTGCCATGGCACCCGCATCGGCTCAGTTAATGGCTGATTTAGTAGAAGGGGTTAAACCAAAAATAGAGGCGGATGATTATGCATTAATGTAATTTGCGGAAATGACGTAAATATTTATAATCATTAGACTTTTGTAAAAATGCCGGTGTAGCTCAGTTGGTAGAGCAGCTCATTCGTAATGAGAAGGTCGTAGGTTCGACTCCTATCTCCGGCACCACTTAGAACCGCTGCGCGTTTCATTAAGTACTTCCTGAACCCGTGTTACTCGTTCTGGTCGCACTTTGAAATAAAACCCTTCAGAAATTGTAGCCCGGAAGTAGCGCAGCGCGACCGAAGGAAGTGCTTTAGTAGATTCCGGGGAAACACTGCGTGATGCTATTTGCCTCCTGGACTGCGCTGCGCTCCCTCCGGGCTACGGACTGATTTTATAGGGGTCGGTACCTCGTTTTTTGTTTTGTAAAAACGGGTCCGTTACCCCTTAAAATCATTTCCGCTGAAAGCGGGAATCACAAGCCTAATAAAATTTCTATGCCACCACTTTCGATCTGCTTGCACGTTTTCTTTCGTGCTCTAACAAGAACTTCTTCCGAATCCGAATGGATTCAGGTGTTACTTCAACCAGCTCATCATCGTCAATAAATTCTAAAGCCTGTTCTAGGTCAAAAATGATTGGTGGTGTCAGCACAATATTGTCATCGGTGCCTGATGCACGAACGTTGGTTAATTGTTTGCCTTTTAAAGGGTTAACTGTTAGATCATTATCTCGCGAATGAATACCGATAACCTGGCCTTCGTATAGGTCTTCACCATGACCGATAAATAGGCGGCCGCGTTCTTGTAAGTTAAATAAAGAATAACCTAGGCTTTTGCCTGTGCCGTTGGATATCAATACACCGTTTTGACGTTGAGCAAGCTCACCGGTTTTAACAGATGCATAGCGTTCAAAGCTGTGATACATCAAACCTGTACCTGAAGTCGCAGTCATAAATTCGGTTCGAAAACCAATTAAGCCACGTGCAGGGATTTCATATTCCAAACGAACTCGGCCATTACCATCGGGTGCCATATTGCGTAAATTGCCGCCGCGCTCGCCGAGTTTTTCCATGACGGCACCTTGCGCAGTGTCTTCTACATCAACGGTGAGTTGTTCCCAAGGTTCTTGCATTTCGCCATCGATTTCTTTGGTGATAACTTGCGGTCGACCAATGGCCATTTCAAAACCTTCGCGCCGCATGTTCTCGATCAATATCGATAAATGTAGCTCACCGCGGCCGGATACTAAAAACACGTTAGGATCTTCGGTGTCTTCAACGCGCAGTGCTACATTATGAATCAGTTCTTTATCGAAACGCTCGCGCAGCTGGCGGCTGGTTACATATTTACCTTCTTTACCTGCGAAAGGTGAGTTGTTAACGTGAAAACTCATTGAAATGGTGGGCTCGTCAACGGTAAGTGCGGGCAATTTTTCTGGAGTTTCAGGGTCACATAGCGTGTCGGAAATGCGAATGTTCTCAACACCTGTAATCGCAACAATATCACCGGCTTCCGCTTCTTCGGTTTCGACGCGCTCTAAACCCAAAAAACCAAGCACTTGTAAGATTCGTGCGTTACGTTGTTTGTCCTCTGTGTCGACCAGTACTATTGGTGTGTTGGTTTTAATTTTGCCGCGTGTAATACGACCAATACCAATGGCACCGACGTAGCTGGAGTAATCAAGCGAGGTGATCTGCATTTGAAATGGACCATCGACGCTGACCTCAGGTGCTGGCGCATGATCACGAATGGTTTCAAACAAGGGTTCCATATTGCCATCTGGGTCGATGTCTTCAGCATCTAGTGTCGCGTAGCCACCAATGGCGGAGGTGTAAACTACAGGGAAATCAAGTTGATCGTCTGTAGCACCGAGCTGATCGAATAATTCAAAAGTTTGGTCAATAACCCAGTCAGGGCGTGCGCCAGGCCGATCAATCTTGTTGACCACTACAATGGGCTTTAGACCTTTAGCAAAGGCTTTTTGCGTGACAAAACGGGTTTGCGGCATGGGGCCGTCGACAGCATCGACCAGCAAAACCACCGAATCCACCATAGATAGTACGCGCTCAACCTCGCCACCAAAATCGGCGTGTCCTGGAGTGTCGACGATATTGATTTTATAGTCGCCCCATTGAATAGCCGTATTCTTAGAAAGAATAGTGATACCGCGTTCTTTCTCGATATCATTACTATCCATGACTCGCTCAGTGGTTGGTTTTCGGGCGTCGAGGGTGCCAGATTGTTGCAATAGGCAGTCCACCAGGGTGGTTTTACCGTGGTCAACGTGGGCAACAATGGCGATATTGCGGCGTTTTGCGCTCAAGGGGAGTCTCCAGACAAAAATGAGGCGAATTATACGTGGCTTAGCGGCAGAGTCGAATCGTTTTCTACTATCGGACTCGAATTATGTCTTTCGCTACCAGAATATGGTCACTATTGCCCCAGTTATGCCCAGTAAAGCCAGTGACTGCAGTCGATAATTGACATACCAAGGCCGTTTTTTGAGCTGTTGAGATTCTGCGTGGAAAGACTCTTTACTCCAGAGAAGTGGCTCTATCTTGGTAATATCAGGTGCGGGGCGCAGTGGGCTAAGCGTTATTGCGCTTAGTGCACAAATAACAAACAAGATTGGCGCGATGTAGAGAAAGTGGATGACAAATACTCCAGTGATGACATTGAGCCAAAACAGGATAACACCCGCGATAAAACTGATGACTAAACTCGATCCTGCGCCGAAACTGTTAACTCGCTTTGAGAATAAGCCGAGTAGCATAATGGCGACGATGGGTGGTACGGTGTAGGCCAATACCGCTTGTAAATATTTAAAGAGTGAATCAAAGTGTTCTATTTGCGGTGCCCAAAAAACCGCGAGCAGCATGAAGACGAACGTCACCCACTGGCCGATAGTTTTAAGCTGTTTTGCGGTGAGTTGACGCCTAGATGGTGCGATGAAATCCATGGTAACCAGGGTAGCTGCAGAATTCAGTGTCGAGTCAATTTGTGACATTAAGGCCGCCATAAAGCCTGCGAGCACTAATCCCAACAGGCCGATGGGTAGCAGATCAAACATCAGGGTAGGATAAACCAGGTCGGCGCGTTCTAGGTCTGGATAGAGCAAGATCGCGAAGGTGCCTGGTAATACCATAATAAACAGTACAGGCAATTTGAGTAAGCCGGCGAATAAAGCTCCCCAGCGACCGTGGTCAATATTTTTGGCGCTAAGTAAGCGTTGCGCCATGAATTGATTGCTGCACCAGAAATAAAAGCCGAGCAGCGATATCCCTAATACCAGGCCTGGCCAAGGCACGCCGGAGTCATCGGCAGGACGAATTAACGAGAGCATATCGCTGGGTACTTCACTCACTATAGTCGACCAACCGCCAACTTGTTGATAAGCGATGACTGTAATTACCACTGAACCAATAATCAGTAGTACGCCCTGTAGGGCGTCGGTATAAATCACAGCTGATAGCCCGCCGATAATGGTATAGATGCCCGCGACTACCGCTAAAATCGTGATGGTTTGCCAAAGTGGTATTTCTGGGAAGACAAGTTTTAGCAATAACCCACCTGCATAAAGACTGCCAGCTGTATCGACTACGATATTAAGAAACAGCGTGAGGAGAGAAAAATATTTCCTGATGCCTGAATTAAAACGGCGTTCAAGAAATTCAGGCATAGTGTATACACGAGAACGTAAAACTTGCGGCAACATAAAAAAACAGTAAAAAACCAGAATGATTGCCGCCATCCATTCATAGTTAAATACTGAGATACCCGTGTTATAGGCTTCGCCAGCAAGCCCAATCAATGTGGTGCTAGAAATATTTGAAGCAAATAGACTGATACCGATAAATGGCCAAAGCATGGCTCGGTTGGCGAGAAAATAACCTTCTGCATGATTATGCGCGTGGCGCGACAAAAATAAGCCCATTGCAATAATGGCAATGAGATATGCGGCTCCTATCCATATATCGACAGTTGATAATTGGTAAAGCGTTGCGTCCATACTTTCAGAGGTAAGGTCATGCAGAGGGTTTAACTTGTTGTATCATAGCGCTCTCTATGTATTCCAGTGATTTTTGTGAGCAAAAAAGGCGCTAAGCCCGGTTCTATGTCAATTGATGGGCGTGGTTGGTTAACGGATGCAGTTCGTGTAGATAGCCCCAACTTTGACGAACGTCCGTCTGACTGTGAACCTAGTCTTGTGGTGATTCACAATATAAGTCTGCCTCCGGGCGAATACGGAGGGCCTTGGATTGATGAATTATTTTGTAATTGTCTAGATCCGAATGCGCACCCATATTTTGCTGAAATTTCAAAGCTTAAAGTGTCATCGCACCTATTTATTCGTCGTAATGGTGAAGTTCGGCAATATGTATCCTTTGATAATCGCGCATGGCATGCGGGTAAGTCGTGTTTTCAAGGAAGAGAAGCGTGTAATGATTTTTCGATTGGTATCGAACTCGAAGGCTGTGATGACGAGCTCTATACGGATGTTCAATATCAAACCCTGGTCGAGCTGACTACAATACTGCAGCAGCGTTATCCTGCTATTCTTGCAGAAAGAATCGTAGGCCATAGTGATATTGCGCCAGAACGCAAAACGGATCCCGGCCAAGCTTTTGATTGGCCCAAGTATAAAGAGATGTTGAAAAGCAGTCAGTAAAAGAAGGAATGAGGTGGAACTATGAACTTAGTTGCTATTCTTCTCGCTTTATTAATTGAGCGATATGCGCCGTCTATAGACGAATTACGAGAATACCGCTGGCTAGAAAAAATTATTAGTTTTTCCGTTCAGCACTCTAAAATATTTTGTTTTGGCGGAGGAGTTTTAGGCTTATTACTTATATTGCTGCTGCCAATACTCATTATACTGTATCTACAAAATTTAATTGCAGGCACAAACAGCGTATTTTACATAGTTTTTTGTGTGGCCGTGCTTGCTTATAGTTTTGGGCCGTCTAATTTAGATAGGCAACTAAGGGGATATGTTTCAGCCTGCGAATCTGGGAATGTTGAAGAAACAAAACGTAGTGCTCAGCAAATTATAGGGCAGGACGACAGTTCTATTGATGATGTCGAGTCTTTGCATCCGTTGGTTTTGGATGGTGTACTAGTAGAAAATAACGAACGATTACTAGGTGTCATTTTCTGGTTTGTCTTATTGGGGCCGGTAGGTGCTGTATTTTTTAGATTATCCTCATTATTAAAATCAGATCTGCTTAGAGAAAGCGAAAGCTTGTCAAGCGTCGCTGAAAGTGCCGGAATATTGCATGGCATCTTGGCATGGATTCCAGCGCGGCTTACTGCTATTTCCTATGCTGTAGCAGGCAGTTTTATAGATGTAATCGAATGCTGGCGGATAAATAAATCTGAGTGGGCCCATGATTGGGTGGCAGGTAATCGTAGGCTACTGGTAGATGTTGGTATTAGCGCCCTTCAGTTTCGAACATGTCGCGATGGTGTGGAAGTTGATGATCCTTCGGATTGGCATGATCATATAGATAATGCGCATAGACTGAGCGTTCGAACCTTAGTGATTTGGTTGATTGTGATAGCGCTGTTAACTCTATGGGGATGGGCAAGCTAGAACTTTTCTTTATGTCAAAGCAACTTATCACAACTGTAGATTTGATTCGTCATGGTGAGCCTGTTGGCGGCAGTCGCTATCGCGGTCAAATCGACGATCCACTGAGTGAATTAGGTTGGGAGCAGATGCGTGAAGCGATGCCTGAGACGATACCTTGGCAGCGAATCATCAGCTCGCCTTTAACGCGTTGTTCGGCCTTTGCCCAAGAGTTGGCGGAGCAAAATAATTTACCGCTTAGCCAAGATAGTAATTTCAAGGAAATTGGCTTTGGCGTTTGGGAGGGTATGACGCGTGATCAATTACGGGCTGATGATCCAACCATTATAGAACGCTTTTTTAAAGATCCTGTTACGAATCGACCAGAAGGCGCGGAACGCTTAGTTGACTTTAAGGCACGAGTGGAAAAGGCAATCACTGATATCACTATCAAGCATCAGGGCAAACATGTACTGGTGGTGGCACATGCCGGAGTGATTCGTGCGGCTATGTGTTATGTGCTAGGTATGCCGATAGAAAATATGTTTCGCATTAAAGTCACTAATGCATCGATTACGCGTTTACAGCTTGCTGATGGCGCGCCAGCAGTAATGTTATTTCACGAAGGTCAGCCTTAAGTTGATTCTTGTAAAGCAGCAATCGCTTTTAACGTCGGCACGTCGAGATTAGCCGCTTCGGCTTGTTCCAATGCACGTTTTAGCCTTGCTGGTGCGGAGCGACCCATGCATTTATGTTCCGGGTCCGCGTCCACTGCTGTGCGCATGGCATCAACTAATTTGTTTTTATCAAACTCACAGCCAGTTAGTGCAGTTTGAATGGCAAGTACATCTTCAACCACATCGAGCATAAAGCTTTCGTGTTGTGTTTGCAGTTCACCGACATTACCACCGACTTTTAAGCCGGCGACATTGGTAGTAACGATATATAAATTTTTTACCACGAGTTCGAATAATAGCTCGGTGTCGTCAGCGAGCACCCGCACAGGAATTTCTAAAGTACCAAGCGCATCTTGAAGTTTTTGCGCGTGTCGACCATAAGCAGGTGAAGGTATCAGCACCTTGCTGTCTTGGCCTTTCTTCTTTTCAAACCAAATTGAGATAACTGTAGGATCAGTTAAATCATGGTTAGCCCAGCTAGATGGCAGTAATTCATTTTGTAATAACACCACTCGGTCACGCCATTGATTGGGTAATGATTCAAGGCTTGCTTGTAGAGCGCCTTCACCGACAGCTACTACTACTAGCTCTGGCTCAGGGTTTGCTCTGGCAACCGCTTCAATATCGCTATTTCGCACTATAGGAATGACAGGCTTTCCTAGGCGCAAAAAGCCGCGCGCTATTACGCTGCCGATTTCTCCAATACCAATAACAATAATTGCAGATTTCATGATACTAAGTATCTCGTTGCCAATAGACTTCTTTCCCACCATTACTACGTGCGATAACGCGAGCCATGACAAACAATAAATCAGATAAACGGTTTAAATAACGTAATGCCTGAGGATTAACAGGCTCAAGCCGGTTAAGGGAGACCAATAAGCGCTCTGCTCGGCGACTGATAGCTCTTGCCACGTGACAATGTGCCGCAGCTTGACTGCCGCCGGGTAAAATAAACTCTTTTAGCGGGGGCAAATCTTCGTTGAGGGTATCGATATAGGTTTCAAGTTGCGCAACATGTGATTCGGTAATCATCACATGTCCAGGAATACAAAGTTCGCCACCAAGGTCGAATAAACGATGCTGAATCGTGCTGAGATAAGTACCAACCTGGTCAGGAATATCATCACTAATTACTAAACCGATAAACGAATTAGTTTCATCCACGCTGCCATAACACTCAACACGAATATGGTCTTTATCAATACGGCTACCGTCACCAAGACCTGTGCTACCGTCATCGCCAGTACAGGTGTAGATCTTGGTTAAGCGGTTACCCATGGTGTAATACTTGCGGTTTAGTTATCCCCAGTATAGCGGAACTCGATGAAATAGCTTCGATCAGGTGTGTTGAAGTTAGCAGCAGTTTCATATTGATTGTCAAATAAGTTCTCAACTTTAAGTGCCAGGCTATGTTGGGGCGTCACTTGGTAATTGACACCAGTATTTACTAATAAATAGCCGCCATTAACTTCCGTACTAAACTCGGAATCATTGCGTCTGCTTGTTAACAGCATATCCGCACTATAGCTTAGTTTACCTGATCGATAAGCAATATTTGAGGTAAGGCTACGTTTGGCGCGACGAGCTAATGTACGCCCGGTTTGATCGTTTACCGGGTTTTGGAATATCACTGAGGCGCTATATGTTAGATTGTCGGCATAGCCTTGGTAGCCAATTTCTAGACCTTCAATGGTGGCTTCGTCGATGTTGACGTTTTCTCCAGGCTCAGGCCCCAGAAAACCATCAGGATCATTAAAGCTGATTAAATCATCGATTTTATTTCTAAATGCAGCAACTTCAAGTACACCGTTTGGCGAAAATTGATGCTGTAGGTTGAGTTCAATGTTTTGAGACACTTCTGGATCCAGGTTGACGTTGCCGCCAAATCCGAAGCGATCAGTTGCGTCAGGTGCGCGAAACGCTCTACCTGCGCTGGCGCCGATACGGGTGCTGTTACTAAGTTTATAAGCATATTCAACACTCCATGTGAACTCGCTGCCAAAATCACTATGATCAGTGAGTCTTCCGCCTACATTAAGCTGATGGTCACCGAGCGTGATTTGATCTTGAACGAAAAGGCCGTTGGTATCCGTGTCTTCATCGAATGTGGTGCCAAATGATGCCGATTCGTTGTCCTCACGAGTTAGCAGAACGCCAACGCTAAGCAAGTTGTTGTGTAATTCGATATCGTTTTGCACATCCAAAATCCAGTTTTTGGTTCTGACAAAATCTGCGCTTTGGTTTTGTGATATGTCGTCGGTAACAAAGCTGAGTTTGGCTGTGGTGTCGACGGTAGGTGAGAAATCAAAAAGTGCTTTTAATGTGGAAGTGCTGTTTGTTTGATCCTGGTCAAGTGGCGAAAGAAAAAAGTCTAAATACTCCGTATTGCTGTCCGCTTGCCAATGGCTGAGTTCAATATCGACAATACCGAACTCTTTACCGACATAGGCGTTAAAAGACTGGTTGATATAACCGCGGTCGATATTCGATTCAGTGCGTGATGGGAAACCACGGGTGCTGATACCAGATAAATCGATGCCGCCATAAATGTTGTTGCTACGGTGGTGAATGCTGGCACTGCCGCGTTTGGTATCAAAGCTGCCTGCTGAGAGGTAAGCAGAGCTGCTTGTGCCTGCGGATTTACCGCGTTTAGTGATAATGTTTATCACGCCGCCAATAGCATTATTGCCGTACAAGACAGAACGAGGGCCTTTTACTATTTCGATCTGCTCGATTAGGTTCGGGTCGATATTCCATATAGCCGCGCCACCAATAGTGCCAGGGTTGATGCGAACGCCATCAACAAGCACTAAAGTGTGGTTACTTTCCGCCCCGCGTATAAATGCTGAGGTTACTTGGCCTGGACCACCATTGCGGCCAATATCAATGCCAGCATTAAAGCGTAATAAGTCAGCAATGTCGATTGCTTGGCTGCGCTCGATTTCCTCTTTATCAATCACAATAACGGGAGCTAAGGTGTCGCCGACGGCTTGTGGAGTACGTGTTGCGCTAACAACGACTTTGTCTAATTCATCGCGGCCTTGTTCTGCGTAGATTTGGGCTGAAGCACTTAGACAGGCAGTAAGTATAGTTATAAAACGGATATTCATGTTTCTAGTTCCTTATGCGCACACCCGCGCATGTTTTTATGGCAGAGGAATAGAAACGAAAGAGGAATATCAATCGTGTCTGGTTGCCCTCCGCAACGTTATTGACAAAAGCGTTAGGCCGGTCTCCGGACTCGCGAGGCTATATTCATGCGCCTTCCCATGTGTGGACACAGTGGCGTGCTGCAGGAATAACTCGCTTACCGTTGCGGGGGCAGTGTCGGGTTTGCTAATAATTAAGATTACTAATTATAGTTATGCGCACCGACTTCCCGTTTAACTTTGGTTTTAGCCAAAGCACCTAAGGCAGTGAGGTGACCACTATAGTCGATAATTTTAAAAACGCAAGCAGGGTTTGCTTAAGATGAGGTTGTCGGTGGTAGTGTGATTTCTTCCAGCAGTGCTAAGTCGGTAGGTCTGTCGATATCATTGAGTGATTTTTGAGTTTGCCAAGACCAGCCTAAGTCATTGAGTCGACGGGATGTTTCAGTAAATACCGTATCATCACCCCAGGCAATATTTGTAAAAAGCTGGGCGTCAACTTTATTTGCACCGAGCATAACGTAGCCACCATCTTTGGCTGGTATGATAACGCACTCACCGCCATTATTTAGTTGATCAATGCAATCGGTAATGTTTTGCTCTGTCAAAAATGGACAGTCGGTGCCGACTATAATGGCTTGCTTGCTGTGGCCTAATACTTGTTCAATAGCGTGAAACATGCGGTCGCCCAAGTTGTCGCCTTGTTGTTCAAGCAATACGACAGGGAAGCGTTGTTCGCAGTGAGCAAAGAAAGCATGTCGCTTGCTCGGTGCACACCATAGCTCTGCTTTAATGTGATCGAATTTGTTTACTACCTTACTAATCCATTCAAGTGTGTAGAGAACTAAGCGTTCATGTAACTCGGCGGCTTGCACTTGGCTCAGTTCGGTTGTTAAACGTGTTTTTACTTTGCCAGGCTCAGGGGCTTTGGCAAAAATAATGATAGTGGCCTGGTTCAAGAGCTTAGGTGTCGTATTGTTGTTTTAATTGATCTGGGTCAACACCTAAAAAATAGGCTAACCGCAACTTCCACATCAGTGTGATAGTGCGCCAAAAACCTTGATTTTCCCAACGTCGACTTGAGGTAATCACGCGCTGCTTAAGACAGACAGGTGAGCTAAAGTGTTTTAAGCGCTTACTCAGTGCAACATCTTCCATTAATTGAATATCTGGGAATTGTCCTGCCTGCTGGAAGATTTCTCGTAAGACGAACATGGCTTGATCACCGGTGGCAATGCCGGTCAATCTTGAGCGTTGATTCATCATAAATTCGATAATGCGCAGCCACATATGCTGACCGCTAAGGCGCACATCAAACCGTCCCCATTTCTTCTGGCTGTTATCTAGCGCCGTAGTAGTGATATTCGCAGCATCATCGGGTAGTAGCGTGTCAGCATGGAGAAATAACAAAACATCTGCGCTGCTGAGTGATGCGCCATGGTTCATTTGCTGGGCTCGACCGCGCTCTGATGAGACGACTTGATCGGCTAAAAGTTTGGCGAGCTCAACGCTATTATCGTCACTGCCACCGTCAACAACGATAACTTGATGGCCTTGTTGCCTCAGGGTTTGTAATGGTGTGAGCGTCGCCGTTATGCGTTCAGCTTCGTTAAGACAAGGAACGATAACGGCGATTTGCACGATTGGGTAAGTGGATTAATTTTGGATGTTTAACAACAGCTGGTTTTGTCGTTAGCGGCTGGGACACAACAGGCTGGGCCATCGGTGTCAGTATCGACAAACTCGTCGCCAAAGGCGCCGCTATTTAAGCCAGTAAAAGTTTCAGCGCTGATTTTGGTTTTCTCGCCGCGGATAAAGATATTGCCGTGATCATCACAAACTTCTGCAAACGGGCCTTTGTAGATCACTTCACGACCCGCGTTGCTATCTATACTCAGGGGTTTACTTGCGGTTAGCGTGACAGATCGGAATTCAATGTTTTCGACCACTTTCCATGGAGCTACATCCCACTTGTCATAGCGCGCGCCAACGAAGCCAACATCGGTAAATACGTCGGCAAATTCTTGTTCTTGAAAAGCGCCCGAAATACAGCCGCTCCAGAGTTCTGGATCCGCCTTCAAATGTTCAGGCACAAACTGATCGCTAACGATGTCTGAAATAGCGACGCGGCCGCCTGGCTTAAGCACGCGGAATATTTCTCTAATGAGCTGATTTTTTTCGGCATCACTGACGAGATTTAGTACGCAGTTCGAAATAACAAGATCAACGCTATTATCAGCAATTAAAGGTGCGTTTTTACGTTGTTTGGTTTGCCAAGCAGTCATGGCTTGGTAAGCACCAAGGTTATTTGCTGGATTTTCGCTGAGATATTTATCTAAGGCTTCAAGATCTAGCGCGAGATCTTGGATATGACCTTTAACAAACTGTACACGGTCACCACCGATCTTTTCTGCCATTTCGGCTTGGTATTTGCGTGCTAGACCAAGCATATCGTCATTCATATCAATGCCAATGACTTTGCCGTTTTCGCCAGCTAAGTGGGCCGCCATATAGCATATTTTCCCGCCGCCGCTACCAAGATCAACCACCGTATCGCCTTCGCGGACATAACGAGAAGGGTCGCCACAGCCATAGTCTTTTTCGACAATTTCTTGTGGCAGCATTTTTAGCAGACTAGTGTCGTAATCAACAGGACAGCAAAGATCGGCTTGCACTTCTTTAGCGCCATCAGAATAGGTAGAAAGAACGGCGGATTGCATATTCATGAAAAATACTCCAAAAAATAAATTTTAAGCGGCATCTAAGGCGCCACCACAACTACTGCCTTGGCCAGCGGTGCAACCATAGCAGTGGTTTTTTACAACAATTTTATAACCTTCTATTGAGGTATCCATTAAATCGGTAATATGAGTGCGTTGTTGCTCGTTTGAAAGAGGTAGATCGAGCATTTGGTTAAAATCGCAATCATAAACATAGCCTTGCCAATCGACGCTGATCAGGCTGCGGCACATCACGGAACTCAAGTTGCCGGCCTGATGGGCTGAGCGCAGTAAGTCCATGTAGTCGTCAAAGGTGCCCTTAGAGATCAGCATGCTACCAAAACGTTTGATAGGCATATTGGCAATAGTAAACAGGCGGTTAAAGTACACGCCGAATTCATTTTCCAGATGCTCGTGGTAGGCTGCTTCCAATTCTTGCTGCGGTGGTGGCAGCGTTGGGCCTTGTGGGTTGTAGACCAGGTCTAGGTTTAGGTCAGAATTTTCTTGGCCATAGCCTAGTGCGTTGAGCATTTCCAAGCCTTTAATACTGGCACCGAAAACACCTTTACCGCGTTGGGCATCAACGTTATCGCCGATATAACAAGGCAGTGAGGCGACTATGTCGACCTGATTTTCGGCTAAAAATTCAGCCGTACCTTCATAGCCTGGTTCAGATAAAATAGTGAGGTTACAGCGATCCATCACTTTTAAGCCCATATCACGTGCTGTGCTAACAAGGTAACGGAAGTTTTCATTCATTTCCGGAGCACCGCCGGTCAGGTCGATGGTTTTTGCGCCGCAGACGGCTAAGTAGTCGATAATTTGATCGACAGTCTCGCGGGTCATGTTCTCAGTGCGTGTGGGACCAGCGTTTACATGGCAATGTAAGCAACTTTGATTGCATAAATAGCCTAAATTGATCTGTACTGTTTCTAGGTTGGCGCGTCGTAGCGCCGGGAAGGTAGTCTTTTCTAAGCGTGGTAAAGTCGGATGCATCGTGTTCTCATTGTGTCGATATGCGTGACCCTAAAGCATAGCCGACGCATTTATCAAGAAGTATCACATGGTCGTAACAGCTTGTTTAACCTTACAATCCTACATCGAATGGGCTTTGCTGACCAGTAAGTTACCGCTTAATACTACGACAAAGTTGCTCGGTGGCGGTTGCTTGGCTATCATAGCCCGTTTTTTGGGTCGAACCGGGTCGAGAGGCTAGTTCTCCCACCCGAATTTACTGTGTGGCGGTGTCGCGCAGGTTCAGCATATCTAAAATAGTTCAAAATCGGCTTAAACCTATTATTAGAACGTTGCACCCGATTTTTCAGGAGGCTTGTGCATGTCAGTTAGACTAGGTGTCCCGACCGAGACCGCGGCGGGTGAACACCGTGTGGCATTGGTGCCAGACGTAGTATCACGTTTAGTCAAAAATGGTTACGAAGTACTGGTTGAGAAGGGCGCAGGAATACGCGCGCATTTTGTCGACTCAGCATACGAAGACGCGGGCGCGAAGTTGGTAGACAGCGCTAACGATGTTATCTCGCAAGCCAATTTGCTATTGAAAGTTGCTCCGCCTAGTGATGCTGAGATTGCTGCCATGCCAGAAGGTGCGGCGGTTATGGGTTATATGGACGCTTATAACGGCGCTGACCGCATTGCTAGCCTAAACCAACGTAAGATTACCTCATTCTCCATGGAGCTCGTGCCTCGTATTACCCGTGCGCAAGCAATGGATTCTTTATCTTCTCAAGCAACGATTGCTGGTTATCGCGCAGCGTTGATTGGTGCACAGCTAAGTGGCCGCTTTTTCCCGATGTTGACTACCGCAGCGGGCACCATTCGTCCAGCTAAGGTCTTGATCATGGGCGCAGGTGTTGCCGGTCTGCAGGCCATTGCTACGGCGAGACGTTTAGGTGCTGTGGTAGAAGCTTATGACGTACGCCGCGCGGCTGGTGAGCAGGTTGAGTCCTTAGGCGCTAAATTTCTCGCTTTAGAGCTGGATGCTGAGGGTGAAGGCGGTTATGCCCGTGAACTTACCGCCGAAGAGAAAGTGCGTGAACAAGAGATGTTGAATAAGCATGTTTCGCAAGCAGATGTGGTAATCACCACTGCGCAAATACCAGGTCGTGCAGCACCGAAGCTGATTTCCAAAGATATGGTCGAAATCATGAAACCTGGTGCTGTTATTGTTGATTTGGCCGCGGAATCAGGTGGGAACTGCGAACTTACCCTAGCGGGTGAGACTGTTACTCATGATGGCGTGATCATTAATGGACCAACGGCAATTGCCAGTAGTTTACCGGTGCACGCCAGTGAAATGTACGCCAAAAACCTGCTTAACTTTATTAACTTGTTTAGCAACGACGACGGAAAACTTACCTTTGATTGGGAAGATGAAGTGATTGCTGGCAGCGTTTTAACCCACGAAGGTGAAATTAAACATGCGGCAGTGCGTGAAGCACTGGGCGCGGGAGCAAACTCATGATGATTGAAGGCGTTTGGGCCGCTTTATTTATAGTGATGTTGGCAGGTTTCGCTGGCTACGAAGTGATTAGCCGAGTGCCAGTGATTTTACATACCCCATTAATGTCGGGTTCTAACTTTGTGCATGGCATTGTGCTGGTGGGTGCCATGGTTGTCTTGGGGCATGCTGAGACGGGCTTAGAGCAAACCATTGGTTTTATCGCCGTTGTTTTGGCTGCGGGCAATGCTGCTGGCGGTTATGTAGCCACCGAGCGAATGCTCGAGATGTTTGAAGAAAAGAATAAAAGGAAATAGCCGTGGAACACGTTATACAAGCTGCGTATTTCATTGCTGCAGCACTTTTTATATTTGGCTTACGCCAGATGTCGTCACCGAAGACGGCACGCAACGGTATTCTTTGGGCCGGTGGTGCAATGGGCTTGGCTGTTGTTGTTACCTTCTTTATGCCTGGTTTGCACAATATTGGCTTGATTCTATTAGCGGTCGTTATCGGTACTGCCGCCGCATGGATATCCGCTAAGCGTGTAGAAATGACCAATATGCCGCAGATGGTGGCCATCTATAACGGTTTAGGTGGCGGCGCGGCAGCAGCGATTGCAGCAGTAGAATTATTCCGTGGTCAGCTGCATGCAGCGGATCAAACTGTATTGATATTGCTTGCAGTCATTGGTGGTTTGATTGGTGCCATCGCATTCAGTGGCAGCATGGTGGCCTTTGCCAAACTACAGCGTTTAATTAGCGAACGACCGATGACGTTTTCTAATCAGCAAATGGTTAACTTGGCGGTGTTGGCGATCGCTGTGGTTACCGGTTTTATACTGTTATTTACCGATGCGTCGCCAATCATTGTGATTTTCTTTGCTGCAGCCCTGGCTTTTGGTGTGATGATGACCTTGCCCATTGGTGGTGCCGATATGCCGGTGGTGATTTCACTTTATAACGCCTTAACGGGTATGGCGGTGGCCTTTGAAGGTTTTGCTCTAGGTAATGCGGCAATGATTGTTGCGGGTACCGTGGTGGGTGCTGCCGGTACGCTGCTCACGCAGTTGATGGCTAAGGCCATGAATAGACCATTATCCAATGTTTTATTCGGTGCCTTTGGTGGCGATCAAGATGGTGGTGATACAGAAGTCACAGGTTCATTAAAAGAAATCGAGCCTGATGATGCGGCCATTATGATGGGTTATGCCGGCAAAGTGATTATCGTTACCGGTTACGGTATGGCGATGGCGCAGGCTCAGCATAAGGTGTTTGAGTTGGCCCAGCAGCTTGAAGAAAAAGGTGTCGAAGTGAAATTTGCTATCCATCCGGTTGCCGGCCGTATGCCAGGCCATATGAATGTGTTATTGGCCGAGGCGGGTGTGCCTTATGACAAACTATTTGATTTAGAAGAGATCAATGCTGAGTTTCAAAGTACCGATGTCAGCTTGGTGATCGGTGCTAATGATGTGGTTAACCCTGCTGCGCGTAGCAATAGTGCTAGTCCAATCTACGGTATGCCCATTCTGGATGTGGATTACTCCGGTAACGTTCTGGTCATCAAGCGTGGCCGTGGTAAAGGCTTCGCCGGTATCGAAAATGAGCTATTTTATGCTGATAACACCCGCATGCTCTATGGCGATGCTCAAAGTATGGTTAACGAGTTGGTGCAGAGCGTTAAACAACTTTAGTTAATTTGCTTGCGAAAAACGGAATTATTTGCCAGATTTGTTTTCTGTTTCTTTTAGCGCAGCTTCGATTCTGTTTTTCGCTTCATCTGATAAGCCTTCGCCAGAACCATCTTTGCGTTTGATGAGAGTTTGGGTGGCCTGATTAAGCAAATTTAATTGCTTTGCATATTGCTGGCAGCCCTTGCATATCATGATGTGCAATTTTATTCCTATACGATCGCGAAGACTGAGTTTTTCGTCTTGTGATTGCGCTACGAGTTCGGCCACTCTTTTACATGAAGGCAACATAAATGCTATTCCGCGTTAAACCAGTGTTTGTCTAGGCAATCGCGCAAGCGTTTTCGCGTACGCGACATAATGACCCACAGGTTATTAGTCGTGGAAATGTTCATGGCCTTGCATAATTCTTCACTACTCATGTCGCTACTTTCTTTGAGCATAAAAAGCTTAGCTTGGTCGCCTGGCAATGCGTCTATGCATTGCTGGTAGATATTGAGAAATTCATCTTGTTGTAATGCTTTATCGGGATCGGACCAGTAGCTAACGTCTACGCTCCAGTGGCCGCGATCGTCGTAATCGCTATCCTCGGTAGATAGGGTCTGTTCAAGGCTTTCGCTCAGTTTCTCTTTGCCTGTTTTTCGGTAATGATCGATTATTTTGTGCTTCAAAATGCCAACCAACCATGTTTTTATTGCTGAGTCACCGCGAAAATTCTGCTGAGCTTTTAGCGCGGCTAGTAAGGTTTCCTGAACGGCATCCTCAGCTGCAGACTGATCACGCAAACGCGTTAACGCGTAACGATAGAGGTAATCTCCATAGTCTCTTAGCCATGCGGTTGGATCAGGAACCTGATGTTGGGCGTCACTCATGGCAAAATTTTTCTAAACCTTCTTATAATTTAGCAGCTATAAAACGGTGATTATCCTAACATTTATAACCACTTAAGGGCTATCAAGTGAATTTAGATAAGTTGTTGCAAATTATGATTGATGAGCAGGCATCCGATCTGTTCATCAGCGTCGGTTCGCAACCATCGGTCAAAATTAATGGCGTGCTTTATTCGCTGGAAGGCCCTGTTTTGGATAGCGACACAGCAGAAAAACTTGTCTATGGGGCTATGCGAGATGAGCAAAAAGAACAGTTCGATAGAGAATTTGAATTGAATTTTGGCATTCTTCGCGAAGGTATTGGCCGTTTTCGAGCCAATGCATACCGTCAACAATATCGGCCCGGTATGGTTATTAGACGTATTGAAACTAATATTCCGACTGTTCAATCACTGGGTTTACCCAATATTGTTGAACGTATGTCTATGGAAAAAAGAGGTTTAATCCTGATAGTGGGTGCAACCGGGGTCGGTAAATCGACAACCATGGCCTCAATGGTAGGGCATCGTAACCGTCACGGTAGTGGTCACATAGTTACAGTAGAAGACCCTATTGAATTTGTTCACAGTCCGCAATGCTGTGTCATCACGCAAAGGGAAGTGGGCATAGATACGAAGTCGTATCAAATGGCGCTGCAAAATTCATTGCGACAAGCGCCAGATGTCATTGTCATTGGTGAGATTCTCGATAGTACTACCATGCATCATTCCCTGGCGTTCGCGGAAACGGGCCATTTATCGCTAGCGCCACTTCATGCAGCAAATTGTTCACAGGCACTAGAGCGCGTCATCAATTTTTTTCCACGTGAACGTCGAGATGAGATATTGATGGATCTATCTCTTAACTTGCGCGCTATCATCGCGCAGCGTCTGGTGCCAACAATCGATGGTGAAGGTCGCGAGTTGGTATTAGAAATTTTAACTAATAGTGCTTTAGCGACTGATTTAATTGCTCAGGGGCGCTTTGATGAAATTAAAAACCTCATGAAAAAATCTGCACAACATGATATGTGCACATTCGAACAATCACTTTATTCATTATATAGTGAAGGCAAAATATCTCAGGCAGATGCTTTGCAATACGCGGATTCGCCGAATGAGTTACGACTGATGATTAAATTTAATTCAAACCAGGGTGCACGAGATGATGAATCTAAAAGTGGCCGGTTTTCGCCTTCAAGAGACAAGGGCGCACCCTATTTTACTGGCTAGTCAATTTTAAGAAACGTTTTTATTGTTTATTATTCGCTCGTTCGTGGGTATAACACACGATTAGCCTGGAAAAACTTGCTCAGCCTCAAACACTGGGCCATCAACACATACCCGTTTCATTGCCGGTCCTGATTCGGTTTGAACTTCTACAACGCAGCCTGCGCAGCCACCAACTGCACAAGCCATATACTCCTCTAACGAGACTTGGCATTCCAAAGAAAATTCTCGAGCGAGTTTGGCACAAGCATCAAGCATTGGGTGTGGCCCGCAGCTGAAAATTTCTATCTGTTGCAATTCTGCTATCGATAATGCGCTGAGATAAGCGCGACCTAGATCGGTTACATAGCCTTTAAAACAACCTGCGTAACCTTGTAAGCTGGCAAGACGGCTTGGTATTTTCATATCTTCGAGCAGTGTGATCGCATAGTTAACATCTTTGTCTAGTCCGGCAACATTGTGATCCGAAGGATTTGTCTCAAATGGATAAGGCACTTCTGAACCCATTAATACCAGCGGAGACTTACCTTCTGCTTTTAATCGCTCGGCGAGAAATATCATCGGTGGTATGCCAACACCACCGCCTATGAGCAAAGGCATACTTTTGTCATTTGAAGCACTAAACGGGTTGCCTATAGGACCCATAGTGCTGATGGTTTCGCCTACTTGGCGTTGTGCTAATTGCTTGGTCCCTAAGCCGACATTGCGGTAGAGATACTCTACCCAGCCTTCCTCTTTGTTAGCACGCATGATAGAAAGTGGCCGACGCATCGGTAGGTCCGGCCCACATTGTAGATGTGAAAAGCTGCCAGGCTCGGCACGCTCAGCGCAGATAGGTGATTGCAGGCGTAAGATATATTGATCGGCATCAAATCTTTCATGGCTAACTATTGTGGCGTGTTCGACGGCGATTGAGCCGCGGTATTCGGGATGTTGCATAAAATATAGAGCCTATTTTAAAACTACTGCGCTTGTTAATACTTCGTTAAAAATAAACTTAATATGCTCATTTACTAGTACGTAAACTGCGCTATTAACTTTATTTTCGCACCACGGGCACTTCCTTCGGTCGCCTTGTCTTATCTGTGCTCGTGACATTTTAAAACAGGCTCTGTCAGTCTAGTTGGTACACAATCTTACCGTGGCGAATAGTATGCGTGACCTGGCCCTGGAAATCCCAGTGCATCATCGGTGTATTGTGTCCCCGGCTAACGATGTTCTCTTCAGTTAACTGCCATTCGCGCTGTGGGTCAAATATGCAAATGTCAGCTAAGTTGCCAACGCTTAGGTTGCCAGCGTCGATATTGAGTAACTCGGCGGGTTTAGATGTTAAAGCAGCGATCAAAGGCATTAACTCTATGCTGCCATCACTGACCAGGCGTAGGCTCAGTGGTAATAGTGTTTCTAGCGCAGAGATGCCAGGCTGAGTCATTGGGAATGGCGAAAGTTTGGCATCGGCTTCATGGGGTTGATGGTCAGAGCATATACAGCCGACAGTGCCGTTTACTACACCATTACGTAAAGCATCGCGGTCTCTAATACTTCTTAGTGGTGGAGAGACATGGCAGTTGCTATTAAAGTGGCCAATATCCATATCGCTGAGGTGTAGCTGGTGAGCGCTGACATCGGCAGTGACTGGTACACCTGTATATTGTGCTCGTGAGATCATTTGCACTGCGCGTCCTGTGGACAAGCGGCAAAAGTGGACTCTGACGCCTATTTGCTCCACTAGAGCAAGAATTTGACTGACGGCGACGGTTTCTGCGGCAGCAGGATTGCCTGCTAAACCTAAGCGCGTGCTGATTTGGCCTTCGTGGATGCAGCCTTCGTTGCGTAAAGCAGAATCTTCCGCATGAAGATGTACTACTAAGTCACGGCTCGCTGCGTACTCTAATGCATGGCGTAATATTAAATTGTTCTTAAACGGTGCGTAGGCATTGCTTACGCCAACACATCCCGCTTTTTTTAACGAACCCATTTCGCTAAGGCGTGCGCCATCAAGTTCTTGTGTCAGTGCACCTAAAGTGTAAAGGCTGATCATCCCTTGTTCTTCAGCCTTATCTTGAATTAATGTCGCTACTGCTGGCGTGTCGATCACTGGGTCGGTGTCGGGTGGGCAGCACAACGAAGTAATACCGCTGGCCGCTGCCGCTTGTGCTTCGGAGCTTATGGTGGCTTTGTATTCGAAGCCTGGCTCACGTAAACGTGCTGCCATATCGACTAGGCCAGGACAAGCGATTTGATTGGTCGCGTCAATGATGGTATCGGCATCGAAATTTTGCGGTATGTCTTTGCTAATAGAGAGAATTTTGCCGTCTGCAACAAAGACATCATATTGTCCTTGTATATCGTTTTTCGGGTCGATAACTGTGCCACCGCGAATATGAATGCGTTGTTGTGGCTTGCTCATTCCGCAGTCTCGCTACTTGGTCTCATAGTCATCGACATCACAGCCATTCTTATGGCAGTACCATGACCGACTTGCTGCAAAATGACGGAGTGTTCACCGTCTGCCACGGCAGAGTCCATTTCTACACCGCGGTTAATAGGACCAGGGTGCATGACAATAGCGTCTGGCTTGGCGAGCGCGAGTTTTTCCAATGTCAGGCCATAGAGCTGAAAGTATTCGTGTTCACTGGGCAATAACGCGCTGCTCATGCGCTCGCGTTGTAGGCGTAACATGATAACGACATCAACGTTTTTTAAACCTTGCTCTAAATCATGGAAGACATGAACGCCAAGCGATTCTGCTGACGCGGGTATTAAAGTGCGCGGACCGATAACGCGAATGTCAGGTACGCCTAGAGTACTTAATGCATGAATTTGTGAGCGTGCTACGCGTGAATGCAGAATATCGCCAACAATGGCAACAGAGAGATTATGGAATTCTTTTTTATGTCGCCTAATGGTAAACATGTCGATCATTGCTTGGGTAGGATGGGCGTGTCGACCATCGCCAGCATTAAGCACGCTAATATGGGGGGCGCAATGTTCGGCAATAAAATGTGCGGCGCCGCTACTAGGGTGACGGACGACAAACATATCGCAATGCATGGCTTCAAGATTACGTAACGTATCTAATAGAGTCTCGCCTTTGTTGGCTGCGGACGCGGGGACATTAATGCTCAATACATCAGCAGAAAGACGTTTTGCAGCCAGCTCAAAGGTGGTTCGTGTGCGTGTGCTCGATTCAAAAAACAGATTAACAACGGTTTTACCGCGCAATAGTGGGACTTTTTTGACTTGCTGGTTGGTAATACTGGTAAAGGACTCAGCAGTATCGAGAATTTCTACTAAAAGATCGCGCTTCAGGCCCTCAGTTGTCAGAAAATGACGTAGGCGCTTGTTGTTGTCGAGTTGAAGGTGTCGCTGCTTCATGGGTTCGGCGACATTATACACAGCATCTATCGATCTGTGACCTCGACTATGCTGATGCTTAGTGGTTCTGGGCCTTTGAGTTTGATTTGTTGTGTCGAATCAAGATTGAGTTGGCAGCCGACTATATCCGCGCTAATAGGTATTTCTCGTCCACTACGCACTGCCATGGCTGCCAGCGTGACACTCGCGGGCCTGCCATAATCGAATAATTCGTTGAGTGCCGCTCTTATTGTGCGGCCTGTAAATAGCACGTCATCAACAAGAATAATATGGCGATCGTCTACACTGAAAGGCAAGGTTGAGGGTTTGACTTCTGGACTCATGCCGATACGGCTAAAATCATCACGGTAGAATGAGATATCTAAAATGCCTAGCGGATCGTTAATGCCTTGCATTTGATGTAACGCAGATGCTACCCATACCCCACCAGTATGAATGCCAACCATTGCTGGGTTATTAATATTTCGCTCTGTTAAGTAAGCAGTTAATTGCTCGTCCATTTCTGCCAGCAATTGCTCGGGTGACTTAAGCTCCATTACAGCTCCCATTGTTGGTATTAATTGGGGGTAAATCTTTCGGCTCCGCAAACCATGTTTCTAATATAAGTTGGGCGGCAATTTGGTCGAGTATAGTTTTGCGTTTCCAGTCGTCGCGACGAAGCGTAGCTTTAGTATTGCTCGGTAAACGGTGGCGTGCTTCCATTGAAGTCAGGCGTTCGTCACTATGAAACACATCGATTTTATAGCGCTTGGTCAGTTCTTGTGCGAACTGCTCGGCACGCTCTGTCATTTCCTGGCGACTGCCATCTAGTTCAAGAGGGATACCGACGACCAAGGCGTCGGCGCGCCAAGTATCAATGAGTTTGTCGATTTCATGCCATTTTGGTTCGCCGTCATTGGCTTGCAAGGTGACCAAGGGCTGTGTGTTTCCGGTTAATTCTTGTCCCACCGCTACACCGATAAAGCTAGTACCAAAATCAAAACCAAGTAAAGTTCTTTCGCCTGCTTTCATGCGTGTCCTGGCACAGCTGACAGGCGTGTGATATCAACTCCCGCCTTGGTGGCAGCGGCTTGCCAGCGTTGTTCAACAGGGGTGTTAAAAAGAATTTCGCTATCAGCCGGACCACTAAGCCAGCTGTTCGCTAGCATTTCTTCTTCCAGCTGACCTGGGCCCCAGCCAGCATAGCCTAGCGCAACCATACTATGAGATGGTCCTGTACCTTCAGCAATAGAGGCCAGAATACTGCGCGAGGCGGTCAGACCGATTTCTTCGCTGATATTAATGGTGGCTTCCCATTCGCCAATAGGTTGGTGCAAAACAAAACCACGGTCACATTGTACTGGTCCACCTAAAAATACAGCGGAATCATTAATGCTGTCTTGTGATGCCGATAATTCCATATCCGTTAGTACTTCACCTAGGGTGATTGCCAAAGGTTGGTTGATGACGATACCCATTGCGCCTTCTTCATTATGTTGGCAGATGTAAGTCACGCTGCGTGAGAAGTTGGGATCTTCTAGCGACGGCATAGCAATGAGAAATTGGTTATTCAGTCGGAGAGGTTCAACCATGTATTGTTATCCAAGTAGGCTAGTCACGATCTGTATCATAGATTATTTGGATGAAAAGCTACCAGTGCCCGCAAACTCCCATACTCGGCTGATAACTAAGACATCAGTGTCAGCCCGCATTTCCGTAGGAAAGGGAGCGAAGGGAGCTGCAAGTTTAACGATGCGAATGGCTGCATCATCAAGCAATTTTTTTCCTGATGATCTAACTATTGTAATGCTTTCTACAGAACCGTCGGGATACAAGCCAACATCGAGCTTTAGCTTGCCGCTTAGTTTGCGACGACGTGCTTCTTCTGGGTAATTGAGGTTGCCAATTTTTTCGATCTTTTTCTGCCAAGATTCAAAATAGGCGGCATCTCTAAACTCTTTTGTCTTGGTTGTAATCAGCCGGCGGCGTTGGTCGCTGCTTTGCGCGGTTTTAAATTGGTCTATTTCGCTGCTTACGCTGGCCAAAGCCAAACTACGTGATACTAACTCGTCGGCGTTGGGTAGATTTTCTTTCGGTTTGATATCTTTTTGTGGAGAAGTTTCTGCTACAACGGCCTTTTCTTTTTTTACCGTGATAGTGTCGATTTTTTGCTGGCTGACAGGTGGAGCGCTGGCTTGGCGAATTTGTTGGTTTGGCGATGGGATTGGTATATCGACAGCTTGTGACGCTGGGCTGGCGGCGCTTTGGTCGAGAACCGCATCGTTACCGCCGTCTTGATTGGCCTGAGCGAGTACTTTTGCGTCAGTTTGATCTTGTTCGCTACGCTGGTGAACCAGGGTGATGTCCATCGTGTGGCGCGGAGCTTGGGAATAGTCTTGCGGAGAAAAGCTAATTCCTAGGACGACAAATGCATGCAGCAGCAGTGCGAAAAACAATGCTAGAGTTAAATGATCACTTCTTGGGTTCGCCGAAATTGCGCTATTCATTTTGCAAATTGAGCTGCTTGTTGATCGCTAAAGCAAGACTACCATTGAATATGCCTGTAATAATAGCGACCGTTACTAGCACTGGCAGTAGGTGAAATAGCGCGTCATGAGGAATAAATAAGGCATAGGCGACCCAAAATTGCGCCAGAATATGCGCGATGGCTGCTATCACGCTATACCCCATAGCGCTAAGCTGTTGATTTAAAATAAGTTTAGCAGCACCTATTGCGATCAAGCTGGCACATGCACCACTGGCGCTAAGCATAAAAGTGGGTGACAGAAAGCTGCCAACAATGAGGCTAGCGATAAGGACACGTAGTGACGATACCCAGACCGCCGTACGCCAACCAAATTGCAAAAACACGACTATAGTGACGACATTGGCTAGTCCAATTTTTATTCCAGGTATTGGGCTGGGAATCGCACTCTCAAGTACATGAATGGCAATAGCCAGGGCGGTAAACCAGGCGATGACATGGTCGTGACGCTGGCTGGAAACGGTTGCATGCATAAGTGCGTTAACGTTTAGAAATTAATGCTGTCATAGCGGCTGAGACTTTGGCCGATAACGCTTAAGCTTATGCGATTGGGTAGACAAGCACTGGCTTCACCATTTTTACTTAACCAACCTTTGTGTATGCACTGTTTGTTTTTGCATGGTGATTGAATAAATGCGACTTTGCCGTTCTTAATTCGAATTAGACTTTCGCCTAATGATCCTTCGACACTGAGAGTATGGTCGCGCAACAACGAAAACTGTTGAGGTTTTTCATTCGCTACCTGCACGCTAGCATCGGTACCTCGATGGTTTGGCCCCCAAAAAGCGCTATAAAGAAAAGGCAGTGTTGCCAACGCTAGCACAATAACGATGATATCGGTTCGTCTCATAGTTCTGGGACAATGGTGACGTTCGGTTTTTGGCTAGTTTCATAGGTGATGCGTTTGGCAAGCGTGGGTGTTATAAATACGTTGCTGTTTTTATCAATGATCATAACGTGCCTGATATTCATATTCTTTGCAATGTCTTGCCACTGATCGATGCCTGCTATAAATAAGGCTGTCGCGGCTGCATCTGCTACTGCGCCATTATTGTGAACAATGGTCACAGATGCAATATCGCTCGCTGGGTATCCCGTGCGTGGGTCGAGAATGTGGTGATATCGCTTACCTTCATGTTCAAAATAACGTTCATAATCGCCCGATGTAAAAACCGCTTCATCACCCTCAATTGTCAGTGACGCAAAAACACTTTGGTTTCGTGGGTGCCGTATGCCTATTTTCCATGGTCGTGCGCCAGCGCTACCTATAGCACGAAGATCACCACCTGTATTGATAATGGCATTATTGATATTACGTTCTTTCAGTAGTTCTATGCTCTGGTCAACAATCACGCCTTTAGCGAAACCACCTAGGTCAAAACTGACAGGTTTGCCGCTGTTAACCAAGATGTGATCGCCATCAAAGCTAAATTTCTCAGCACTGGGTATTAGGCTCATTACGTTCTGAATTTCCGTAAGAGAGGGAGGTGCAATGGGCGTGTCTTCGCTATGAAAGCCCCATAGCTCACTGAGTTTGCCGAGTGCAGGGTGAAACAGCCCTTGGCTTTGTTTTGATAGAGATAGTGCAAGCGCTATAAGTGCAGCGTCGCCACTTTCTATAGGGCTACGACCAGTGGCACTGAGTGCCTGGTTAATTTCGCCCAGTTTGCTGGGTTGCCAAGCGTGCCAATGTTGATGAAATGCTTTCATTCTGGCGCGAATATCAGCGCTTAAGGCGTCTCCTTGTTTTGTTTCAACATCAAATAAACTCAATTCCACCAAAGTGCCAAAGGCAAAGATTTGGCTGCGATAGATGTTTTCCTGTTGATCTTTGCTGCATGCACTTAGGAGGCTGAGGCAGAAAACGTAAACAGCGATATGTAGTGATGTTTTAAGCCAGCTTTTGTTCAATTGCGTCAAATAGCATTGCGCTAATGTTGATATTGTAAATAGCATCGAGTTGTCTTACACAGGTCGGACTGGTTACGTTAACTTCTGTTAGATAGTCACCGATAACATCAATACCGACAAATAATAAGCCACGTTTAATCAATTCTGGTCCTACCTGCGCGCATATCCATTTGTCTCTATCGCTAAGCTCGACCCCTTTACCGCTGCCGCCAGCAGCAAGATTGCCTCTGCTTTCTCCGTCGGCCGGAATGCGCGCTAAGGCATAAGGCACAGGGACACCATTAATAAGTAATATTCGCTTATCACCTGATGAAATTTCGGGAATAAATTTTTGTGCCATCACCGTGCGACGCGCATTACGGCTGACCGTTTCAATAATGACATTTTTATTTGGGTCGGTGGCGCTGGTTCGAAACACTGATTCGCCACCCATGCCGTCTAGTGGTTTAACGACAGCTTCTTGTTGTTCCTCTATAAACGCACGAATTTGTTTAGGGTCACGGCTAATCAAGGTATTAGCACAGCATTGAGGAAACCAGGATATAAAGGCTTTCTCGCTGACATCTCGTAAACTTTGTGGTTTATTAACAACCAGGCAGCCTTGTTGTTCAGCTAGTTCTAAAGCGTAAGTGGTGTAAATATATTCCATATCGAAGGGAGGATCCTTGCGCATCAGGATGACGTCGAGCCTGTGGAGTTCATGTTCTTGCTCATCGCTAAGATCGAACCAATTCGTTTTATCATCTCTGACTGTAAGCGCACGGCTCGTACAATGGCTTGTTCCAGCTTGAATTGAGATATCCGACTGTTCCATATATCGAAGCTCGTAACCTCGGGCCTGAGCTTCGAGCAACATAGCTAATGTGGTGTCTTTAGCAGTATTGATGCTACTGATGGGGTCCATGATTACCCCTAAACGAAGAGTCATGATAATTACTCATTTTTAACTGGTTTGATAGTTGAGCCATAGTGTAGCCGATATATTGAGGTAGGCGAAATCAACTTTTTTGCCTGAATTATGCTCTAAGAGTATGAAAATTCGAAAAATTTTACTCTGGCACGGGTAATGCCTTTGGCATAGCTGCCGACATATTTATTTAAGGAATTGATATGGGGTAGAACGCATATGGCTGATGGCAATCAGCTACTAGAAGGCATCACGATAGTATTGGCAGATGATAGCCAAACCATACGCCATACCGTTGAGGCGGTATTGGGCGCGGCTGGCTGTCGCGTTGTATCTGCAGAGGATGGTTTCGATGTTCTTGCAATGGTAGTTGATGAGATGCCGCACCTGGTGCTGCTCGATATCAATATGCCCAGATTGGACGGCTATCAGGCTTGCGCGCTCATAAAACAAAGTGATCGCTGTGGTCATATTCCTGTGGTGTTATTGTCCGCCCAAAATAGCGTATTTGATCGAGCGCGTGGCAAGGTGGTGCGTGCTGACAATTATCTCGTTAAGCCGTTTAGCCGAGACGAATTGATTGAAGTGGTTCGATGTCTTACTAAAAAAAGCCAGTCAGGCGTAGATGGGGTGATGTAGTGGAGGAGAGACGTCAACATCAGGATCGCCGCAGAAGTGATCGCTACGGAAGCTTTGACAGCGAGCTATATGTTGCTTTCCGTTGTGCTGAATACCATTTTGTTTTTGAAAAGCAAGAAGTGATGGCAATAACGCCATTACCTAATATTATTTCATTGCCCTTGAGCCATCACTGGTTTGTTGGTGTTACTAGTATCAGTGGCTATATAGCCTGCGTTACTGATCTGAGCGCATATCTAAACCTGGAGCCGGCAATCACCAAGGAAGGTGCCAAATTGATTTTGACTGCGCATGGCGATAATGTCTTTGGTCTAGTTGTGGATTCAATTGTTGGGGTGATTGAATGTCAGTCTTGTGAACGTTCTCGCGCAATTTACCCAATTGAAATAGAAACTTTTACTTCTCGTCAGCGTTGTAATGGTGATCAGTGTTATGACGAGTTCGATATTAGGCGTTTGTATCTAGATCCTAAGTTCCAGAATGCGGTGACACTAACGTCGCATAGTTCCTAACATTATTTATGCAAATAATCATATTTCACTAAGTTCATGTCTAGTTTCGCCAGATACTTGCTGACACTATTTGCCGGTCGAAAAAGCTGGCATTTACTGTTGTTTTTATTTTTGATTATGCAACTTATTGCTGGTTTTTGGTTGTTACATCAGGAAAAACAGGCGGAGTCAGCTTACGTTGCGCAGCTACATGAACTGCTCGAAGCATCGGTGCGAATAGTGAGATATGCCGTTACATCGAGTCAACTGGATTTAGATTCGCTAGATAAATTAAGTGCAGGGGTCAGGCGTTATCAACGCGGTTTGGATACCATTCGTGCTTCTATATTGGCGAAAGAACCAGCAAGGGCGCAGTCCATAGATAGGCTTAATGCTGTATGGGTTCCTGTTCGCGATGCTGCACAGAGATTATTAGGTCATACCAATGATCTGGCCGAGCTAAGAAAAGCTGTAGAAGAAACGGATCAACGTTTACCCGATGTGTTGTCACAATATGAGTCGGTAATTGGTGATCTGCAAGCAACGGTCAATGATGCATCAGATTTAAAGCTATTGCGTGATCAGCAACTTATTCTGCATAGAGTCGCTGCGAATATAAATACCGTCACAGGTGGAATATTGGGTGGCGTCGATGTTAACGCGCGTAGCGCAATATCGGGCTCAATCGAGTCAGATTTATTCTTGCTAGAAAAAAGTCTAGGTTTTTTGACTATAGGGGATGGTGAAGCCAGTCAACAGTCAGATGTATTAATTGGAGAGGTTTCCTTACGTATTCAAATTGAAAGTATGATAGAACAGCTGAAAGAGTTAGCTGGCTCAGTACGAACAGTTATCGAATCAGCAGCTGTTATGAGGGAAGTGAATAAATATTCTCAGGTGCTGGTAGAAGACGGTGGCGCATTGCTTAATCCTATTCAGGTGTTGGCAAAAAATAGCACTATGCGTTCTGGGAAAAAAAATATCTATACCGTCTGGATTGCATTTGCTGCAATATCTTTAGTTCTCTGGTTAATCTATGTTGGGTTTGAGCACATGCTTCGAGCTCGCTCAATTGCTGCGGCTGCCGAAAAGGACAAAGAGCATTTGCAATCGATGGTTGACGATGTAGCAAGACAAATGGCCAGTTTTTCCGAAGGGGATCACGGGGTTAATGTTCGTAGCAAGACATATAGTGATCAACATCTTGTGGTGCAAGCTAACCGCATGATTGAACATGTCTCAGCAGTTGACAAACAAATTCAAGAAAATTATTTGCCCATTATCAAGCGTGTTGCCGAAGCGGACAGCGAAATTGCCAGTTCTATTGATCGTCAAACAAATGATATTGCACGCCTGAGCGTCGAATTAAATAACATCGTTGCAAGCAAAACATCGGGCTCCGCGTTGCTTTCCAATCACATGTCAAAAATAAATGGGCAACTGCAACAGCTAAGCACGCAAGTAGGTGCATTGAAAAACCATATCATTGGTCGCGATGAGCCGGAAGGAGATCGTGTTAGTGCCCATGAAGTGCGGCAACTACAATCCCATATAACGGATCGATTGGGGTCACTTTCTGATTTGTCCAAGCGTATTCATCAAGATGTCATAGATGCGAGTTCTTTGCTTGCTACGGCTATGTCTGGTGATCGCTCTATGCGTCGTAGTATTGAACAGCTGCAAACGTTAACTGGTCGTTACTTAGGGATGGTAGATGATATTGAAGCATTGCTCGCGAATATGGATACCGCGGTAGCGGCGTTACATACAGCAGATACTGAAAAACATGATGTTAAAGCTAAGTTTGATGCATTGGATCATGCCGTATCAGATGCGCTACTTGAAGCTGAGAATGGCAGTCAAGAGTTACTGGCAGCAGTTAATAACAGTGATGGTAAGCAAGCTGAACAGGCCGAGAGAGTAGCGCTGATTCTTGATGAGTTGCAAGATGGCAATCAACGTATGGCTGTGGTGGCAACGACCAGTGATATTGGCACAAAGGAATTAAACAAGTTGGCGTCAAAGCATTTGAAAAAAGTGCTTTCAAATGAGAATCAAAGCTCCAACAAAGAAGGGCCTTCTTCATGACAAAGATGAAGAAAGACATTTTGGAAACGCATACCGTTTTTAAACAAATGGGATCAGTTTTATTGGCGTGCCACGCATTAATAGAAGAGAAAAAAGAATGGGTTTCAGAGGAAGAGTTAGATCATTGTGTACGTGAATTATCTTGCGTAGAAGGTGCGTTAAATCTAATTGGTAATACGACTTCTGCCTTATTATCTAATGAAATCAGTTCAGCTATTCGACTAGCTCAAAATGAAGAGAGCACAAATAAATCGACCGCTCTGATGATGTCGGCTAGCGCATTAAAAATATTGCTCGAGTCGATTAAAGAAGGTTTGTTTACTGCTGACGCAAATTACCGACTGCTCTCGGTGATAAACAAACTCAGAGCGTTGCAAGAAAAAAAACCTTTGCCAGCGAGCGAAGTGTATAACATTGATCTAGACGTAGTGCCGGTAAACCAGAATTTAGAGGCGAATCACCGAGATTTTGCAGAGGTAGCGAAAAAACAAGGGCCAAAGCTTCAAACGGCGCTGTTGTCATGGTTTCAGAACTGTCAAAGCGCTGCTGCAATTGATGCCTTGGTTGATATTGCCGACAGTTTGCGTTTGTCGGCTTCTGAACGGCCTCATATACAGTTTTTCGAGGTTATTGCTGCACTAATTGACTCTCAGCGAGGCTGCGCGCATGTCAGTCAATCTATTCGTTTGTTGCTAGCATACGTCGAACGCTACGTCAGGCAACTGGCAGATATTGAAACTGAGCAAGGGTATCTGCCAACGACGATAACAAAAGAAGCTTTGTACCATATTGCCGCAAACGCTTATCAACGTAGTGATCGGGTAAAAGCTATTCTTGGTCGATACGGTTTACGCGACAGGCGTAGTCGCAAGCGAGACAAGCCCGGGGGGGAAGGATTGCAACCTGCGTTTCTCACTGGTGGTGGCGATAACGTTAAATCAGAATCTGGCTTGCAAGCGCTTAGAGAATGTCGGCGTGAGCTATCGAGTTTGGAGAGAGATATCGAAGCTTGGGTGTTAAGTCCAGACAAAGACAAGTTATTTACTGCGGCATATGAACGACTTTATAGGATTAGACACTGTTTTGATTTATTGGATATGTCAAGGCAAGCAAATGTTTGCGAAAACTTGCAAAAGGTATTGCTGGCAATTCATCAGTCACCTGAGGATAAGGATGGTGCCGTTCAACAATTAGCTGAAAGTATCGCTGCGCTGTCTTGTTCTATTGATGTAATAACTTCTGCAGATGGTGCTCCTCCGATATCTATAAGTGAGTTATTAACAACAGCAGAAAGGCCATTTGATGAAACTAGTGATGGTGGCCAAGATATCGTTCAAGAACAAACGAAAGCAAGAAACGAAAACACAATTGAGCCAGAAGCAGTAGTTGATAATGATATAGAGGCTGTTAGTGATTTTTTTGAAGATACAGAAAGTTTGTTAGTTGAGTTCGATTCGCTTATCGAAACTTCAGAGTTGCTTTCGGTTTCAGACGATGATATCTCAGCACCTGAAGAAGAAAGTATGCCTTTGAAGCAGGTGCATGATTTATCTGAGAGCTTTTCTATCGAAGCTGCGGATTTATTGCATCAGATGCAGCAGCAACTAAACCTAATGCAAGGTAATATCGCTAGTGAGGAACCTGTCAACGCAATATTGCGGTTATTGCACACTTTGAAAGGGGCAGCGCGCATTGCTGGTCACGCAAAACTAGGTGATATGTCGCATGGCTTAGAATCGACCTTGTCTTCAGTAGTATCAGGCATACTTCATATGACTCCGGAAATAGCGGAGTCAACGCGACAATCTATGGTCGCTATGCAGGCTTTGGTTTCTAGTCAAACTAGTGTCAACGAAGAACATGACATTTTTTTAGAATCTGAAGGCGAGAGCGAAGCCTTGGTTGCAAAAGAACACGAACATAGTGTGGAAGAAAAGCATGCTGTTGCTAGCGTGGCGTCAGAGCGTCGAGAAATACCCATAGCCCGGATGTTGCAACTTAATGCTGAAAACTTATTAGGACAATCATATTTGTCTGCAGAAATTCTACAGGCGATGTCTGCCGTAGCCGAGTTTGACCCTATTATTCACCGCTTATCAGATAAGTTCCACGATAAAAATATTCCAAAGGATAGCCAAGTGCGAATAGGTGAGGCGATCAATGATCTACGATTGGCCGCAAATCAGGCTTTACGATGTATTGATCAGGTCGAAAAGCGCTTGGATCACTTGCATATATCAGAATCGACGCTTAGGCAAACACTACTGACAGAAAAAATGGTGGCAATAGAGTCTGACGTTGTAGCTTACCATTCCCTTGTAGAACAGACTGCGAGTCAACTCGGCAAGAAAGTGTCCTTGCGCACGCATGGCTTAGGTTTGCGTATAGATCGCAAAGTATTATCAACCTTATCTGCAGCCATCGGACATTTAGTCCGCAATGCTATTGATCATGGTGTTGAGATGGATACTGTTCGTATTCATTCAGGTAAGCCTGAAACTGCCACCTTATCCATTGATGTCAAGGTTGATATCGACGGTATCAACATTTCCGTAACTGATGATGGTGCTGGTATCGATTTACGAGCGATATGGAGAAAAGCTTTTGCGAAAAACCTTGTTAACGACAATGAAGTTTTTGACGAAAGTCGCGCATATTATTTTTTATTTGATGCTGCGTTTTCAACAAAAACCCTTGTCACTCAAGTCTCGGGTAGAGGAGTGGGTCTTGACGCAGTTAAAGCAAATATTGACCGACTAGGCGGGAAAGTAGGTGTAGACAGCGAAATTGGTCATGGGGCACGGTTCTGGCTCAGTTTACCAGTCCATTATGGTGTTGTACCGCATTTGATTTTTAAAGTCGGCGATCACCGATTTGGCCTGCCAGGGTTATCTGATAAGGTGGTTGTAGAAATTGACAGTATCGATTCTGAGCTAGAGGTTCACGGTAAAACCTATAGATGTATCGATTTATCAGATCAGTTGGGCTTGCCTCAACCATTGCTATCAGGCCAATCATGGCGAGCAGTTTTATTTGAGTATCAAGATGTTAACTATGCATTGATTGTTTCTCAAGTAGAAGGTGTAGAGAAGGTTACTAGTGATGCGCCAGTGGGACAACTACAACAGGCCGAATATTTGCTTGGAATCGGCCTTTTGGAAGAAGGTGGTCTACTGCCTATTTTAAATTTGGCTTACTTTTTAAATAATGATAGCGAGCTGGCGGAGGTTAACCACCAGTCTAATAATAGAGCAAAAGATCATTTGGCACAGGCGGTTTTAGTTGTGGATGACTCGTTAACCATCCGACGATACTGTGAAAACTTATTGCGTTCAAATGGGTACAGCGTACTACTAGCCAAATCTGCTGAAGAAGCTTTGACGATGGCAGGTGAATCAAATATCGATATATTGCTAACTGACCTTCAATTACCAAAGATGGATGGTTGTCAGTTGATAGACGAGCTTCGCAGATTGACCGCATATAGTGACTTACCAGCAATACTTATCAGCGCTAGCCCACGTGATGAAAAAATTGTGCAGCAGCACAATATATCAAGTTGGTTAAGTAAGCCTTATACTGACCAAGAGTTATTCGACACTCTAGCAGCTCTAACGCCGCGACGGGAAAATGGGAACTCTACTGACGATGCCATCGACTAACAGTGCAAAGCTCGGTTTGTTAGTTTGCAGCTCCTTTGCTGAGTCACGCTTGTCGACGCCATTAGCAGAAGCAGGCTGGCAAGTTGTAGCGAAAGTAATTTTGGCTGATAGCGATTCAGATATTGGTAGCTTGCTAGCGGCGGATGTGTTGATAGTCGACCTGGATGGGGCGAATCAAGCACAGCTTCAGTGGCTTAACGATTTGATTGGTCATGAGTCCAGGCCGGTAATTTTTAATGACGCGAGTAGTGATCAAGCTTGGCTCGCAAATTTGATTAGTAAACTTGAAGAGCTTCCAGAAACTAGTCGGTTTGCTAAGGTGGTTGAAAATGACGCAATTTCGAAGATAGACCAAACTATTCCAGATGATTCCATCCTTGCAACGCAAGCAATTGATGGGGCTGCAGAGTTTTCAGGAATTGATGGAAAAAATGATATTGAACAAGGTGATCAAGAATCCGATGTGAGTATATGGATGATTGCTGCTTCTCTTGGTGGGCCAAAAGAGTTAAGAGATTTATTTTTAGCTGTTCGGCCAGATTTGCCTGTGTGTTTCTTTGTATCCCAACGTATCGCGATGGAACATATTGATTCTTTGGTTAGCTATCTTGCGCGTTATAGTCGTTACGATGTGTCTGTGCTTGCCAATGGTATGTCGGTGTCTAAAGGCAAAATCATTCTTGTTCCTGATGGTTATCAATTTATTGTTAGTGAAGATGGTAATGTTTCCGCATCTGAAACTGCTAATGAAGATGGCGATGAATTAGATGTGAATATTGCTGCATTAGCAAATGCCCGTGGAAGCAGTGCTGGTGTTATGATGTTGAGCTCGATCAGTGAAATAGGCGTGAAAGGTTGCGAGCAAATGCTAAACGAGGGTGGCAGGGTATGGCTGCATAATAGTCTGCCTCAATATTTTAGTCAGATCACTTCAGAGCAGTATGGTGATCGTGTCGTAACAGCTACTGCGGCTACTTTGGCTGATCGATTTAATTTGCTCTATTCAGATATCTCAGATTAGATATCTCCCCATCGACTTTGAATAGCACTAATGGAGGCTATTGCCGCGGTCTCTGTACGCAGAATTCTTTGTCCGAATTTAATAGAGGAAAAGTGATTGGCACAAAGATCTGCGATTTCCTTATCACTAAAACCTCCTTCTGGGCCAATTACTATTGAGATGGATTTTTCCTCTTGAATTTCTTGATCACGTAAAGAGCTCGAAGCTCTTGGATGAAAAAGCCAACGCTGAGCGCCGCTGATATCATTATTAGCTATAAGTTCTTGCAAGTTAGTTATTTGATGTAGCGTAGGTAAGGTGTTGCGGCCACATTGTTCGCATGCGTTTTTGATAATGCCTGTCCAATGGTCAAAGCGTGAAATAGCGCGGTTTTCGTTCAGTTTTACATTGCAGTGCTCGCTAATGATTGGGCGAATTGAAGTGACACCTAACTCAACCACTTTTTGAATGATCCAATCCATTTTTTCGCCGCGCGCCAATGTCTGGATTAACTCAATAGATAGTGTTGGTTCTGGTTCGTTTGGCTGTTTGCTTTCGACTAGTAATTTTGCAGAACGTTTGGATTCTACACGGAGTTTGGCTTGATAAGCATTACCCTGTCCGTCGAATATTTCGATACAGGTGCCGTCCCGAAGACGCAATACGTTCAGCGTATAATGTCGCGTTGCGTCATCAAGACTAATAGTTGATTTCTCGCGTATTATTGCGAGGTCTGGTGTAATGCATAGACGGTGTTTTGCCATATCGAACAGCTAAGCTTAATGCTTGGCTTGATATTGAATATGAATGACGATTATCCCTGTAAGTTTCGCCAAATTGCTAGAGAAGCTTTGCTTTGGTTCATAGTATAGAAATGTAGGCCTGGGGCGTCGCCCTCAAGTAAGGTGGCGCAGAGCTCAGACATAATGTCTGTACCGAAATCACGAATAGATTCCTTGTCATCTCCAAATGCTTCAAGTCGCCGTCGGATCCAACGTGGAATCTCAGCGCCACAGGCGTCAGAGAAGCGCGCTAACTGAATATAGTTAGTGATGGGCATGATGCCAGGTACAATGGGTATATCGATATTCATCGCGCTACAGTCATCAAGAAAGCGAAAATAGGCATCAGCATTAAAAAAATATTGGGTCAGTGCGCTATCGGCGCCAGCTTCGACTTTCCTTCTAAAGTTGAGTAAGTCGGATTGTGCTGACGTGGCTTGCGGATGGAATTCCGGATAAGCAGCGACTTCGATATGAAAATAATCGCCAGTATGTTTGCGAATAAATGTAACGAGTTCATTGGCGTAATTGAGTTCGCCAGGATCACGCATGCCTGAGGGCATATCGCCTCGTAAGGCAACGATGCGTTTTACGCCTTCATTTTTGTAGCTTTCTAAGAGTTCGAGAATGCTGTCTTCTGAAGAACCAATACAAGAAAGATGAGGGGCGACGTCGATGCCTGTTGCTTGGTGAATGTTGACAACGCAATCACGTGTGCGATCTCGCGTGCTACCGCCGGCGCCAAAGGTGACTGAGAAAAATTCAGGTTCTAGTTCAGCAAGCGTCGAGCTGGTTTGAGCAAGCCGCTCGGCGGCTTGCTCGTTCTTGGGTGGAAAAAATTCGAAGCTAAAAAGGCGTTGTTCGTCTTCCACGCAATATTCCTGTTAGTGCTTAGTAACGATAGTGTTCGGGCTTGTAGGGTCCTTCCACAGGAACGCCAATGTAATCAGCTTGTTCTTGTGAAAGTGTGGTCAACTTAGCACCGATCTTATCTAAATGTAAACGGGCGACTTCTTCATCTAATTTCTTAGGCAGAATATAGACACCAATAGGATACTCGTCCGTTTTAGTAAACAGTTCAATCTGTGCTAACACCTGGTTAGTGAAAGAGTTAGACATGACAAAACTTGGATGGCCAGTTGCACAGCCTAAGTTAACTAAGCGGCCCTCGGCTAGCATGATAATACGCTTCCCATCTGGAAAGATAATGTGATCAACTTGCGGTTTGATGTTTTCCCATTCGTATTTTTGTACGCCAGCGATATCGATTTCATTATCGAAGTGGCCGATGTTGCAGACAATGGCTTGATCTTTCATCGCTGCCATATGATCATGAGTAATAATGTCTTTATTGCCCGTAGTAGTGACAAAAATATCTGCAAGAGGGGCGGCTTCTTCCATTGTTACCACGCGGAACCCTTCCATTGCCGCTTGTAAGGCGCATATTGGATCGATTTCTGTGACCCAAACCGTGGCACCCAGACCGCGTAAAGATTGGGCTGAACCTTTACCGACATCACCGTAGCCGCAAACCAAACCGATTTTGCCTGCGATCATGACATCGGTTGCGCGCTTGATGCCGTCAACTAAAGATTCGCGGCAACCGTATAAGTTATCAAACTTAGATTTGGTGACTGAGTCGTTAACGTTCATGCCGGGAAAAAGTAACTGCCCTTGCTTGAACATGTCATACAAGCGATGCACACCGGTGGTGGTTTCTTCGGTTACACCTTTAATCGAGTCAGCCATTTTTTTGTAGCGCTCAGAATCTTCGGCCAGACTGCGTTTTAGCACGCTAAGAATGACTTTCCATTCTTCAGGGTCGTCGGCTTTAGGTTCGGGGACAGCGCCTGCTTTAGCATATTCAACTCCCTTATGAACGAGCAGAGTGGCATCGCCGCCATCGTCCAGAATCATATTGGGTTGTTCACCGTTCGGCCAGTTCAGTACTTGTTCCGTACACCACCAATATTCTTCAAGCGTTTCGCCTTTCCACGCGTAGACGGGTATCCCTTCAGCTGCTATAGCGGCGGCGGCATGGTCTTGGGTTGAAAAAATATTGCATGAACACCAGCGAACCTGGGCACCAAGCTCGACTAAAGTTTCAATCAGCACGGCTGTTTGAATAGTCATGTGTAGAGAGCCCGTGATACGTGCACCTGTTAAAGGTTTGGAAGCGCCGTATTTTTCGCGTAATGCCATCAATCCAGGCATTTCGGTTTCGGCAATTTTGATTTCTTTGCGGCCCCATTCGGCGAGTGACATGTCTGCGACTTTAAAGTCGGTTTCGATATTTTTTACTGGTGCTGCTACGCTCATGAGTATTCTCCGTCGGAATTTGGATTCTTTAAATATCCCTTGTTTACTGCTTAGCTATTGATGCCAGAGGCGCTTCTAAGTTCATCGGCCTTATCAGTTTTTTCCCAAGAAAAACTGGTTTCTTCACGGCCAAAATGGCCATAACTCGCCGTTGGAGCATAAATGGGTTTAAGTAGATCCAGCATTTTGATTAGACCGCGTGGGCGTAAATCAAAATGTTGTTTGACTAGCTCGACAATTTGTTGGTCGCTAATTTTGCCGGTGCCAAAGGTATCAATGCTGATTGAAGTCGGTTCAGCAACACCGATAGCGTAAGACACTTGAATCTCGCAGCGGTCAGCTAATCCAGCGGCCACTACATTTTTGGCGACGTAACGACCCGCGTAAGCGGCGGAGCGATCGACTTTGCTTGGGTCTTTGCCCGAAAATGCACCACCGCCATGGCGCGCCATGCCGCCATAAGTGTCTACAATGATCTTACGGCCAGTTAGACCACAATCGCCAACTGGTCCGCCTATAACAAAGCGGCCAGTAGGGTTGATATGAATCTTTGTATCTTGGCTAAGCCACTCGGCTGGCAGCACGGGTTTGATGATTTCGTCCATCACTGCTTCGCGAAGTGTTTCATTACTCACTTCTGGATCATGCTGGGTAGATAGAACAATAGCGTCAATGCCGACTGGTCGATTGTTTTCATACCTAAAGGTAATTTGACTCTTTGCATCAGGGCGCAGCCAAGATAACGTACCGTCTTTTCGGACTTCAGCCTGGCGTTTAACCAGACGGTGTGAATAAGTAATCGGCGCAGGCATCAGCACGTCTGTTTCGTTGCTAGCATAACCAAACATCAATCCTTGGTCGCCAGCGCCTTGCTCGCGGTCATCGCTTTCATCTACACCCATGGCAATATCGGGAGATTGCTTGCCAATACCGTTTAATACTGCGCAAGAAGCCCAGTCGAAGCCCATGTCGGAGCTGTTGTAACCGATATCTTTAACTGTTGAGCGAACAATCTGTTCTAAATCCACCCAAGCCGTAGTGGTGATTTCCCCGGCGATCAATACCATGCCAGTTTTAACGAGTGTTTCGCAGGCGACACGAGCCGCGGGATCCTGTGTCAATAAAGCATCGAGTACTGCATCGGAGATTTGGTCGGCAATTTTATCCGGATGACCTTCAGATACGGATTCCGAAGTAAAGAGATAACTATCTGGCATGCAGTTCGAGCTCCTAAAAATAACGGGCTATTAAAGCTGTATCAGTTAAGTAAAAGAGGTTTGAAAAACTGGTATCGTTCAAAAATGGACTTCACTTGACTCGATTAACAGATTTTTCGGCAAAAACTTGGAATTCTAGTGGTAGATCCGCTTTGTTTCCAGTCATTTAGCTATTTTATTCCGCATATTGGTCCGATCGCTGGAGCTTTTTATGAGTTCCAGTATAATAGGCCGCCCTGCGCTCCGCCGACACCAATCGGTATTCTGATCGCAGGAAGTCAGAAATTATAATGCGCTGCTACGACTGACTTATAGTGCTACGACAAAATAGTAGTGGTCAGCGTGATGTTGAAAAAGATTCCATACGGCTTTTGAGAGATTTTTATTAGTTATTTCAAAGGCTTATGATTACGATTAATTTTACTGTAGGAGAGATCGATGCCCTCTCGGACTGATTTGGCCAATGCAATTCGTGCGTTGAGTATGGACGCTGTACAAAAAGCAAACTCTGGACACCCTGGCATGCCCATGGGTATGGCTGATATCGCTGAAGTACTTTGGAATGATTATTTGCGCCATAACCCAGCAAACCCAAACTGGGATAACCGTGATCGATTCATTTTATCTAACGGTCATGGCTCTATGCTGCACTATTCATTGTTGCATTTGGCTGGCTATGATCTGCCCATTGATGAGCTAAAGCAGTTCCGTCAAATGCATTCGAAAACACCAGGACACCCTGAGTACGGCTATACCGACGGAGTTGAAACCACCACCGGTCCGCTAGGACAAGGTATTACTAACGGTGTTGGTATGGCGATTGCCGAAAAGCTATTAGCTGCGCGCTTTAATACCGATTCTTATAAAATTGTAGATCACTACACCTATGTGTTTTTAGGTGATGGCTGCTTGATGGAAGGTATTTCCCACGAAGCATGCTCACTAGCGGGAACCCTGGGCTTAGGCAAGTTAATTGCTTTCTATGATGACAATGGCATTTCTATTGATGGTGAAGTGGAAGGTTGGTTTACCGACGATAGTATCAAGCGTTTCGAGTCATACGGTTGGCATGTGATTCCAGCGGTTGACGGTCATGATCCAGAGGCCATCAATATGGCTATTCGTAATGCCCGTGCTGAGCCTAATAAGCCCACAATCATTTGTTGTAAGACGATTATTGGTAAGGGTTCGCCCAACAAAGCTGGTAAAGAAGAATGCCACGGCGCTGCACTAGGTGACGATGAAATCGCATTGACCCGCGAAGCTATTGGTTGGTCACATGCGCCATTTGAAATTCCAGAGGATATTTATGCAGGCTGGGATGCCAAAGAAACTGGTGCCGGTTTGGAAGAGGACTGGAATACGCAGTTTGATAATTATGAGAAAGCGTATCCAGAACTGGCTGCGGAGTACAAGCGTCGCATGTCAGGTGAACTGCCAGCGGATTGGGCAGAAAAGTCAGCTGAATTTGTGGCGTCAGTCAATGCTAAAGCTGAAAAGATTGCCACGCGTAAGGCATCTCAAAATGCCATCGAAGGTCTGGCACCATTATTACCTGAATTGTTAGGTGGGTCAGCTGACTTAGCAGGTTCTAATTTAACGATGTGGTCTGGCTCGAAAGGCATGACAGCTCAGCCAGACGGTACCGCAAACTACTTGCACTATGGTGTGCGTGAGTTTGGTATGTCTGCAATCATGAATGGTATCGCCGTTCATGGTGGTTTTATCCCTTACGGCGGCACTTTCCTAGTATTCTCTGACTACGCGCGTAACGCGGTGCGTATGGCCGCTTTGATGAAGATTCAGAGTATCTTTGTTTACACTCATGACTCTATTGGCTTGGGTGAAGATGGCCCAACCCACCAACCGATTGAGCATGTTAGTTCTTTACGTATTATTCCAGGTATGCATGTATGGCGTCCGTGTGACGCTGTGGAATCAGCTGTCAGTTGGAAGGTGGCGATTGATCGCAAGAATCAGCCAAGTTCGTTAATCTATTCGCGCCAGGGTCTTCCACATCAACCGCGTAGTGATGCGCAGCTCGCCAATATTGAAAAAGGCGGTTATGTGCTCGTAGATGTTGGTGATAATCCTGACGCTATCATTATTGCCACTGGTTCTGAGGTTGAACTTGCTGTTGAAGCCGCTAAAGCAGTGTCAGCTAATGTTCGTGTGGTTTCAATTCCCTGTCTTGAAATCTTTGAAGCACAAGATGGTGACTATAAAGAATCTGTATTGCCAAGTAGTGTTACCGCGCGTGTTGCTGTAGAGGCGGGTGTACCGCACATCTGGCAAGGCTATGTCGGTAATAAAGGTAAGGTCATTGGTATGACCACCTTTGGTGAATCTGCACCAGCTGGCGATTTATTTAAACACTTTGGTTTTACTGTAGACAATGTAGTTGCTGCAGTTAACGAAGTGATCGGCTAAATCTGTTTGTTTAGCCAAAGTTTTTTGTTAAACCTGTTAGGAAATAATTATGAGCATTAAAGTAGCAATCAATGGCTATGGCCGTATTGGACGCAATGTATTACGCGCGCTTTATGAAGCTAACCGTACTGGAGAAATTGAAATCGTAGCTATTAACGATTTAGGTGACAGTAATACCAATGCCCATTTAACCAAGTACGACACTGTGCATGGTAAGTTCAACGCTGAAGTATCCGTTGATGGTGATTACATGGTTGTTGATGGTGATCGTATTCGCGTATTAGCTGAGCGCGATCCGGCTAAATTGCCATGGGCTGAATTAGGTGTTGATGTTGTTCACGAATGTACAGGTTTTTTTGCTAACAAAGAAAAAGCTTCTGCTCATTTAACAGCCGGTGCGAAAAAAGTCATTATTTCTGCTCCTGGTGGTAAAGACGTTGATGCGACTATCGTTTATGGTGTTAACCACAACACATTGAAAGCAAGCGATACGGTTATCTCAAACGCTTCATGTACCACTAACTGCTTGGCACCATTGGTTAAGCCAATTCATGATCGTATTGGTATTGAGCATGGTTTGATGACTACGATTCATTCATACACTAACGACCAGGTATTGACTGATGTTTATCATTCAGACCTACGTCGCGCACGTTCTGCTACCTCATCTCAAATTCCAACAAAAACTGGTGCAGCTGCTGCTGTTGGTTTGGTGTTACCAGAGTTAGACGGCAAGTTAGATGGTTTTGCGATTCGTGTTCCTACTACTAATGTTTCTGTGGTTGATTTAACTTTCAGGCCTAAGAAGCCAACCAGCAAAGAAGCGATTGATGTGATTATGAAGGAAGCTGCCGATGGCGAACTAAAAGGCGTGTTGAATTATAACGACGGTCCTCTAGTATCTGTCGATTTCAACCACGATCCGGCTTCATCAACTTATGATGCAACCTTAACCAAAGTTATTGATAGTGGTTTGGTTAAAGTATTGGCTTGGTATGACAACGAGTGGGGTTTCTCTAACCGCATGTTAGACACCACTGTTGCCTTAATGAACGCAAAATAAGCTAAATATTTAGTCTAAAACCTGGGTGGCCGCAGTAGCGGCCACCGTTGTTTCTGGAGTTTCTTTTATGTCAGTCTTAAAAATGATTGATTTGGATCTGGCCGGTAAGCGAGTGCTTATTCGTGAAGATTTAAATGTGCCGTTGAAGGACGGCAGCGTTGCCGACGACACGCGTATTCGTGCGTCATTACCTACAATCAAAGCCGCTAGTGATGCCGGTGCCAAAGTGATGCTAATGTCACACTTGGGCCGTCCAACCGAAGGTGAGTATGATGAGTCTGCTTCGCTTGCGCCAGTAGCAGCGTATATCTCAGATAATTGTGATATCCCGGTGCGATTAGTCAAAGACTGGTTAGACGGCGTTGATGTTGCCGATGGTGAAGTCGTACTGTGTGAGAACGTGCGTTTTAACAAAGGTGAGAAGGCTAACGACGATGATCTATCTAAGAAGATGGCCGGTCTGTGTGACATCTACGTCATGGATGCCTTTGGTACAGCTCACCGTGCTCAAGCTTCTACCCATGGTGTGGCTAAGCATGCACCAGTAGCTTGCGCAGGCCCGTTGCTTGCTGCTGAGCTCGACGCTTTAGGTAAAGCTTTGGATAACCCAGCTAGACCAATGGTGGCTATCGTTGGTGGTTCAAAAGTATCAACTAAGCTAACCGTATTGGAATCTCTTTCAAAAGTAGTTGATCAGTTAATCGTTGGTGGTGGTATCGCTAATACCTTTATTGAAGCAGCTGGTCATAACGTGGGTAAATCGTTGAGTGAGTCTGATTTAGTGCCTACCGCTAATCAGCTTACCGCGGATGCGAAAGGACGCGGTGGCGATATTCCCGTACCTAGCGATGTAGTTTGCGGGAAAGAGTTCTCAGAAAGCGCTGAGGCTACTTTAAAGCCCGTTGCTGATACCGCTGATGACGATATGATTTTTGATGTTGGCCCTGATACTTCAGCGGCGTTTGCAGAAATATTGAAAAAAGCCGGTACGATTGTTTGGAACGGTCCTGTGGGCGTTTTCGAATTTGATCAGTTTGGTGAAGGCACCAAAGCTTTGGCAATGGCTATTGCTGAGAGTGACGCGTTTTCAATCGCTGGCGGTGGTGACACTCTGGCTGCGGTTGCAAAATATAATATTGCCGACAAAGTGTCTTATATCTCAACAGGTGGTGGCGCATTTCTAGAGTTCTTGGAAGGTAAAAAATTACCTGCTGTAGAAATTTTAGAACAGCGTGCTGCTGGTTAAAGAGAGTTCTCCTGGTTGAGTTTATATGCCTAGACGCACAAAAATTCTAGCTACTTTAGGTCCTGCTACCGATGATCCAGTTGTTCTGGATCAGATACTTGAGGCAGGTGTTGATGTTGTGCGTTTGAACTTTTCGCATGGTGATGCAGAAGATCACATTAAGCGTGCTGAGAACGTACGTAATCGCGCTGCAGCGCACGGTCGCCAAGTCGGTGTATTAGCAGATTTACAAGGCCCTAAGATTCGCATTCAACGTTTTGCCGATGGCGGCGTTGATCTATCTGAAGGTGATCCGTTTGTTCTTGATAGCGCTTTGGGTATCAACGATGGCACGCATGAACGTGTTGGTGTGACCTATCCTTCACTGATTGATGATGTAAAGCGCGGTGATACACTGTTATTGGATGATGGTCGCATTACTTTGTGGGTTGAATCCGTTGCTGATACAGAGATCCATACCAAAGTAGTTATCGGTGGTCGTTTGCTCAATAGCAAGGGTATAAATCTACAAGGCGGTGGCTTATCTGCCGCAGCTTTGACTGATAAAGACAAAGCCGATATTAAAGTTGCTGCGCAAATCGAGGCCGACTATGTAGCGGTATCATTTCCAAGAACAGCTGATGATATCCATGAAGCGCGCTCACTCTTGCGAGAAGCAGGTGGTCATGGCGCTATCGTTGCTAAAATCGAACGTGCCGAAGCACTGAACTGCATTGATGATATCATTGAAGCGTCAGATTCAGTGATGATTGCGCGTGGTGATCTGGGTGTAGAAATTGGCGATGCAGAGTTGCCGGGTGTACAAAAAGATCTCATTACTAGAGCTCGTACAGCTAATCGCACCGTTATTACAGCAACCCAGATGATGGAGTCTATGATCAATTCGGCGATGCCGACGCGTGCTGAGGTATTCGATGTCGCTAACGCTGTGATTGATGGTACGGATGCGGTAATGTTGTCAGCGGAAACGGCGACGGGCCAGAACCCGGCAAAAGTGATTGCTGCGGTTAACCGAGTTTGTTTGGGCGCAGAAGCGCAACGTCGCGTAACGACATCGACTCACCGCATTGACTCGCATTTTGAGCGTGTTGATGAGTCTATTGCTATGGCTGCCATGTACATGGCTAACCATACCGATATTAAGGCGATTGCAGCGTTGACTGAATCCGGTTCGACGGCGTTGTGGATGTCTCGAATTAGTTCAGGTATTCCGATTTACGCATTGACACCACATATTGCAACGCGTCGTTTAGTGACCTTGTATCGGGGTGTTTATCCAACGAGTTTTGACGCGAATACTGGTGACCACCAATCTATGAATCGTGAAGCGATTGAAGAATTGGTTCGCCGTGGAGCGGTAAGAAAAGGCGATTTAGTATTAATCACCAAAGGTGATCGTTCAGGTATGACTGGCGGCACAAATGCAATGACTATTGTGCGCGTCGGAGAAGATGAAGGTTCGGCTTAAACCGATTTAGGAAATTTTATGTTGGGCTCACGCCCGCTTTGATAACGTGTGAGGAGACTCTTATGGCATTAATATCACTGCGTCAGCTGTTGGATCATGCTGCGGAAAATGGTTATGGCGTACCCGCCTATAACGCGAACAATATGGAACAAGTACACTCGATTATGCAAGCGGCTGCCGAAGTGGATAGCCCAGTCATTATTCAGGCGTCAGCCGGTGCACGCTCTTATGCGGGCGCACCTTTCTTTCGTCATATGATGGATGCTGCGGTTGAGCAGTGGCCAGATATCCCTGTCTGCGTTCATCAAGATCATGGTGCGTCGCCTGATGTTTGTGCACGTTCTATTCAGTCAGGCTTTTCATCTGTGATGATGGATGGCTCATTGATGTCTGATATGAAAACGCCATCGAGCTATGAATATAACTGTGACGTAACCAAGCGTACTTCTGATATGGCACACGCTGTGGGTGTTTCAGTTGAAGGTGAGTTGGGTTGCCTCGGTTCACTAGAAAGCGGTATGGCAGGTGAAGAAGATGGTTCTGGTGCAGAAGGTGTGTTATCACACGATCAATTGCTGACTGATCCTGACGAAGCGGCTGACTTTGTTAAGCAAACCGCAGTAGATGCGCTAGCGATTGCTATTGGTACTAGTCATGGTGCTTATAAATTTACTCGTCCACCTACCGGTGACATCTTGGCGATCGACCGCATTAAAGAAATTCATGCGCGTATCCCAGATACTCACTTGGTTATGCATGGTTCTTCTTCGGTACCACAAGACTGGTTAGCGATCATCCACGAATTCGGTGGCGATATTGGCGAAACCTATGGTGTGCCCGTTGAAGAAATTCAAGAAGGTATTAAACACGGCGTGCGTAAAGTGAATATCGACACAGACCTGCGTTTGGCAAGTACTGGTGCTATCCGTAAGCACTTAGCAGAAAATCCAAAGAACTTTGACCCACGTAAGTTCTTGAAAGCTTCAACGGAAGCGATGAAAGACGTTTGTCGTCAACGTTATGAAGCATTCGGTTGTGCCGGCCAAGCTTCAAAGATTAAGCCGATTAATCTTGAAGACATGGTGGCGCGTTATGAGAGTGGTGAATTGGATCCACGAGTCACCTAGTGGTTGTCTGGTATCTAAAGAAAAAGGGCGGGTTTACCGCCCTTTTTTTGTGCTTTGAAATAATGATGAAAAACTAATTTTTGCCGCGACCAATGGCGTAGTATTCGATACCTAGGCTTTCCATCATCGCAGGGTCGTAAAGGTTGCGGCCGTCAAAAATTAGTGGCGATTGCAAAGACTGTTTTATTTGATCAAAGTCGGGGCTTCTAAAGACCGTCCACTCGGTTACGATAAGTAATGCGTTAGCACCACTGAGCGTATCGCCGGGAGAATCACATAAAGTTAATCCATTTTGGTCGCCATAGATGCGTTGACATTCTTCCATCGCTACCGGGTCGAAGGCTTGCACCTTGGCACCAGCCTGCCATAAAGCTTCCATCAAAGTGCGACTGGGTGCCGCCCGCATATCATCGGTATTCGGTTTAAAGGCCAAGCCCCATAGTGCAAAGGTTTTGCCGTTTAAATCACCATTAAAGCGGGTATGTAACTTTTCAAACAGGCGCTGTTTTTGGCGATCATTGACTGATTCTACGGCGTTCAACAACTCGGCATCGTAGTCGTTTTCGCTTGCTGTCCGTGTTAAAGCAGTAACATCTTTAGGGAAGCATGAACCACCGTAACCGCAACCTGGGTAAATAAAATGATACCCGATACGAGGGTCTGAGCCGATGCCGACACGCACTTTCTCAATGTCTGCGCCTAATCGTTCGGCAAGATTAGAAAGTTCATTCATAAAGCTGATTTTGGTTGCCAACATGGCGTTGGCCGCATATTTGGTTAGTTCGGCTGAACGAATATCCATCACCACCAGGCGGTCGGTTTGACGGTTAAACGGTGCGTATAATGCGCGTAGTAATTCTGTTGTGCGAGGATTATCAGTGCCGACGACGATACGATCTGGTTTCATAAAATCGTCTAATGCAGCACCCTCTTTTAAGAACTCTGGGTTTGAGACGATGTCGAATTCGATGTCTGCACCGCGTCCTTCGAGAGTAGATTTTAGTTTGTTGCGTACTTTATCTGCGGTGCCTACTGGAACAGTGGATTTATTAATAACTACTCGATAGTCTTCCATGTTCTCGCCGATACTTTGAGTAACGGCTAACACGTATTGTAGATCTGCTGAACCATCTTCGTCAGGTGGTGTGCCAACGGCGATAAATTGAAATAAGCCGTGGTCAACGCCTTCTTTCACATCGGTGGTAAAACGCAGGCGACCGGCTTTGACGTTGGCAGCAATCATGTCATCCAGACCAGGCTCGTAAATGGGTACCTCGCCAGCGTTGAGCATATCGATTTTTCGTTGGTCGATATCGACGCAGATAACGTCGTTCCCCACTTGAGCGAGACAGGTTCCAGTTACTAGGCCAACGTAACCGCTACCAAAAATAGTCAACTTCATTATTAAAAAGCTCCTGGTGTCACAATTTCAGATATGCGAATTTTTAAGCTAAGTTCATATTGTTTTATATGAGCTACTAATCTAGTGTAAGTGGTAAGCTTATCGGCATTATAACCGCAGAAATTTAAAGTTTTATTATTTGGGTTTTACTTCAAACTTAAGACTAGATTGTACGTTTCCGATAGCGTTATGCGAAGAAGATAAGATTCACAGCTTTTCCCAGGGGTTAAATGGAAATTATTAAAGATGGCGTTTGCTTGATTCTCACAGTGGTTTATTTCGCCGCTGCGGTTTTCTTGCTGCTTAGATGGAAAGGGCAACTTGATCGTGGGCTGCTTATTTTTGCCTCATTTTTCACCTCATTATGGTTATTCTCCCTTTTTCTGTTTGATGAACCAAACACAAGAATCGTATCTAAATTTTTACATCTTTCGCATATGTTTTTATGGCTTGGTCTATTGCTTAGACTGCTTCATGCCAAACATAGGAGTTACAACCAACGAGTTTTTGTTATTGGTGTGATTTTTCTGGCTGTTTGTGCGGCCAGTATGATTGGTATATTTAGCCTCTTACAGGACAGCGAAGAACAATTTTTGGGGTTAGTCGCGGCAACACATAAGCTGTTTCCCTCTGTTTTAATATTCATTTCACTGGCTGGTTTATACGTAGTTTGGCGCGTAAATAGGCTGCGTAACCTGGAGCGTCGCGCTAATGTTCGCGTAATTTGCCTGATGGTGAGCTTTATACTTGCCTACAATTTTATCTATGGCGCTCAAATTATTATTACGGGTTTATCACCTCAATGGCATTCGCTGTTACTGCTTGCTCTTTATAGTATGAGTGCGATTTTACTCGTTAAATCTACGTTGCAACGCAATCAGCGATGGGTTGAAAACGTTTATATTTCACGTGATGCCGTTATGTATATCGCTGGCATGGCGATGGTTGCGATGGTGGCCTACAGCTTGATGATGTTCTTTCGCGGTATCGATGGCGGTGGCCGTCTAGATTATGCATTTGCGTATCTATTAATCGCGGTTTTTTGCGCTGCCATCTTAGTTGCTTTTTTTTCAACTCGCGCGCGAGCGCATACGCATGTATTTTTAAGTAAACATTTTTTTAATTATCGCTATGATTACCGTGAGGAATGGTTGCGGTTGATACGGACCTTGTCTAAGGGTGGTGCCGGCGCGCACATGCTGGAACGCGTAATTCAATCCATCGCCCAAATTGTTGGTAGCAGAGGTGGGATGTTATGGGTTAATCGACATGGAGAAACTTATGATCCTGTGGCACGTTGGGGTGAATTTACTAATGTCGAACAATCAGAGCTATCTGACGGTGGCTTGGTTAGGTTTTTAGAAGAGCGTCAGTGGGTAATTGAACGTAACGAATATATCCATGAACCGGAATTGTATGAAGGATTGGAGCTGCCTGAGTGGATATTGAAATCGGACCAAATATGGTTGATTGTCCCTTTGATGCAGGACGTGCGACTTCTCGGTTTTGTTGCTTTACCGCAGTCTTCGGTTAGGAGATCGATTAACTGGGAAGATCGAGATTTGATAAAAACCGCTGGCAGACAAGCTGCGACTCATATTGCTCAAATGTTGGCAACCCAGGCATTAATGGAATCACGCGAATTTGATGCCTTTAATCGATTATCCGCTTTCGTGGTTCATGATATTAAAAACGTTGTTGGGCAATTGGCTTTAATCACTAATAACGCGCAGAAGCATCGTGATAACCCGGAATTCGTTGACGATGTATTTACTACTGTAGAAAGCGCTTCACGCCGAGGAGAACGCTTGCTCGCGCAATTGCGGGACCGATCGCCACGTGCAGCCGTACAGACAAAAGTCGATTTAATAGAGTTGCTGCGAGAAGTGATATCAGAACGTTCCGCATACCTGCCAAAACCTGATCTCATGCTACAAAAGAACGCAGTTACGGTGATGGCAGATGCGAAGCAATTAAAGGAAGTGATAAGCCATCTGGTCGAAAATGCTCAGCAGGCCACTGACAAGTCAGGTAGCGTAGAATTAAAACTAGATTCGGCGAACCACTATGCAGTTATCGATGTGGTTGATAATGGTTGTGGTATGGATGCAGAGTTTATTCGAGAGAGACTGTTTAGGCCTTTTGATTCAACAAAAGGCAATGAGGGTATGGGTATTGGTGTGTACCAGAGTAGGGAGATCATCAGGTCACTTCGTGGTAGTTTGGATGTTGAAAGTTCGCCTGGAGAAGGAAGCAAGTTTACGCTTCGTCTGCCGATAGTAGATGAATAGTTTGATTTTAGGTGGGGGTTTGTGTGGCGGCTGTTAAGCAACATGTTTTAATTGTGGACGACGAAGAGGGCATTCAAAAGCAGCTTCGTTGGAGCCTAGATGAGTATGATCTTGTTTTTGCAGCGAGCCGCGAAGAAGCCCTTGCCCAACTCAGACGCTACGAACCCAGAGTGGTGACTTTGGATTTAGGTTTGCCTCCTGATGCGGCAGGTGCCACGGAAGGAATACTGGCCCTTGAAGAAATTTTAGCGTTAGCCCCACATACGAAAGTGATAGTCGTTACCGGTAATGACGATAGGGAAAACGCGCTTGCATGTGTGAGCAAAGGCGCCTATGACTTTTATCAAAAGCCAATCGATCCTGAACTCTTGTCGATGATGGTGGCAAGAGCTTTTCATATCTCTGACCTGGAGTCTGAGAACAGAAAACTGATACAAAAGCATAATGCGATGCGCCTCCCTGGTGTGATCGGTTCAAGTCCGTCGATGACAAAAGTGTGTCGAGATATTGAGAAAATAGCGAAGGCAAACGTGACGACACTAATGCTGGGTGAAAGCGGCACCGGTAAGGAAGTGATCACGCGTGCTTTACACGAAATTAGCGATAGAGCTAATCAGCGCTTTGTCGCTATCAATTGCGCCGCAATACCGGAGACATTGCTAGAGAGCGAACTGTTCGGATACGAAAAGGGCGCGTTTACCGGGGCAAATAAGCAAACCATTGGCCGCATAGAGTACGCAAATGGTGGCACCTTATTTCTCGATGAAATCGGTGATTTACCGATGTCAATGCAAGTCAAATTACTTCGGTTTTTACAAGAGCGGGTGATAGAAAGAGTGGGTGGCCGCAAGGAAATTCCTCTTGACGTTAGGGTGGTTTGCGCGACACATCAAAATCTCAGTGAGTTAATTGCTGAAAACCGGTTTAGAGAGGACCTTTATTACAGAATTAGCGAGATTTCCATCAATATCCCGCCTTTAAGAGACAGAGGGACGGATTCGGTATTAATCGCTAAGGCGATTTTAGAAAGGAGTAAGCAGGAGCTGGGCAAAGAATCTGCGCCCAAAGGATTTGCACCTGATGCCATAGAGCTTATTTCGAAATATCCCTGGCCTGGAAACGTCAGAGAGCTAGAAAATATGGTTAAGCGAGCAGTAATTATGTCTGATGGAGCGCAAATTAGCGTTGAAGACCTGGGTATTCGGGTTGAAGATGTTCAATCCGATGCTATAAACCTCAAAAAAGTGCGTGAATTAGCGGAATATGAGGCAATAGTTAACGCATTTGGGCTTTATGATGGCAATATTTCTAAAATATCAGAAGCCTTGGGAGTGAGCCGGCCTACGCTATATGATTTGATGAATAAGCATGGTATAAAGTAAGGCTACGAGATTAAAATATAGCGTATGCCAGAAGTTAATAATAGCTAAATAACAAAATCGGATTCTGGAGAGAAAATACCTCATGTATGAGTCATTTTATAATCTATCTGCCAAGCCTTTTGCGCTAAACCCCGATCCGCGCTTTTTTTACGGCAGCCGAGGACATAAACGCGCACAATCTTACCTCCAGTACGGTCTCACTCAAGGCGAAGGGTTTATCGTCATTACCGGAGACGTAGGTACAGGAAAAACGTTACTTGTACGCAATCTATTTGCTGGTTTGTCAAAGGACAATATTGTTGCCGCTCAACTTGTTACCACACAGCTTGGCGCTGACGATATGCTGCGTATGGTAGCGGCCTCTTATGGCTTGGCTCATGAGGGTTTAGGTAAGGCTGCGTTGTTAAAAAACCTAGAAACCTTTTTGATCACCCGTTCACGTGAGGGAAAACGCGTATTATTGGTCATAGATGAGGTGCAGAATTTACCGTTGAGCTCGCTTGAAGAATTAAGAATGCTGTCGAACTTTCAATTGTCTGGCAAGATTCTTTTGCAGAGTTTTCTGCTTGGTCAGGCTGATTTTAAAAACACATTACGTTCACCGCAAATGGAACAGTTGCGACAACGCGTCATTGCCGCGTATCACCTCAATCCTCTGGGTGAAGATGAAACTAAGGCTTATATCGAACATCGTTTGTCACTTGTAGGCTGGACGTCTGATCCTGTTATTAGCGAAGAAGCTTATGCGTTGATTCATAAAGCGACCAGTGGGGTTCCTCGCTTGATAAATCAGCTGTGTGATCGATTGTTACTTTTTGGTTTCTTAGAGGAGCTGCTTGCTCTAGATGCTGAACATGTTGAAACTGTTGTCAAAGAGTTACAGCAAGAGACACCTGGTTCGCATTTTGGTGCTAGCGTTGAAATTGAAAAAGATGAAGAGTTTATTCCAATTGAACCAAAGCAGGATTCCGATGGCTCAAATACTAATGTGGCACCTAAAGCAAAAAGTCGTGTCAAGCGCACGCCAAAGGCAGCCGCTTCGGCGACTAAAGCGTCGAATGAATCTTCTGCAAGTGGTCAGGATGTAAACATAGAGAGCCTTGAAGAGGCAGCAAAGACTATTGCCGCACTCGAAGAGCGTGTTCGCTTGCTTGAGTCAAAGTTAGATCAACATATTTCCGCGATGCGCAATGTGTTTAAGTGATTTTCAAAGTGAGAATATTTTGAGCAATATTTGGCTTTTTCGGTGGTAGACATTCGATGGACTTATTAATAAAAATCATTTTTGCAGTCAGTTTGGTCATGTTTGCAGTTCCGACAATGGCAGCAGATGAAGACGTGGAAACTTATGTTTTTGCGGATATAGAGTTTGATGATAACGTTTTTCGCGTGTCAGGCAGTGAAGAGGCGCAAGAGCAATTAAACGAATCGAGTCAAAGTGACACAATAGCGATAATTGGTGTTGGTACGAAAATTAGATTGCCGATTAGTCGCCAACAACTCAATATAGACGCAGAAATAAACCGAATTCAATACGATCGTTTTGATGATCTCAATAGCACAAATGGGCGCTTTCACAGTGAATGGGAATGGGTATACGGTCGCAGTATTTCCGGCGATGTAGGGTATCGGTTCGATCGTCGGGTGAGTGATTTTTTCGAACCTGCTGGTGTAGAGGGCGATACGGTGGAAACCCAAACCTTATTTTCTAGTACCACAATTCCACTGCATCGACGATGGGACTTTGTTTTTGGTGGAAACCTGGTCGATCAGGAGTTTGAAGAGCGTACGCAACTCGATAGGGAAACATTGCAAGTGTACGGTGAGTTTTTGTTTCGAACGCGAGGCAAGACGTTTATTGGTCTCGGACTGGTGCAAACGGAAGGAGACTTTGATACCGATCAGAATTCTGATTTTGATCAAACAGATATTAACCTGTTAGTGCGACGTGATATCAGTGATAAATCACGTGTGTCGCTCTCCGTTGGTCGGAGTGAACGCGATCCTGACGATCCCCAAAGTGGTGAGTTCTCTGGAACAATCTGGGAAGCGGATTATCGCTATGGACTAAGCGGTAAAACGTTCATAGATTTTCGTGCATTTCGTGAAACTCAGCTCATCGTCGAAGTGAATAACCTGGTTATTTCTCAAGGTATCGATATTGAGCCACAGTGGCGTATTTCGCCTAGACTCACGCTTTCAGGCCTCATCGGATTCCAGGAAAGGGAATTTGAGGGTGGCTCAAACAGTTCAAGGGATGATGATTTGACTCGTCTTAGAACGAACGTGAATTATCGGCTAAGTCGGGCTTTAACTTTGAATTTCTCACTTAATTACTCCACGCGTGATTCAAACGATGAAAACGCTGAATTCGATAGAACTGCCGCTAGGCTAGGACTTAGATTCACTATTTAGCTAGTGTTAACCCAGTAACAGTTAGAATTGTATACTTAGACCTGCGCTAGCAACTATGCAAAACTAGGCAAATAGGTATATATTGTCCATACCATTTGTCTTCAGGCCTGTAGTCTCGCCTTATTACAGGGTACGGACTCCTTAAGTCGACGTTTAAGAAGGGGCTATATTTGACGATATATCTATCGTTATATGTAGCATTTGAGGTTTTCTAGATATCCAGGTGTTTCAAGAGTGATGATTTTACGTAATTTGGCCTATTCTCTACTGCTGATACTTTTTGTATCGTCAGCGTGGTCTGAAGACTATAAGGTTGGACCAAATGATTCACTGAATATCATTGTTTATGATAATCCTGACTTATCTGATGAATTTAATGTCAGTGCAAGTGGGGCGATTAATTTTGCGCTAATCGGAGAACTCAAAGTTGTAGGTAAAACGGCACGTCAGATAGAAAGCACTATTAGAGAGAAACTTATATCAGGAAAGTTTATTCGAGATCCTCAAGTGCGGGTCAGTGTCGGACAGTTTAAAAGCCAGTCTGTCGCGGTGTTGGGTGAAGTGACTAACCCTGGAAAGTTCGTGATTGAAGGCGACAGCTCAGTTCTCGATATGCTAGCCGAAGCAGGGGGCTTAACAGCTGACGCAGGCGAGAAAGTATTATTGGTTAAGCGCGGTAAACGCGATAGAACACTAACCACCGACATTCGCGGTTTTAATTCAGGAGATTTTAGTAAAAATCACCAAGTGACTGCAGGTGATGTTTTGATCGTACCGAAGAGCGAATCTTTTTATATATATGGTGAGGTGCGAAGTCCTGGTGTTTATAAGCTGGAAAGAGATATGACCGTTATGCAAGCTTTATCTGTTGGTGGTGGTTTGACGGATAGAGGAACACAAAAAGGTATGGTGGTTTCGCGCAGAGACAAAAGCGGCAGAGTCAGCGAATTTAAGGTTAGGTTGAATGATACTCTGCGGCACAATGACGTAGTTTACGTTAAAGAGAGTATTTTTTAAAAAACGAATTAGCACTTACTCGGAACGATTATGGAACATAGCCACAACGGCGATAATTTCAATATATTGATTAGACAGTACATCGCTATTAGTACTGCTCATCGCTGGATGATTGCACTGATAGTAGCGCTAGCATTGACAATCGGTGTTGTCAGCACAGTTACATCTCCGGATGAATACACGACCACAACGACGGTAAATTTTGACTTAAAGAACAGTGGTAACCCTTTTGCGCGTAGTGGCGCAGTCGATGGAAGCTTTATCGCCACACAAGTTGATTTGATTGCGAGTAAAACGGTTGCGCAGAGGGTGGTTGATAATTTAAGTGAAGAAAATTATGAACGAGTCAAACTTTCTATATGGAATGATTATACTTTGACTGATACGGCTCTGAGTTGGATGCGTCGTAAAGTTGAGCCATTGCTTGAGATGTTTTCCAAGGAAGAAGTTATTGAGAGTGGTGAAGTTAGCGCGGAAAATGGTAGTAAGCCCGTAGAGTATTCATGGATGGTTGGTTCGATACTAGCGCGTCTAACGGTTACTCCCATTATTGGAAGCTCTAATGTTGAGCTAAGCTATGTCTCCATTGATCCTAAGGTTGCTGCATTGATTGTTAATGAAATCGCGTCGGAGTTCAGAAAATACAGCATCGAACGCGGAACGAAACCAGCAGAAAGAACGTCGGCTTGGCTGGATGAACAGATCGCCACATTGCGAGGGCGTTTAGAAGATGCTCAGACCAAGCTGACTAAATTTCAGCAGGAAAATGAAGTTATCGCATCTGACGATAGGTTAGATGTCGAGCAAGTTAAACTGCAGCAGTTAACAACCCAGCTTGGTGATCAACAACAACAAACCAAAGAACTTGAATCTCGTTGGCAGCAGATTAAGGCAAGCGAGGGTGATTCTTTAAGTACGATACCGCAGATTATTAATGATCCTTCTATTCGAAATATTAAGGCTGAGTTGCGGGAATTAGAAAGACAATTAACAGAGGTATCCTCTAAGTTTGGCGAAAATCATCCTCAGTACAAGTCAGTAGTAGCAGAACTGAGAAATGTACGCGGAAAATTTTCTCGAGAAGTGAGATCTATTGCTGAGAGCGCTGAAAAAGAGGCAAAGCTTGCTAAGAAAACAGAAGAAACCTTAGCCAAGGCGCTCCAAGATCAAAAAACATTGGTTTTAAAATTAAAAGATCAAAAAGACATGATCAGTGTGCTCGAGAGAGAAGTTGAAAGCCAGCGTGAAACTTATAATGCGGCGCTTGATCAGTACAACCAAAGTAATTTGCGTAGTCTTGTTAGCCAGGCAAATGTGGACGTTGTTGATTTTGCAGCTCCTCCCAAGAATCCATCGGGGCCAAGTTTGGTTACAAATATCATCGTCAGCATATTTCTTGGTTTGGTTTTGGCGATTGGGATTGTATTTTTAAAAGAGTTTTTTAACCGAAAGATACGCTGTAAAGAAGACGTGTTTATTACTGATGAAACGCGCTTATTAGGCGTCATCGGTTAACTTAGTTAATGGCTGATTACAAAGAATGAGTATTTTAGAAAGGGCACTAAACAAAAACAAGGATGTTGGCGAGTCTAAACCAACAGATGATCGGCCGAGTAATATTCGATATTTTGAGGATGTACTTGAAGGTGATCATTCCCGCGATTATCTTGCTAAAAGCGGATCTAACCAAGATAGTGAAGACGAAAATGATTTTGAATCATTTGTCACAAGCGATCTGGATGATGGTAATGCGCTCGGTGATATTTTTGAAAAGGAGGGTATTCTCACTAAAAGTCAGGTCAAAGATGTATTGTCTTTGCAAGAAGAAGAAAATCTGTATTTTGGTGAAGCTGCATTAAAGCTAAAATATATTAGTAAAGATGAGCTTAACTTCGCATTAGCGCGACAATATGGGTATGAGTATTTATCACCTGAAAATGCGTCAATGTCGAAAGAGTTGGTTTCCGTTTATCAACCCTTTAGCAAACGCGCGGAAGCACTACGCGCTGTACGATCAGGTTTGATTATTAATGCGTTGCAGCAAGACAAAAAAGTTATTGCCGTATTAAGTCCAGGAAAGTCTGAGGGCAAATCATATACGGTAGCGAACCTTGCTATTTTGTTTTCACAACTTAATAAAAAGACATTGCTTATAGATGCTAACTTCAGGTCACCTAGGCAGCATGAGATATTTAATTTTGATCCTCGTATTGGTTTATCCGCGATTCTCGGGGGTAGATTAAGTAGAGAAGGTTTTGATAAATTGCCAGAAACCTTAGAGGCATTTTCAAATGTTTCTTTGCTAGGTGCTGGTCCGAAACCGCCAAACCCTTCTGAACTGCTTAGTAACCCGCGTTTAAATCTGTTTCTAAAGCAGCTGCGTAATATCTATGATGTGATACTTATTGATACCCCGTCTGCTGAGTATAAAGCAGACGTTCAATTTGTGTCTCAGTGTATAGATACTGCGGCAATAGTTTGTCGAAAGAATAAAACAAGCATGACATCATTTAAGAATTTAAATAGTTTTTGTCACAATATAGGCGTACCCATAGCTGGGGTAGTTTACAACGAATTCTGATTTCGTTTTTTATGCTATTTTATGCAGCAAGGATAGCGCTGTGAATCGCCATTTCGGAGCCAACTTTAAACTTGTCTGAGAATTTTGGCTCTCTGATAAAGGACGAGTATTGCCTGATTAAGCGTAAGATCACTGGTGCAGAAAAATATTACTACTTAAAACCGTTTTTAAAAACAATCTTTTCATTGGCGAATAAGAATGCTGGGCACAGTGGTTTCTGCGCTGGCTTAACGTGGTAAGCGATTAGTGATAATTTGGCGCAATGCGGCTGTTAATTGTGCTCGAAAGCCATATTTAGTTTTTTTTCGAATCAATTCCATTTTATTTTTTACGGCATATACCAAATCATGTAGTGCCAAGTAAGCTTTAACGATTTTTGCTGGATTACTGTCTCCAGTCGGGTTGCTTGTCGTATACCCCAAGCTATGTAGTCGCTTGCCAGCAATTTTTTCTAAATGAACTAGTGTGTTGTCACTATAGTATGATTTCCATCTGGATTTATTCTCAGTAATCCGCTTTTGTTTTGAGCCACTATGAGCTTGATTCCGGCTAAGATATAGTACTTTTTCGTTATATTCGACATCTAGAAAATTACAGATTCGTTGCATCCATAGTTCAGGTTTGCTGGTGAGGTCTTCATAGCGAACTTCCAAATAGTGTGAAGATAGAGATTTTGCTTGTTGTTGAGCTTTTGAAATTACTTCTTTCCAGCGGCATATTGTTCGTTTGCTGCTATATCCCCAACGCCGGTTAAATGAGACTGCGCAATCGCGACCATCTCTTATCATATGAATAAATTTGGCTTGAGGGTAGACGTTAGCTATCTTAGTCATATGTAGAGCCGACATAGGAGTTTTTTCGCACCAACGTTGTTTGTTATCTTGCGAAGCAAAAAATTGAAATACTCCATCTATGATTGCACCGATAGTTCGCTCTTTATTACGCCAATTTATAGGCAGATCAGGAGCAACTCCATTATTGCATGCGACAAAAATAGGATCATTCCTAAAGTCATTCCAAAGCTTTAGAAAATTATTATCGTTAGTTAGATCACCATAAGCGGGCGTCTTAGAAATGAAATATGGAATAATACGTGTTTCACCCCTGAAGCCATATAACATCGGGTGGTTATTTAGGCAATCAAGTAGCATAGTTGTGCCAGATCCATTCATTCCAACTATAAAGACCGGATCATAATTTGCCGCTATATCAGTATCTAATGTCATTGTAAATGTAGCTTAGGATCTGCTATTTTCCCATGGTTGTGATTTGATCAGTATATACTGATTAAATAACGCAAGGTTACATACTTGATCTATAGTCACTATAGTTTGTAATTTTGAGCCAAGTGTATTAATAGACGAAATTTATCTTGGGCCAAATTTTGTTAATTATTATTTATCTTTAAGGCCTCTATAGCGGCGTGAGTTGATGCTTATCTTGATTATAGCTGCGGTCCTCGTTGGAGCCACCTCTGGTGTGCTATTAGTATACCGCTATCCAGTAATTTTCCCTTATCTGGTGGTTGTTTACGTAGGGTGGTTTTACACAATTGGTAGTGACTTAAAGTTTACATTTGGCAGCATCAACGTCTATGTATGGGATATACTTTTCGCGTTAGCGTTATTGAATTTATTCATAAGATTATTTTTAGATGGTGTCAAAATTGAGCGGAATGTACGATGGTTGGTTATTAGTTTATTTTTGTATATCAGTTGGTTAGAATTTTCTGAGATATTCTATTTTATTGCCTATGATTTAGGACAAAGCTTTGACAACCTTGTTCGCGGAAGTATAACAAGCCTTTACCCCCTTATTGGACTAAGTATGGCACTTAGTCTAAAAACGACAACTTTTTCTTCATTCATCAAATTTGTCACACTTATTGCGGTTCTCTCCGCGCTGTGGATGCTGATAAGGCAAGCATTTACTATAGGTGATCCTTTTATTACGTCTTCTGGAACCGCTCGCTATGGTCGGGGTGAAATGTCTGTACTTTTGCATATAGGATTGGGGATTTTGATGTTTTTAAGAAAATTGTCTCCAATTTTACGATTTGCAGGTATTGCACTGCTACTTATAGGTATAGCATTGTTGGGCCATCGCTCCACCTTTATTGGAACTGGCCTGTTAATGCTAATATTTTTATTTTTTATTATGAGAGAGCGCGTAGATTTATATAAGGCTATATTCTTGGTACCAGTAGGTACTTTTCTATCAGTGATTGCGTTAGCATTCATATTATTTTCTGATATTCCAGCTGTAGAAAATTTCAGGGTTCGATTGATTGATACTATTGATACACAAAACGAAACTACTGCGGGGCGGCTCCAGAAATGGAATATTGCGTGGAAATCAATTCAAGAAAACCCGATTGGCGGAACAAGATTAAATGGATTGTCTGATTGGTATGGAAACCACTTAGTTGAAGCAGAGTTTGGCAGATTTGGTTTTGCTGAAGCTCATGGAGCTTATATCTATACACTAGGCCAGGCAAACCCTTGGCCACCGCATAATGTGTTTATAAATATATTATCGAGAAATGGTGTTATGGGGCTGCTATTATTTCTTATGATGCTATTTGCTTCGTTACGGACATTTAGGTTTACCGATCGCCGGGCGCGCATATGTGGTATCGGAATAATCATGGCAAACTTGGTTTTTCTAACATTTAATAATCATTTTCAGGCAGATACAACTATAGCTTTGTTTATATGTTTGATATGTCTTCCATTCGGTTTAAGGTTAGATGAAAGTGATGAAAAAAAATCAGCAAAAAGGCATTTGCAGGGAAGTTACGCTTGATATTGGCGAGGTCGCGATATCTGCTCTACGTTATCAGTAGTTTAAGAGGGGAATCAGAGTCTAATATAATACTGAATAATGGGTATATTTTTATTAGATGGATACATGTTTTTATACGATATGGCTAATCTTTAGCTGGCTCATACTAATTGAGTAACTAATGTTACTTTATATAAATAAATTTTATTGGCTTCGTTATGTGGGAATTATTTTGTAAATTGCATGGATTATTATTTTTTAAATATAAATAGTAAGCAGTAGCTAGTATTAGATATGAATATTAGAAAACGGCTAGTATGAATTGCATGTTAGAGCTATATTCAAAAGCTGGTAAGTGATAGATAATATGAAAACTCTACAGCTTAGTTATTCTTCCAAAAGTGGCGGTGCGGGAATCGCTGCTAATCGACTGCATCGCGGCTTACAGCTTCTTGAAGCTGACTCTTGGATGTTGGTGAATAAAATTAATGGAAGTGAACCAGGTGTGGTTGGTCCAAGTCATTACCTTGATAAAGTTGCTGCAAAAATTTTTCCAAGATTAGATTGGGCGCCTGGAAAGTTATCAAAAACCAAATTAGATAGGGTTTCTTCCGCATTTCTACCCGACCGACTGGTCAAAAGGGTGGATGATATTTCACCCGATGTTTTAAACCGTCATTG
>CAZTYM010000008.1:0-129 GCA_964617475.1 uncultured Thiotrichales bacterium
GGACACTGCCCTTTCACGGCGGCAACAGGGGTTCGAATCCCCTTGGGGACGCCATTCAATAAAAAGCCCGCCTTTTGTGCGGGTTTTTTATTGAATGGTATGTTCTTCAAAGAAGAATACGAACCCTCG
>CAZTYM010000008.1:229-75039 GCA_964617475.1 uncultured Thiotrichales bacterium
CGTTAGACAATTTATATTTTAAAAAGCCCGCCTTGTGCGGGTTTTTTATTGAATGGTATGTTCTTCAAAGAAGAATACGAACCCTCGGGTTCGACGCGAGCTTGTGTAAACAGGCGAGCGAGCGTCGGCGCGCGTTAGCGCAACGACGACCCGAAGGGCGAGGCGTGATCACGCCGAGTAATCCCCGTTAGACAATTTATATTTTAAAAAGCCCGCCTTGTGCGGGTTTTTTATTGAATGCTATGTAAGGCCGAATAATCTCCTTGGAGACATTATTCAAAAAACACTGACGGGATATCACTCTATGTAATTCTGAGAGAGATTGCTTCTACTCTTTAGTCCACTCATAAACGGCTTGAATTTGATTACCATTGCCAATGAATTTGAGCGACCTACAAAGCGAACTTACTAAGGATACGCCTCTACCTGAGTATTCTCGATTACTATCTAGCTTGTTAGACAGCGAGTTATAGTCGAAACCTGGGCCGCTGTCAGTTACTGATATAGCTAATCTTCCAGAGCTGCCAGTATCCGTCGGTAGGTGTTTAAGTTTTATTTGTATAAATCCAGATTCTAATTTTTCCAGAGCTTCGCTACGGAGCCTATAGTACTCGGCAAACCCTGCAGCATCTTTCTTCAAGCATGAGTTGAGGTTTAATAATCCGTGCTCAAGCGCATTGGAAAATAACTCGCTCAGAATAGTAAAAATTCTTTCACGGTGCCCTAGAGGGGATTGAACACCCATGACTAAGTTCAGCAACAGCGGAACAGGGTTAACAGTTTTAAGTGTATCAGCTTCTAATTTAAGAGATACATTCCACTTGGTGGGTGCTACGCGGTTATGGCTTTTGGTGTCCTGGTCAGCTTTCCATTTCGTGTCGTTGGTCGTAAGAATTTCAACAATAGAAATATCGTCGGTTTGTTTGACTCCGGTACTAAAATGTTCTATTTCTTCTATTAGATCTGATAAAGGGGGCTCGCTTAACGCAGCCTGTGGGAATAGGGATAGCAAAGCTTTACTGCCAAATTTTCGGCCACGACGATTTTTTACATCAATAAGGCCGTCAGAATAAAGGTAGATTTTGCTTTCAATACTGATAGGGATGATTTCTACTTTCGCCTCAAATTTAGACTCAGGCATGATACCTAGAGCTTGATGTGTTGAGGGCATGTTGCAATCAATATAGCCACTATCCCCTGTAATTAATATATCGGGCATACCACCATTCCATACGGTTAATGTAGTCCGTTCTGGATCAAGTTCTATGAAGCTCGCCGCGCAAAACATGCCGGTTGGAAGTATGCTGTGTAGACGACTATTGATTTCATTGACAATATCACTAGTCGAAAATCCACGCGCAGTCATAGCATAAAATATGTCGGAAGTAGGCATAGCACCAATCGCCGCAGATAGCCCATGTCCGGTGAAATCACCTAGCATGACATGCAATCCACCTGAAGGAGTATGGGCACATAAGAGAATATCGCCACTGAATAGTGACATAGGCGAAATATGATAAGTGATATCTGCTGTCGCTAAGTCACCGCGATCTTGAATTGTCGAATATACATGCTCCGCGATATCGAGTTCGCGTTCAGATTTAAATTGATGTTTCTTGAGTTCAGTGGTTTGCTTGTTTAGATCCTCGTGGAGATTTTTGATTCGCTCCATGGCCGCTATTTTTGCGAGCAGGGTATGCTGGTCATATGATCCAGAAATAATGTCATCGCCACCACACTCGATACATTTTTGTAGTACGTCGGTACCTGTCAGTGAGGTAACAAAAATGACAGGAACAAAACGATCACCACAGAGTTTTTTGATTTGGCTGGTTGCGACATAGCCGTCCATTTCGGGCAGTACTACATCCATTAGAACCATATCCGGCTGTTTTTCTTGAAATACTGAAACGGCTTCTAAGCCATTTGCAGATACTACGACTTCATGGTTGGACTCCAACAAAATAGATTCTAGAATCCGGCGTCTATAGATCGTATCTTCAACGATGAGTATGCGCACATCTATTCCAGAACGTGTGTAAGTATACTATGCAGCTATACTGGCTTAGCTCATATGAAAAAGTTGTTGGAAATTTGCGATTGTAAGGATTTCTTTAATTTCATTTTTACAATTTACGATGCTAACATCCGACTTCTCGCCACCAGCTGATTCTCGAAGTAATAGCAGCATTCCTAGTGCCGAGCTATCTAGGTCTTCAACTGAACTCATGTCAACCACAAACTTATTGTAGTCATGGCAGTTTGCTGCTTTCAAAGCTTCGCCAAAATCCTGGTGAGATTCGAAGTCAAAGCGACCAGAAACTTTTATGACGACTTCACCGGACTCTTCTCTCAAGTTAATGTTCATACCCATTTTTATATCTCCTTCATGCGCAGGGTTTTGGATAGATCATCAAAAAAGATCGACACTACCTGCGTCCATGCTTTCTTGTTTCACAGGTGTTGCCTCAAGTTCTTTAAGTTTCCTAATACTGTCTGCAACTTCCGCCTCTAGTTCCTCGAGCTCTTTTTTATTGTCTAATGAAAGGGCTTCATAAGTTACATTTTCGTGAGCACTAGCCTCTTCCATTACATTCAGTGCATTATCTAATACGGTTAGCCTTATATTAATATGCCCTGCAAGTTGGGTAACAATATCTTCGAATTGTAATGAGGTGATTGCAAGTGCGACTTTCTCATCAATTTCTTCAACCATTTTTTCGACAAGAGCAAGTTTTTGAGTGGCATTTTCATGAAAGCCATTTATTGCATCCATAGTTTCAGATACTTTGTTTTTTGAATCGAGCATAGTATTCATATCTTCTGAGGCGATTTCACTTACCACATTTCGTGCTTCTTCTATACCGCTCATTGCGGCTGCTACTACATCATGAATTTCGTTGCTGAATTGATCGGATCGGTGCGATAGTGCACGAACTTCTTCGGCAACAACAGCGAAGCCTCTACCGGCTTCACCGGCGCGAGCAGCTTCTATGCTGGCGTTAAGTGCAAGTAGATTAGTTTGTGCAGCAATGCTCTTTATATCACCGAGTAAAGACATGACTTGGCTGATTTGTGTATACATATCGTCGAGATTGTAGACTAGCCTCATGCTTTCTTTGCTTGTGTTAACGATAAGATCAATAAAGTAATACATCGTTTTTTCAGTATCACCGACGAATTTTTCAATAGTCGTTTGATTTCTGTCTTCTTCGCTTTTTCCAGTCATATCGTTAAGTAATTTAAACAGCATATCTTTTTCAGCTTGTGACTGGTCACTAAGTCCGTGAAAGCTTTCAGATAAACCACTGATGGCGTCCGATACAACGGCGCGATAGCGTTCAACATCTCTACGAACGTTTACCAGTTCTTCATGAACTGTTTGTGATAATTCATTATGGAGTAAGGGTAGATCACTTTCGTCAAGCGGGGTTTCAGAGGACGATGATGTCTGTAACTGAGTGCCAACCGCATTGGGTTTTATTGATCTAGATCGATAATGAAAATAGACAGCAGTGGCTGCCCAGATAATAAACGATACGATAATGATATTAAATACCGCACTACTAACTTGTTGTGCCGTGATTGACCAAATAGCGTAAGAACTACATAAAACGGCGGGTAGGTAAGCGAAAGGTTTCAGCGGGTGCTTAAAAATAGCTGACTTCTTATGCCTCATTTCAATTTCCTTATTTAGTGAGAATTCGATAACGAATCTCAATTCTTCACTGTCCCAGTATTGATCTGGTCTAATCGCCCTGAATCTATGGGCATAAAGTACGACATAGCTATGAACCTGACTATCGGCCCAGATGATGGCAACTTGAGTGCTTAATCATACAAATTGTGCAGATATTATTTAAAATACTAATAATAGTTATTAATTCATAATGTGGCATCAGCTGTAATGTATATATTAAGTGATGATTTGAAGCGATGACATAAAGTGATTTAATTTGTGAAAATTGGTGAGAAAAAATTAGTTGTTTCACATGTAATTGGATTATCCAGATGTCTGTTGAGATAAGAGCTGTATTTAATAGGCTGCCAAATTTTGATTTGGAAGCTGATATACAGCGAATTTCTTATGTCTTATTGCGTATTCACTTTCATAGAGGCAAGGTTTTTCTATCCCAATTGAATCGAATAAATTCGAGTGAAAAAATAACCACGTAATGCTAAAGACATTATTTTGAAGGCCGATATTCTCTCCGTAATGGATAACGAGTGATTGGTTATGGAAGAACCTCATACTATCGCGTGTGAAGAAGAGCTAGGGATAGCGAACGCTTGTGATTTCGCGCTATCGTTAAAAGATATTCCTAATTCTCCCACTGCAATTACTGTCGATCTATCGAATACTCAACGTATCGATACTGCGATCGCGCAACTCATATGTTTATATGATCGAGAGGCGAAAAATAAAGGTCTCGATCTCAAATGGCGCTGTTCAGACGCCGTGCTCCAAACCATGAAAATCCTAGGTCTTGAAAAAGTAGTTCAAGGCGATAGTGCTCGTGTGTCTGGAGATCACAAAAATGAAGGGGCGTAGTTGGTCTACGCAATATTGGTAATAGTATTTAGGTTCGGAGAATAGACATGGCGAGCATACTAGCGGTAGACGATTCAGCATCTATGCGACAAATGGTAGCTTTTACGTTGAAAAGTGCTGGATACGATGTAACCGAAGCGAAAGATGGAGAAGAGGCTCTTGGAATTGCAAGGTCGAATAAATTCTCCCTGGTTATCACTGATGTAAATATGCCAAAAATGGATGGGATAACACTCACTAAAGAGTTGCGTGGATTACCAAGCTATAAGTTCACACCCATCTTAACACTTACCACCGAATCGTCTTCTGATAAAAAGATGGCAGGTAAATCAGCTGGAGCTACGGGCTGGATAGTTAAACCATTTAACCCAGACCAATTACTTGATACCGTAAAAAAGGTGCTTGGGTAATTTAATGACAATTGATCTTCAACAGTTTCATCAAACGTTCTTCGACGAAAGTTTCGAAGGCTTGGATGTAATGGAAGATGGTCTGCTAGGCCTGGAGGTGGGTGCCGCAGACGAGGATGTAGTCAATTCCATTTTTCGTGCTGCGCATTCTATAAAAGGTGGTAGTGGTACATTTGGTTTCACAGACATCTCCTCATTTACTCATGTATTAGAGACACTACTGGATCAAATGCGTGACGGTACTAGAGATGTCACGCAAGAGGCGGTTGATTGTCTTTTGCTATCTGTTGATTGTCTTCGAGAGATGTTGACAGCGACTAGTGAAGGTGTCGATGTAGATAAAGCCCAGGTTGCTGAAATTCAGAACAAACTAGAAGCATTGTTAGGCGATGAAAAGTCTACAGGTCAGAAAGAAGGATCTGGGTCCGCTACGAGTTATGCAGATGAAAATGCGACTCAAGGTTGGTCGATTCGGTTTGCACCACATGTGGGGATATTAACCACAGGTAATGATCCGGTGAGAATGTTTCGTGTACTAGCGGATTTGGGTGAGCTAAGCATTGAAGCTGACTTGTCAAAAATTCCCGAGATAGAGGACTTTATTGTAGAAGAATGCCATATTTCCTGGCAGATTACATTAAGAGGTAATGCCAGTAAGGAAGACATAGAGGAAGTATTTGAATGGGTTGAAGATGATTGTGATTTGGAACTATTACCTCTAAAGCCCTCTGATCAACAAACATTAGCAACGTCTAACAGTGCTACTAATTCCAAGGAACCTGCTGAGACAGAAAAAGCAGATGCGGATAACATTGATAGACGCAAAGGAGATCGACGTGCTGGTAGTGACCGACGTCAAGGTGGTGATAGAAGGGCGACCAAGCACTCCGGACCAGAAAGCGCTTCCATTCGTGTCAGTATCGACAAAGTGGATGACATCATCAATCTTGTCGGTGAGTTGGTCATTACACAATCTATGCTTGGCCAGGTTGGTGCAGAGTTAGAAGGTGATGATCATGCTTATGGTGATGTGGCCCGCTTAGAGCGCCTGCGCGAAGGTTTAGGTCAGTTAGAGCGTAACACGCGTGAACTACAAGAAAGTGTTATGCGTGTACGTATGCTGCCGATTAGTTTTGTGTTTAGTCGTTTTCCACGGATGGTGCATGATTTATCTAGCAAAATGGATAAACAAATTGAGCTGGTTATTTCCGGTGAACACACCGAGCTTGATAAAACCATCATGGAAAAGATTGGTGACCCTCTAGTTCACCTTGTACGTAACTCAATTGATCATGGTATAGAAACACCTGAAGAACGTGTTGCTGCGGGCAAATCTGAAACCGGTACGGTCTCATTAAATGCCTACCATCAAGGTGGCAATATCGTTGTTGAAATCAAAGATGATGGTAAAGGGCTCGATAAAGACAAAATTTTAGCGAAAGCGCGTGAGCGAGGCTTGTTGCAGGAAAATGAATCGCTGCCAGATGACAAAGTTTTTGATTTAATTTTTCAGCCAGGGTTTTCTACAGCGGCCGTGGTCAGTGATGTCTCAGGCCGCGGTGTTGGGATGGATGTTGTGCGTCGTAATATTCGTGATCTTGGTGGCAGCGTTGAAATTCAGTCTGAACAAGGTACGGGTACAACAATGTTAATCCGCTTGCCTTTGACCTTGGCCATTCTTGATGGGCAGTTAGTCAGTGTTGGCCAACAAACTTATGTTGTGCCATTAACATCCATTATTGAATCTTTACAAATAAGAAGCAAGCAAATCAAGACGGTAGCAGGCCAATCACAAGTCTATCTGCTGCGTGATGAATATATTCCTATCATTAGGGTTTGTGATGCATTTGATATCCCCTCAAGCACCATAGATCTTGACGGTGGACTGATGGTAGTTGTCGAGGGTGGCGGCCAAAAGGCGGGCTTGGTTGTTGACGATCTTCTCGCCCAGCAACAAGTTGTTATTAAGAGCTTAGAAACAAACTTTAAGCGCGTCGACGGTTTGTCGGGGGCAACAATATTAGGTGACGGCACCGTGGCAATGATTCTCGACGTTGGCGGCTTAATCAGTTTTTCTAAATCTTTAGATTCCGAAGTCTTGCGCGCTCGTAGAAAAGCACAGCAAGCCATGTCAGCTACCGAAACAGAGCCATTACAAGATGAAGTGGTGGTAAACCAGATCAACCAGGAGATGGCGAATGAACGCGATACAATCCATTGAAGAAAGTCACGCTGTAGTAGGGATGGATATTAGTGCTGATATGGATCAATACCTGACTTTTATTCTTGCTGATGAAGAATACGGTGTAGATATACTACGTGTGCAAGAGATCAAAGGTTGGGATTCAGTGACGCCAATACCAAATACGCCCGAATTTATTAAAGGTGTCATCAATCTTCGTGGAACCATCGTACCTATCATTGATTTGCGTCAACGTTTTGGTTTGGAAAAAACAGAATATGGAAAGCTAACTGTCGTTATTGTTTTAAAAGTGATATGCGATAACGGTGAGCGTGTGATGGGCATTATTGTCGATGCGGTTTCCGATGTCTATAACGTCGCAGAAGATGAAATGAAGCCGCCACCTGACTTCGGTAATGTCGTATCAATCGATTATGTTAAGGGTTTGGCCACGGTTGGAGAAAAAATGGTAATCGCATTAGATATCGATCATCTTTTAACAAGCAGTGTCTACGACTCAGTTGAGCAAGCAGCAAAGCAGCAGTAAGTATATGTCTAAACAAACAACTGCTTATTCTTTAGATCACAAGCGAAATGATCAGTCATTGTCATCAGTGCGCAGAAAAACTGGGTTGGAAAAATCTCAGTTTAGTAAGTGTCCATTGAGAAACATAAGCATTAACCTTATCGAAGTGTTTTCCGCGCTAATCTGGAAAGGCGCATAAAACATAATTTACTGAATGTCGAGGAGTCAGGGATGAGTGAAGGCAGTACATCAAGAAAGAAATCGGTGAGAAAATCACCAAATAGCACTGTCAAAAAGGACCACGTTGCTAGACGCGAAAACTCATCGATGGCAAGTGCTAATAGCTTGGGTTTTAAAATAGAAGTAATTGAAAAAAGCTTCGAAACTCTTGCACCGAAAGCAGAGCAGTTTGTCGCACGGTTCTATGAAGAGCTGCTGCAACGATATCCCATGGTTACCCCCCTTTTTAGTCATACCACTAGGGAAGACCAAGAGAAAAAACTACTCGCCGCATTAAAGTTAGTAGTATCAAGTTTAAGAGATCCCGATAGCTTGGTGGGTGTTTTGACAAAACTAGGCTCAAGACATCAGAGTTATGGCGCATTACCAATACATTATCAAGCCGTGACAGCGACGCTGCTTGATGTGATGAAGGAGTTCGCTGGCAGGCGATGGACTAAGGCTGTCCATAACGAATGGAGTAAGGCATTAAAAACTGTGTCAGCCAAAATGTTGGCGGCTTATGAGGATATGGAGGAAGGAGCAATGGTTGCAAGCAGAAAAGAGTTGAATATCGATCTTGATGAAGATTCACTTTCTAGTGAAGAAGAAATCAATCGTTTGAGGGCGATGGTAGACGGTGCACAAAGCGCCATTATGAACATCGACCGTGACCTAGTGATTACTTATGTCAATGAAGAGACTAAGACCTTGCTATCACGCCATGAAACTGAGCTTAAGCAGCTTTATCCGGGTTTCTCGATGGAACGCTTGGTGGGTACGTGCATTGATATCTTCCATAAAAACCCTGCTCACCAGCGTGGAATGTTAAGCAATCCGGCCAACCTGCCTTACGATACAGACATCGATGTCGGGCCGTTAAAATTCCATATCCATGTAACGGCTGTCAATGATCTTAATGGCGACTATGTTGGTAATACCCTAGAGTGGGCCGACGTTACCGATTTACGCAAGAAAGAAACTGAGGTCATGCGTTTGCAAGGCACGGTTGACAATGCCATGACGGCGATCATGATGATCGATCGTGATTTGGTTATTACCTATGCCAATCATTCAACAGTTAAGTTGCTTGAAGAGCATGAAGAAGCGTTGCGCATGGTTTATCCAGGTTTTGATGTGAAAAACATCTTGGGTACCTGTATTGATACTTTCCATAAAAACCCAGCACACCAACGTCAGATACTGAGCGATCCGAAAAACCTACCGTATTCCACTGATATTCAAGTCGGGCCACTGACGTTTAATATCAATGTCACGGCGATTATGGATGCGGACGGTAACTATTCCGGTTGTGCCCTCGAATGGTCGGATGTCACTGAGTTGCGCAAGAAAGAAACCGATGTCATGCGTCTACAAGGCACGGTTGATAATGCCATGACGGCCATCATGATGATTGATCGTGATTTGGTCATCACCTATGCCAACCATTCAACGGTTTCTTTATTACAAGAGCATGAAGAAGCGTTGCGCATGGTTTATCCAGGTTTTGATGTGAAAAACATCTTGGGTACCTGTATTGATACTTTCCATAAGAACCCTGCACACCAACGCCAGATTCTGAGTGATCCAAAGAATTTACCTTATTCTACTGACATTCAAGTCGGGCCACTGACCTTTAATATCAATGTAACGGCGATTATGGATGCCGACGGTAACTATGTCGGTTGTGCCTTAGAATGGGCCGATGTGACGGAAACACGTGTTAAAGAAATTGAAGTGGCGCGTTTGCAATCCGCGGTCGATGGTGCACAAGCTAACCTCATGCTTTGCGATAATGATCTGAATATTACTTATGCTAACCCAGCAGTCGTTAATATGTTGGCTAATCGCCAAACCGAGCTGCGTCAGATTTGGCCAGGTATGGATGCTAATAATCTGGTTGGTCAATGCATTGATCAATTCCATAAGAACCCTGCGCATCAACGCTCTTTGTTGGCTGATGCTAATCGTTTGCCGGCTAAAGCAGAAATCAATGTCGGTGGTTTAAGCTTCTCGGTTAATGCGACAGCAATTCTTGGTCCTGACGGTGAGTATATGGGCAATATGGTTGAGTGGATGGATATCACTGAGCAGAAGGACGCTGAAAGTCAGATTAAGAACTTGATTGATGCTGCGGTTAAAGGCGAGCTAGATAACCGTATTGAAACCGAACAATACGAAGGCTTTATGAAGAGCTTGGGTAATAGTATAAATGTATTGATGGATTCAGTAGTAGAGCCGGTGAAAGAAGTCGGGCGAGTGATGAAGTCGCTAGCCGAAGGTGACGTTACACAGTCAATGACGGGTGAGTTCGATGGCGAGTTTGCTGATTTACGCGATTCGGTCAATTCAACAATGAATAACCTACTCGATGTCGTGACTAAGATTCGTGAGTCGTCGAACAGCATTAGTTCCGCTGCAGGTGAGATTGCCCAAGGTAATCAGGATCTCAGTCAGCGTACCGAAGAGCAAGCTAGTTCATTGCAAGAAACTGCTTCAAGTATGGAAGAGTTGACATCAACCGTTAAGCAAAATGCCGATAATGCCGGCCAAGCGGATCAACTTGCTGTTGGTGCGAAAGAGCAAGCGGAAAAAGGCGGTGATGTAGTCGGTTCTGCGATTAGCGCTATGGATGAAATCAATGCGGCAAGTAAGAAGATCGCCGATATCATCGGCGTGATTGATGAGATTGCCTTCCAAACAAACCTACTTGCACTGAATGCCGCGGTTGAGGCGGCAAGGGCTGGTGAGCAAGGTCGAGGCTTCGCGGTGGTAGCATCCGAAGTACGTAACCTGGCTCAACGCAGTGCTGGTGCGGCGAAAGAAATTAAGACTTTGATTAAAGACAGTGTCGAGAAAGTGGACGAAGGCTCTAAGCTTGTTAATAAATCTGGTACTACACTTGAAGAAATTGTTACCGCCGTTAAGAAAGTGGGTGACATCATTGCTGAGATTGCTGCGGCAAGCAAAGAACAATCTTCCGGTATCGAACAGGTCAATATTGCTATCTCCAAAATGGATGAAGTTACGCAGCAGAATGCTGCTTTGGTGGAAGAAGCAGCAGCGGCCAGTGAATCCGTTAATGATCAGGCAAGTGGGCTTGATGAATTGATTGGCTTCTTTAGCACAGGCGAGGAAACGGCAAGACCAGTAAAAGCGAAAGTAGCTTCTGCGGCTGCTAGCGCACCACGTCGTGCGCCGGCTGCAAAACCTGCTAGTAACTCATTTGCTGCCAGTGATGATGGTGAATGGGATGAGTTTTAATTGAGACGTCGTTTGGCGGTGAAAGGATTTCACCGCCATATCTTTATTTTAATGCTAGCTATGTACGGTCAGGAGTTATTAGGTGGACGATTTATCAGCAATTCAAGTAAGTGAAGAGTTTGAATTTACTGATGTTGACTTTAAAAAAATACGCGACCTAGTAAAAAAAGACACCGGCATCAATTTATCTGAAGCTAAACGTGATATGGTCTACGCACGCTTGTCGCGGCGCTTGCGTGATCTGGGTATGCAGCGTTTTAGCGATTATCTGTCATTTCTCGTAAGTGGTAGTTGCGAAGATGAACTGATTCAGTTTACTAACGCGATTACCACAAACCTCACTTCATTTTTTCGTGAAGAGCATCACTTTGATTATCTAGCCACCACAGCTTTACCTGAAGTCGTGAAGCATAATCATGATCAGAAAAAGATAAGGATATGGTGCTCTGCTGCTTCAACGGGTGAGGAACCATATAGTATTGCCATGGTGGTGCGCGAAATGGCACCGATGTTAAGAGGCTGGGATGTAAAAATACTGGCGACTGATCTCGATACTAATGTATTGGATACAGCTAAGAATGGCATTTACGCTGAAAATAGGATTGAAGGTATCTCCGGGCGTAGGCAACGGAAATTTTTCTTAAAAGGAACAGGAAATCATGCCGGTAAAGTTAGCGTTAGAAATGAATTAAAGGAATTGATTACCTTCAAAAAACTTAACTTAATGGATAAATGGCCATTGCGTGGACCCTTCGATATTATTTTTTGCCGTAATGTTGTGATCTATTTTACTAAAGATACGCAGAAAGTATTGCTTGATCGCTTCGCAGGTTTGGTTGCACCTGATGCCTATCTTTTTATGGGGCATTCCGAGTCCCTAAATGGTGTCACCGATCGCTTTGATTTGATTGGTAAAACGGTTTACAGGTTTTTGGGATGAGTGTTGTAAAGCCTAAAGCCGATCTTTATCCAGAGCCTGATACGCGACCACCTTTGCCACTACCTGGCTTTGAGCATATCGAACGTTATTGGGATAAAACCCGCGGAAAATACGCTGCCAAAATTCATCCGGGTGAACTTTATGTCAGTAATTCGGGTGAATTAGTCGCTACAGTATTAGGTTCCTGCGTGTCTGCTTGTATACGTGATCCGGCTAAAGGCATAGGTGGTATGAATCACTTTATGCTGCCTATTACTAAAGATGATAATGTCTTGGCGACGGATGTCAGTAGTGATAGTGCACGTTATGGTAATTTTGCCATGGAAGCTTTAATCAATGCCATTCTTCGTTTTGGTGGTAGCAAAAATGGCTTAGAAGTCAAAATCTTTGGCGGCGGTAAGGTCATGGCGCGGATGAGCGATATCGGCGTGAAAAACATCAAATTTGTGCATGAATATCTTGAGCTTGAAGGTCTAACAGTCAAAGCAGAAGATACAGGGGGCTTGCATCCGCGTAAGGTCATATACGATCCGATTTCAGGCAAGGTGGGTATTAAAAAGCTGAAGACGATGCATAACAATACCGTCGCTGAAAGAGAGACTCGTTATCAAAGTGAATTGTCACTTACCCCTGTGCAGGGTGAAGTTGACTTATTCTAATTATTATCCATAACAAAGATGACCGTTCAAAGACCGATACGCGTATTAGTCGTCGATGATTCTGCACTGATTCGTCAATTACTCAGTAGTATTCTCTCTGAAGATCCTGATATAGAAGTTGTTGGTACGGCACATGACCCTTATATTGCACGAGATAAAATTAAGCTGTTAAAGCCTGATGTGATTACATTGGATGTTGAGATGCCGCGTATGGACGGCATTACCTTTTTGCGTAACCTTATGCGTTTACACCCTATGTCAGTGGTGATGGTTTCTTCACTAACCGTAAAAGGTGCTGAAGTCACCATGAAAGCGCTAGAGTTGGGTGTGATTGATTTTGTTACCAAGCCGAATATGGACGTAGCACGTTTGCTTGATGCTTTCTCAGAAGAAATTATTGCTAAAGTGAAGGTGGCGGCTAAGGTCCCGCAGGGAGTTTTGCTGCGCAAAGCAGATCAAGCAAAGAAAACGATTAAATCAGACGGGCAATCTGGTACGGCGGGTATTTCGCAGTTTAAAACTACCGATAAGTTGATTGCTATTGGAGCGTCAACAGGAGGGACTGAGGCGATTAAAGAAGTGCTTGAGCATTTGCCTGCAGATTCCCCAGGTGTCGTGATATCTCAACATATTCCACCGCTATTTAGCGCTTCTTTTGCATCGCGTATGAACGATTCTTCGCAACTAACCGTGTGTGAAGCAAAAGATGGTCAGCAAATACTCAATGGCCATGCTTATATTGCACCGGGCAGTCAGCATTTAAAAATCGTGCGTGATGGTGCACGGTTTGTTTGTCATCTGGATGATGGTCCTCCTGTCAATCGACATAAGCCTTCTGTTGATGTGATGTTTAACTCTGTTGCTGAAAATGTGGGTATTAATTCCGTCGGTGTCATTCTGACTGGTATGGGCCAAGATGGTGCTAGAGGCTTAAAAGCCATGCATGAACTCGGAGTGCCAACGATTGCTCAAGATGAAAAGACCAGCGTGGTTTGGGGAATGCCTGGTTCGGCAGTCGAATTAGGCGCTATTGATAGTGTATTGCCTTTAGATAAAGTGGCAGGAAAAATTGTCTCCCTGGTGAGATAGCTAATAGAAAAAAATCTCAGTACGTCTTAACTCTGCGCTACAATCCGCTTCCTTTGACTAAGTGGAAATTAACGTGAATATAAAAGACCTTCTTGAGCAACTAAGCACGACTCCAAGGATCGTTGAGTTTGCTGATGTGATGGCGTGTATTGATGCAAACTACCTTTTTACGCCTTCAGCGTTTCGTAATGGTGAGTTGAGCAATGCAGAGGGTGAGAATAATGGGTCTTGTAAAATATTTGCGTTTGCAAAACTACATAGTTTAGATAAGCAGCAAACCTTAAATTGCTTTGGTGATTATTACAGGCAAGACGTGCTGCAAGACCCTGATGGAGATAGCCACCAAAACATCCGTAATTTTATACAATCTGGTTGGCCAGGTATTTCCTTTGAGAGTGATCCACTAAAGGCGAAATAAGTGATTAGTTCAGCTATGTTGCTTATGAAGTTTTTGGTTTGACCCCAGTGTATTCACTAAATATCCCCTGAGCTACGTGACGTTGCGTATCGTTAAGGCCGCAACTCTTCATCGTATTTAATATAGTCTCTGGAGGAACGCAGTGTTCGATCGTGTCCCAGTAATATTGCATGAGCCTTTGTGCTTTAGCGCTACCGAGAAAGAGTAAGGTAACGGTGGGGATAATACGTTTTAAATAGAATTTGACTAGAGTATAAGAAATGCCAGGCTTAGGCTTAGTAATTTCCAGTATTAAAATTTTGCCGCCGGGTTTTAGCACGCGTCGATACTCGCTAAATAGAACGGCCAGGTCTGTCACATGCCTTAAAGCGTATCCCATTGTGACAAAGTCGAAACTATTATCGGGAAAAGGCAATTTTTCGCCCATACCTTGTGTGATGTTTTTGACCCCATTCTCTCTGGCAACAGCCAACATACCCTCGCTGGGATCAACAGCAATTACATTACCATTTTCACCGACAATTTCCTGGCTCAGTACTGATACAACACCAGTGCCGGCGCCAACATCGAGGACATGGCAGCCTTCTTTTAATCCTGCTCGTATTAAGGCTGTTCGACGATACCATTTGCCAGACCCAAAACTCATTATTGAATTGATTCGATCGTAGTAAACCGCTGATGAATCAAACATATCGTCGACGCATTCGCGACGCTCTGTTTCTGTTGAATAGTAGCCAGACAAAACTGGATGAGGTTTTACAGTATCGTGTTTTTCAGCGGACATGAGAATTTTTTTATTGTTGGTTAAGGCTAACTGTACCTGTGAAAATGGCGTTGTACAAGCTGCGTTCAATTATATACATATGTTACATTATTGTTATAACTTAGTTATCTCTAATCAGTTTCTGATAAAGCGCTACTAGCGCTTTTTTTGCCAGTTTTCCGTTTGCTTCACGAGGCAACTTATCGATATTTAAAATCGGACGAGGAATAAATGCAGGGTCCAGATGGTCACGTAAGTAGTGCTTTAGTTTTTCTTTAGAGTTGTCATTTTTTAAAACGACCAATGCAGCCAGTCTCGGCGTCGTAACTTGTTGTTCCGGTAGAAATACGATTCCATCAACCAAGCCGGGGAAATTCTGCAAAAGCTTATTGATCTCGAAAAGCGAGCCGCGTTTGCCACCTATATTGACCATATCACTGCTTCTACCTTTGAGTAAAAACCGATTTTCTTCTTGTAGTTCAATTAGATCGGACAGCTCAATTGGACCAGGTAAATGCTTGCCGTTGGCGACTATAGTTAGGTTATCGCCAGGCTCAAAGTCAATGCCAGAAAATTTTTGCCATTGTTCAGTTTGGGCTGTATTTTTGAATGCCATGGAACCAATTTCGCTGCAGCCGTAAATTTCCCTAAGTTCTGCTTTCAGAGACTGTTCAGCGGATAACGCGATTTCTCTGCTAAGTGGAGCGGTAGCACAAAGCACACGTTTGACTTGAGGGTATTCAAGAGAGGTTTCATTGAGAGCGCGTAAATGAACAGGGGTTGTGACGAGCATACGCGGCTCAGGTAATGCCTGCAGATGCTGATTGACATCATAGGGAAATAGAGGTTTGCCGTCACTGCTGCAAACATCACTGTGCAGGGGTAGTAGTACCGAAGTTTCCAGCCCCCACATGTGTTGACTTGGAACGGTCGCTAGTTGAAAAAAAGTCTGATTTGAATGTGGAACCATGTATTCGCGGTTTATATGTGTGCTTACGAACAATGTTTCCCATGTTTTTAGGTTTGGTTTAGAGCTGCCTGTTGAGCCAGATGTGAAGCTAATAACACTCAAGTGATCGGCTGCAATAGTAGGTACGGGGGTAGGGTCAGCATCACCGGAAAGCGACACTAATGAAACATCAAACTGTCGATAAGCTTCATCTGCAAACATACCATCGTGCAAAATATAACTGTCAGGGTACTGCTTATAGAGTTTAGTAAGCGTTGCGGTTTGAGCATTAGGCGGTAGTAAGTTGGTTTGTTGTCGGTATATAACAGCGCATAGCGCGACCATAAAATAATAGCGATTGCCGCAAAAATTAATACAATACTGATGAGCTGGAAGTCGCTCCGCCAGCTGTTTAACATGCGTTAAAAACTCCTCAGCTTTAATAATTCCAGAAGAAAGATCGGAGCTTTTCAGAGGTTTGTGTAAAAAGGCTATCGAGTCAGATTTCTGTCTGGTGATTAAAGGCAGCGCTGATGCGTTCAATTAACTGCTCTTATTTATTTTTTTCGATAAAATCGCAAAGTGTTCTCAGTGACAAAAACGCCTCACGGGTGTCTTCTTCTTCCGCGCGCATTTGTACGTTATAGGACTGAGAAATCGCCAAGGCGATTTCTAAAGCATCTATTGAATCAAGACCGAGGTCGCCACCGAATAAAGGTTCTTCAGGATTGATTTCTTCAGGGGAGATATCTTCAAGATTTAGAGCTTCAACGATGATTTTGGCGAGCTCGCTTTCTGCAGGGGTTTGATTTGTCACGATATTTATCCAGTTAACTTAGCAATGGCTTTATTTTTTTGCGATAGGGCATTACAGTGGCAGCACCCTAGTCTTCGGCAAAATTTTAGCCTATTTTTATTTATTTGGCCCTAAAAAGTAGATTTTTAACACATTGATCACTACGCGCTTGAGGTTTTTGTGTTTGCCGCGTAGGGAGACCGACGGCGGCTAAGTGCTTAAAAACTATTATCATTATGTTACAAAACTATTATACCACTGAGCCAGTACAAGAGCTTATATCTAAGCCAGACATATTAATGGCTATCAGTTATGGCGGTGATTGTTTGCTGGAGAGCAGTGGGCTTGTCAATATTGGGCTCGAAATGATTGGTAACGAGACAGTTACTGAAATTTGGCAGGTGCCTGGCAGTAATGTTGAAAGGCGGCGAGTAGGTAGATGCCATTTAGCGATGACGGAGCAAGTGCTGTCTGCATCGCTTTGCCTAACTAAGGAGGAGTGCCAGTCATTGACTTTATCAACAAAGGCCGCCTATTCAGAAATTATGCATGTCATAAGTGAGCAGGGCTATCGTTACCCTGTGAGAATCTGGAATTATATTCCAGATATCAATCATGGCGAAGATGATGAAGAAAACTATAAACAGTTTTGTGCAGGTCGTTTAGCCGCTTTTTCCGATATCAATATTGGTAGTGTGAGTTTCCCGGCGGCGTCAGCGGTCGGTCATCGAACCGAAGGCGCGTTAATTTCTATGTTCGCTGTTCGCCAGCCACCAGAAAACTTTCAAAATCCACAGCAAGTGAACGCGTTTGACTACCCCCGACAATATGGTATCGCCAGCCCGTCATTTTCGCGTGCTACGAGTTATTTTCTGGACTCGAAAGAGTGTTATTTCCTTTCCGGAACAGCGAGTATTGTTGGCCATGAAAGCACGCATGATGGAGATCTGTCTGGTCAACTAACTACCACCATCGAGAATTTGCAGAAGATGATATTAAAAAAAAGCAGTGATGCTTCATTGCAAACAATAAAGGTGTATTTGCGTTTTTCTGACGATTTCCCCAGGACGAAAAGTATTTTAGATGCGGTTTTTCCGAATATCCCAATTGTCTACTTAAAGGCTGATATTTGTCGTTCTGAACTGCTTGTAGAAGTTGAAGGCTATCTCGGCTAACAGTCTGATTTATGCCTGAGGATTTGCCAGTGCTGGTCAAGCTGATTAAATATTTTAGTTATGCTTGGCGTTTGGCAGCGACGGCGTTCAGTTATATTCTCTTTGGCTTAGGCGCGTTTTTGCTTGGAGTTTTAGGCGCGGTTCTGATTACGCCCTTGCCTGTAGCTATCAGAAAAAAAAGGGCGATATTCCGCTATCTGGTCTGCTCTGGCTGCCGGTTTTTCGTGTTTGTAATGCGCGCACTAGGCCTGCTATCAGTAGAGATTACGGGAAAAATGCAGACAGCAGTTCGTGGTCATATCATTATTGCGAACCATCCCACTTTAATTGACGCCATCTTTCTTATTGCAGAATTTAAAGACCCGTGTTGCATCGTCAAGGGGGCGCTGGAGACAAATCCGTTTACTTCCTTAGCAATTTATTTGGCAGGCTATATACCTAATTCTTCATTAGACTTTCTGGAGCTGGCGACGGCGAGGCTAGAAGAGGGTGAAAATATTCTCATATTTCCTGAGGGTACTCGAAGTCGTACCGAAGACGAAATGACACTGAATTTTAAGCGAGGCGCCGCAAATGTGGCTGTAGTCAGTGATAGTCCAATCATTCCAGTGTTATTGACATGTGAGCCCCTAACATTGGCGAAAGGCGAAAAATGGTATGCAATACCCGTCACTCCGCCGCACTTTAGTATTGCGATTGGTGCGCCAATTCGTATCGCTGATAGCATAGATGTTAACCGGCCCAGAACCGTTCAGTATCGATATTTGACGCGCTTTTTGGCAGATTTTTACCAAGAATGGCTGCTGCGGGTGAAAAATACCGCCTAAAGATGGACGGCTGGCGATTTATGCGACTTTTAAGAGGTAAAGTTGATATAATTCCGCCGATAACAGAAAAGAACACATAATTAATGCCTTTCTTTCCTATGCACGCGGAAGTCGGCACTGTCTAAGTCATGGATTACAGTCAAGAAGAAATATTTGATCACACCAAGAAAATCTTGGTGAATTTGTTCGAAGTGGATGAGTCACTGCTTGAGCCTCATGCCCAGCTTTATGAAGACCTGGATATCGACAGTATTGATGCTGTGGATCTGCTAGTAGAGCTAAAGCGGCTTACTGGCAAGACAGTGAGTCCTGAACATTTCAAACAAGCACGGACATTGCAAGACATTGTTGACGTAGTAGGTGATATCTAGCCAGCTACCTAGCTATTTTAGCTTAGTTTGTTGGTGGACTTAGTGCTTGGCTGCATAGCATATTCTTTTCATTCGCGTTATCTTTAGAGTTTTTCGTATTTTGTGCCAGCTAAATGCCCGATTCTTTGAGCGCCAGTGTTGAAATAGAAGTCCCATTCTTCGATGTTGACGCCTTGAGTGTTGTTTGGCACGGCCACTATGTAAAATATTTCGAAGTCGCGCGTTGTAAGTTGCTCGATAAAATTGGTTATAACTACGATGATATGAAGTTATCGGGTTATGCCTTTCCGGTTATTGACTTACAGATTCGCTATGCAAAGCCAATTCGCTTCCGTCAAAAACTATTGGTAACCGCAAAATTAGTTGAGTGGGAGCACCGCCTTGTGATGAGTTATCAGGTGGTTGATGTTGAGACAAATAACCCATTGACCAGAGGAAAAACTGTTCAAGTTGCTGTTTCAATGCCTGACCAGGTGACTCAGTTTATATGTCCTCCAGTGTTTGTAGACAAAGTTGAATCATTGCTCGCTTCATCGGAATGATGGCTACACGATTTTTAATCTTATTAGTGACCTTAGTTTTTCTAGCTAGCGGCATCGCATTAGCGTCACCATCTAATTCTCAAAAATTGCTAACCAGAGCCTTACCCGAGACTTGTTCATTTAGCGGTGAGTTTAAGCAAAAGCGATTTGTGCGATCTATTCCTGCGCCGCTCAATTCCAAAGGTCAGTTTTTCTTTTCTTGTCATAAAGGCTTAATTTGGTATACCGCATCGCCAATTGAAGAGTGGTTGATATATGGCAAAAATGGTGAACAGTTTCGTGCTGACAAGCATCAAGAATACAGTTCTATTGATAGTAGACTTCATAGTTATTTTGCCTCTTTCCTGCTGCGCTTATTGTCGGCAGATACAGAATATCTGAATAAAAACTTTAGTATTATAGAGAAAGAAGATGAGCAAAATGATGATAGATTTTCATTAGTCTTAAAGCCAGCAAGTAAGCGGTTGCAGCGAGCATTAAAAAGTATTGAGCTTGTTGAGTCGGCGAAGCAAAAAGAGTTAATTGTTAGTACTCATAGTGGGGATAAGACCCAAGTTGTTATAAGCAATACTATTAGTTATCCCGTTAACCGGCATTCAAATTTGTCTAATGATTGTAGTGATGTGTTCACGGTTGATAATAGCGCTTGTGATAGGTTGAATCAGCAATAGTATGTCTGTGCTGGATAAAGGCTCTGGATTAAGAAAATGCTAATTTGGAGAACTGTTTTTTTCATAATAGTTTTGTTTTCTGTTTTGTTTTATATCCAGAATTATCAGACATTACTTATTGATACAGATTTGAATGATGTTGCGCCAGCAATCAGTATCAAAGCAAATCTCAAAGATTCCCTCGATAATGTTTCTAGTAGCGTCGCTAAGCGGATGGTTTTCTTGCTTGCAAGCCAAGATGTAAAGGCATTAGAGAATGCATATGAGGTGCTTGCGACAGGTATAGAGTCCATCCAGGGATTGAATGTATCTAGTCAAGAAGACAGCGGCGAAGCGCTATTAGATATACTTAAAATACATCGATATCAACTGCTTACTGTAGAGCAAAAAACCTTACTTAAAGCTAATGATCAAACCGCGATTGCTGAGCAGGCTTATGCGCGCTTGTTTGGTTTGGGTTCTGCGACAGGGTTATTACCATTTTCAGAGGATCCGCTTGGTTGGTTTACTGATAAGGTTTCTTCAGTGGTAGAAGGGTTTACGCAAAAATCTAGCGAAACCAGCATGTCGGATTCACCATTGTTAGGAGAAAACCAGAATATCATCGCTCTGGCAGCAGTTATCGATAACAGTGGTTTTGATATATCTAAGCAAAATCTCCTATTGTTAGAGCTGTCACAGCTTGAAGCATCGATAGTGAATCAGTTTGATGTCAAAATATTTAAGTCCGGAGTTTTCTTTTTTGCCAGCGATGCTGCGACTAAGGCTAAAACAGATATAAGCAGAATAGGCGTACTCTCATTGATCGGAATGTTGGGAGTGCTCACTTATGTATTTAGATCCTTAACGCGAGTCTTGCTGCCATTTTTATCTATTTTTGTTGGTGTGGCTGTTGCTTTTTCGGTTACGCATATTCTATTCGGTTCGGTTCATGTTCTTACTTTGCTATTAGGCGTGAGCTTAATTGGTATTGTAGTCGACTATGCTATTCATTATTGCTTTCATATAGATGGCAGAAAAACGATTTCAAGCAATAAATATTTGTATCGAGCCATGTTGCTGAGTTTGCTAACTTCTTTAGTAGGATTTGCAGCGCTTGGACTATCTGATTTATTGGCACTGCATAAGCTTGCAGTATTTGCTTGTTGCGGGTTATTCGTGGCCTGGCTGACGGTAATTTCTCTAGCACCATGGTTGTTATCAGGTGCACAGTCAATGCGTCAACCAGCGTGGACTGTCGCGCTTAGAAATACTGAAGGTTTATTCGCTCGTATTTCCCATCCGTTCATTATTGTTTTGGCATTAACCTTATTTGTGCTCTACTTATTCTGGCTGGTATACGGAGATGAGGGCAGCGATGATCCTCGACAATTTATTTCCCCTGCGCCAGCTTTGCTGGCAAGTGAGAGGGTTGTTAGCGCAGTATTGAATGATACCGAACCTGGTAATTTTTTAGTCGTAGAAGGTAAAGATGCTAATCAAATGTATAAGCGCTTTAGCCAATGGAAAGGCTTGTTAAGCCAAAGCGAGGGTTTTGATAGTATTTTTGAATTTCTTCCTGCACCCGGAGATCAGCTAAAGAATTATTTGTTGCAAGAAAACCTCTATCAAGAAAGTGGCGCTATTCGTCGTTTAACGAATCAGCTTGAAATAGACGAAGAAGTGTATGAACGTTTGAAAGCAGAATTTTTAGCGGCAAAACAACGAGTTTTGCAACCCAGCGAAGTTTTGACTCGATTTGATGCGCCCATCAGTTTGCTTTGGCAGGAATCGGGTAATTATAACTATTGTATCGTCTTAATACCTAAAGGCCGCGATGTTTCAAAATTAAGCGCAGCTGCAGAACAAGTGGAAGGCATTACGTATATAAACAGCGTAGTTTTGGCAAAAATGGCACTATCTGAGCAACGCAGAGCAGCTTCCTGGATGTTACTAGCTGCTTATGTGTTAATTAGTTCTATTCTTGTCATGAGATTCCGAAAGATAAACAGCTTATTGATGTTACTGGTGCCTCTTGCAGCAACGGTATCTACGGTGCTTATCTTGAGTGCTGTTGGGCAACCATTAAATTTATTCCATGTTATGGCTCTGTATCTGGTGCTGGGGCTTGGTATGGACTATGTCATCTTCAGTCGTGAAATGCCGTCGAACGAACTGACAAGCCAGGCAATATTCCTTTCCGCTGTAACTACAGTATTTTCGTTCGGTTTACTTGCTATCAGCCAAATTCCTGTGGTTCATGCATTTGGTATCACGTTGTTGATAGGTAATACATTGAATTTTATTTTTGCACTTTTGTTTTTAGTTTGGTGTCGGAGAAAAATAGTAGGAAACAGCTATGCATAAAAAACGAAGAGTATTGGTCACGGGTGCCAGCCGCGGGATTGGGCGAGCGACAGCATTGCATTTAGCTGGCTTGGGGTTTGATATTGGGGTTCACTATATGAGCAGTGAAGATGCAGCAAATGAAGTGGCGGCTAAGGTAAGAGAGCAGGGACTAGACGCTAATCTATTGACTTTTGACATTGCTGACAGAGATCAAGTTCGAACGGTATTAGAGCAAGACTTGGCCGACAACGGTGCTTACTACGGAGTAGTGTGCAATGCCGGTATTACTAAAGATAATGCCTTTCCCGCGCTAGCAGAAGAAGAATGGGATAGTGTGATTAATACAAATTTGGATGGGTTCTATAACGTCTTGCATCCGTTGATTATGCCTATGGTACGGTCGCGTGGCGGCGGCAGAATTGTGACTTTAGCTTCGGTGTCTGGTCTGATAGGTAACCGAGGCCAAGTGAATTACAGTGCAGCTAAGGCGGGTATTATTGGTGCTACTAAGGCTTTGGCGGTAGAGTTAGCGAAGAGAAAAATTACCGTCAATTGCGTTGCCCCCGGTGTGATTGAAACAGATATGACTAAAGATGTTTTCGAAGAAGAGGCTAAGAAGATGATTCCTATGAGAGAATTTGGTCAAGTAGATGATGTCGCTGCCGCTATCGGTTTTTTAATGTCAGATGGCGCAAGATATATCACTCGACAGGTTCTAAGTGTTAACGGCGGAATGTGCTAGTTCCAACTTGGTAATTAATTTGTGTTGTAATTTTTTTATCCACGTTTTCTTGATAAAATTAAGTGTTTTTTTGGTTTTTTTAACTATTACTACCTAGGAGGTGTTTTATGAAAAAGCTTGCGTTATTTTTGGTATTATTTTTGTTTTCTGTGGCTGCACATGCAGAGTTGAATCGGCATGAAGCACATGTGGTTGATTTGATGACGGATGGTGAACTAAGAAGCCTCAAAATAGCGGCTCGAAAAATTCATGATACGAAAATGTCAAACCCTGAAGTATTGGATATGGCCGCAGAAATTCTTTTGAAGAATTACCCCAATGTTTACAAAGCCCAGCTTGATACATTCTCGTGGTTGGTTAGAGCCATTGGTACCTCTAAGAATGGCCGCTACCATAGCGCAATACAGGAAGTGGTTGATACAACCCATCTGAAAAAACTGCGTAGACATGCAAAGAAAGCATTAAAAGTACTAGGCCCGGCTGGTGATGCTAAACAGTATCAGCTAGGTGACCTTGGTAAAGAAGTGCCTGAGTATTTATAATAACTGCAACATTATCTTGAGGCCTTGAAAAGTTTCTACCACACCTTTTCAAGGCCCTATGTTCAGTCTATATTTTTAAAAAGTAGCGATGTATTGATGCCACCGAAAGCAAAATTATTGCTCATAATGATGGAGGTATTTAATTTTCGAAAATCCTTGGTAATGTAATCTAGCTGAGCGCATTTTGGATCTACTTCGCTGAGATTTAACGTGGGTGCAAACCAGCCTTCGTTCATCATCATAATACTCGCCCATGCTTCGAATGAACCACATGCGCCTAGTGTATGGCCTGTGTAGCTCTTGAGTGAGCTAATTGCGATATCGCTACCAAATACTTCATTGGTGGCTTCTGACTCTAGGATATCGCCTTGATCGGTAGCCGTAGCATGTGCAGAGACATAGCCAACATCGTTGCTAGCTATATCAGCATCATGTAAACACGATTCCATTACTTTAATCATAGTGGGTTTGCTCGGCCTTACAATATGGTTGCCGTCAGTATTGGTCGCATAACCAATGATTTCAGCAATGATATTTGCGCCACGAGATTGTGCATGATCCAGTGATTCGATGATGAGTGTGCAGGCACCTTCGCCCAATACTAAGCCATCACGTGTTGCGTCGAACGGCTTGGGAGTGCATTTGGGTGTGTCATTACATGTGCTGGCAGCATAAATCGTGTCAAATACAGCTGCGTGAGTGGGACATAGTTCTTCGGCACCACCAGCAATCATCACGTCTTGTTGGCCGTTCTTAATGGCTTCATAAGCATATCCAATAGCTTGACTACCCGCCGTGCAGGCACTATTGGTAGTGTACATTCTGCCCTGAGTTCCAAAGCGAATGCTAATATTAACTGCGGCACTATGGCTCATCATGCGTAAGTAGGTAGTGCTATTGATACGATCCATAGATTGGTGTTCAAGCAAGCCAAAAAACTCAATAGCAGCGTCGCTGTTACCGGTAGCAGAGCCATAAGCTACGCCTGTTCGGCCGTTTTTTAATATATCTTTGTTTGATAAGCCCGAGTCCACTAGAGCTTTTTCTGTTGCCACTACGGCTAGTTGGGCAACCCGGCCCATGCTTCTTTTTTGTTTTGGAGAAAAGTCTTGTGGTAGTTCAAAGTCTAAAATAGGCGCAGCCAAGCGAGTATTAAGTTGTGTGTATTGTTGCCATTGTTGCATATAACACACGGAATTTTTGCAAGAACGCAATGATTCGGCGACTTCAGTCCAGCTATTTCCTAATGACGATACCGTACCGCCTCCTGTGATAACCACACGGTTTTTTGGGTGATTGCTGGTAGTTTCAGCCATCTTAAGAAACGTTAAAACTTACTGCTAATTTAGCGGCTTGCGGTAAACAGAAATATTTGCATGTGCCAAAGTTTGTCTATTGTTTTCGATTATACATTCAAAAGTTGCAAGGTTGTCTCCGACTACGGCTTTTTCTGAACAACGAATATCAAGGCATAAGCCTTCTTCAAAGTATTCTATATTAGACGTGAATTTCCGTGTTCCTAGTAAAAAACCCAAATGCGGTTGGACCAGATTATTTTCTAGTTGATATCCGGCAATGAGTGCGGCTGTTTGTCCCATATATTCAATACCGATCCAATTTGGCACGCCGTGGCCTTGAGAGAAAAATGCGGATTGGTTGCTGATCATTACCTGAGAGTGTGATGCTTGTTGTGAAACAGAAATCAATTTATCAATTAATAGCATGGGTGGGCGATGAGGTAGTAGCGCGTATAGTCGTTGTTCTGATTCCTCAATCATATGCTGTGACTCATTTTGATTCATATACGAAAAGTTAGAGTGGTATTATTTTGACCAAAAACTATAAAAATTAAACCACTGAAATGGAGCATTCTCGCATAAGCGTTCAAGATGAGCTGAAAATTGCTGTGCATAAGAAGTTAATTCTGCGTCCCGTGATTTCCTGGGCAGGACAATTTTTTCAGAAAATGGCTCGATATCTAGAATAATGCTTTTAGTCTCATGATTTCGGTATGAAAATATCACATTTACCGGACAGGCTAATGCATGAGCCAAAAAATAAGGGCCAATTGGTAGCTTGGCTGTTTTGCCAAGAAAGTTTACTTCAGCAGTTCGATCCATGCCAGAAACGGGAACGCGGTCACCGGCAATAAAAACCCATTCACCTTTATCTACTTTTTCTCGGAATGACAGTATGGTTGGAATATCCAGTTCGTCTACCTGATAAATATTAAGTCGAGATTCTGAATTTGCTTGATCCATCATGCTGATGAAATTAGACGAATGTTTTTCGTAGACTAGAATATTGATTGTTTTCGTTTTAGCCTTTTGTATCAGGCTGCGACAGTATTCAAGGTTACCAATATGCGCGCCTATCAAAAGTTGACCTTCAGGTGAACTGATTAATTTCTCGAAGTTGTCGGAGCTCGATACTTCAAATTTTTCTACTATGGCGTCAGGGTTCCAGGCAAGAATTTTATCTAAAATAGTTTCCGCGAAACGCAAAAAGTGGGTGTAAACATGTTTATAGTTGACAGTAGTATTCCATAAATGCGGAAAGTATTGGTGATGCTGCCGTAAATACTCAAAAGAAGATTTCCGTGCATATGTTCTAAATACGACAAAGTAAATGACAACAGGAACTAGTACTAGAGAAAAAGCACGTCTGCCTAGATTCTGATACAAAGAAAATAAAATGCGCATACCGAATAAGGTGCCCGCTTCTCGGACATTAGCCCAGTGAGTGTTTTTATCGGTAGTGGTTGAAAGACTCATATTACTGACCAAATAACTTTTGAAAGCGTTTTGCGATCAAAAATGGAGAGCGCACTAATACACCAAGCATAAGACGGGTATGTAATTTTATTAACAATTTATTGTCTCTCAAATAATTAAAATGAGATACACCGTCTTCAGGGTAGATGACTTTGGTGTCGATAAAATGTATGGGAATATCTAACCATACAGCCTTGACTAGTACATCTGTATCAAAGTCCATTCTTGCGCCGATATAAAAGTGATCTAATAATTTCTCAAAGCTGTTTAGCGGGTAGACTCTGAATCCACATAAGCTATCTTTGATTTTAAAAGATAATGTCTCGATAGCGACCCAGAAATCAGTGACTTTACGTCCGTAAAGTCGAATCTTCGGAACAGATTCATCAAAAACCGGTTTTCCAGAAATGATAGTCTCAGGTGATGTTTTACTAAAATTAATAAAGGTCTCAATATCATTAATTTCGTGTTGGCCGTCGGCATCTATCTGAATAAGGTGGCTATAGCCCAAGGTTCTTGCAATATAGCTAGCAGTAATCACCGCTGCACCTTTGCCTCGATTATAAGTGTGGCTGACCAAATGAACGTTATTCTTATATTTTTCTATTGTTTCAAGAAGAAGTGATAATTGTTCCTTATCACTACCATCATCTACCACAATGCAGAAATATGATTTCTCAACCAGCCTGGGTAAAAGTTTGGCTAATAATCGAGCATGATTATAGTGAGGAATGGCTAGACAGTAAGTCACGTTCTATTTCACGGTTGAGGGAAATTTTAAGGAGCCACTAGAAAATGTTTGCTCTTTATTGCGGTAACAGAATGTAGCGCTATCTTTGTCGGCGAATATATCGATATTTAACTCAATAGTCATGTCAGGGAGCATGACTTCTTTGAATTTCAAGTTTGTTATTGTCGTTGGTAGTTGGCTATGACCAGAAGTAAACAAAAAAAGCCTCGTGGCCCAGTGTATTTGTACAACTCCGGGCAACACCGGTGTGCCTGGAAAGTGACCAGTGAACCAACTGAGGCTGCTAGGAATTTTAATTAAAAATTTAACGTTGTCGTTATTTTGCTCTGCATATTTGAATTCTGGCCAATCGTCACCTAAAAATTCAGAATGTAGTTTTTGAAGGAGAGATGTGGTCATGGCAAATTGCAAGGATTGCAATATAGGTATTTAACAGCAGTTTGATTTAATAAAATTTATGTGCAAAACGCTTACGAATTATATATTCGAATGTAAAGAAACTAGCAAATAAAATATATGATAGCAAGCCGTTATATAGTGTCCAGGCTTCGAGCGACAGGCAGCACGCTGTATAGCCGGCAATGATGGCATTTACAAGTAAAATTACAATCCAGGCCTTCGTTAAGTTTCTTGCCCAGCGTTTGGCGAACGGTGTCGGATTTTCCCCCGCTGCTCTTGCGAATTTTTCAATTAATGGCGTATCGCTTGACAGAGAGTATAAGAAAATAATCATGAACCCTGTGCTCATGACAACAGGGTAATATCTCAGTAAATCAAGACTATTGATAAAAACTGTTATAGTACAGAAGAGGCTCACAACTATGAGTAATGCCCACTGTGTTGGCTCTTTATATTGTTTGGCGAAGATAAACCTTAAAAATAGAATTATAAATAATAGGCCGGCAAATGTGGCTGGACCATAATGGCTGATGCCGAAATAGACAAGGAATGGATAAGCAACGGAAGCGAATCCGAGTAATGCGAGTGTTACTCCAGAGAGTCTTGGCAAGCGCACAAATTTATTTTCGACTAAGCTACTATCAGTTTTCGATAATCGCCTAATAGCGATTGTTCATCTTCACTTATTGCGCTGGTAGGTGAGTCTTGCAACATATTAGTGATATACCGAGATAGACGTCTTAATGTTTGTACGTTTTTGTCTAGAGTGGGATGGATATCGACGGTATCGGACTGCTGTAGCGTTTCTACAAACTCACCCAGGCAAGGGATAAGTCGTTGATTTAGAAAAATACCTTCAGCCGGTAATACAATTCTTTTCTTGGCCCTTTCTATTAAATGATTCTGTACCAAAGTATTTAGTTGGCGGGCCTCGTCAAGCAACGAGTTTAGTGAAGCAAATAGTTTTATATTAACAAAGGTTTGTTTAAAGAAAATAAGTGCAAGCACTCCCCAATAATAGGAATAGTCCCAAAGTAATTTAACACCCATCATTCTTCTATCGCCGAAACCACCGTATTCATGTGTGTAAAGCGACAATGTGCTTTGAAAGAATGAGTCATAAAAAAGGTGAAATGCATAACTATCAGCACGTATATCTTTGCCTTTCGATTGAGCGCTAATAAGTTCATTAATGAAGGTATTATTAATGGCAATAAAATCGCTGCCAGGAGAATAAAATGGGTCGGTAAATGCCGCGGCCTCTCCAGTCAGGCACCAGCCTTCATTTGAGAACATTTTTTTACAACCATAGGAGTAGTCTCGAAGCTGACAGAAATCCATTACCTCTGCGCCCTCTAAAGATTGTGCGCATTTAGGTTGGTTGGCGCGTAACCATTTTAGTGCATCTTCGAAAGAGTTTATGTTGGCTTCTTCGAATGCTTGATCATCCATCACGATACCAAAACTCGTCGTGCCAGTGCCGAGAGGAATAACCCAAACCCAATAACCCGGTCCCGTAAGATGGTTTGTGCTTAGCCACCGGCTGCCTTTGGATTCTATGCGATCGTGCCACTCAGGGTTATCCGACCAATCGTCGATAATTACGCGTCGGTTTACCCTGAACCACACAGCATTTCCTTTGTGCTCGCTATCTTTATGCAGGCCAAGTTTTTTGGATAGTAATTTTTGTCTGCCCGCTGCATCAATTAACCAGCGGCTTTCAATCTTCTCACAAATGTTATCATTGCTAACTTTGATACTTTGTTTTTGATTACCTAATTCGAGGCAATCAGTTGTAGCACCGTCTATAACGCGTACGCCGCGTTCTGTTATAAGTTTGTGTAAATGGTTTTCGGTTACGCCTCGATCTAACTGATAACTTGGTACGCCGAATAGGCGGCTGACGCCAAGTTCATCCTGTTGTGAAAAATCATTCTGCGGCGTACCGAAGAAACACCTAAGACCATGTTTTACCAGATGTGATTCTTTGAAGTGTTCGCCCAAACCAAGGGTATGTGTAAAATAGTGACTGGCAATCTCAACGGTAGATTCACCGACTTTTGCTGTAGTATTAGGGATAGGGAAGTTATTACGTTCAATAACAACAATACTTAGTTCGGGGTTATTGCGAGTAAGCTGATAAGCGAGGCTTAGTCCAGCAAGCCCACCGCCTATTATAGTTATGTCAGTTTTGCTAGTTTTCACCGGTTTTACCCCATTCGTAAATTGATAGAGCGATCAGCACTTATCGGCATAATAAGATTTTCTGGTTGCTTGGACTTGGTTGTCAGGTAGTAGGTATATAAAATGGCTAATGCCCTTGCTGCCGGATTGTTCTCATACATGTTAAGCAATACCCCTGTAAACGGCAGTTTCGGCCACGGTGAAGGAGAGTTTTTTATTTCCATTGTCAATTCAGGAGCAATAGATTTATCGCTTGTCGGAGCAATAACGAAAGACACTGAAAAACTATGTTTGCATGGAAATATTTTGCTGAGAATCTGACTGCTTGGCGAATCATAAATAGTCAGTAAAACCGGACGAGCTTCAATATCGCATTGCGATAAAGCTTCTAGTAACGCCATTGGAGTTGAACCATTGAGGCCCGCGAGTGTGCTAGCAGGTTTCATGCAGCCGGTACTGATAGTCCAGTAGCCTGCAGCGGCATTATGAACAGAATTATGAAATTTTGTCGGTGACAGTGCTTTTTGTTCGCCAGCCAACGTTTTACACATATAGTCGGTTAATTGTGTATCGCCCAAGCCAGATGCGAATATACACGTTAAGTCTTTAGGGTCAATACTGGCTGCTTCGCATGCCTGCGCAGATGTTTCTACCGCTAACCTTACGGGAAGAGGGGCTCTGCGTCTCTCATTTGGAGGTATAACAGCTGGTTTTGGATTACTTACCGTTAATTCCTCGGTGTCACTTGGATTTTTAACCAGGTCGTAGAATTCGTCTATATTAGTAAACCCAGAGCCCCAAGTACCGACACCAAGAATATTGCAATTAAATAAACTCATGCGGTCGGCCTTGTTTTGCCGAATGCCAAACAACAATTATTACCGCCAAAACCAAATGAATTTGACAATGCGTAGTCAATATTTTTTGAGATATTGTGCTTTGCTACGCTAAAGTCTAAAGCATCGTCTAACTGATGCAGGTTTGTGGAAGCAGGAATTCTATTTTGTCGCATGGCGTCAACTGTAATAAGTGCTTCAATTATTCCAGCCGCGCCCAGAGTGTGGCCAGTGATCGCTTTGGTAGAAGAGCATTGAGTTTCTTTGCTAAATACGTTGCTGATTAGTCTGCCTTCTATTTCATCGTTTGCCCGGCTCGCCGTACCATGGAGGTTGATATAGTCGATATCACTGGCTGAAATTTGCGCGGAGCATAGCGCCTGACCAAGTGCCAGGCTGGCTCCTAGTCCTTCCGGGTGGGGGTGTGACATATGATGAGCATCTGAGCTTTCGCCGTAGCCAATGAGGTCGATGCCGGTATCCCCAGTATCTACATCACTGCGAGTTAAAATTGCATAGCCACAGGCCTCGCCCAAATTAATACCATCTCTGTTTTGGTCAAAGGGTCGGCATTGGTTTTTTGACAGTAGTTGTAGTGAGTTAAAGCCGTACAATACGCTCAAACAAAGACTGTCGACACCACCAACCAAAACAGCATCGACAATATTTGTTTGCAGCCAACGCGACGCGGTGGCAAAAACCTTTGCTGAAGATGAGCAAGCTGTATTAACGGTTATAGTAGGGCCGCTAATTCCTGTGTAGTAAGAAAGGAAAATGCTTGGGCCGCCAGGGTTATGTACATCAGGCTGTTGATATTCGGCTTTAAGGTTACCATCTGTAGTCAAGTCGGTGTAAGCCAGTTCGGTGCGACCAATACTGGATGTGCTTGAACCTATGGCGATGCCAATGCGGTTTGCAGTAAACTGAGACACTAACTGCTTTAAGGTCTCTTTGATAGTGCCTTGCTCTAAGCCCAATGCGGCAATGGCATTGTTTCGGCTTTGCCATTCTCCAAGCGTTATATCTTCAACACCAGAAATTCTGCCGATTTGCGTATCGATATCACAATTATCGAAATCATTTTGGCGCAAACCGCTCGCCTGGTTATTAATGGAATCCCGCAGAGCAGCATTATTTAAGCCGGCCGCTGTCGTTGATTCATAATCTATAATTCTTATACTCATATGATGGTCAATAAGCAGATATAACACTACATCTTACCAAACCTGGTAAGGGGAAAGAATTCTAGATTAGTGTCATTGATTTGGTTTTTGTTCCAGTCAAGTGCTAGAACATGTTTCTTACAGGCGTAGCTAAAGATAGAGCAAGGCCGTTATACTACGCCGGTTTTTAGCTTACTTGAGACGCAGTTTCTATATAACCTGAAGATGCAGGTATGCCATTTTTGTCAAATTGGTAAAGTATTGGCTTACCAGTAGGGATCTCGAGTCGTTCGACTTCTTCGACCGAGAGTTCATCGAGATACTTAAAAAGTGCCCTGAGTGTATTTCCATGTGCCGAAATAACGATATTTTTGCCCTGGCGAACTTTCGGTAATATTTGCTCAATCCAAAAATCAACGATTCTTTTTTCAGTATCAGCCAAACTTTCGGTATTTGGTAACACATCACGAGGCAGTTCGTCGAATAAAGGATCAAACTTCGGGTGTCGTGAGTCGTTTTCCTCCAAGGCAGGCGGCTGGTCAGCGTAACCTCGACGCCAGCGAAAATATTGGTGTTCACCATATTTTTCCAGGGTTTCGGACTTATTTAGTCCTTGTAACGCACCGTAATGCCTTTCATTTATCCGCCAGTCAGTCTCAGCTTCAGGCGCGTTATCTAGCTGGCTTAAAATAAGATCCAAGGTTGCCTTGGCACGTGTCAAGAGCGAACTGTAGGCGTAGTCAAACCTTATGCCGAGTGTGGAAATAAGCTTTGCCGCATCTAATCCTTCCGCATTACCCCGTTCTGACAACGGCATGTCAGCCCAACCTGAGAACCGATTCTCTAGATTCCATTGGCTTTGGGCGTGGCGGATAAATATGATTTTGCTTAATTCACTCATTATTTTTTAATTTACCTCTCGTTTTCATGCTTATAACTATAGCAAAAATATATTACAAAATAAATAATGATAGTAATTATGTATATATTCTACTAAGTGGTTGATTAATATAGGCTGAAATAGGAGTTCTCTTGATAAAAAGATGGGCGATATACAGCCTACAGGGTTAGCTGGCCGGTGCAGGCGGTTTTCGCTAGGGTGAGTTCTGACAAAGCTGTGAGGGTGGTTAAGTGTTTTTAGTGTCGTTGTTTTTTACTAAATTGACTTTTGAGGAAGTCCATTTGATCGCTCAAAATACGGCGGTTACGCAGTACCAGCCATTCAGCAAAATTAGGCGCATAAGGGATAGCGTGTAATTTCATATTAGCTTGTTCGGGTGTGTTAGCCCCTTTGCGTTGATTGCATTTGACGCAGGATGTGACCACATTCGTCCAGGTATCCTCACCGCCGCAGGAGATTGGCATAACATGGTCACGAGTGAGGTTGCTGTCAGAAAAAGTATCAGCACAATACATACATATATGCTGGTCTCTTCTAAACAGTTCGCGATTAGTTAGGGGTGGCACAACTTCGAATTTGTTACCGTTAGCTAAGCCGCGAGTAGCGATGATGGAATCAATTTCCATCCAAGAGCGTTCACCTGTAAGCCTATTAAACCCGCCACGAATTCGAAAGCGGTTTTCCCCTAGTGTCCAGGCAACCATTTCTTTTGAGTACAGCGTAACAGCGTTCTGCCAGTTAATCCAACCCATGGCTTTGCCAGAGTGATCTAATCTAAGAATTAAGGGATGCAACGTTAATGCTCCTCGTATTCGCTAAACTGTTTCGTCTTATTTTATTGCTACTAGTTCAATTTATACATACTAGCCTTTAATGTGTGAGAAACTCAAGCAGCCAATATTCAGTACCTTAGAGTTGTTACCGTATTATTAACGCTCTTCAGCTGTGACACTGATATCGAGTTCATCGTCGCCTCTAAGTACACGAATTGAAAGTGTATCGCCGGCATGCGTTTCGCGTAGTACGTGTGCATAGTCTCTAAGGCTGGATATTTCATGTGAGTCGATAGCAATAATAATATCGTCCGCCTGTAAACCGGCTTTTTCTGCGGGTGAGTCAGGAACAATGTCGTTTATTCTGGCTCCGTTTCCAGCAAATTGAAAATCTGGCACGGTACCAATGCTGACTTTGCGTCCATGTTGACGTTGTTTGTGTTTCTGCTGGTGTTGAGAATTGTGTTCGTGTTCGTGTTCGTGTTCGTGTTCGTGTTCGTGAGAGCTTGATAATTGACTGCCATCTGGTAATTTGATTTCGCCCAGTTGTGAACTTAACGCATCGTGGCGTTCTGCAAGGTAAGCAACGGCCTCACGCACTACTTCCGCAACTTTAACCATCCCCTCGCTATCAATTTTATCTGCGGTATCGCTTGGCCGGTGATAATCGAGATGAATGCCACTAAAAAGTTGCACGCCTGGAACGCCGATTTCATGAAAGTTAATATGATCACTGGCCCCGAAAGGACGTGTATTAGTATCTATTTCTACGCCAGTCACCGCGGTTGCATCGCGAAAAATTTGTTGCCATTCACTAGCTGACCCCGCGCCAAACACAGTCAGTGGCTTGTCTTCCAGGCGACCAACAGCGTCAAGATTGATAATTGCAATGGCTTTTTCTGCGGGGAAAGGTAAATCACTTTCAATGTAATGACTGGAGCCAAGCAGCCCAGCTTCTTCTGCGGTAAGTGCAACAAAAACTACATTACGTTTTGGCTTGAGAGTTTTACTTAACACGCGCGCAAGTTCTAAAAGCACAGCGACTCCGCTGGCATTGTCGTCGGCGCCAAAATGTATTTTTCCTTCATTGCCTTTTCTGACATCAGGCCAACCCAGACCTAGGTGATCGTAGTGTGCAGCAATGACAACGCTTTCATCGTCATGGTGATGGTCTGTTCCGTGAATAAAGCCAATGACATTTTTTAATTCGATATCGCTGCCGAGATCTTTTATGTCAGTTTTCCAGCTTTGAAAATAATCACCTCCTATTGCTTCTAAGCCGGCCTCTTTGAATTGTTCAGCAATGTAATCTGCTGCTAAGTCAAGTTCGGGGCTCGCCAGACCGCGCCCCTTTAAATTTTCACTGGCGAGGAAGTTAACATCTGTAGTCAAACGTTGAGTTGAAAAAATAGGGTCTAGGGTAGCAAGCGCGGGTCGTTCTGCTAGCTTAAGCGGTGGTAATGCTTTGTCAGTTAATGATTTTACTAAAGGTGAATCGACAACAGGCCATTGCCCTTTCGCGATATTCTCATAGTTGTTGCCAGTAAATGCGAGATAGCTATATTTGCCGTAGTGGGGAAGTTTGCGAGCCAAGCCTATTGGTGAAGCGGCGTTTTCGTTAGATATCCAGATAAGGCTTTGGTTGATATTGTTAGGATGTCTTGTTGCTATAACAACAGAGTGTTCCGTTCGCTTATATTCTTTGTCGTCGAAAAATACCGAATCTCCGGATACACGGCCTCCATACGCTGATATTTGATTGTCAACATTCGCTCTATATTTATTGCTCCATCCCAATATCCAGGTCGTTTGATTGTTTGGTAGTTGTTCTAACTCGGAATCGAGAACCGTGGTAATTTCAATGTTCTGTGTTTGTCGCCACATATCAATCAGTTGTTCATACCCATTCAGTTGCTCCTTGCTAGCTTTAGACGGCATGACTGCCACTGCTTTTTCGGAACCAAATGCTTGTGACATAGCGGCAGGAATTTCGCGTGGATCCAATCTTCGAAAAACATCAAATTCAGGATCAACTGCAACGCGGACAACCTTACCGATAATGTCCAGCGCTAGACTCTGGCTACGTTTAGAAACCGACATACGGATGCGTTGTTTGCGAGAGTTTGAATATTCAATAACTATGGGAACGAGCAGTGTATAGCTTGGCTCTTCTTGCGTTTGCTCTATTTCTAAGTGTAATTGCTGTTTACCACTTTCTAAAGTTACTACTTCAACTTTTGAAAGTTCTATAGAAGGTGCCCCGGTTCTTTCTACCCATTGAGAAAAAAATCCGGACATATCGTTTTTTGTTGTGTCATTAAATACCTTAACGATATCATCGAAGCTGGTAATACGAAAACGGTGGCGCTGATATAAATCTCTAAGTGCTTGCTTGAAAATATCATCTCCAAACTGGTTGCGTAGCATATGGAAAAGCATGAGTGTTTTTCCGTAACCAACAGCCTCAGAGGCGGAATCATGGCGTGAACGAAATTCCGCTATGGGGATATCACGTTTAGCGCTAACATAATCCGTGTATTTTTGTAGTGTGTTGCGGCGGTAATTTGCACTATCCCCACGTTGCTCGGAAACCAAATGGTCGGCTAAATAAGCCGTCAAACCTTCTGCCCAGTTTCCCTTGGAATAGTCCACGTAAACGCTATTGCCCAGCCAGTTGTGCAGAATTTCGTGAGGATAAGAGCTATGTAATATAAACGGAAATCGCATGACTCTTGGGCCAAGTAAGGTAAACGAGGGCATGCCAAAACCTGTTTCCCAAAAATTTTCAATAACGGCGAATTTCTTATAAGGATACGTACCCAACAATTTTTCATACATCGCTAAATACTGCGCGCCGATATCAAGGTAATTTTTTGCAAGATCCGGTTCACTTTTTCGCAGATAAACTTCCAGATTGATATCGCCACTGCGTTTTTCGTAGCGTATAAACGGTGCGGCAATCAGGTAAATATCATCCTGAGGTGACTGTTCAACCCAGCGGATATGATTTTTCTCCGCAAGCTGGCTATTGGTTTTATTTTCGCCAGCGCTAACGACAACCCAAGGTGCTGGTGACGCTACTGTTAAGTCAAAACTGACAAGTTGTTGATTAATGATTGGATACCAAGCGCTATTGCCATCAAGGAAAACACCATTGTCAGATATAGTTCCAAGAGTCGAGCCAAAGCTACGTGCGCTTTCTTCTTCGGGTCGGCGCAGCGAGTGATCAATGTTACCTGAGTATGTCAGAACAATTTCGCCATCATTAGGAATATCTGTTATTCGATACAAACTAAGATGGGGCGCCGGTGCACCATCCTCAATTTTTTCTATATTTTCAAGGTTTTCTATCGTTAAGTTTTTATGTAATGCGAATTCAAGCGGTGCACCTTTAGCAATGAGCTTAGGATTCAATTTTAAAGCGTCCTCTACTTTAATAGTTGAGGTGCTTGGATCAACTGAAACATCAAGCTTATGATGGACATTGGCGTTAGCCGAAGTCCAGACTAAAAATAAGAAAACACAGATAAAAAATCGCAATGACATGGTTAGCAAGCTCGCTGCAACTAAAATAGTAATAGCAGCATAGCAAAAGTTTTGGGGCTTTGTTTTACTATCTGTGCCTGAAAACGATTTTTGTTACTGAATTGTAATTAATAGTAGTAACAGCGCTAAAGATAATACCCAAATAAAAAGGTACGCGGTAACGGATTGTCGTGCTTTGTTTTTTTCAAGCCAGGTGCGTGGCTTTGCTCCTCTTACAAGCAATACTACCTTGGCAGATAAGTTAACACAGACAATGTTGACGGCCAGCAGCAGTGTGGCGCCAAGTGCGAGTTGGTATTCTTGCTGGGCAGCCATTATTCCCATTGTGGCGGCAGGTGGAAGTAACGCAACTGCTACCATAACACCGACAAGCACACTAGGCAGGCCAGTGGTGAGTGATAGTACTGCAGCAGCGCCCGACGCCAGAGCAAGCGCGGCGCCACTAAAACCAACATAGGTTCTTGATAAGAGTTCATTGCTATCAAACGGACCTGGCCAGATGAGACCAATTAAAAATGAGAGCACTAGTGCTAGCCCAAGACCGACTAACATACAGATAAGAGATTTATTCATTAATTTTGTATCGCCAATGGCAGTACCGAAGGCGAGAGCAATATTGGGCCCTAGCAGTGGTGCTATGACCATGGCGCCGATGACAACAGCAACATTATTTTCTAGTAAACCAATCGCGGCAACAATAGTGGAGAGTAACACTAACCAAAGATAGGTGGCGTCTAGCTGAGCTCCTTTATAAATATTATTATACAGTTCCTCTCGCGTGGTAGTGGAGCTGCCTTTGGCATTGGCAGCTTCGTCAGCGCTTTCGGGATGCGGAATGGCTGCTTCGATGGGGAGAATATATATACGGTGGTTTTTGCTCGTGGAGATAGTCATTTGCACTGCATCCAGAACACTTTGACGATTTTTAGGTGTAACCAGATATCTGGCTACCGAACGACCATCTTCTTGTGTATTACCTACCCAAAAATCGGCGACCTTATGTTGATCGGCAATACCTCGAAGTGTGTCAACATGCGCATTGTCTGCTATCACTTGAATGATCTTCACGCTTATCTCCCAAAGCTATTATCGTGCTTGTTTTTTTTATATATGTTTATTATAACGAGGCGATGAACTACGAGGAATCAATTTGTCGCCTGTTTCGTGAGTATCAACCACAGACCGTATTGATTATAGGGGCATTTGATGGCGTTTTTTCTGACGAAACTCGGGCCTTGTTGCACTCCGCAGATTTGGTTTGTTTAGGTGCCAAAGATATTCTTAATCAGCTAGAAGGTTTTCAGCATTTTGACTTGGTAGTGGTCCTAAATACTATTGAATGCTTGTCTAAAGACGAAGCAACTATTTTGATTTCGAGACTTCGTGATTTGTATGCTAAGCGGCTTATTTTATCTGTCGTCATGAATCAGTGTGATGCGAAGAGTAATTGGTCTAAAGGAGAGTTTTTGGCTTTAGGTTTAACTAAGCTTGCAGAGCACGAGCAAGAAGGTTTGCTTAACCATCTTTATGGTCACGATATTTTAAATTATAAAACCACGCCAGATTGGCTAAACAGCCGTTTCTGGGCGAACCCCGAGCTTTTCGGCAAACATTGGTGGTAGTGTTGAGCTGATTTAAGCAATATTCATTATAGAGGCGTACAATATCGAGTTGTAGCAAAAATAAAAATAAGTATTTAATAACGTGAATAAGGAGGGATGTATGAGAGTTTTAATTTTAATTGCCCTTGTTTCATTGATGATGGTTGCTTGCAGCAAAGATGACGTCGAACAAGTAAAAAGTGTTGGTAGTGAGGCTTTAGATAATGTCGGCGAAATGGCTAATGATGTTGCTGATGGTGCAAAGGAGATGGGTGAAGCGGCTATGGATAAAGGCGCTGGAATCGTTGAGGACGGTAAGGAAATGGCTGCTGATGTAGCTGATGCTACCATGGATAAAGGTGCCGAAATGATTGAAGATGGTAAGGAGATGGCATCTGATGCTGTGGATGCCACTATGGAAAAAGGGTCAGAGTTGTTAGAAGAATCTGATCATTAGAAACTAAGCTGGTTGTTTTGAAGTGAAGGGCAGCTAAGCTGCCCTTCTTTTTAGTCGCGAAAATTATTAAATTGTAAGGGTAAGCCGATATCTGATTCTTTTAGCAACTGAATAGTAGACTGCAGGTCATCACGCTTTTTCCCCGTTACTCGCACTTGTTCACCTTGAATTGATGCCTGAACCTTTTGTTTACTGTCTTTAATAAGTTTGACAATTTTTTTCGCTGTAACGGTGTCTATACCTTGTCGTAATACTAGTGACTGGCGGGACCGTTGGTTTGATGTTTCAACTTCACCCGCATCAAGTGCAGCGATATCAATGCCACGCTTGGCCATTTTCAGATGCACAATGTCACGCATCTGATCAAGCTGAAACTCATTTGCGGCTTCCATTTTAATTGTATTTTCTAACTGTTCAACAGAAGCATCGCTTCCTTTGAAATCGTAACGATTGCCAACTTCGCGATTAACCTGGTCAAGCGCATTGGTAAGTTCGTGCATATCAATTTCTGATACCACGTCAAATGAGGGCATAGCGTCTCCTTAGGTTAGCCTCTAAGTAATAGTTTTTCAGCATGAGCGAGATCTTCTGAATTGCCCTGTAAAATTAAGGCATCTCCTGCTTCTAATATCATGGAAGCACTAGGCGGTGTGAAGCGCTCGCGCCCACGACGTAGGGCGTTTAACGACAAGTCGCCAATTGATAAGCCGAGCTCTCCAATAGCGCGACCAACGGCGTAACTACCTGGTGGTAATACTACCGTATGCTTACGGTTACGGCTAATATCTTCTACTGTATCGAGCTTATCGCCGCTAAATACTTGGCGTAGTCTTTGATATTTATTATCCCTGGCGTGAGAAATCAGCCTTGTCACTTCTTCTTCGTCAACATTGAGTAAACGCAATAAGTGACTGGCGAGCATCATGCTGGCTTCTAACGCATCTGGTACCACTTCGGAAGCACCTGCTTGCTCTAGTTGGTCAAGATGTTTGTCATGTCGTGTTCTAACGATAATTGGTATATCTTTGTTGCTGCGTCTCACTGCTTCGATGATTCTCGTCGCCATATGGGCAACGTCGAAGGTAATGACAAGTGCTTTTGCTTTTTTCAACCCTGCTGCTTTGAGCATATCTTTATGCGTTGAGTCACCTATATAAACAGGTTCGCCGGCTTCCCAAGCTTCTTTGATAACTGTCGGATTGGTATCTAAACCAACGTATTCTAATTTTTCTTCCTTAAGAAAACCGGCAAGATTTTGTCCAATACGGCCGAAGCCACAAAGAATAACGTGACCAGATAAGTCACTACAGGCATTGCTAACGCGAGTGGTTTGTAGTTGTCGGCCCTTTAAGTAGGAATCTCTGAATAGTTTCTTAGCTAGCTTACCGTTATAGCGAATTAGTAGGGGAGCGAGCGCCATGCTGAATATTAGAGCAGCTAATATAGGTTGGGCTTCATCATCAGTGAAAAGTTTATGCTGTAGTGCCAGGGTTAACAATGCAAAACCAAACTCGCTACCATGAGCGAGAACCAGTGCGGTTCTAAAAGCGACGCCACCTTCATAGCCCATCAGTCGAACAAGGAACGCAACAAGTAATCCTTTTAACACTATTAATCCGACGACAATCAGAAGTATCCAAAACCAGTTATCGATGACAACGCCCATACTGAGCAGTCCACCAACACTGATAAAGAATAAGCCCATCAAGATATCGCGAAATGGCCGAATTTCGACTTCAATCTGGTGACGATATTCGGTTTCGCCTAGCATCATACCTGCCAGAAAAGCGCCCAAAGCTAAAGAGAGACCAAGTGAAGCGGTGATTGCTGCCGCAGTAAGCGCGATAAGTAATGTAGTTAAGGTAAACAGTTCGGAAGATTTTGCGCTGGAAACAGCATGAAAAACAGGGCGCAGCGCATAACGACCTATTGCGTACATTGCAGCGAAGGCGAGAGCGCCTTTAGCTAAAGCAATGAGTAATGCGGGCCCGAGTTGTTGATCACCATCACTGCCAAGAATCGGGATAATAACCAAAAATGGCACAACGGCGATATCTTGAAAAAGTAGCACGCTAATCGAGAGGCGGCCGTGGCGCGATTGTATTTCAAGCTGCTCATTGAGTTGTTTTCCGACCAGTGCTGTAGAAGATAATGCGAGTATTGCACCTATAATCAAAGAGGCTTCCCAGGGCAGACCAGCAAAATAAGCAATCAAGCCAGCGATAGTAATAGAAATAATTACCTGTGCGCCGCCTAAGCCCAGTACAGCCGCGCGCATGGCAATTAGCTGTGAAATTGAAAATTCTAAACCTATGGTGAAAAGCAGAAAAACAACGCCTATTTCTGCCAGCAGGTGAATGGCCTCATTTTCAGGTAGCCAGCCCAAGGCATAGGGTCCAGCGACGACACCAACGAATAAATAGCCGAGAATTGGCGACAGTTTGAAACGACGCAAGGTTGCTACCGCAACAACTGAAAGCGCCATCAATATTAGAATGTCAATAAAAGTCGAGTGTTCCATGCTTTTGCATTCAGTTTAGGTTGCTACTTATTTTTGTGATCTTTCCCTAGATTAAGATAAGTAGCGGCCTGATCAAACAAAAATTGAACTGCATTAGGTATACCAAATACTAACAATACCTAAGTTATTTTGTTAGGCCTAATTTTATTGGACATTTCTAGTTTATGGGAGTAAAAAAGAACTTCTTGCGTTGTATCTTTTATCGTCGAGAATGTGTGGGAGGTGTTATATGGCAATCGCAATAGTACTTCGTGATTATCTTGATCGAGCAGGTATTCATTATGGCGTCGTGGGTCACCCTTATTCTATTACCAGTATGCAGACAGCACGCGTCACTAATATCAAAGGTAAGCAACTAGCTAAAGCTGTCGTTTTACAAGATGGTGAGCACTACCTGATCGCCGTTTTACCCGCTGATAGGCGTTTGCAACTGGGTAAATTAAGACAGCATTATCAACGCATTTTAGGTTTGGCTTCTGAAGAAGATGTAGAAAAATTATTTTTCGATTGTGCGCCGGGTGCTGCACCAGCTTTGGGCAAACCTTATGGAATGGAGGTTGTTTATGACGATAGTATTGTCGAGGGAGAAGATATTTACTTTGAGGGCGGGACTCACACCGACCTGGTGCATTTGAGTAAGGACGATTTTCTTGGCTTACTAGGTGATGCTAGGCATGGGGAGTTTGCTCAGCCACTTGAGGCAAAGGCCTACCAATGAGTTGGGTACCTGTCAAATAAACGTTTTCAACGTATAAGTAAATCATAGTGTCCAGCTCGCAACTCGATGCCTTATTGTTAGAGCTGCATCAGCAGCTTTCAGCTAAGACCGAAATTGACGAGTCAACGCAAAAATTATTACGGCAAGTTTCTGAAGATATAGCGCCCTATCTCGATGAAAAAGAGGCGCAAGAAAGCGAGTCGACAAGTGTGGATGCGGAGCTCGGCAGCGATTCTTTAAAGAAAATGGCGGTTGAATTTGAGGCAGACCATCCGCGCTTGGCACGAACAGTTAATGAGTTGGCTGACTCGTTAGCAAAAATAGGAATTTGATACTCATAATGCGTTTATACACTTACATTATGTTTGTGTTTTTGTGTACTGCCTGTGCGTCATCCAATATTAATAACTCATCGAGTACGGCGAAAAACGTTGAATACCAATCAATGGAGTTTACTGATGTCAGAGTTAAGGCGGAACAGGGAGAATCGCTGGCAGTACTTGAACTGGCCCGACGCTATGCTGATGGTGATCAAGTTCGGCAAGATGCATTAGTAGCATTGGACTTATATCGAATATTCGCCGAATCAGATAGCGACCTTGCCAATATCGCACAAACCAGAATTGGCAAACTTTATATGGAAGGAGTGCCACCTTTAAAACAGGACTTTGTTGAAGCCTATATTTGGTTTGATAAGGTGATAACTGGTCAGGGGCGCGAAGTCATAGTTGATAGAGAACGCGTATTGCGCCTGCATAATTTTGCGCGCTTGAATATGTCTGATGCTGAGCGAGTTGAACTGCAACAACGCTTGGACAACAAAACCTATTAGCTGAATTAGTTGACTGCAGTAACTTTTGCCGCAGCTGTTTTCGCTATATGCCTTGCTGCTTGAGTATTTTCAGCGCGGGCTAGCGCAACTCCCATACGGCGCTTCACAAATGACTCGGGTTTACCAAATAATCGTAGATCTGTGTGCTCATCGGCAAGCGCTTGTTCCGCTCCTTGAAAGGCGATGCCTTGGCTATCAACGCTACCGTAAATGACAGCACTGGCGCCGGGATTTCTTAAAGCTGTATTTACCGGTAAACCAAGTATAGCTCTGGCATGCAGTTCAAATTCATTTTGCCACTGCGTGATCATTGTCACCATACCGGTGTCATGAGGGCGAGGACTAACTTCAGAAAACCAGACCTGATCGCCACGGACAAAAAGCTCGACGCCAAATATTCCACGACCGCCCAAGCTGTTAGTGATGGCTTTAGCGATATCATGTGATTTTTGTAACGCTTTTTCAGACATGATCTGTGGTTGCCAGCTTTCGACATAGTCGCCGTCTTGCTGAACGTGTCCGACAGGTTCGCAAAAATAAGTTCCGATCTCTTCCTGCTGATTATTAGCACGTACGGTTAACAGCGTAATCTCATAATCAAATTGAATCAGTTCTTCAATAATCACTTTAGCCTGACTAACGCGGCCAGCTTCCATCGCGTAATCCCATGCTTTGGCAATGTCATTCGGTTCTTTAATCAATGATTGGCCTTTGCCGGATGATGACATTACCGGTTTCACCAAGCAGGGGTAACCTATGCCACCGTCTATGGCCATATGTAATTCATTGAGGCTGGTGGCAAAACTATAGCGCGAAGTCGGTAGTTCTAGTTCTTCTGCAGCCAAACGACGAATACCTTCACGATTCATTGTCAGTTGTGTGGCACGTGCGGTCGGAATTATCCTGGCGAAGTTCTCTGCTTCAATTTCCGCCAATGTGTCGGTGGCGATAGCTTCAATTTCCGGCACAATGAGATGCGGTTTTTCTTGCTCGATAAGTTGCCGCAATGCCTCGCCATCGGTCATATCAATAACATATGCCCTATGTGCGACTTGCTGGCCAGGCGCATTGGCATAACGATCGACGGCGATGACTTCGATACCCAAACGTTGCAGCGCAATAATTACTTCCTTGCCGAGTTCACCGGCGCCAAGTAACATCACTTTGGTGGCGGAAGCCGAGAGTGGTGTGCCAATAATCATCATTAATCCAATATTGGTGGTTTTTATTAATCATACCCGATTGAGCTTAATGATAAGGAGTGCGTAGTGGAAAAGATTAAAAAGACCGATGATGAATGGCGTGGTTTATTGAGCGCTGAGCAATTTCGCATTACGCGCCAGTCCGGTACCGAGCCTGCTTTTAGCGGTGAGTATTACGATAATAAAGGTGAAGGTATATATCGTTGTATTTGTTGCGGTACGGATTTGTTTCGCTCAACCGAGAAATACGATTCTGGTAGCGGCTGGCCTAGCTTCTGGCAGCCCGTGGCGGATGATGTGATTGAAGAGCTGGAAGATACCAGTCACGGTATGCGCAGAATAGAAGTACGTTGTGCTCGCTGTGAGGCGCATCTTGGTCATGTTTTTCCTGACGGGCCAAGGCCTACAGGTCAACGTTACTGCATTAACTCAGCTTCGTTAAACTTTGATGAAGAACCAACTAAATAGCGTGTAATAGGCAAATAGCAGTGTGCTTGCCATAGTCGCGGCAGGCTTCGCTATTATTCCAAACAGGTTGTATCAGGCTGCCGATAATAAAGCCCACAGCGATAGCAATGATATAACGAGAAAACCTTTGTGTAACTGGTCGAGTGTTGTTTCTTAGCCTGGAAATAAATTTTCGCAAGCTAAGCTGGCCAGTATAAAGCGCGAGAAATACCGCGCTAAATACTAGCGATACGCTGCCTACTGCAAACATGAGTTTTAGATAGTACTAGCCACGGCGCCAGGCGTGGAATTTTTGTACCCACTCAAGTAATTTCACCGGCTGGTTGGCGCGTTTCCAGTTACCGGCAACGTATTTATTTGACTCCGCCAAGGTTGGATAAATATGAATAGTGCCGAGAATCTTATTGAGGCCAATGCCGTTCTTCATAGCCATCACGTATTCGGCAATCAAATCACCAGCATGATGACCTACAATAGTCACGCCCAGTATTTTATCTTTACCAGGTACGGTAAGTACTTTGATAAAGCCATGTGCTTCTTGATCCGCAATGGCGCGATCTAAGTCATCGATGCCATACTCGGTAACGTCATATTCAATGCCTTTTTCTTTGGCTTCAATCTCGTTGAGACCAACACGTGCTACTTCTGGGTCAGTGAAGGTGGCCCAAGGAATGACAGAGTAATCAACTTTGAATTTCTTAAACTTGCCAAATAACGCGTTCACTGAGGCATACCAGGCTTGGTGAGCGGCGGTATGAGTGAACTGATAAGGCCCTGCTACATCACCGCAAGCAAAAATTGTCGGTACATTACTGCGTAAATACTCATCGACTTCGATAGTGCCTCTTTGCGTAATATTCACGCCAATTTCTTCCAGGCCAAAGCCTTTGGCATTGGCAGCGCGACCAACGGCAACGAGAATTTGATCGAATGGAATAACGACTTCTGCATCATTGTGAATACAGACTAATTGTTTTTCACCATTATTTACTTCAACACGAACTGCCCGATGATCAGTGAGTACGTCAATGCCTTCATCTGCAAATTTCTTGGTCACGATTTCAGAGACTTCTTCATCTTCGCGGATCATGATGCGTGACATCATTTCCACTTGTGTGACCTTAGAGCCATGACGAGCAAAGGCTTGTGCCAATTCGCTACCGATGGGGCCACCACCGAGCACAATCATACGTGGTGGTAGTTCGCGTATCTCCCAGATATTATCGGAAGTCAAATAGTCGATTTTATCTAGGCCTTCAATCGGTGGCACAAAAGGACGTGCACCTGTAGCGATAACAATATTCGGAGCAGTAATGGTTTCACCATTGACTTCAACTGAATAGGGTGAGGTAACTTTTGCATCGCCGGTAACGCAATCTACTCCAAGGCTGGTGTAGCGTTCAATAGAGTCGTGTGGCTCGATGGTTTGTACCACCTTTTGCACCCGTTCCATTACATCTTTGAATTCGAAATCGGCGCCGGCGGTTTTAAAGCCGAACTCTTTTGCGCGCTTCATGTATGAGAGCATTTTGCCCGAGCGCAGAATTGCTTTACTTGGCACGCAACCCGTGTTCAAGCAATCTCCGCCCATTTTGTGGCGTTCAATCAAAGTGACTTTGGCCTTAACTGCGGCAGCGATATATGAAGTAACCAAGCCGGCTGAGCCACCACCAATAACAATCATATTAGTATCGAACTTCTCAGGCTTGGGATAGTTTTTCAGTACCTTATTTGCTTTGACGGTATCGATGATTTTCTTAGCAATCAGCGGGAATATGCCGAGTAAAACAAAAGAGAATATCAGGCCTGGGGATAGAATATCGCTGACAGATTCAATCTTGCCAAGCTCGGTCCCAGCGTTTACGAATACCGCCGTACCGGCTAACATGCCTAATTGGCTGACCCAATAAAATGTCCAGGTCTTGATTGAGGTTAAGCCCATGACCAGGTTGATGACGAAAAAGGGAATAGCCGGTATTAGGCGCATGGTAAAAAGATAAAAGCCACCTTCCTTTTCTATCCCTGCATTGATAGGCGCTAGATAACTACCAAATTTGTTTTGTACGCTATCGCGTAACAAAAATCGTGCAACGATAAATGCCAATGTGGCACCGATGGAGCTAGCAAAGGAGACCAACAGCACACCTAGGCCTAGGCCAAAGATAGCACCAGCAACAAGTGTTAGAATGGCTGCACCAGGTAAGGACAGTGCAGCGATGGCAACGTAGACTACAAAGAAGATAAGTGAGGTTTTTACCGGGTTTGCTTCATATAAGGAAATGATGTCATCTTTGACTTCTTTGATTTTCTCCAGGGTAAAGTATTGACCCAGGTCAAAAACAAAGAATGAGACAATCAATGCAGCAATTACCGCGATGACAAGTAGCTTACCTTTACTCATGATGGTTCCTTAGTTATCGGTTTAATACCGTTGCGTAGATTGGCTAAATAAGTCTTTAGTATAAATAGTTATTAGCAGATTTGTTATTTGGTTTCGTTGAGATCCCAGTTATAGTCATAGTCAATGTCGCCATCATGGTTGGAGAGTCGCTCTGCTAATTCAGGTTCTGCGTATTTGGCAAGCTCTTGCAATAGCTCTTCTTCGTTTTTGCCAAAGTCAACGCTATACCAATCGAAAATTTTTGATAGCAGCAAATCTTCACCGTCTACGGTAACACCGCGAGGATTGTTGATGTAGTCTTTTGCTGCTTGCGTTAGTTGTTCTTCGGTATTTTCTGCAGTAAAGGCAGTAGTACTGAGGTTAGGGCAACTATAGCTTGCACAGTTAACCGCATAATGAATGCGTGAGTCTTTCCAAATAGGTCTTAAGATGCCATGCTCGATATCATTGAGGCTGACTTCCTGGCCGGCAATTTTAAGGTATTTCTTTTTCCAGGGGCCTGGTGAAAAAAATGATCCGCCGACTTTAAGAATTGATTTTACTGGGTAGGCGTCAAGCATTACGTCAACGGTGAGTGCGTTGTACAGGTTAATCCAGTAAGCCATTTGTTCATCGCGGTTATATTTGCGAGGGTCTAGTGCTGCAAGTGTTTTTACATAGTCTTTCAGGCTTTGATGATCGTTATCGCTTACCGCGCTATATTTAAACAGATTGACACCACTTGCCTCTTTGACGAGATAAGCGTCCAATATATTCTGCCATGCTTGGTGGTCGATTGACGTAGTGCTGCTCTCTTCAGTATCAAGCCAAAATTTGATGAGTTCGGCAGAAGGAGCGGCGCCGGCTATCGGCGCGCCTAGTACTAAGGCAAGTAGTAACGTCAATTTTGGTACGATAGATTGAATTAGTTTAAACATAGTGATTCCATAAAGCAGTGGCTGAAATAAATAGTTAGATGACAACAGTTATTATAATAGACGGAATAATTCACGAAAACTTACGTTTCTCGTAAAATTATCAAAGTTAATAAAAAATAGTGCTTTAATTTAGCGCATCAATCATGCTGGGCTTTAGTCAAAGTGATGGTATGCCGCTAATTATCAAAGACTAGTCGTTAATTGTTATAATCTTGTGATAATTCGGCTTAGGCCGGTGTTTTCCAAGCGACATGTACGAAGGATGCAAACATTTCATGTCTGAGATAAATTACGAAGAAAAATCACAGCTACAACTGCGAGCAGATTTGCAGGAGCTTAAAATCGAGCATCGCGACCTCGATAGTGCAATTACGGCGCTGGTACAGGACCGCAGTGTTGATCAAATCAGATTAAGACGGCTAAAAAAGCGTAAATTGATTCTGAAAGATATGATTGCCAATATTGAAAGTGAGCTAATTCCTGATTTGAACGCTTAATTGATTTTTTACTGCTTGCCCCAACAATTTATTGATGGCGAGTTATCCACAAAAACCTACAGATCAAGAACAGTCTGGCCGAAAAATGGGTCAATTGATGATCTATGCAATGTGGATTATCGTTCTGCTAGGTTTGACCTACTTTTTCAGTTCATGGTTAGATCATCAGCGTAATCCCAACCAAACCGTAGCAGGGAGTGTTGATGCAGCTGGCAATGCTGAAGTAGTGTTAGAACGAAATCGCTATGGTCACTATGTGGCGACGGGTAAGATTAATGGCAATGAAGTTGTTTTTTTACTTGATACCGTTGCTACGGATGTGAGCATTCCCGCCGGTTTAGCGCGGCAGCTCGGTTTGCGCAAGGGTGCGGCTCACAATGCCATTACCGCCAATGGCATCATTGAAGTCTATGCCACATCTTTAGCCTCCGTTGAGTTGGGTGTGATTAGGCTTGAAAATGTCAGAGCCAGTATTAACCCTGGTATGGATGGGCAAGATATCCTTTTAGGTATGTCTTTTTTAAGGCAACTCGATTTTTCTCAAAGTGGTGACCGTCTTACTTTGAAGCCACAACGCTAGCTGGAGCATTATGTCGGAAGTGACTAGTCAGCTCGATACTGACCAACCTTATATTTATCGTGAAATTAATGGTGCTGAGATCACCGTACTCGGTACCGCACACGTTTCTCAAGCCAGCGCCGATGCAGTGGCTGATCTTGTAGAAACGCAGCAATTCGACGCCATAGCCATCGAGCTGTGCTCTGACCGACTACGTTCGATTGATAATGCTGACGCCGATGCGCAGTTAGACTTATTCCAGGTGATACGTAATGGCAAAGTGCCTATGGTGGCGGCAAGCTTGATGTTGGGTGCTTACCAGCAGCGCCTTGCTGACAAAATGGGCATTAAACCGGGTGCAGAAATGCGCAAAGCCATTGAGTTGGCAAGAGAATATGATCTGCCTTTATTGCTGATCGATCGCAATGTTGGTATCACCTTAAGACGAGTCTATAAAAGCGTACCTTGGTGGAAGCGCCTAACCCTGGTTTCAGGTTTATTTGGCGGGCTGCTGACGAGAGAGGAAGTCTCTGAGGCGGATATCGAAGATTTAAAAAAAGGCGATATGCTTAATCAGGTGTTTTCTGAATTTTCTGGAGAAGCACCAGAAATCTATGCCTCACTAGTCGATGAGCGCGATCAGTTTATGGCAGCAAAACTGGGTATGCACGCGCAGGAGAATGCAGGTCAGAAAGTGCTGGCAGTAGTGGGTGCGGGTCATTTAAGTGGTATAGGTCAATATATTGATAATGCCCCAGCCGATCTTGGCGACCGTGTTGATGAGTTAAATACCGTGAAACCCGGTACAAGTTGGTTCAAATGGCTGCCCTGGTTGATTGCGGCAATTGTCATAGCCGGCTTTATTATTGGTTTTTCGCGTAGCCCCGAGTTAGGCTGGCAGTTGTTGTCGGTTTGGTTGTTGATTAATGGTGGTTTAGCGGCTTTGGGGGGCATTATCGCAGCGGCGCATCCGTTGACGATTTTTACCGCATTTTTCGCGGCACCATTCACGTCCCTGAACCCGATGTTAGGCGTTGGCATGGTTACTGGGTTGGTAGAGACACTATTAAGAAAGCCGCGTGTGATGGATTTTAGCAGTCTTAAAACGGATGTGACTTCACTTAAAGGCTGGTATCGCAACCGGGTGTCACGTACTTTGTTGGTGTTTCTACTGACGACAATTGGCTCTGCTGCTGGAACTTATATTGCTGGTTTTAAAATGTTTCAGTTGCTGGGTAATAGTTAAAGTTAATTGATTGGTCGGGCCTGACTACTTTTTACAAATAATATTGACAATCATTCTCATTTGCAATAATCTTTAAGCCATCGTGAGATCAAGTCTTTTTAGGTGGTTTAGCAGATGTATGTTTGTCTTTGTCATGGCGTGACCGAAGCTGATATTGAGTCAGCGGTTGACGAAGGCGCGCGTTCCTTGAAAGATCTGTCCCGCGATTTAGGTGTGGCAACCCAGTGTGGTAAATGTTCTTGCCATGCTAAGCAGTGTTTAAAAGAGTCTCTAGAATCATCCAGTGAAAGACAGCAACTTCACTATGTGTCCGTTACAGTTGCAGACATGGTTGGGGCGAGCTTGAGCAGCCAATCTGTCTGAGGTCTCTGAAACAGAGGAGGCCAAATTAATTTACTCTTCTCTCACCATGATGTAAAAAGGGCCGCTACGCGGCCCTTTTTATTGTTTGCAAAGGCTTAAACCGATTAACCCTCAGGCATATCGTAGGCTGCAGATTGTAGGTAGTTCTGTAGGCCTAATTGATTAACTAATTCAAGCTCGGTTTCTAACCAATCGATATGCTCTTCTTCATCTTCTAAGATCTTAGTGAAAAGATCGCGTGTTACATAGTCTTTTACTTCTTCGCAATATGCGATGCCTTCTTTGTAATGAGCATGGCCGATATGTTCTTGCTTAAGGTCAGCTTCCAACATCTCAGGTACGTTTTGGCCGATCATTAATTTGCCTAGGTCTTGCAGATTAGGCAAACCTTCAAGTAGCAAGATACGTTCGATTAATTCATCTGCGTGCTTCATTTCTTCAATCGACTCTTCGTATTCGATTTTACCGAGTTTCTTATAGCCCCAGTTCTCGTACATTTTGGCGTGCAGAAAATATTGGTTAATAACGGTTAACTCGTTTTTTAACGCGCCATTCAAGTATTCGAGTACTTTCGGATCACCTTTCATTTGTTTCATCTCCTATCGAAGTCAAAGTAAATAATGCCAATAAATACATTTCTAATATTTGGTTATGCTAACCATCGGCATGTCTAATGTCAACTTAAGTTATTGTTTTTAAAGGGAAATGAGAATAATTACTATTACTATAGCGGTTGTAAAGCGCGTTTAAATTTCGATGTAAAAGCACTGGCTTTACTATCGCGCTAATCGTTTACAATATGTATTTTGAACGAACATTGGGCTAGTAATGAATCAGCAAAATAACGGGATCTCTCGCCACCAAACAGTCGCAGTAAACGTTGGTAAACACAAAGTCGGTGGTGGTGCTCCTGTCGTAGTCCAGTCTATGACTAATACCGACACGGCAGACTTAGAGTCGACTGTGCAACAAGTTGCGGCCTTGTCCAAGGCAGGTTCAGAGCTGGTTCGCATTACCGTAAATAACGAAAGTGCTGCCGCACAAGTGCCACATATTCGAGCGCGTCTCGACGCAATGGGGCTAGATGTTCCCTTAGTTGGCGATTTCCATTTTAACGGTCACACATTATTAGATAAGCACCCGGCCTGTGCCGAGGCCTTGGCCAAGTACAGAATTAACCCGGGTAATGTTGGTAAAGGTAGTCGCCGTGATCCACAGTTCGCCAAAATGATCGAATTTGCCTGTCGTTACGATAAACCTATCCGTATCGGTGTCAATTGGGGCAGCTTGGACCAAGATTTATTAGCACGTATGCTCGATGCAAATGCAGCTAGTGAATCGCCAAAGTCTTTAACGGAGATTACTCATGAAGCCTTGATTGAGTCGGCTCTGTCTAGCGCGAGTAAGGCCGAAGAAATCGGCCTGGCTCATAATAAAATTGTTCTGTCATGCAAAATGTCAGGAGTTCAGGACTTAATCAAGGTTTACCGTGATCTTGCCACGCGTAGTGATTACCCCTTGCATTTGGGCTTAACTGAAGCCGGTATGGGTGCAAAAGGCATTGTTGCCTCCACAGCAGCCTTAAGTGTGCTTTTGCAAGAAGGAATTGGCGATACCATTCGCATCTCGTTGACGCCAGAGCCAGGCGGTGATCGCACTAAAGAAGTGGTTGTTGCACAGGAAATTCTGCAATCAATGGGCTTAAGAGCGTTTACGCCGACGGTTGTCGCTTGCCCTGGTTGTGGTCGCACCACCAGCGAGTATTTTCAGCAGCTTGCACAAGATATTCAGTCTTATTTGCGTCATCAAATGCCAGTGTGGCGCAGCCAGCATCCAGGTGTAGAAGATATGACGGTGGCGGTAATGGGCTGTGTAGTCAATGGCCCTGGCGAAAGTAAACATGCCAATATTGGTATTAGTTTGCCAGGTACAGGTGAAAGGCCGGTGGCGCCGGTGTATATTGACGGTGAGCACCATATGACGCTTAAGGGTGATCATATCGCTAACGAGTTTCAGGATTTAGTCAATGATTATGTGGTGAAAAATTATTCTGTAGGGTAAGCATAAGAGGGAGACAAAAATGAAAACCAAAATTAATCAGATATTGTTTGTAGTCCTGTCTTTGGCGGTGAATGCCGTATATGCCGCAGAGGGGATTTATGCGGAGTTAGATTTCGAAGGAGAAAGTGGAAGTTTGCAAGCCAATGGTAATGGTGAGTTAATGATTTCGCAAAAAGACGGCACTCAGAATGGCATTTGGCAAATAGGCGGTAAGTCCTATGTTGGTTTTAAACAGCCAGACAATAACTGGACAGTGTTTGATCCTAGCGGTATGGGCGCTGGTTTTACGCCACCACCTGAACCCGAAATGAAGGTCACTATTGAAAAAACTAGTACTGAAGTTACAGTCGCCAATATCACTGGTATTCGTTACAACGTTACTAGCGAAGAAAACGGAAAAGTTGAAAAAAGCTATATGATCGCAAGCAAAAACAGGCTTGTTAGAGACTTTAACGATAAATTTTTTAATTTAATGAAGGCTGCGCAAGAAAGTGCCAGGGGCAAAGGTCCATCCAGTGGCTTCGATGATATGCAGGCCGAACTAAAAAAACGTGGTTTGGGTGTTCTTGAGTTCGGTGATGATAAAGGTATAAGCACTTTTAAGGTTACCTTGTTAGATCGTCGAAATATTGATGTGAAGTTGCCTGCTGAGCCTGGTGATCCTTTTGCTAATATCGGTGGCCCTGGTAAGGGTCTTGGAGATTTAGGAATCAAAGGCACTGGGCCTGATGGCCAACCCACTGAAGCCGATATTGAAAAAATGCAGCAGGAGATGATGGAGAAGTTTAAGCAGTTCGAGCAAGACCAAGTAGAGGCGCAAGCTAAGGCTGAAAAAGAATGGCAAGAAAAAGAAGCACGTAAGAAAGCAGAGCGAGAAGCTAACAAAGAATCAGCGGTCAGTTCATCATCCATGGCAGCCAGCGAGTCGGCAAGTGCATCGGATAGCGCAGCTAACGTCGGTGATACACAGGCTCCACAAAACGGTAAAAACGCAGAAGAGAAGGACGATCTTGGTAAAGCAATAGACAGCGTCAAAGACTTGTTTAAGGGATTGGGTGGTGGTTAGCGCTAGCTGTATTTTTAGCTTGGTTTGATTTAGTCGTTACTATACTTAGGTATGCTCGAAATGCATGGAGAGCATATTGGCTGAATATAGCTTTGAAATTTTTGGCTAACGACTACATTTATTGCTGATTACTGACGAGCGTTACACAGTGATTGCCACCCTTTAACCATCATTTTGCGCATAGGCGAATCTTTTGGATCCATTTTTTGCAAAACTACAAGGCTTTGTCTCTCTATTTTGGCTCGAGCTGCCTTGGTTCATTTTACTGTTCATGGTTCTCGTGCTTATTGCATTGTTGCTATCAGTGTCCGCGTTTAGAGACCTTATTAATGACCGCAAACGTTTAGGTGTATTTAAGCGTATTTGCCATGAATCTTTACATAACGTTTCTGTGCCAGATGGAATAGGCGGAAATGTTTTTGTTTCACATATCCTGCTGATGTCTGATCGGATTGCCGTCATTGATGAAAAATTGTTCGAAGGAAAAATATTTTGTGATCAGAAAGTAGACTATTGGACACAGACGGTAGGTCAGGGTAGTTATCGTTTTCAAAACCCTTTGCGTGATCTACAGATTCAAGTGGTAGCAATCAATGGTTTACTCACCCATCCTTGTGCGCAGGGATTTTTAGTATTCTCGGATGACAGCAGTTTTCCATGGGGTAGACCAGACAATGTCTATTTGCGCAAAGAGTTGAAGGATGTGTTTAAAGATGGGAAAAAACAGCTTGATAGCACCTTGTATCAATCTTGGTCAGGTTTACTAAATGCGGGAATTGGTGAAAGGCCAAAAAAGTCAAACAAGCTTGCATACTTACTCTCGGTGTTGGTTCTAGCGATTGCAATGGCTTGGCTTTTTTCAGCCTGGTATTGGTCTGCTCCTGCTTTTGAACAACTCAGGGCTGCTGCGTTGAGCTAAATCAACGAAATCAATAGGAATACGAATAAAATGACCAGCCCAATTGGTAGCAAGAGTCCCAGCCAATCTTTGGTTTCGCTGTCATTGCTGTCTTTAAAAGCTTGTTTTAAGCCAGGCCTAAAGATAAAGATAATTAATAAGGCTAGCGCACCAAACAATAGTAGTTGCCAAATACTTGTGCCCGAACTTTCTATCACGTACTACACCTAGTAAAGTTAAAGTGTAATCATTGTATGCTAAATTTTTGTTTCAATATACCGGTGCTGGCGACAACTAATAAGGTTAAGGCTATGCTAGGCTATGCATGGAAAACTTGCATTCGTAGAGTTTGACGTAAGAAGGCCTTATGGAGGTCAGAAATGCATTCTAAAGTCGAAAAAGACCATCATATCGGGGATCTGCTTCGGTCGATTGTTGTCGTTTTTTTATTGGCCTTGCTGCCGTTGTCAATCAGTTCGGCTAACGATCCTAGCTTTCCAGAATTTGACGATGCTGAGTTTTTAGATGATGAATTTGCCGATGATGCTGCCTTTCTGGAAGAAGATGAAGAACTGGAATTTGAAGAAGTCACCATTTGGGATCCGCTTGAACCAGTCAATCGCGGTATATTCTGGTTTAACGATAAAGCTTATCGTTACGTCATCAAACCCGTCGCGCGTGGCTTTAGGGTGATTCCCAAGCCTATTAGAAAATCTGGTGCAAATTTTTTCTCAAATTTATTTACCCCTATTCGAGCAATTAATTCGCTACTGCAGTTAAAACTCAAAAAAACAGGAATCGAGCTAGCGCGTTTTGGTATTAACACAACGCTTGGAATTGGCGGGCTGTTTGATCCTGCCGAAAAATGGTTTAAGTTAAAAAAACATAGTGAAGATTTTGGCCAGACTCTCGGAAGCTATGGTGTTGGTCATGGGCTGTACATCGTGATTCCGTTTCTTGGTCCTAGTAGCGCTCGTGACACTATCGGTTTGCTAGGTGACGCAGCTATTGACCCCGTTAATATCGTGTTTGCCACTGAAGATGCCGTTGCTTTGAGGTCATTTGATATTGTTAATGACCTTTCTTTAGACAATGATACATACGAGTCACTAACCGACGACTCAATAGATCCGTATGCAACAATTCGCGATGCATATTTGCAATTGCGAAAAAAGAATGTAGCCGAATAGCTCGTTTATTCAATGGTTTTCTTGGTAGATTGGTCGTCGCAGTGTCCTTATTGCGGAGAGACAATACATTTCTTGATTGACCCCGATAATATTGGTAGTCATTACATTGAAGACTGCTCTGTTTGTTGTCGGCCAATTACCTTTTCCGTCTGCGGAAGTAATGAGGGCGGAGAATGGGTGGTTGACACAGTTGAATTACGTGCCGAAAACGATTAGTACCAAAAATCGTCATAACTTTTTACGAACATGCTCAAAATTTATGTCTAAGCCAGAAAATTATATATTTATTCAAGACGAAAACAGTTTAAAAACACTATGTAAGCAATTAGCTAATGAAAAATGGTTAGCTGTTGATACAGAATTTGTCAGAGATAGTACTTATTATCCAGAGTTTTGCCTTTTACAAATAGGCAATGCAGATATTAATGCCTGTATCGATGTGTTATCGATAACAGATCTATCCAGCGTTCTGGATCTTATTGCAAACCCTCAGTGTGTTAAGGTTTTTCATGCAGCTTCACAAGATTTAGAACTTTTTTATTATCTTCAAGGCGAAGTCCCGCAGCCGGTGTTCGATACGCAAATAGCCGCGCCGTTACTTGGTTTTCCTGAGCAGGTAGGATACGCCAGTTTGGTCAATCAGTATCTGGGTATTCAAATTGGCAAAGGCCAGCAACGTACAGATTGGTCTAAACGACCACTAAGCCAGGCACAACTTGCTTATGCGGCTGGTGATGTGGCTTATCTTGCCCAAATCTATCCAAAGATGCTAACTAAGCTTGAGGCACTAGGGCGACTCAGTTGGTTGGATGCAGATTTAGTAAAACTTGTGCAGACAGAAAAATACGAGTTACCTATTACAGACGCTTGGCGCCGTATTAAGGCGACTAAAAAACTCAAAGGAAAGCGCTTGCTCGCTGCGCAAAAGTTAGCGGCCTGGCGCGAGAAAGTGGCGCGTAGTGAAAACAAACCACGTAACTGGATATTACGTGATGAAGCATTGATTGATGTTGCAAATTTGCTTCCCAAACACCATGACGATTTACAAAGGGTGAGAAACCTTAAAGGCAGAAGTGGTGAAAAATATTATAAGACTATACTAAGCGAAGTTGCGTCTGCTGTGGAAGAGCCACTGCCCTCATCACCACTAGAGAAAACTGAGAAAGCGATCTCAGTCGATTCAGCTTTAGTTGATCTTATTACAGCATTGGTGCAATTGCGCGCTGATCAAAATGAAATTAATGCTAATGTGCTTGCCTCGCGTAAAGCCATTGAGCAGTATTTGCGAGGAGACAACAATAGCCCAATCCTCAATGGGTGGCGGGCTAATATTATTGGCGAAGACATTAAAAACATGATTGAAGGAAAAATAGCTTTATCAATAAAAAATAATCAAATAGCAGTTAGTGCCCTATAGATTATTTAGTAGTATTCCATAAATGTTAATCAGTTTACGAGATGCTTGTTTGGACTTTGGCGGACCAAGCGTGCTCGATAATGTCAATTTTCAACTTGTAAAGAATCAACGAATTGCCTTGCTTGGCCGTAATGGCTGTGGAAAATCATCATTATTAAAGGTATTAGCGGAAAGATTGTCTCTAGATAGCGGGGTAATTGAGAAGGGCAGTAATATTCGTTTGGGATATTTGGGGCAAACTGTCCCTCAGGAGTTGCCGCCTACTGTTTACGACATTGTCGCCCAGGCACTACAAAATGGACAACTGGGAAAAGAAGAATGGGATATAAATTATCGTGTAGAAAAAATACTATCTATATTTAAACTTAACGGTGACGATGAGTTTTCCGCCTTATCCGGAGGGCGTCAACGACGTGTATTGTTGGCAAGTGTCGTAGTTACCGAACCAGAGGTGTTGCTGCTTGACGAGCCGACAAACCATTTAGATATTGAATCAGTCGTTTGGCTGGAAAGCTATTTGGTAGCTCGACATGGAGCGCTATTATTTGTATCACATGACCGAGAATTTATCGCGCGTTTGGCAACTGGTATCGTAGAGCTTGATCGCGGCAGGTTACACCAGTATGACGTTTCTTATAAGAAGTATCTTGAGTTACAGGAAAAAAGAGATAAGGAAGAGCAAAGGCAGGATGCATTGTTTGATAAAAAACTTGCGCAAGAAGAGCGTTGGATACGTCAGGGGATACAAGCTAGAAGAACACGTAACGAAGGTCGAGTAAGAGCGCTAAAAGCCTTACGTAAGGAGCGTATAGCTAGACGAGAAAAACAATCTGTAGCCAATATGCGTCTACAAAGTAGCGAGAAATCCGGCCATATTGTTGCGGAGATCGAAGATATACATTTTAGTTTTCCAGATCAGACTATTGTTGAAGGTTTAACTACAACAGTGATGCGTGGAGATAAGGTGGGACTTATTGGGCCTAATGGCGTCGGTAAAAGCACACTGTTACGTTTATTGCTTGATGATCTAAAGCCTCAATCAGGGGGGTGTCAAACTAGGAACAAAGCTCGAGGTCGCATACCTTGACCAGCAGCGTAGTGCAATAGATGAAAACAAAAACCTGATCGATAATGTTTCTCTGGGGAGAGAGTTTATTGATGTCAACGGTCAGTCCCAGCATATTATCGGTTACCTGCAACAGTTTTTATTTAGTCCTCAGCAAGCCAGGGCAAAAGCAGGTTTGTTGTCGGGTGGCGAGCGAGCCCGCTTGCTCTTGGCACGCTTATTTAGTCAACCGGCGAATGTGCTAGTTCTTGATGAGCCTACGAATGACCTCGATATAGAGTCATTAGAATTGCTTGAAAGTTTGTTGGTGAGTTTTAGTGGAACGCTATTTCTTGTTAGTCACGATAGGGCTTTACTCGATAATGTGGTAACCAGTTGCCTGGTTTTTGAGCATGGCGGTAAAGTCAGTGAATATATTGGAGGTTATAGTGATTGGTTCAACTATCAAACAAAACAAAAAACCAAGCATGCGCCATTAAAAGCTAATGTAAAAAAGAAGGCGGTACAGCAACAAAAAGCGAGTAAACCTACCAAACTCAGTTATATGCAACAGCGTGAATTGGATTGTTTACCTGACGAAATAGCGGATTTGGAAATAGAGCAGGAAAAGCTCTACACTGTGTTGTCTGACCCCGAAGTCCTGGCCAATTCTCCTGATAAAGTCAGAGAAGCAAAAAAGACACTTGAAGACATCGAGTCTAAACTAAATAACGCCTTTGAACGTTGGGAAACTTTAGAAGCGCTGAAGCACTGATAAATATAGCATTTTTTTCATATTTATCCTGTAAGCCGTTGCGCCAAAAAGTCGGCAGCAGCAAAGTCAGGCGTTTTTCACCAATTTAGTGCCTTGGCGGTTGCGCATGTCCAGTAATATACTCAAATAGGATGTAGGCAAATATAAGCCTGCACCGGATGAGGAGAGGCTCTGTCAAAAGGTCATACGTGACTGCAGTAGCTGTAATTATAATTAGATAGTAGGGTTATGGCGATGACAAACGGTATTGTAAAGTGGTTCAATAACTCAAAAGGTTATGGTTTTATTTCACCTAGCGATGGTAGCGAAGATGTCTTTGTGCATCATACCGCAATACAAGGCAAGGGTTTTAAAACACTGAATGAGGGTCAAACGGTCGACTTTGAAGTACAAAAAGGTCCTAAAGGTTTGCAAGCAACAAACGTTGTGCCTGCAGCCTGAAGCTATCTCACGTATTTCGTAAGCACCTAACAACAAGTAGGCTAGCTAGTGAGTTCGCTAGCTAGCCTACGATGTCTCAATCTCACCTATAGCTGTAAGACACTTAGTCGCCTAGACAGTTCCCCAACAATAATTAGCTTGGTAGTTCGCTTGTGTTTGACCAGCTGGAGGTGGAAGTGCTGTCGTCCAGGTCACACCGCGCAATCCTGTCTCGTCAAGTGTGAATGAAGTGCATAATTGATCTGCTGTTGGAGGTTGGCCGGGTGCTGGTGTCACTGTGACCAAAAAACTCGCATTATTGCCAGGAGTAGCAGGCCTGGGTGATGCTACAACGATGTTATAGTATCCGCGTTGAGACTGCAGTGCGAAAGGGCATAGGTTGCCCGGAGTATTTACAGCGGTGATGTTTTCAGCTAAACAACGTTGCGCTTGTCCTGCAGCGTTAGTTGCGGCTCTCATGGCTTCTGATCGATTAGATTTATCGATCTGTGCTCTGTATGAAGAAACCGCAATAGTAGCTAAAATAGCAAATATGGCCATCGCAACAATTACCTCAATCAAGGTGAAACCTTTGATAAGCCGATCACCTTCTCTTATCTTTTTTTGTTTCATGTCAAAACTCCTAAACATACGTATTTGCTATCTACTGTGTTGGTGTCGCGGGGTTGCTTTGGTTGGTAAGTGACGGATTGCCTATTGGTCCAAAAATTTCTTCCCAGGAAATGCGGCCAGTTTGTGAACTAAGTCCTGCTACACCGTCTCGACCAACGTTTGGTTCATTGTTATTATTAATTGGGTCTGCTGAGTAAAGGTTGTCACCGAGAAAGCTTGGTGCAGCAATGCCATTGCCCCTGCTTATACCTGCAGCCTCGTTAGTGCCAAACATGTCTTGCGAGTCAAACATTCCATCGTTGTTAATATCTATGATCGTCCGGTCTGGCTCGCCACCGTTTTCAACATCAAGAAACATGATGAAACCCTGGCCTCCAGCGTCACAGGAACTAGTCGACGGAATTAATGTGCTAAAGAATACAATGTCATCTCTGACGAGGGCATTGGAGATATTGCGCTCACTGTCATCCGGAAAGCTAACACGCCACCCAAGATCGTCACCTGGTAAATTATCGCCGGGCTCTGAATACTGAATAGGATTATCAGTGACAGTACGAATAGCTCGGCCATTAAGGTCTTCATCTTCCAATGTTTGAGATAGAAGTTGATCTGAGGTTATCTCGCTAGTGCCCGCATCCCATATGCCATAAAATGATTGTTGGTTCTCAATTAAACCATCACCATTTGAAAAGTATCTTCCTGTGCCAAACAGTACGAGTAGGTTTGGCGCATTGTCTTCAGAGTTATTGACAACAGGGTTTCTGATAATCTGTGGTTGCGTAGTAATATGCTGCGTGGTCGCGCCATTAACGGTTACACCTCGGTATAACGGTTCTGGAGAAAGAGATGAACCATGGGCAACATCCCATTTATCGTCACCATTGACGGTGGTAGCGCAATCACCGTCATTGTCACGTGCACAAATATCAAAGGCCCACATGTTGCCGGCCAAGTCACCGGCGTAGACGCGATCAGCAGTGCCGTTACCATCAAGATCAACTAGCGCTGGGGAAGATAGACCGTTATTAAAATCCTGCCCACCATCTTCTTTCGTAGTTAGTTTTATATAATCTGTTCCCTCAGACCAACCGTTACTCAAGTCAGCATCAAGGAATACCATGAAAAGCTGTGCTTCAGCGCTTCCTGTTTGGTTGTAGCCATTACCGAAAATGGCTGCCCAGCGATGTTGGCCATTCTTAGTTGCATTCGTCAATGCAATCACGGGTCGACTGAAACTATATCCTAAATCTTCATCACCCAAGGGATGATCAGGGTCAGCACCAGTTTCACCACGAAACTCCCACATCAATGGGTTTTGTTGACGAAAATTGAGCCCGCCTGGGCGGCTGGTAATATCTAGCGCAAACAGTCCGCGCGCACCTGCCCGGTGGCCTCCGATAAGAATTGTTTTCCACTCACCATTAACATAGATGTCGGATACTGTAGGTTCTAAATCGTGGTAGAACCGATGGCTGTAGTCAGGATCTGTCAGATAATGAAGACCTTCGGCTGCTGGGTGATCTCCATCAGGCCCTGGTTCTGAGAAAAAATAACTTGGAATATAAGCAAATCTTTCTATACCGTTGTCAGCATCAAACGCATGCAGCATGCCATCATTTGCGCCGACATAGAGCATATCTCCTTCTCTGCGTGTATTGCGAACTTCCGTTACCAAATTGGTATCAGCGTCGCGAATCACTTCGCTTAGGCTCGCCCGAAAGTCTGAGTAACGTTCTCCTGGGGCATCGGGAAAAGGAGCGACGTCTGGCCATGGTAAAGATGGTCGACCAACAAAAACCGGTGTAGACTGTATAATATCACCCAAGCGGCTGCCTCGGTTTCTGAACTGAAAAGTGCCTTCTTCTTCTACTTCATTATCAGTCTCGCCGAGTATATATCTTACTCTGGCACGCCCTATCGCGTTACTGCCAAGGCTGCCATCAGGGTTCGTGCGTAAATCACGCCTTTGTTGCTGGTTAAGTTCTTGCCATCGAAAACGAATTCCGCCGCTTTCACCAGCTACATTACCATTAGCTGACCAAGCTCTTCTGCTTTGCCAGTTCCTCTGATCTAGTGTATTCGCTGCGCTCCATCTAGGAGTGGCTCGTAAGTTACCGTTATTAGGGTTAAGTCGAAAAGCTACTACATCCCCAGACCAGTCTGTGGTGTTAAATTCGGTTGTAAAAATTGTCGCGCCGCTTCGCAATGAGCTGGAGTTGAATGAAGCTGCGGTAGTCGTACCACTTCGGTCGCTAATGCTTTGGATGGTGGCCTGGAGGTCAACGGCTAGCTGCTCTGAACTTTGCGCTGCAAAGAACTCACCGCGACCGTTGTAAGCGGCGTGAAGCATATCATCGACAGCTGTTTGTTCATTTCTAACAGGTTCTGGCCAACTGTCAGCATTGCCATCTCCATCAATATCGAGGAAGGGTGTGGTAGGAGTTTGGTTGGCCGTACATTGTGCAATCAGTCCGCTTGGTTGTTCAGGAAATCTGTCCGCCGGTATTGTCCCTTCTACACCAAAACCTATAGTATAGGTCACCATATGCTGTGCGCTGTTTTCATCTTGCCCACATGTAATAGGCACGCGATTAGGTAAGGAGCTAAGGTCCCCTTCGTAATAGCTCATTGCTACATCGGCAAGCGTATTTGAGTGGGTATCGGCATAAGGTGCACCGTCAAACGTGGTATTACCGTTTCCTGGACCGTCGTGATTTCCAATATTGAAATTTTGGTCGTTATTCCAGAACCCATCAGAAAATAGAATTGCGAAGTTTTGCTGGCATTCGCCTGCAGGGTTTTCACCGGTGACCTCGATAGGGCAGGGTGCACTGTCAAATATATCTCCCCCTGCATTGCCACCAGAACAAGTGTAGTATTCCCCGACACTTTCTAGCGCACTTCTAAGAGGCGTGCCCCTTTCAGAATGAATTCTAAACAAGCCTCGTAATAAATTGTCTTTTGCTTGATCCGGGTTGTTCGAGCTGTTATCAGGGGTCATTGATGCAACCGGATTAGCTACTGCGCCATTATCATCGTTTTGATGTAATGTCGAAAGCCCCATGCGAACACCGGTAGCGTTAGAAACTACTTCCGATACAGCAGCTTTCATAGCGAACTCGCGACGACTGTGATACTGAAACCAGTTAGCGAAATTTTGTATCTCTTCGTTATAGCTACAATAATTTGGTTGGCTGGTGCAATCTGTTCTAGAAGAAGCTTTAGGGTAGACCGTAGCATTTCCGCTTGCGTTTGTTGGTCTGATTTCATAGCGCATGCCTTCTTCATCAGGGTCAACTGTAGTATCGTTAGCGCCGCTCGGCGACCATGTCCAATATGTAGCTGGAAAGTAATTTAACCGACGATTGTTACAAACTTCGTCGTTGCCACAGTTTTCGCCCTGTTCTTCGGGTAAGTCGAACCTGGCGTTATTTTGATCAGCAGTTAAATTATAGGTAGTGCCGTTTGGAAAAAACGGGTCAATGAGTGCCCTTTCTGGATCGGCTGGTCCAAAAACCTGGTTGTTAGTATTCCTACCAGACCAAGGTTGGTAAGTGCGAGTGGGGTCATAATAAGTTCTATTGAAATCAGAGTTGCGAACTCTCCATATTCCTGCAAAAGTTGTTTTTCTCCGATCATTTATTTCGTTTGAGTTCAATGCTTCAATGCCGGCTAATGTTGGCGCGACGCGATTGTCGTCTTCAGTATTTTCAGCAAGTCCAGCAAACACATATTCGTATTCATCAAATACGTCTGTTTGCGAAGAGGCGTTGACACGAACTTTTCCCTCTTGAGTTGCACCTGGAGAGCCTTGGCGACTGGTAATTTCCCAGTGCATTGAGCCAGAGTCATCCAACATAAAAAATACATTTGATTCAACGCTGAAACTAGCAAATAGGGGTATATCGGCGATATCACCAGCACCGATATTGTTAGCTGATGTTAGAGTAGGAACCCAAACAAAAACAGACAGGGAGAAACCAAGGATTGCAGGGCGGAAATTCAGGCAGGATATTTTCATAAGGGTATCTCGTGTCGTTTATCGCTCAAGGCGAGTGGCAAAATGAATTTGAATGATGCTTGCTGTTACACCATCCGCTGCTACTCCACGCCCTGTTGCTCTCAGGTAAGCTATCGGATCATCGCCTACACCAGAGCCGCTATGTTCAAAGAATTTGCTCTCGGCGCCTTCGCTTAATCCCATACCCTCGTAAGTAATAAAATACATCGAAGGATTCAGATTGTTATCTACGTTTGCTATATCGGTAACAGCTGTTTGAGCTGATGCAGTGGTCCAATTGCTTTCAACTAATTCGTCTGGTTGTTCATTATCAGAAGACACTAGTCCGTTATATAAGCCGTCGATAACCGGGTTTAAAAAATCCTCTTCTTTTTCGATCGTGGCAGCGAGAGCTTCCGCATCGCGCAAGGCAGATTCTGCCGCTTGTTTTGCGATAGCCTGGTAACGTACATTCCGCGTCATTTGATCTTCAAGATTTGTAGTTTCCAACGCTGTGATTCCGAGCATAGTCAGTAACCCCAAAAAGAGTACTGAAGTGATTAAAACAAAGCCTTGTTGTTTTTTAGGGTGAGTATTTTTATTCATATCATTGGAAAGTCTGAGTTTAGAGTTGCAAATCAAGGACAATTTAGGCAAGGGAGAGGGATTCTGTTTTGAACTGCAAATGTCTTAGCGATAGTGCGATTAAGGCGCCGCTGTCCGCTGGTATCGCTGGCGATTTGATTGCCAGTGCTGATCGTATTAATACGATGGCTATCTAGAGTTAGTGCAACATTGACTGAAACGACATTTGCCATATTTAGTCCTGCTGTGCCAGCAGGTACAAATCTATCGGCAACTCCGTCCTGGTTGGTGTCTTCACCGTAGGTAAACTGGATATTGTTAACCCCTTCGAGTAATGGGGCTACTAAGGCGGGTGTTACGCCTGGTGCACAATTTATGTTTACGCAACGGAATAAAGAGGGTCGGTTACGTGCTGTACCTGGTGCTGCACCAGGAGGCGCGCCGGGTGCGATTATATACGTAACCTGGTTGGCTTGATATAAGGAAGCCGTAGGGGTGGTTGAAGCACCTAGTTTTGCGCTTGAAAAAACAGACGCAGAGTTACCTGGACCATTTATGCCTGGTCCCGCAGCATGTGGGATATTTGTTGCGTTTGTTACCTGGGCGGTGTTTTGAAAAATCTCTAGTTCTTCGCAATTAGATAAGGCAAGCAAGGTTTCATTAGCTAATGAAACAGGTCGACTGGTTAGTAAAGTTCTGCCGGCGTTATCTACGATAGCTTGTATCGGTTGACCGGACAAACCTTGTACTATGATAGAATCTGGCGTACCTAGCGCTCCTTCTACTCCAGCTAAGCCATTGCCAATATCGAAATTAATGAAATTATTGCCACCAGCATTTAGTCTGTTAGTTATATTTTTTTCAGTTAAGAAGCCTGTTGATTCATTGCTGTCACAACCCCAAAAGCCAGCTGCAGCAATATCTTGTTCCAAGTAATAGAGAGCGAAGCGGGCATTTTCTGAGATGTTAGCTTGCGCTTCTTGCGAACGGTACGTGGCTTTGCTGGTTTGAACGACGATGCCTACACCTAGTAAGAGCACTGTCGAAATTGAAATCGCGATCATCAACTCTGTGATTGAGAGACCAGATTGTCGAAATTTAGTCGAAATATTCATAGTGCGTTACGGTTGATGTGATGTGACGTAAAAAAAATCAGGTATGCCATCGGAGTTACCATCATTCAGAGTTCCAGCGTTATTGGCATCATTGTCTGGTCCCCACCAAATTTTTATGGCGTAGACAATCCCGTTGGGACCGGCTACACCGTCACATAGTGGGTTGGCAGGGCTGGGTGCTAAAGGGAAGTCATCTGGGGTTGAGTCAATGCACACGACGCCTTGGCCATTAACCAAGCCTACAGGTGTAATACCGCTTCTATCTGCCAGACCGCCACCTGTTACAGCGTTATTCCAGTAAAACAAATCATCGCCAGCGAGACTCTGGCTATTTGTGCATCCTGTTGCAAGTAAACAATTAGGGTCTTGAACTGCGAGCGAGCCAGCAGCAGGTTGGTCGTATTGTCGTGCTAGAGCGGCGATTCTATTTGCTTTGAGGCGACTGATCATATCGTCTGCCAGGTGCGTAGCGCGATCACGCTGATAAGAATCGGTACTGGATTGCAAGCTTTGAATTTGTAAGCCAGCATACCCGAGCAAACCGACCGCAACAATGACAATCGCAACTAAAACCTCTAGCAGGGAAAATCCCAAAGATTGGTGTTGCTTTTTAGATTTATTGGAATTGGTCTTATTCATATTAACTATCTAGAGTAAATTCATTATTACCATCACAAACTATGGGAATAGAAGTAATCTGTCCGTTCGCATTAATGGTGATCTGGCCGCTGTAATTTCCTATGCAAGTGGCATTGGCATCGTTATGTGTAAATGTAAAAGGTGCAGCAGCAGGATTGTTAACAAAACCAAAGCGTGTAAAGACAATACTAGGTTGAAGTTGGTCTTGTGTGAATACAGAGCCATTGCCGAAACCATTTGACTGTTGCAAAACATTTCCAGCTGCATCCGTTATTGTCCAACCCGTTGCCCAATTTTGTGTACCACTGATCGAAGCAACAACAATATTTTGTTTTAGCGTTATTGCCTGGCTGCGTGCGTATTTAAGCGCTTTAATAAACTGAAAGTTCTCCGTCGATAAGCGATTGTTGCGCATCAATGTTGATAATGCTGGTGTGGCTACAGTGGCGATAATGGCAACAATAGCCACTGTGACGATCAACTCCACCAAGGTGAAGCCTCGTGCTGAACGTGAACTGAGATTTTCGTATTTTTTCTTCATGATTGTCGTAACGGCCTGGATACTTTCTAGCTTGAGGTTTATATGACGGATGGGTGTTATCCAGTGATAAGCGGTAAAAAAGGCTTAAAACAGTTGCTACGGTGAGGTTAAAATTGTGACGTAGTTCACACTTTTGAATAGGTTACTCAATGAGTTTAGATGTTGGTTTTATTGGATTAGGGGCTATAGGACAAGGAATGGCGGCGAATTTAAGTCGCGCCGGTGTGCTAAAGCAGGTCTATAACCGAACTGAGAGTGTTGCGCGTGAGTTTGGCAGTATTTACGAGGTTGAAGTAGCAGATTCTATTAGCGCCTTGTCATTATGCTGTGATGTGATTTTTATTTGTGTGTCGAGAGACGAAGATGTGCAGGAAGTGGTAAGTGAAATCGCACAAGCGGCAAAACCTGGTGCCGTTGTAATAGATACCTCTACAGTAAGTAGTGCGACAGCGCAGCAGCTAGCAAAGTCTCTTGCCGAGAAAAATATTCACTTTCTCGATGCGCCGGTAAGTGGTGGTGTCGAAGGTGCGAAGCAAGGAAGCCTTGCGATGATGGTAGGGGGCGAAGAGACAATTTTAGAAAAAGTCAGACCAATTCTCGAACACATAGCCAAGAAAATTATTTATATGGGCAGCGCTGGTGCGGGGCAAGCAACAAAGGCAGTAAACCAGATTATGGCTGCAGGCATCAATCACGCGGTGACCGAAGCCCTGGCTTTTGCTAATGCCGAAGAACTGCCAATTGATAAAGTAATCGATGTCGTTGGTTCAGGTGCCGCGGGTAATTGGTTTTTGACTCACCGAGGGGCGAGTATGGTCGACGGGCGTTTTACCCCGGGGTTTAAGCTCGCTTTACATCATAAAGATTTACAAATATGTCAGAAGATGGCGACAGAGCACGATGTTCAATTGCCTGTCATCGAGATAAGCCTGATTCTTTATCAGCGATTGATGGATCAAGGTTTTGGTGATGAGGATATTTCTTGTTTGTTCAGGCAAAAGCAATCGTTATTTGCAAAACCGGAGAATGAACGATGAGTGTTATTGTCTCTGGTATTCACCATGTCAGTATTGTTGTTAAAGATATCGATGTGTCGCTGCGCTTCTACTCCGGCTTGTTGGGACTTAAGGTTGACGATACACGTCCCAATATCGGCTATCCTGGTGCCTGGTTGAATGTAGGGACCAAACAAATCCACTTACTTGAGGTCAATAATGTAGATCCGGTGAGTAACCGGCCTGAGCATGTCGGTAGAGATCGCCATACCGCTTTGGAGGTAGCCGATATTTCCGTGTTGGCTAACACATTAGATGAAGTTGGTATTGCCTATACGCGCAGTCAATCAGGTCGTAAGGCTTTGTTTTGCCGAGACCCGGATGGTAATGGTTTGGAGTTTGTGCAGATTGAAGGCTAAGATCGTCTGATAAACTTGGCGACAAGCTATAGATATTGGTCGAATAAACCTTATATTAAGCAAATTCGAGTTGTAAACGTCGTCATTGCCATGGCGGTGTGTTGTTAACGGTTATAGGGAGACAGTATGTCCACTAATGCAATTGATACCCAGGCGATGATAAATGCCGATACTTTCGAACTGCTGCGCAGCCAGGAAGTAGAGTCGCTAAAGTTAAAGGTGGAGGAGTATCGCCATATAAAGACGGGCGCCTACCACTATCATATTGTCGCTGATAACCCAGAGAATGTGTTTTTAGTCGCACTAAAAACAGTGCCTATGGATTCTACAGGGGTTGCACACATTTTAGAGCACACGGTGCTATGTGGCAGTGAGCGTTATCCTGTTCGCGACCCTTTCTTTATGATGATTCGTCGCTCGCTTAATACTTTTATGAACGCCTTTACCAGCAGCGACTGGACCGCCTATCCCTTTGCCAGCCAAAACCGAAAAGATTTTTTCAACTTGATGGATGTCTACCTTGATTCGGTTTTCTTTTCTCGATTGCATGAAATGGACTTTTTACAGGAAGGACATCGTGTTGAATTTGAAACTGCCGATGATCCGAATTCGCCGCTGGTTTACAAGGGCGTCGTTTTTAATGAGATGAAAGGGGCAATGAGCTCGGTAACCAGCACACTATGGCAGACCTTAACAAAATATTTGTACCCGACTACGACATACCATTACAACAGTGGTGGTGACCCTGAACATATAACTGATTTAAGTTACGAGCAATTAAAAGCATTCTATCAATCGCATTATCACCCAAGTAATGCCGTATTTATGACCTATGGCAATATTTCTGCAGCCGAGCATCAAGCCGTTTTTGAAGACAAGGTGTTGTCACGTTTTGACTATTCAGATCATAAAATAGAAGTTAGTGATGAAAAACGCTATTTCTCACCAGTCGTAGTAGAAGAGTCTTATCCTTTGTCAGCTGAAGAAGCGCAAGGTGATCGCACGCATATTGTGTTGGCCTGGCTATTTGGTAAAAGCACAGACCTGGATGAAGTGCTGAAAGTAAGCTTATTGAGTAGTTTGTTACTTGATGACAGTGCATCGCCACTCCGTCATGCGCTTGAGACCACTGACCTGGGTAGCGCGCCTTCACCATTGTGCGGTTTAGAAGACTCAAATCGCGAGATGGCCTTTGTCTGTGGGGTTGAAGGCTCGAAGCCAGAAAAAGCACAAGCGGTTGAAGAGCTTGTTTTGTCAGTATTGACTGATGTAGCAGAAAAAGGCATTGAGCAGTCAAGAATTGAAGCCATGCTACATCAATTAGAGCTAGGTCAGCGCGAGGTTGGCGGAGATGGCTTCCCTTACGGCTTACAACTCATGTTAGAAGGATTGTCCAGCGCAGTGCATGGGGGTGACCCAGTTGCCATGCTTAACCTGGATCCGGCTTTGGCAAAGCTGAGAGAAGAATCGAAAAAGCCAGATTTCGTGACTAATCTTATCAATGATTATTTGCTCAATAATGCACACCGTGTCCGCTTAACATTGAAACCTGATTCTGATTTAGTTAAACGTAGAGATGAAGCACAAGCGCGAAAGCTTGAGCATGTAAAGCAATCGCTATCTGACAATGAGCAAAGCAATATTATCAGCCTGGCTACTAAATTAGAGGAACGCCAGCTGCAAGAAGACGATCCCAGCATTCTGCCAAAAGTAGGGATTGAGGATGTGCCCGACACTATTCATATACCTCAGGGCGAAGCTCTATCCATTGGCAGCTTGCCTCTGCATTACTATGGTCAAGGTACAAATGGACTGGCTTATCAGCAAATTATTTCTTCCTTGTCTGGTTTGCAAGGCTCAGAGCTTGCCTTAGTACCTTACTACGGTGCCTTGTTACCGGAAGTCGGTAGTGGCGACTTAGATTATTTGTCTGCGCAAGTTTGGCAGTCAGAGGTAAGTGGTGGTTTAGGCGCGCATAGCATGATTCGTGGGGCTATTGATGACGCGTCAAAAGTGAACGCGTACTTCGTTGCATCAAGTAAAGCTTTAGTGCGCAACCATGCTGAATTGTCGAAACTGCTAAAACAAAGCTTTATTAGCGCACGTTTTGATGAAAAAACGCGTATTCGAGAAATTATGAGCCAACTGCGTCTGCGTCGAGAGCAAGGCGTTGTAGGAAGAGGCCACAGCCTGGCCATGATGGCCGCAAGTGCGCCATTTAGCCAAATAGCAAGTATCCAACACCAGCAGAGGGGTTTGTCTGGCCTACGTGATTTGAAGCAATTAGACGATCGCCTAGGTGAAGCAGACGAATTAGCAGCATTTGCCAAGCAGCTAACATCACTTCATGAAAAAATAAGCTCGGCTCCCAAGCAATTTCTGCTTATTGGTGAGAGCGAGAACAGAGATGCCTTGATAGCTGAACTATCTGAGCAATGGCAGGAATATCATGAGGCTAGCGCTACTACATCAAATATAAATATTGATGTTAGTGAGCATTGTAAAGGTGAGTTTTGGTTGACTAATACACAAGTAAACTTTTGTGCTCGTGCTTATAAGACGGTGCCGGTTTCACATGATGATGCCGCAGCTTTATCGGTGTTATCTGGATATTTACGTAATGCATATTTACACACCGCAATCCGCGAACAGGGTGGTGCTTATGGTGGTGGTGCTTCTTACGACTCAGATTCTGCAACATTTCGTTTCTTTTCATATCGAGACCCAAGGCTGCAAGAAACGCTTGATGATTTTGACCAGTCTATTGCCTGGCTATTAGAAAGTAAGCATAACGACCGTCAGTTAGAGGAGGCGATATTAGGCGTCATTGGTTCTATCGATAAGCCTGGTTCTCCTGCCGGCGAAGCTAAAAATGCTTTTCATGCCGAACTGTTTGGCCGTACAGCTGAGTTTAGGCAAAAAACGCGTGCTAGAGTGCTCGACGTAACGATCGATGATTTAAGGCGAGTGGCAGAAACGTACTTTGACAAAGACCAGGCGATGACAGCAGTTATCACCAGTGAGGAAAATGCCAAGCTAGCTGATCAGTTGGGGTACAAAATAAGAAAGCTCTAAGCCGATAAGCTGTAGTAACCTCCGTGTTACTACAGCCCTGTTTTTGCTTGCACACTTCTATGGCATCATCCGGATGACCATATTGCAAACTCCGTTTGCTTGCGACGTCCTTGCCGCTTCTTTTTTCCTGTACTCGCAAATAAATTCTTTGATGTTATGGGGCAATATCACATCAGATTATTTTAGCGGAGTAGCGCCGAAAAACTTTAACACTGATTAGAAAGATAGAGATTTTTAGAGGGAAAAATCACTTTAAAGGGATGAAAGCAATAGTGGTATCAGACCTAAGAATTTTTACAAGATTAGGCGCCAACTTACAGTGAAAATGACTTAAGTAATTGTTTAGTCAACTTTTTCCACTAGAGCATTTTAACGCGAGAAAACCCTAGGCTGCTTTATCTTTTGCAAGCTTGAATTGTTTTACCATTTGATTAAGCTCGGTAGCCAGGTCAGATAATTCCTGAACAGATTTCGTGGTGTCCTCGGTGCGACTGGCAGTATTATCTGAAAGAGCGCTAATAGTATTAACTGCTTCATTAATACTATCGGTGACTGACGATTGATTGTCGGTTGCTGAAGCGATTTCGCCGTTGGTTTCGACAATCCTTTGAATAGAGTTATTGATTTGTTCTAATGAAGCATTAGCTTTCTCTGCGCTTTCCACGCTTTCATGGGCGTGTTGTTTGCCTTTTTCCATCGCCTCCACGGCGTTTTTGGCGCCATTTTGTAGGCCTTCAATAATACTTTGAATTTGTTGCGTAGAATTTTGCGTTTTACGCGCTAGCTCCCTTACTTCGTCTGCTACAACCGCAAAGCCACGACCTTGTTCTCCTGCACGAGCAGCCTCAATGGCGGCATTTAGGGCGAGTAGGTTGGTTTGTTCGGCAATACTATTAATCACTTCAACAACGGTGCCCACAGACTCGCTGTCTTGCTCCAATTTGTTAATGACTGATGATGATTGTTCCATAGCATCTGCAAGATGTGATAAGCGCGAAGCGGTTTGCTGGACAATTTCACGGCCGGTGTCAGACTCCTGGTCAGCTACTTTTGCTGCTTCGAGAGCGTCAGAAGCGTTTTCAGCGACTTGACGAGTTATATCAGACATTTGATGCATGGATTCTGCAACATTGGCTGTCTGCTCTTTCTGATCCTGTACAGTTTGGTTTGAAGAGCGAGTCACTTCGAGCACGTGAGATGACGATTCATTCAGCGTGTTGCTTGCCTCGGAGATGCTCATAACGGTATTACCAAATTTCTCCAGCATGTGATTAACAGACGTTGCCATATCGCGAGTAACATCATTTTTCTTGGTCTTGATGTGATGAGATAAATCCGCATTTTGTTCAATTTCTTCGATATCACTAGAGAATTTATCTATTGGCAAGGTGAGGTTGCCAGTAAACCACCACACTGTTGCAAAACCCACCAACAGCATGACAGCGATTCCCCAGACCATGGAGCTGATAATTTCGGAGGCTAGAGTCTCTGTCGGCGCATAGGCTTCTGCGCTCGCTATTTCTGAAACCAGAGCCCAGTGTAAACTAGCGATCTTCAGTGGTGCATAGGCAGAAATAACCTCTTCGCCCTGGTAGCTGTTAATAATACTAACGCCAGATTCATTTTTCATGGCTTTTCGTACACTGGGCGTTTCCACCTTTAATAGTCCAATCGTGGATTCTTTGGCTTTAATTTTGGCAATAGTGCTAGCGCTAACATTAACTTCAGCTAGGCGCGCGCTAAAATTTGCCACGTTATCAGCGTGTGCCCTCGCTTCGTTAAGTATGGTGAGATCGCTGCTGACAAGATAGCTTTCCCCGGTTTCGCCCAACCCGACTTTATCCCACTCGCCATTATTCGTCATAACAGCGTTAATGGCGTCGATAGGCATTTGGAAGATTAAAACGCCTTCTTTCTTACCACCGACGAAAATGGGTGTGCCGATGAAGGATGCAGCGCCTTCATAAGAGGGGGTATAAGGTTTAAATTCTGTCAGGTGGTATTCGCCCTGGCTTAGGTTATTGGCATTACGGAAAGCTTCTGCGATTCCAGTGTTTGCGTAGGGTCCGTTTTTAAGCGATGTGGCGTAGTCCAGCTCTTTGAATACAGAATAAACAATATGTCCTGTGTCTGGGTCGACAAGGAAGATGTCATAGTAACCAAAGTGCTCGAGATAGCTGCGCACTATGGGGTGATATTCCTGGTGAGTAAGGCTGTATGCAGACTCATCACCGGAGTGATCCATTGCTTCTTTGCCGCCCAAAGGGTTGGGGTTGGCGCTGATATAGTGATATTGAAGAGCAATAGAGTTTGCGTCTAAGCCTGACATTAAGTTGCTTTGGTCTTTGTTGGCTCCAGGGTTGGTACGGGCATACTTGTTGCCAAATTCTTGAATGTAAAAATTTTTAACAGACTGTTTCATCGCCGCGAGATCTCGGTTGGCGATTTCATTATTAAAATTGTGAAAGTGTGTTTTTGATTGCACCATCAAATCGGTGACAGTCCGGCTTTGTGCAAACGTGACCACTTGATTTTCAATTCGCGTTATATAGTTTTTAATTTCTGATGCTTTAAGCTCACGAACACTGATTAAGCGTTCAGCTACTTCGCTGGCGATCAGTTTTTCACCAGCTTGTTCGGCAAAGAGTCCGCTCAAGGCACTAGAAAGGATGATTAGGAAAGTGAGAATTGAGCCTATTGTAAGAACGAGTTTATTGCGAATTGACATTAGTGATCCTCTATTCCATCAGTTGTTTGTTGGGGTAGTTAAACGATGTGTTACAAGGCTAACGGCATTAATTTTTTAAGGGGCTGTACTAGATTAGTAGGTTTGTTAACCTGCTGAAATGGCGATAAGGCATT
>CAZTYM010000009.1:0-71664 GCA_964617475.1 uncultured Thiotrichales bacterium
AGGTATCTTACAATCACTTGGTTAAAGTCATTCAAGAGCTACGCAAGCACGGTTACGTGCAGTCTGTAAGGGGGAGAACAGGAGGTATACGCTTGGCTAAAGCTACGGATGAAATTAATCTCTACGATATTATGCATTTGATGAGGGGGTCTCATCGGTCTTCTCATAATGAGCAAACGATACAGATGGATAAATTAAAAAACCACAGTATAGTTAAACCTATCTTGGATGAAGCGAGAAAAGAGTTTAATGATGTACTGAAAGCCTACACTTTGGAAGACCTCATTCAGCGCTTGAAATTACAGCCTTGTTTATAAATGTTGTAGTGCTCTACTTATTGCCCCTTCCCCAGTTAGCACGGCATGGAAGATACTAACTGGGGCCTACGATTAGAGCTTTATCCTCTATCTTAGTAACTACCTTCGCTAAACGGTTGTGGTCGTGGTGTATCAGGACTAGATGGATGCAAGTGTGGTAGTGGGAAAGAGGGTTGCTCACCAGTTAAGGTATTTAAGAAGGCAACAATCTTTGCATTTTCATCGCGTGTCAATTTAGTACCAAGTTGAACGCGTGCCATAGTGTCAACAGCGTCTTCTAAGGTTTCCACGGCACCGTCATGAAAGTATGGGTATGTGAGTTCGACGTTGCGTAATAAAGGTACTTTAAACACATTTTCATCTTCTGGATTGCCGGTTACATCAGCTTTTCCGCGTGCTGGATGATCAGTTTTATAAGGTTCGGCTAGACCAAATTTTTGAAAGGTTTCCCCGCCCACACCTGGGCCATAATGGCAACCTGAGCAACCGATATTTTTGAAAAGCTCGTAACCTTGCTGCTCTTGCTGAGTGATCGCATTACTATCACCCAATAACCATTTATCAAAGCGAGAGTTCGGAGTGACCAAGGTTTTTTCAAATTCGGCAATGGCTTCTGTTACCTTATCCATAGTGATGTCGTCCTTACCAAAAACTTGCTTAAACTCAGCAACGTAACCCGGTATGGTTTCTAAAACATGTACAGCAAGCGTATGTGACGATGCCATCTCTACAGGGTTTTCGACAGGTTTACCTGCCTGTTCTTGCAAGGTGGCAGCACGGCCATTCCAGAATTGAGCGAGATTCATGCTTGAGTTTAAAACTGTCGGTGTATTGATGCCGCCTTTCTGCCACTTATGACCGACTGAAAACTGTTGGTTATCAACGCCACCTAAACTGAGGTTATGGCAAGAATTACAGGATAAATGTCCTGAGGCGGAAAGCCTTCTGTCATAGAAGAGTTTCTTACCTAGCTCCACCATGCCCAAATCGATACGCTTGGCGGGTTGAATCGGTGATATTGGCTCATCTGCAGCGGGTGTAACCGTGCTATACATGAGCCCTATGGAGAGTAAAGAGACGGCGAATATGGTGTATTTCATGATCATTTCCTCATTGTTTAAATCTAATGCCCAAAATCTTTTAGCCATTGTTGTTAGGAATACCCGTTGGTTTGTCAAATGGTCGAGGTCGAGGAGTATCAGAACCAGCCGGAGGAAGCGTAGGTATTCTGAAAGATGGTTGTTCGCCGGTTAGCGTTTTGAGAAAAGCCACGATTCTGGCATTTTCATCGCGAGTAAAGGTAAGGCCGCGCTGCACACGTGCCATGGTGTCAACGGCTTCTTCTAAAGTTTTAACGTTACCATCATGGAAGTAGGGAAAGGTAAGTTCGATATTACGTAGCAAAGGTACTTTAAATACATTGATGTCAGAAGCTTTACCGGTGACGTCTGCCTTACCTTTCGCAGGATGATTGGTTTGATAAACATCTTTTATGCCTAGCTTTTGAAAAGATTGTCCACCAACACCCTGGCCGTTATGGCAGGCGACACAGCCGCTTGTTTTAAACAACTGATAGCCTGAAAGTTCGTAATCCGTAATGGCAGTTTTGTCTCCGAGTAACCATTGGTCAAAACGAGAGTTAGGGGTGATCAGAGTCTTCTCAAACTCAGCTATGGCGCTAGTAACGCGATCCATAGTGATTTGATGGGTACCGTAGACCTGCCTAAACTCCGCTACATAGCCCGGGATGGTTTCTAATACATGAACAGCAAGCGTATGTGACGATGCCATTTCGACCGGATTAGCAATGGGTGCTTTGGCTTGCTCTTTTAAGTCGGCGGCGCGGCCATTCCAAAACTGGGCAAGGTTCATACTTGAATTCAAAACAGTAGGTGTATTGATGCTGCCTTTCTGCCAGTTATGACCGATAGAAAACTGCATATTATCGACGCCACCGAGGCTTAGATTGTGACAAGAATTACACGAAATATGCCCCGAAATGGACAGTCTTGCATCAAAAAAGAGCTTTTTTCCTAATTCAACTTGGGCAAGGTTTATCGATTTAACCGGTTGTATCGGTTTGATGGGTTCAGCTGCTATAGTTGTAAGAGGATTATGGAGTATTACTAATGAAAGTAATGCCGTTGTTAGTAGTTTCTTTTGCATGACTATCCACCTCGCATAAAGATATAAATAAAATACATCTTATAAACTACATGTATATATTGAGCATGTCAATAAAAATGTATACAAAATACATCTTTTATGTGGTAATATTTATTTATTGTCGCGATAGGATGTTATTATCGCTATAGAGTATTGGCACTCGGCTTGCTATATAAGCCTTATATTGCTTACTGTGAGATGAAATATGCAGCTTACACAATACACGGATTATTCTCTAAGGGTGCTTATCTATCTAGGTGTGCATCCCGATGAGCTTGCGACGATTACTGAGATTTCTGATCGCTATCAGATCTCTCGTAATCACCTAGTTAAGGTTGTGCATGAACTGGGTAAGCTGGGCTATATCGAAACAATTCGAGGTAAGGGTGGTGGAATGAGACTGGCAGTTTCGCCAGAAGAGCTGACGATTGGTGAGATAGTGAGAAACATGGAGAACAATCTCAATATTGTTGAGTGCTTTGGTAATGAATCATCCTGTGCCATCACACCTAATTGTCGATTACGCGGGATTTTACGCGACGCGTTAAAAAGTTTTATTACCGTGCTAGACCAATACACCTTAAAGGATGTTTTGGTCAATCAGAAAAAATTACAAGGACTACTTGGTACTGCCTAGGTGTGAGGATATTGCGCAGTAGTATATGGGTCGATTGATAGATATTAGTAATATAACTATAGCTGCTTGTTAAATGGTTAGCGTTATAACTTCTAATTTGTCATTTTCATTATAAGGCTCTATACGTAATTCAAGGGAATTTTTATTGATTAACATTAATGTACCTTCTCTGGCTTGGTATTTGCTGAATATCACTTTTACAGTTTTAATGTTGCTTGTTAGCTTAGCTTCTTTTCTAAGAACTAAACCAAAAGATGTGGTCGCTCCTCCATTAGTTCTATATAGGCGATAGGTTGAACCATTTGATTCTACTTCACTAATTTTATCAAATGAAGTGTCTACTCCTTCAACGCTTATGTCACTAAAACTTTCGCTGGCGAAGAAAAACACTATCATTGATGGGAAAGCTACTACTATGCTAATAATTATAGTCATAATTCTAGCCCATTTTTTTAGAGTAAAAGAGGACAAGAATATTGATAAAGGAAGGGCAATGCTAAGTATTGATACAAATAAATAATTATATTTCGCCTCTTCAAACCGTAATTTGATGGGTAGATCGATTATATTTAGGCAAGTGACAGTTACGATTGTGAAGGTGGCCACCATCAAGATTAACTTTATCTTATTCATGTAGTAAGCTATCTAGAAGGCCTGCCATGATGGTATGCAAATGTGTGTAATGCTCTTTTGTGTTCAATATTTTCTCCGCGCTTTGCACCGTATCAGATAGCACTAATTCATCTCCACAAGCTGTGACAATTGCTTGTGTTGAGTTTTCTGTCATTTCTAAATGAAACTGTAAAGCCACGACCCTATCATCAAAACTAAACGCTTGGTTTTTGCATGCTTCGCTGGAGAGTAGGAGTGATGCCGACTCGGGTAAATCAAAAGTATCACCATGCCAGTGCAATGCGGTAAAAGATTCGGGGAAAATATTTGCAAAAGTACTGGAGTGAGCATTTTTAGTTTTTTCTAATGTAAACCAGCCAATTTCTTTCTGACTATTGGGATAAACTTTTGCACCCAGTGCATCCGCAATAAACTGCGAGCCCAGGCATACGCCAAGTACGGGCTTACTATTTTCAATGCTTTGTTTGATAAAAGCTCTTTCTTGTGCCAGCCAAGGATACTGCTCGTCATCATAAATGCCCATAGGGCCGCCCATAACGATTAGCGCGTCAAAGTCTTTTTGTTGAGGCAGGCTATCACCGTTATAGAGGTGACTTGTGCTAACTTGATGAGAAGTGTGGCTTAACCAGTCGCCGATATAAGCCAAGCCTTCAAATGGTACATGTTGCAAGGTGTGTACGCGCATGGGCTTAAACATTACTATTCTTTATATCTTATATCAATAGTGATGATTGTTTTGATCTTAGTTAAAAGTAGTGGTTCGCTATGGCATAAGCCCAACAGATAATGAGCATTAAAAATGAGAGTAAAACAGCGGCACTTCCCATGTCTTTGGCTTGTTTTGCTAAAGCATGGAACTCGGGCGAAGCTTTGTCTACAACGGCTTCGATTCCTGAGTTGAGTAGCTCAACAATAAGAATAAATAAATGCACAGAGATAAGTAATATTTTTATTAGAGACTCAAATGGTAATACTAAAGCAATAATAGATAAGGGGATTAATAAAAGAACTTCTTCTCTAAATGCTGCTTCATTTCTAAAAGCATGGTTGATACCGCTGAGCGAATATTTAAAGGCGTGTAAGACACGTGATGCTCCCTTCTTGGGAGAGGGTTTTTGGTTTTCTGGCATTTTTTTACCGAACTATTTGGATAAAAAACGAATTATACTGCTTGCGTCGACACTAAGGCACTTTGTGTCGTGTTTTCTTTTATCTCTTCAGGAAAGCGGGTGGCCTGCCAGAGTTGGTGACTGAGTTCTATGGTAGAACTATGCATCCCACTGCAAATCCAGTCTACTATCGCTGCCGCGACATCTGGATAATGCACGGTGCCAACACCGTCTTGCTCAAGCCATTGCTCAAGTATCTGTGAATCTAGCGACTTCATCTCTTCACCTAAGCCGAGTTGTTTAAGTGCTTTTGCATTTGATGATTGCTCGTACTGGCCATGTAGAGGTTTGACTAAAATCTTTTTACCCTGCGAAATCGCTTCACTGGAAAGTTCGAAGCCTGCGTTAGAGATAACGCCATTGCTAGTTAAGAGATCTTTAGGAAAAGTCACACGTGAAAGTGGACATAAAGTAATGTGATCGGCTGCTTTAATATCAATGTTTTCGTGGTAAACATAGAATCGTCGATTTGTATAAGGCTTTAGCCAGTCAACAACATGTTGGCTATTTTCAAATGGTAAATAAACTAAAATTTTGTCTGCTTCAACAGCAGGCTGCTCGGCACTGGTTTCAATGATAGGGGGTAACAGAGGTTGATTAAAATGATGCCAATGTAAGCCCAGGTGAATCGTTGTTGGGGCGAAAATATTCATGATTTGACGACTCATAAAGTCGTCATCTCGCTTGGGCACATCATATTTAAATGCTGGCTGGTGGCCAATAGCGATGCTCGTTACGTTTTGATTGCGTGCTGCCCAAGCAGAAACCGGTTCAAAATCCGATATAACTAAGTCATAGTTGCCAAGATCTAAAGATTTAACATCTCGATAGAAGCGGTAGAGATTATTCTTTAAGGCTGTTTTGACCTTGCTAACTCGGCCATTAACGGTGACGAAGGTCAAGCCTTGATAACAACGAAAATCACCGAATATGCCCATATCAAAGAGCTTGTCTGGTGAGCGGCCGCTGACGACAAAATCAACTTCTTGATTCTTGTTTTGAAATGCAGTGGCCATGGCACGGGCACGCGTAATATGGCCGTTGCCGGTACCTTGAATACCGAACAGAATTTTCATGTGTTGCCTATAACTCTACGAAAACAAATACAAGGCGGCGACACCAATGCTACTGCCTAGCACTGCACCCGCAGCAATATCAGTAGGGTAGTGCACACCAAGCATAATGCGAGATATGCCAACCGCCGTCGCCCAACCATAGACCCATAGGGTTGTTTCAGGGTAGAACGTACTTAATACATAAGCTAAAAGAAATGCGGCGCTGGTATGACCTGAAGGGAAGCTAAATTTATCAGAGGGTACAACGTGGGCACTGACAGGGTTTATCACATAACAAGGTCGATCGCGTTTAATGCTATTTTTTAAAGCAAAGTAAGCGATACGTTCAAGTGCTAAACCTATAAGTAATACCTGTAAAAAGTGATCAGCACGACTAATACCGTAGCCCACTAAAAACGCTGGTATGGCCAGCTGTAGATAGCCATCTCCTGTCCTCGATATAAAACGGCTAAAGAACAGAATGAGCTTTTTTTTGGAAAACCGAAAGCACCAGGAAAATACTGAGGTATCGTACTGCGTGACTTCGTCGATAAATCGCCGCATAAGAGAAAACTACAATAAAGTTAGCGTATCCTCTCTTATTTCTTATGCAATATTGTGACAAAACTATTGCATAGTTGTGACAATCGAGGCTAACGTGAAGTAGCTAGAGTTATAGTTTGTGTTTTTTTGGTCGGGCCTAATCGATATAGCGCCAACGCGTACCATCTTTAGTGTCTTCTAGTTCAATGTTGGCGGCGGTGAGCATATCGCGAATTTCATCTGCTCGGCCATAGTTTTTGGCAAGCTTAGCTTCGTTTCGCTCGGCTAGAAGGTTGTTAATAGTGATTTCGTCAAGCTCACTATTACTTGTGCCTTTAAAATAGGCTTCGGCATCACGTTGCAAAAGCCCCAGTAAGCCAGCGCTTTTGGTGAGTTTGTTTTTTAGTGTGGCTTTTAAATCATTATCTTCCGCTGCATTGAGTTGCTTTGCTAAGTCTTGTAAAACGCTAAGCGCTAATGGGGTGTTGAGATCATCTTCTAGTGCGGCTTGCACATCGCTGTGTATATTGTCTTCGTCACTAGCTTCAACATTACAATTGCGTAATGCTTGGTAAAGCGAATCTAAACGATTCTTTGCTTGTATTAGTAGATCTTCGGACCAATTCAGTGGCGAGCGATAATGTGTTGAGAGTAAGGCCAAACGTAATACTTCACCGTCATGGTGTTCTAATAAATCATGAACGCGACGAACATTTCCCAATGACTTGGACATTTTTTCTTCGTCCATAGTGATATAACCATTGTGCATCCAGTAACGGACATACTGTTCGTTATCGGCACAGCATGTGCCTTGTGCGAGCTCGTTCTCATGATGTGGAAAAGCTAAGTCCTGGCCGCCACCATGAATATCAATCGTGCCGCCGAGATGTTTGCGTATCATTGCTGAGCATTCGATATGCCAGCCTGGTCTACCGCGCCCCCATGGGCTATCCCAACCCGGTGTGTCGGCATCGGACGGCTTCCACATAACAAAATCGGCGGCATGCTTTTTATAAGGAGCGACTTCGACTCGTGCCCCGGCGATCATGTCGTCTATAGATCGCTTAGAGAGCTGGCCATACTGCTTGTCTGAAGGAATATGGAATAACACATGGCCTTCGGCTTCATAAGCATGGCCTCGATCTATCAAAGATTCAATCATGCTAATCATTTCATCAATATTTTCTGTTGCTAAGGGCTCGATGCTGGGTTCTTCGTTATAAAGTGCTTTCAGGTTATCGTGATAAGCATCGGTAAAACGTTTGGCTAGTTGGGCAATGTCTTCACCATTATCTTTTGCCGCAGTAATAATCTTATCGTCGATATCAGTAATATTGCGTGCATAGACGACCTTAGAAAAATTCTGTTTAAGCACTCGGTTAAGTACGTCAAAAACGACGGCAGGGCGCGCATTACCAATATGTATGTAGTTATAAACTGTCGGCCCGCAGACATACATTGTCACTCGACTTGGGTCGACTGGTTGGAAGTTCTCTTTTTTTCCATGAAGGGTGTTGTAAATCTGCAAGGGCATGTTAGGAGTTACCGTAGAATATTGGTTACTTGTAAAGACTATCTGGGTCGACCATGGGTTCGTCATTAATGGAGACTTTATCGCCATCCACGACAAGATAAAAACAATGGCGCCTGGCGGTATGACAGGCGGCGCCTTGTTGGTCAACACTTAATAATAAGGTATCGCCATCGCAATCGATTTTCATGGATTTTAGTTTTTGCCAATTTCCAGATTCCTGGCCTTTGCGCCAGTAATCCTGACGAGACCTGGACCAATAACAAACTTGACCGGTGCTTAGGGTTTCTTTAATGGCACTTTGGTTCATCCACGCCATCATTAATACTTCGCCACTGTCGTATTGTTGAGCAATGGCCGGAACAAGGCCGTCATCATTATATTTTAGGCTGTTTAAACATTCGTCGAGAGTAACGCTGTCGCCAACTTGGCCACGTTCTAGTTCCTTGAGGGAAATTTGTTGCTTGGTGCTCACTTGGGCCCCGTAAAGTGAATAAAATCGGTATAGTATCGTTATACGTGTTTTAGCGCTATGTCTTGACTCGCATCGCGCCGATTTTAGGGGTTTTTCATGAGCTCATTGTTGATTGTTAACGCTACGGTTGTGAATGAAGGCGAGCGTTTTCCCGCAGATATCTATTGTGAAAATGGCCGCATTGAAGAAGTAGGTGCCGCGCTAACACATCGCCAAGCCGATAAGACGATCGATGCTAAGGGCAAATTAGTGCTGCCCGGTATGATTGATGATCAAGTCCACTTTCGTGAGCCAGGTTTAACGCAAAAAGGTGATATGGCGACGGAGTCGCGGGCGGCAATAGCGGGTGGTATCACCAGTTTTATGGAAATGCCCAACGTTAATCCACCGACCACCAATATAGAGGCGCTGGAAGATAAGTACACCAGAGCTAATGGCAGAGCAGCGGCTAATTATGCCTTTTACCTTGGCGCTACCAACGATAACCTCGAACAAATCCAACGTTTGCCTAAGAATATCGCCTGCGGAATCAAAGTATTTATGGGCGCTTCAACCGGTAGCATGTTGGTTGATGATCCGAAAACCTTGGAAGGTATTTTTGCCGACGCGCCAATTTTAGTAGCCACGCATTGTGAAGATACGCCAACTATTAAACTTAATGAGGCAGCGGCGCGCGAGCAGTATGGTGATGATGTACCTATATCTATGCACCCAATCATTCGCTCAGAAGAGGCTTGTTATAAATCCTCTTCTTTAGCAGTCTCGCTGGCGAAACGTTTTGCCACTAAGTTACATGTATTGCATCTGACAACAGCTAAAGAGCTAGAGTTGTTTAGTCAGGGTGATGTTGACGGTAAGCAAATTTCTCTGGAAGCCTGTGTTCATCATTTGTATTTATCTGAAGAAGACTATGAGACAAAAGGCAATGGCATTAAATGTAATCCGGCCATCAAGCGTGCAGAAGATCGTGCTGCTTTGCTAGAAGCGGTTAACAATGATGTGGTCGATATTATCGCCACCGATCACGCACCGCATTTAGCCGAAGAAAAAGCCTGGCCGTTTATGCAAGCACCAGCGGGTTTGCCTTTGGTGCAGCATGCATTGCCAATGTTGTTTGACTTTTACGCAGACGGTGTGATGTCAGTAGAAACTATCGTTACCAAAACTAGCCACAATGTCGCCAAGCGTTACCAAGTGGTCGACCGAGGTTATATCCGCGAGGGTTATTATGCAGATTTGGTGATTATGGATACGCAACGACCACAGTTGGTGACTAAAGATAACGTTCGTTATAAATGCGGTTGGTCACCTTTTGAGGGTGATACCTTTGGCGCCTCTGTTGATACCACTATTATTAACGGACAAATCGCCTACCAATACGGCCAGAGCGAGCCTATTCAAGCATTAGGTCGCCGGCTCGAATTTTCACAGGATTAACACTAAGGTGATGTATGGAAATTGGGCTAATCATCGTCGGTGATGAGATACTCAGTGGACGACGAACTGACAAGCATTTTTCTAACGTAGTAGAGTTGCTTGCTGAGCGGGGTTTACAGCTCAGCTGGAGTCGTGTCCACGCTGATGATACTACCCAACTAACTAAAGCCTACCGTAGCGTCTTAGAAACTGGCGAAGTTGTTTTTAGTTGTGGCGGAATTGGTGGTACTCCTGACGATTTAACACGCCAAGCCGTAGCCAAAGCCAGTGAGCGTGCCTTAGTGCCGCATCCTGAAGGTGTGGAGATTCTGCGTAGTAAGTTTAAAGATTCTGAAATGACAGCGGAAAGGCAACGCATGGTTGAGTTTCCTGCGGGTGCACGTTTGATTCCTAACCCAGTAAATAATGTCCCCGGATTTAGTGTCGAGCGCATTCATTGTGTACCCGGCTTTCCCAAGATGGCAACACCTATGATCAAATGGGTGTTAGAAAATGAATATTCCAATTTAGAAAATAAGCCACAACTTGAGCACGCCGTACGCATAGTTAACGCGCGCGAGAGCGATCTCATTCCGCTTATGGAAGACATCTTGGAGCAATACCCACAAGTCAAAGTGTTTAGTTTGCCAAGACTCAAGAAAAAAGAACAATGGGTGGATCTGGGTGTAAAAGGCGATGATCATACCTTAGTTAATCAAGCCTTCACCATGCTAACGAAGAGCTTAGAACAGCTTGATGTCAGTTGGGAAATTATCGAATAAAACTAAAAATTAAGGAATTGCCATGAATGAAAAACGCTATCCGGCACCAGAACTAAGCGTTAGCCAATGGTTCAATACGGAACAAGCTATTAGTTTGCAGCAGTTACGTGGCAAAGTCGTAGTGATACACGCGTTTCAAATGCTTTGCCCAGGTTGTGTCGCGCATGGCATACCACAAACACAAAAAATCCATGATTATTTTTCTAAAGAGGATGTTGCTGTTATCGGTCTGCACACCGTTTTCGAGCATCATGAGGCCATGACACCAACCTCGCTTGAGGCATTTATTTATGAGTACCGTATAAAATTTCCTGTAGGTGTGGATACTGCTGGTGAAAATAGTCCAACGCCGGTCACTATGACACGCTACCAAATGCGAGGCACACCAACATTAATTTTAATCGATCGAGAAGGCATGCTGCGCGCGAACTATTTTGGCCGACCAGAAGATTTGCAAGTCGGGGCTGAAATTGCAGCATTGGTTAATGTATCGCATCGGTCAAGCTTAAGTGGGGAGAAAAAAGAGCATGACAGTGGTTGTGCTGATGAAGGTTGTGCGGTGTAGATAGTCAAGGAGTTGAATTAGTGAAAGGTATTAGGAGGGTTTGTCGCAATGGATTGGTGATTACTGTGTCCGCTACATTATTTGTCTTCGTTTATGGTGGTGAAAATTTTCTTGTTAGCCTACTAACAGCGGTGCTGGTTTCCATGCCAATGATAGTGAGTTATTTTATTTTTTATTGGGTTTCCGGTAGAACTTCAAATAGTCAGTTCATGAATGCTTTAGCATGGGCGTTTCTAGGTGTTTATGCTATTAATTTTCTGGTTTCTTTTGTGCTTGTTGTTATGTTTACAATTGATGTATTGAGCAAGGGACATCTTGGTCCAGCTCAAGGGTATTGGTTGTTGTTAACCTGGGGGCTTGGTATTAAGTTTTCATTTTTCGGACTAATCATTGGGGGTTTTATGTTGGTTTTTTATCAAATCCGAAAGGAGGCTACTCAAAAGTGATTGCTGATATTGATAACAGGCTAGTTAGGCCGTTCGAGTTCGCATAAGTATTTCCTAAATGCGCTGGTGAAAGTACTAATGCGACATTAGCGCATTTTTGGCGATTTAGTGAAGTGGTGCTTGTCAAGCTTACGGAGTATTTGGATACCGTGCTCATCGCTCGCCAATGTAGTTTGTAAAATTAAAAATAACTAGCTCGATTTGTTGTAATTAAACTGGGTAATATGATGGACAATGAGTTACTGCAGCAACTAAAAAAAATACAAAAAAGGGATATTGAAACTCGCAATAAACTTCTAAAAGAAGGCAGGCTTTATGGTCAGTATGATCAAGAGATGCAAGATGTTCACATCGAAAATGCTAATGCACTGAATGACATAATTGTTAAGCATGGTTGGCCAACTATTTCTAAGGTGGGTGCAGAAGGGGCTCGCCTCGCGTGGTTAATTGCTCAACATTCAATATGTACTCCGAATCTACAGCGCACTTTTTTTAACTCATTGTCTGAAGCGGCTAGAAATGGCGATGCAACACAAAAACAAGTCGCTTTGTTATTGGATAGAATTCGTTTTAATGAAGGGCGACCACAGATATATGGAACTATCTATGACTGGGATGAATTGGGCGCCTTTACTTGTACGGTAGATAATCCTAGAAAAGTGGAGGAGTTAAGGAAGGCCGTAGGTTTGCCACCATTCTATGAAGCATTAGAGGAAGCAAAAAAGCAAGTCAAGTCAGAAGGTGGTAAGCCACCTAAAAGTCATAAGAAATATAGAAAACAAGTAGAGGACTGGGCTAAGGAAGTCGGATGGAGATAATATTGGATGACTTCTACGATTACTAGGTGAGTTGATTAATCTTTATAAATTTGTGTCTCTGGGTGAAAGGCATACCAGGCAAACCAAAACAACTGTGTACCGTGGGCGGTGGAATCTGATAAAGAGGTATTAACCGTTGCACTTTTTGCTTCAGCATCCCATTCGATTAATACTTTTTTGCCATTGATAGAATCATGAATTTCTCTTTGATTGTTTTTGGCAAGTACTTCGTAAGGGTAGGCCTTTTGTCCACCATCAACTCGCACACCTAGTACCAGGCTTTTAGGATGGAAAATATCAGGGGCTTTTTTGTTGACTTTAAAAAACAGGTGCGGAGTTTTTTCATAGCCAGCATAGGGAGATGTTGAGTAGTCGCGTTTAAAGCCTGTTTCTGTGCTTAAAATGTCACTATCAGGAAACTTTTTCAGCCAGCTTGAAAGAGTTGTATGAGTAACGGCAATAGGTTTTAAGGTTTCCCCTTTTCGTTTGCCGGAAATGGCACGCATACCAATTTGTGACCATAAGCTCGAGGTCGCTCTATCGTAAAGCAACACATCACTGTTGTAGAGTAAGCCAGATACGCCAAAGCCGCTTTCTTCAGATTCAAAGGCGATTCCGCTACCACATAGTGGGCAGTAAGTTACCATAAACGGTTGATCATTTATGTTATCGTTAACAATCTCGTGCCAATTGAGGATGTTGATCGGGTAGGCGCGTTGAATGCCACGGTAGTTTATTGCCAGGACGCGTGCACTAGAGCTTAGTTCGGCTTCAGTCGGTGTTCTGAATTTTGGCTTGTCGATAGACGGAATAGCATCTTTGGGTGGGCCGCCATGGCTAATGGTATCAATAGGTACATCGCTGTTGCTTAGGTTAAAACCATTGATCGTTTTCGCAAGGGAAACATGGCTAAAACTCATGAAAAGTAAGAACCACAGCATCAAAAAACTATGTGCGGTGAGCGTTTTCACTTCATTTGTTAACAAATTATTCATGCCACTCTTCTTAACTATTTTTAAAAGACCTAAAAAATGAAATTCGGCCAAATTTACTTAGTTTTAGCGTTTATTATAGTGTCTGGCTGTGCTACTCAACAATCAGCAGTCGATCCTGTTGAGGGCGAATTGAGCTTAACAGTCAATATAACTGGGATCAAAGATGTAAACGGGGTGATTAGAGTAGCACTCTATAATGGTAAATCTCGTTGGCTCAATGTTAAGCAGGCGGTTAGGGGGCGTTTGCAATTTATTCAGAGTAGTGAAGAACAATTAACGTTCCATGGTTTGGCTGCTGGTGAGTATGCCGTAGCAGTATTTCAGGATGAAAATTTAAACAATAAAATGGATAAACGCTGGTGGTTCATACCGAGCGAACCGTTTGGCTTTTCAAATAATACGGTAAAGCGAACAAGTGTCGGTCCACCTTCATACAAAAAAGCTAAATTTACATTAGACGAAGATAAAGAAATTGACATTAATTTGATCAAAATCTTTAAGTAAAGCGAGCTTAGGATGCTATCAGGCTAATAATATAAAGTGATGTCGATTCAGGTGACTAACGTAAATCGTATAAGCCTTCAGGAATCAGAGAAATCAAGTTGGAATAGACGCAAGGTAAATGGAATAATTAGTCACCGTAGTGGGTGATTTAACTCTTGTATATCGGCATTTCAGTCATGCCAGGGTTCAGACATCTCCAAGCAAATAATGAATCTCTTCTATGGAAAAATGGTAACCGTTACTTTCAGTGTGCTTGGCGTGACTATTTCTAGCGTAATAAGTAACAATATTTTCTTCATTATGGGAAAAACGTTCAGCAAATCGCTCAGCGTGTCCACTATCAATCCAATCTAAAGTTGTTTTCTCAATACCAACATCGTAGCCGTATTTTTCACTAAGATAATATTTGTGTTCTTCTATCTCACGTGCTTGGAATTCAGCGCGTATATCAAACCGCTGCTGTTCAGTGAGTTGCCCTGTGTGTGCTTTATTATTCATTAGTCAATTATTATCTCGCCGCAGAATCCACATGTGCCGCGAATTATTATTTCCTATTTTTATTCTACCCCAAAGTAATTCTAAGTCTGCTATTACACAATTCGTCGATTACGCCACGGCAACATCTAGTTTGAACGCAGTTTAACAAAAGTGAAATATAATTTTCTATCTCAAAAGTTTATCGTGACGTATACACGTTTCTTAACTTCTTGGAGACTTTGAGTAGCTAACGGCGATGAAGTTCATTCCGCCGTAGATATGGAGCATGGGAAATAATTGTTATGAGTATATAAAGGTACGGTGGTGGTGCAAGCATCGATCGAAGTCGACTTTAGTCGCTGAATCAACGTAGAGGCGACATAGAATCAAGCCAGGTTACGAGAAACGAAATCCTATTTTTGCCTATTCACCCAGAAACCTTATGTTTTCATAGGAACTGTTTTGTTATATTATAACAGGATCTATGGCTAGATCTTTTCACATCTACTGGCTGCTCATCTGCTTATTGGCGAGCAGTTGGATACTGTCGTCTCACGCACATGAAGACGAGCATGATGGCGCGGCTGAAGATTGTGAGATTTGCATTATTCTTTTAAACGTATCTGATGTTGCCATAGATACTAGTCCATCCGTTCAATCTGCTGAGCTGGGTAAAAAATTAGTACACATCCCCTCGACTTATTTCGTCTCTTATGCGCATACGTCTAATGCGCGTAGCCCACCGATAACGCATCTCTAAATTAATTTTTTTTCATCCTTCGCTCATCGCGAAGGATGTTTTTATATTTTTTCTTTTAATTTTAAGGTGATGAAATGATTAATCGTATGGTTGTAATAGCCTTGGCCTCATTGTCGAGCACAGCTGTTGCAAACGCTGATGAGTTTAGTTACGTAGAAGAATTGGATAAGATTACCGTGCAATCTTCTTCATTCGATGATGAAACAGAAGATGATTTTGCGCAGTCTGTAGAGGTGCTTCATGGTGATGAACTGGAGCGAAAAAAGTCGAGCTCTATTGGTGAGACGTTAAAAAACGAATTAGGCGTATCTTCAACCTATTTCGCTCCAGGTGCAAGTCGGCCAATTATTCGTGGTTTGGGTAGTAATCGCGTAAGAGTATTGGAAAACGGTATCGACTCGTTAGATGCATCGAGTATCAGTGAAGACCATGCGGTATCAATAGAACCTTATTTTGCCGAGCAGATTGAGGTACTCAGTGGTCCATCCAGTCTACGTTTTGGTCCGGGTGCTATCGGTGGTGTAGTTAACGTGATTAATAATCGTCTGCCTCAATCGCTGGATCGTGACCCATTCGAAGCTAAAGCATTGGTAGAACATCAATCCGTTTCAGATGGCAATACTGCGGCGCTTGAGTTGAACGGCGCAGATGATTCGTTTGCTTGGCACGTTGATGCTCTGAGACGTCAGACTAATGATTTTGATATTGATGGTTTTGCTGCCTTGGATGAAGACGCGCAGGCAGATGAGGGCCGGCTTAGAAATAGTGATTTAGAAACTCAAAATTTTGGTGTTGGTGGTAGCTACATAACAGACAAGGTTTTGATTGGCTTGGCTGTTAGTCGTTTGGAATCTAACTATGGTGTACCTGGTGCTCTTGAGGGTGATATTCGCATTGATTTGGAGCAGAATCGTTGGGATAGTCAGATTGAGTTTTTCTCGCCGTTCAGTGGTATTGATTCTATTTCTTTGCGTTCCACTTACAATGACTACAATCACGATGAAGTCGAAGAAGACGGAGAAGTTGCCACAACTTTTGATAACGAAGAACTCGAAACTCGCCTTGAGATTGTCACCAGCGTTGGCGATACGTGGCAGAACGCATTTGGTGTGCAATATAACGATAGAGATTTCTCAGCAGTGGGTGAAGAAGCAGGATTTGTCATTCCAGTAGACGAGGAGCGTTTAGGCATATTTGGTATTACTCACTATCATAGCGGCGCATGGGATTTAGAAGCCGGTGCACGTGTTGATACAATTGATATCGCCCCTGTCAACGCTGATCAAGGTGACGCCGTTGACTTTACTACCTCGACAATTTCATTCGGCGCGCAAAGGGCACTTGGCAATGATTTGCAAGCCAATTTTTATATCGCTCGGGCAGAACGTGCACCGCAGGAAGTGGCGCTTTTCGCCGCAGGAGCTCACTTAGCTACATTGACATTTGAAACGGGTGATAATGATCTTGATAAAGAAACCTCTTTCAATATTGAGTTGGGTCTTGGTCAAACCAAGCCAAAATACTCCTGGAAAGTGAATGCCTATGTGAATCAGATTGACGATTATATCTTCTTGGCAAGTCTGGATGAAAATAACGATGGTATTGCTGACGAAGTTGATGAAGAAGGTGAGTTTGAACTTGGTGGTGAGTTACTCAGCGTGGCTTACCGAAGCGAAGACGCCAGATTCTACGGTGCTGAAGCCGAGTTCAGAGCACAGTTGGTGGAAAACGCGGGCTGGTTGTTGAATGGTCGTGTGTTTGCTGACATTGTCCGCGCGGAATTTGATGATGACGATTTAGGTAATGTGCCACGTATCGCTCCTGGCCGCTTCGGCCTTGGTGTCGATTTCTCTCAGGGAAGATGGGATGGTTTTGCCGATCTTATCTTTGTTAGTGAACAAAACCGCCCAGGTCAGTTTGAAGAAGACACCGATGGTTTTACACAATTCAATGCGGGTGTAAGTAGAAGCTTCCTCGTCAACGGTTCAGAGCTTAAGGTGTCACTGAGAGGTGAAAACCTTTTAGACGAAGATGCAAGACAGGCGACGTCATTCACTAGAGACCGTGTGGTACTGCCAGGAAGATCGATTAATCTTGGGATCTCTGTGGACTACTAACCGAGTAGTTATACCTCAGAAGTAAACTGTATGCCGGATGCCCTAAGGAGGGCATCCGGTATTTAGGTCAGGCTTTTATCTTTTTAGATTCTCGCTCACTTTCTCGGGAAATCCCGAATTTTCTCACTAAGGCTTTTCAATGTACGTTCTAGCGAACGTCAATATCACCAATAGCCGTTCCTGACTACCAGCCGTAGTTGCAGTATAATCCCTACTTTGGGTTTGGCGGCTCGTGTCTGTCCCCCCGCAACGTTATATTGTGAACCCCGTCAGGCCCGGAAGGGAGCAGCGGCAGCAGTGGACTCGTGTGCCGGGGTCAGGCGGGCACGGGTTGCCTCTTAATCTAAGAATCGATTTCAAAACTATTACGCTCGCTGATACGTGGTGCCCTTAGTCTGAAAATCATATCAAGATGTGAGGCTGCGAAGCGGCATACCGTATATCATGTCCTTGGCTGCCTAGACTCCGCTCTTTCGTTTATTTTTAGACCTAGGTCTCTCTGGTGCCTTATCTCACGTTTGAGCTAGATTCTTAAATTGTAAGGCGCTTAAGTGTTAATATATTAAGATGAGTTATCAGGTATTAGCACGCAAGTGGCGGCCGCGCACATTCGCCGAATTGGTTGGGCAGTCCCATGTGGTGACGCCGTTAACCAATGCGCTCAAGTTAGAGCGCGTTCATCATGCATTTTTGTTCAGCGGTACCAGAGGGGTTGGTAAAACCACCATAGCCCGCGTATTTGCTAAAGCGCTCAATTGTGAAACCGGTGTTACCGCTGAGCCATGTGGGGTGTGTGCTGCATGCCGGGAAATTGATGAAGGGCGATTTGTCGATTTAATAGAAGTCGATGCAGCGTCAAGAACCAAAGTCGATGATACGAGAGAACTATTAGATAATGTTCCTTACGCGCCGACACGTGGTCGCTACAAAGTCTATCTCATTGACGAAGTGCATATGTTGTCTAACCACAGTTTCAATGCGCTGTTAAAAACCCTGGAAGAACCCCCTCCACACGTAAAATTCCTACTAGCAACAACCGATCCGCAAAAATTGCCTGTCACGGTATTGTCGCGCTGCTTACAATTTAATTTAAAGCGCTTGCCTATAGAGGCCATTAGTTCTCACTTAGAAAAAATACTCACTAGCGAAACAATAAATTACGAACCTGGTGCGTTAACACTGATTGCCGCTGCAGCAGAAGGTAGCGTGCGTGATAGCTTGAGTTTGCTTGATCAAGCTATTGCCTTTTCTGGCGATAAGATTCTGGCTGAAGATGTACGTAGTATGCTTGGCACCATCAGCCATGATTATGTTATCGATTTGCTTAATGCGCTAGTTGTGGCAGACGCCGGTAAATTGCTTGATATTGTTGCTACTATTATTGAGCAGGGTTCTGATGCCAATGCTGTGTTAGCTGAAATGATTACTAGCTTACACTTATTGGCGCTGTTGCAAGCCCATCCGCAAATGGCGGATGAACGGCTGGCCACCCGCGAACAGCTTGCGGATTTAGCTGATAAACTTAGCCCTGAAGATATACAACTTTATTACCAAATCGCCGTTGTCGCACGCCGTGATTTACCCTATGTGCCCGACGCGCGTAGCGGTCTGGAAATGACGCTATTGCGAATGCTGGCATTCAAACCTTCAATAGCAAGTGCCGGTAAATCATTTGTAGCCGCAGCACCAACAGCAGCTACTAAGCCAAAATTAGCATCTCAGTCTGCTCCAGCAACAGTAAGACCAGCGCCGCGCTCAGCAGCGGCTGCTTTGGCGGCGGCGCAATCAGGAGCCAATCAACCAAAAAAGCCTAAAGCGGCGGCGCACGCAGCGAAATGCACAGCGCCAGAAGAAGTGGCGGCAACCCAGCCAAATGAACCCGCGCGGCCTAATGGTGTTTCTCCGCTAACTGACTCAGTCTTTGATAATCCGGTTGATCTATCATCTGATCCATGGGAAACCATTATCGAATCGCTTGGTGTTGAAGCACTTGTACGTGAGCTCGCTGTTAACTCGGAATTGCAGAGCCAGGATAATCATTGTTTTAAGCTTTGTTTGAGCGAGACACAGCCTCATTTAAAAAATGAGCGTTTTGAGCAGCGTTTAGAGCAAGCGTTACAACAGCGTTTTGGTGGTGAGGCTAAGTTAATTGTTGAATTGGGCAAGGCCAATAATACGCCAGCGGCTAAAGCTAAAGCCCGTTACGACAAGAGAGTAGAAAAAGCACGCACAGCGCTAGAAAATGATGCTACTGTGCAGCAAATTAAAGAAGTGTTTGGTGCTGAGATGTTAGTTGATACGGTCAGGCCAGTTGATTAGTTAAAAGAAATTAGGAAGGGTAAGAATATGATGAAAGGTGGACTTGGCGGCTTGATGAAACAAGCCCAAAAAATGCAAGAAAACATGCAAAAAGTACAGGAAGAAATTGCCGAAATGGAAGTGGAAGGTAAATCAGGCGGCGGCATGGTTAGTGTGGTCATGACAGGACGCCATGATTTGCGCAAAGTCACAATTGATGACAGCCTTATGGATGATAAGGAAATGCTTGAAGACCTTATTGCAGCAGCAGTTAATGATGCGGTGCGCTCGGTGGAAACCACTACTAAAGATAAGATGGGTGAAGTCACCGGCGGTATGAACCTGCCACCAGGTATGAAGCTACCATTTTAAATTCTCCAGAATGTCGTGAACAATTCTCCGTTAATTACACAGCTCATTGAAGCATTGCGCTGTTTGCCTGGCGTCGGGCCTAAGTCAGCGCAGCGTATGGCTTTCCATTTATTGGAACGTGATCGCCAAGGCGCAAACCATTTATCTAATATGCTGTCACAAGCTGTGGAGAGAGTGGGGTATTGTGCTAAATGTCGCACCTTGAGTGAGACGGAAATATGCGGTATTTGTGCAGATGATAGGCGAGACCCAACGCAGCTGTGTGTGGTGGAAACCCCAGCGGACGTTATGGCAATTGAAGAGTCTACGGCATTCAAAGGTTTGTATTTTGTTTTAATGGGACACTTATCACCGTTAGACAATATTGGCCCAGAAGACATCGGTTTAGATAAATTAGAAAAACGTTTGGATGATGGCACGGTAAAAGAAGTTATATTAGCCACCAATCCTACGGTAGAAGGTGAAGCAACCGCTTATTACATTAGTGAAATGGTTATTGCACGTGAATTAAAGGCGAGCCGCATTGCTTATGGCGTGCCATTTGGTGGTGAGCTTGAGTACGTCAATACAGGAACTTTGGCACATGCTTTTGCAGGTAGGCAGCAGTTGTAGTTTTATTGAACAATGAATCTTTCCGGTCCAGTTATCCTTTCTATGGCAACATTTGTCTTGATGTTGATTGCCTATCGTTATCGAACTAAGCTTTGGTTTCATATCCCTGTGATGATATCAATTATTATCTATGATTTATGTATGCCATTTTATCTGTATGCGACGCGAGACTGGTATCGCCGACTAATTGAGCAAGAAGAAATTTTTTCAATGATGATTTGGACACATATCATTTTATTGATTACCTTATACGTATTGTACTCTCTACAGATTATCGCAGGTCGGCGTTTACTCAAAAAAGATTGGGAGGCACGAGAAGACCATGCCGCGCAAGGCAAAGGTATTATTGTGACCAGGGCATTAGTGATTATTTCGGCAATGATGCTAGTAGAGCCAGAGCAACCAGTTGAAGCTTTGGCAGTACTTAGTTAGTCTCAGTTAACGAAGCATATAAGGAGCAGTAACTACGGTAACGCTGAGCGTTGATTTCATCGTTTTCTACAGCCGATTTTATCCCACAGTCTGGTTCATTAATATGTCGGCAATTATTGAATCGACAGTTGTCTAAATGCGGTCTAAACTCGATATAGCATTGGGCTAATTCGGCTGGATCAATATCCCAAACCGCAAAATCACGTACGCCAGGAGAATCAACTAAATAGCCGCCGTTAGGCAAAGCATAGAGTGTTGTTCTGCTGGTGGTATGGCTACCTAGTTCGCGGGTGGTGAGTTCGCCGGTGGCAATATCTGTGTTAGGTAACAGTAAAGTCGCCAAAGATGATTTCCCCACCCCGGATTGCCCCACTAATACACTGATTTTGTCTTTCAACACATCACGTACAGTATTCAAACTCGTTTCCAACTTCTGGCTGGAAGTAATCACCTGGTAGCCAATGTTTTGGTAAGTTTCGATCAGTTTGTTGATTTTGGAATCCGGTGACTTATCGACTAAATCATATTTCGTAACAAGCAGTATTGGGGTGATGCCTTGCTGCTCAGCAACAGCGATATAGCGATCAATTAGAAACTGGTCGTAGTCAGGCTTAACCGTGAAAGCTACGATGATTTGATCGAGATTGGCAGCAATCTCTGTAATGCGTTTTACATCTTTACGTTGAGCTAATACATTTTTGCGCTCCAAACGCTGTGTAATAATGCCAGTGTTATCGGCCCCAGTTTGCCAGGTAACACGATCACCCGCCACTACGGGTTTTCTTGATTTGCGTTGATGGCAAGTTTTAATAATGCCATCTTCAGCTAAAATTTCTGCCGTAGCGCCATAACGCGTTACGACTAAGCCTGGTTTATCTTCGCTATCGATAGCCATAGTTTGCGCTGTTACTGCTGGTCTTTGCTAGAATGCGGTAACTGCCACATCGAGGGTGTAGAGTGAAACAAGATAATAATTTGATTTGGGTCGATCTTGAGATGACCGGCTTAGACACAGATAATGACTCAGTAATTGAAATAGCCACTATTATAACGGATGGTGAATTAAATATTTTGGCCGAAGGACCGGTTCTCGCCATATACCAACCCGATGCTGTGCTTAATGCCATGGACGAATGGAATACTAAGCAGCATGGTGGTTCTGGTCTCATTGATCGCGTAAAAGCCAGTGATGAAACTGAACAAACTGCGACTGATAAAACGCTTGAATTCGTTAGTCAATATGTTGATATGAATAAATCGCCTATGTGCGGTAATAGTATCTGTCAGGATCGACGTTTTATGCATCGTTGCATGCCCGAATTAGAACAGTATTTTCATTATCGTAATCTTGATGTCAGCACTATAAAAGAGCTTGCTAGACGTTGGGCGCCTGATGCGGTTGGTGGTTTTGAGAAAAGCTCGGAGCATTTGGCGTTGCAGGATATTCGGGATTCGATAGCCGAATTAAAGTATTATAGAAAAAAGGTATTTTCAATTTAATTTTTTCCGGGGCTGCGAAGAAGAAAAATTATTATAAATAACTGATATTAGTTTTCTTCATAGCTTAATGTAAAAATGTTTATTACTTGACCGCATTTGGGTTCTGGTGGGTAGATGACAAGTTAAATAAATTTAAAATTGTGGTTATATCAATGGCATAATGATAGACATTTGCCTAATGTAACTTTATTCTTTATACACGAACGCTTGGGGGAGTGTATACATGTCGGGTTTTTTGTGTTGGCTTTGGCCGCTTCTGTTAGGTGGACTTGTCGGTTGGGTTCTTTGTGGTTTAGCAGCGAAACGCCTTAAGTATGTTGAGGTGAAGGAAAAAATTGTCCATAAAGAAAAGCAAGTAACTATTGAGATAGATAACCCTTCTCATCTTGCGAGAATCGACGATTTGGAAAAACAATTAGAAGCGGCAAGTAAACCGGATAACGAGGCGGCTGCGCTTGGAATCGGCGCCGTCGGCGGAGCATTGGCTGGTTCAGCTTTCACTAGCGACGATTTGGAAGCTAAGGATCGAGAGATAGAGGCATTGAATGCTGAAATCAAGCGGTTGAACCAAAGTTATTCAGAACTCGAGGCAGCTCAAGCCGAAGCTACAGCAGTTTTACCGGCTGCGGCATCAGATTCATATCAGCAAACCGAGCTCGATAAGGCAGCGGCAAAAGCCGCAGGCTTTTCGCCGAAAGGAATAGATGATTTCACAGTCGTTGAGGGAATCGGTCCAAAAATCAATCAACTTATTTTAGCGGCAAATATCAATACCTACTGGGAGCTGTCACGTACGAATGTAGAAGATATCCAAAAAATTCTTGATAATGCTGGCCCACGCTATGCCTTAGCGCGACCCGAGACCTGGCCAAAACAAGCAGAATTAGCTGCACAGAATCGTTGGCAGGAATTAAAAGATTGGCAAGACGAGCTTGACCACGGACGTTAAGTACGTAATCGAACAAGGGGATAATAATGACTAACCGTGAATCAACTATCGCAGCAAACTGGCCGAGTTTTAGTGACTTATGGAAGCTAGTAATTATCATATTGGTAATCATCTTAATATTGCTTTGGGTATTCGGGTTTGGGCCTGGCGGAAAAAATTGTCAGTCAGCAACTGTTGCTGGTGCAGATTGTGGTGAAGAGAGTGTAGTCGATGCAGGTGATAAAGAAACTGACACCACAGCTAAATCAGCAGCACAACTTAGCGAAGACCGTGAAGACGACGGTGCTACTGGAGGATTATTAGATCCAAATATAACAGCGGAAGTGCTCGATATTGAAATGACTGATACTTCCATTGACGATGCGCTACCTGATGATGTCAACTTTGCCGCTTTTCCTATTCTCAATCGTGATAGCTTGGCTGATAGCACAGCCGCAGAGGATATTGAGTCGGAACAAGGTCAGATTCTAGATCCGCTTATTACCGCGTCTGGCGATACAGCAGATGATGGCAATGAATCTGACGCAGGCCGCTTAATTGATCCCAATGTGACGGCTTCGTATGAAGAGGAAGTGGAGCAGCTTATTGTTAACGTAGCGGGTGATGATGAAGTTGAAATTCCTGCTTATTCATTTGACGGCTCAGTTGACGCAGCAAGAGTCTATTTTGCGATTAGTAGCAGTGACTTGCCCGATGACGTATCGCAAGTGTTATCGCCGATCATCGAGCAATTGTTATCTAATGCGGAACTTGTGGCGGTGCTGTCGGGCTACCATGATGCCAGCGGTAATATTGACTTTAATCAGGAGTTAGCAAAGAGTCGCGCTTTCGCTGTGAGGGACTATTTAGCTACAGAAGGAATTGATGAAGCTCGCTTGGTATTAGAGAAACCGGTTGAGAGTGTAGGGTCAGGTTCGGCTAGAGAGGCGCGCCGAGTAGAAGTTGGAATTGCCACACTAGACTAAGAGTGTCTACCGCGACGCGTTTTAGCGTTGCGGCTATCCCATTGACCACCGCGAGCCGGTTTCAAGCTATTTTTATTAGACAAGCGCTTCTTCTTGTCTGCTTCTCCTGGAACCAAACAATTGGGTCCATCACCAATCAAGTCTTTTCTGCCCATATCACGCAAGGCTTTACGTAACTGCGGCCAGTTTTTTTCATCATGGTAACGTAAAAATGCTTTTTGTAAGCGACGTTGCTCTAATTTCTTCGGTGTGTACAGCTTTTTATTTTTGTAACGTATTTTCTGTAATGGGTTGTGGTCGCTATGATACATAGCTGTAGCTAGCGCCATAGGCGATGGATAAAATGTTTGCACCTGGTCAACGCGAAAGCCATTGTCTTTTAGCCAGATAGCAAGATTAAGCATGTCTTCGTCTTCGCAGCCGGGGTGGCCAGCGATAAAATACGGAATCAAATATTGTTCTTTGCCAGCTTCTTTTGAGTAGCGATCAAACATTTCTTTGAACTTGTTATAGCTACCCATTCCAGGTTTCATCATTTTGTTTAACGTATTGTCTTCGCTATGTTCAGGCGCAATTTTTAAATAACCGCCAACATGATGAGTAACTAATTCTTTAACATATTCCGGATCTTCAACAGCGAGGTCATAACGTAAACCTGACGCCACCATAACCCGTTTTACGCCGCGCACTTTGCGTGCTTTACGATAGAGTTCAGTTGTTGGGCTATGATCTGTATCAAGATTTTTACAAATGGTTGGGTAAACACAGGATAAACGACGACAATTGGCTTGAATAATATCGTCCTTACACTGTAGGTGATACATATTTGCCGTAGGGCCACCTAAGTCGGAGATCGTACCAGTAAAGCCTGGTACCGTATCGCGGATTTTTTCGATTTCATTTATAACAGACTCGTGTGAGCGGCTTTGTATGACACGGCCTTCGTGTTCAGTAATGGAGCAAAAAGTACAACCACCAAAGCAGCCGCGCATGATATTGACCGAGGTCTTAATCATTTCATAAGCAGGAATATGTGCATCACCATAACTGGGGTGGGGCCGACGTTGATAGGGTAGATCAAATAGCATATCCATTTCTTCAGTAGACAATGGAATAGGCGGTGGATTAATCCATACTTCTTGTGAACCATGGCGCTGGATTAATGCGCGTGCATTATGCGGATTAGACTCTTGATGTAGCACGCGCGAAGCATGGGCGTACAAGGGCGCGTCTTTGCTGACTTTTTCAAATGAAGGTAAGCGAATACAGCTATTTTTTGTCTCGGCCTTGTGCTTACGCATCAAAGGCATAGGAATCACTTTTATTTCTGTAATACCGTCTTTTGTTTTTGATGTTTGCTGCGTAGTTGACTGATTGCTTGCGCACGATTGATTGATAGTATCTTTATCTTCATAAGGATTACTTATCAGGCTTTCCAACGTGTCTGTGTTTTTTGGCCAGTCGATACGTGTCGAATCAATTTCAGTAAAGCCTTTAGGTGGTCTCTTAGTGATAATAGCGGTGCCGCGAATATTCGTCAGTTTAGATATTGATTCACCATTTGAAAGACGGTGCGCAATATCCGCGATAGCGCGTTCGGCATTACCATAGAGCAATATGTCAGCGGCTGTATCAATCAAAATAGAACGACGAATTTCGTTACTCCAATAATCATATTGGGCGATCCGTCTTAAGCTGGCTTCAATGCCACCCAATACAATAGGCACATCGCTATAAGCCTCTTTGCAACGCTGGCTATAAACAATGACTGATCTATCTGGTCGTTTGCCGGGTTCAGCATGCGGCGTATAGGCATCATCATTACGCACTTTAAGGTCGGCCGTGTAGCGGTTAATCATTGAATCCATATTGCCAGCGCTAATACCAAAAAATAAATTTGGCCTGCCTAAGGCTTTAAAAGGTTCGGCGCTATGCCAATCGGGTTGAGCAATAATGCCAACTCGAAAACCTTGAGATTCGAGAAATCGACCCATAACGGCCATACCAAAACTGGGGTGATCGATATAGGCGTCACCCACCACAATAATGATGTCGCAGCTGTCCCAGCCGAGCCCGTCCATTTCGGCGCGGCTCATCGGCAGATACGGTGCTGTGCCATAGCACTCAGCCCAATATTTTGGGTAGCCAAATAGATCCGGGGCTTTGATAGGTTGGGCTAAAGACATGATTGCGAAGAGGAGATGCTGATCAGTGAGCAATTATCACATATTCAACCTACCCGAGCTACAATAGACTAGGTAATTAACAAGGAGATAGGGATGGGGAATTTAACTGAGAAACTTCAAACCTGGTATGACCGAGTATGGAAAGAAGAGGATGCGAGTGCAATTGAGGACATGCTAAAGCCTCAATGCGAACTGCAAGGTTTAGGTAAGCAAGCGCTCATAGGTTGTGAGCAGTTCGCGGGGTTTCACCAGGCAATGTTAGCAAAGTTGTCAAATATTAATATTACAATTGATAAGAGTATGGAAAATGATGGCTGGGTTTCTGCTTTGTGTTCACTAACTGCCGTGGCTAAACACAGCGGTGAACCAGTTGTTATTACAGGTGCTGTTTTCGCTTGTGTTGAGGGAGATCAATTTACCCATGGTTATGACCATTGGGATTTTATTGGTCTTTGGGAGCAACTTGGGCTAATGCCAGAAAATTCATTTGCTACCGCGCTCATGGGTGAAAAGATAGCTTAGTTGTAAAAGAGTAATAACTAGTTGATTTAGATTAATGCGAGCAAGTCTTATAAAAAAGACAACTGCCTTGGTGTCTTTCGTAATAACCGCGTTGTATGTTTTGCCAACAGTGGCTGAAGAGGATAAGAAATCTTCTTCAGTTCGCGTACACGAGACATTACAGTCTCGACTGGATATTCATCCCAACACGAATACGGCACGTAATATCATATTGTTCATTGGTGATGGCATGGGTGTATCTACCGTAACCGCTGCGCGAATATTTGACGGACAAAGTCGAGGTGAGAGTGGCGAAGAAAACTCCTTGAGTTTTGAGCACTTTCCTCATATTGCGCTTATCAAAACTTATAACACCAATCAGCAAGTACCAGACTCCGCCGGAACGGCAACGGCAATGCATACAGGCCAAAAAACGAGGGCGGGTTTAATTTCAGTAGGGCCAGAAACCTTACGTGGTAGTTGCGCGCACTCGCTAACCAATCCCCTAAACACTATTGTTGAATTAGCAGAACAAAATGGTAAAGCGACGGGAATAGTGACGACAACGCGAATTACGCATGCTACGCCAGCCACTTTGTATGCTCATACTCCAGAGCGCGATTGGGAGAGTGATCGGTACATACCTGAGCAAGCAAAACAACGTGGTTGTAAAGACATAGCGCGGCAACTTATCGAGTTCGACAAAGGTGATGGTATAGATCTTATGTTAGGTGGTGGTCGGAATATGTTTTTTGGTTCGGATCTAGGCGGAGAGAGAATTACCGCTAATGATAACCTGGTGGAAGAATGGTTAAACCAGTCAACGCGGCGGCAGTATATTACCGGAGCAGAAGAGTTAGAAAAAATCAGTGATGATAAACAAATACTAGGCTTGTTTTCTCGTGGTCATCTATCTTATTTGCTGGATAGAAAGGATGACAGCAAAGAGCCAACTCTATCGCAGATGACACAGCATGCTATTAAGTATCTTGTTGACAAAGAATCGGGTTATTTTTTAATGGTAGAGGGCGGCCGAATAGATCACGGTCATCATAAAGGTGTCGCGGGATATGCGCTTACCCAAGCGCAGGAGTTCGCTAAAGCAGTAAGTGTAGCAATAGAAAACAGCGATCCGAAGGATACCTTAATACTTGTTACAGCAGATCACTCTCATGTATTTAATATATCAGGGTATCCAACCAGGGGAAATCCAATATTAGGTTTAGTGCGAGGTAATAATAAGCAGGGTGAGCCAGAAGATAAACCCAAACTGGCAGCAGATGGTGTTCCTTACACCACACTAGGCTATTTAAATGGCCCAGGTGCTTTAAAACACGACGATAAAAAACGTCCAGTTCCGTCAGCAGGCACCGCGGCGCGCCAGCAAGCAGCAATTCCAACTCAAACAACTTTACCAAACGGTTTTAAAATAGGTTTCGAAACTCATGCTGGAGAAGATGTTGCGCTTTATGCCAATGGTCCTTGGGCACATCTTGTTGGTGGGGTGTTAGAACAAAATGCCATATTTCATTTGATGAAATATGCCTACGGTTGGGAATAAGTAATTCTTACAGACGGTCGTTTTCTGATTTAGAGTCGCTGATTTTTGCGAATGTGTCTATTGAGTTGTGGTGCTTGCTCTTAAGGGGTATGAAGGTATTAGTCTTCTTTAAGTGCGTTATTCTTTAGATTAAAAGTAAGTAGCAATCCGTTTCTCATGCAGCAACCCAGCAATAATTAGCGTTCTTAGAATAATTATGAGGATTTATTCATCTTAATAGTTTTGTAACCTAGAATGATGACATAAATACACTATTAGTCTATGAAAATTGGGGATATTTATTTACATTTCAGGGCGGCTAAAATTTTAGGTCTGACTTCTGCGTCCATATCAGCAACACTGAGAGACTCAAGGTATTCTAACATTGCTGTTTCAGCCTTAGCATAAAATTCGTTAATATAGCCACCCAGAATACTTGCAATAACGCCTTCTGGTTCTGGATGCCGAGCAAAAAGTTCCTGTGCTACGCAAGCGGATTCGTAAATCTCTCTTAGGTTTATCTCGCTAGCATCGCGGGCTAGAACACTTCCTCCATTTGCACCACGCGTAGTTTTGACTAAGCCCGATTGGTTTAACCTCGACAAAATACGCCGCAGTACAACAGGGTTAGTGCCAAAGCTTTTAGCCATAATAGTTGAAGATACGGGTTTCCCTTCGCATGACGTTAAGAATCCCACAATGTGAAGTCCAATAGCAAAGTCGATGTTCATTCTAAAATTGTAACTTCCTTCAGTTGTAATTATGGATATAATTTTGTATATTTTATTGTAACTAAATTTATTACATTAATATTTAGCAGTAAGTATCTATGAAGGTATGATTGTTGTTAATGACATCAGGTGTAATATGGATCATCATCGGCTTAGTGCATACCTTTACTTGGGTAATTGTCATCAGCAGATTAATCTGCGAAGTAGAATAAGTGCTTACTAAAATAGTATTTCTAATGACTATAAACGACAAGCAGCAAACTTGATTATAGGTGGTTTAATATTGGAGCGAGTGTGATTACTATTCGATTATTAAGTGCGAAATATTCTTGCTATAAATAGCGTATCTACCTATTAACTAATTATCTACAATATTAGAGCGGGGTATTTTATGGAACTTTTAGTTAGTGGGCTTTTATTATGGTCCGTCATCCATTTCATACCGTCCATTGCTACTGCGTTTAAGGTTTCTTTTATTGAGCGCTTTGGCGATAAGCTCTATATGGCGATATTCGCTCTATTGATTGTTTTATCACTAGTGATGATAGTCTTTGGTTGGAGGAGTATCACGCCAACGCATTTATATGAACTTCCCTCAATTATTAAACCTTTTTCCTTGATTTTGCTTGTGGTGGCTTTTTTTCTTTTTGGAGCGACAAAAGGTCAAACAAGAATTAAGAGAGTTATCCGCCACCCTCAATTAGCTAGTGTTATTGTATGGTCCATAGCGCATTTGTTGTTAAATGGTGATTCTCGCTCCGTCCTTCTATTTGGGTGGCTAGGCTGTTGGGCTGTATTAGAAATGGTCTTTATCAATAAACGGGAAGGTGAGTGGGAAAAACCTGAAATCCCAAGCTGGAAACAAGAAATAAAGACAGGTCTTGTTGGCTTAGCGATATTTGCTGTTGTCATTTTAATCCATCCTTATATTGCTGGAGTTCCTGTAGGGTGAAATATACGAATCATCTTTTTGCCGTCGTGCTTCTGCTACTTTGTGGTACTGCTCATGCTGAACGCGTTGATATCGCACTTATTGAAACGGCAAACGTGCAGGAAGCTGATGCGGCACGTCATACTTTATTTAAAGAAGAGATTGTCGCTTTATTCAAGGGCGAGTATGAAGTCAATTTTATCTCTTATCCGATTCAGGATAATGCCTCGATAGAAGATATCTATTCACTCATAGAGCAAGCTTATGCTAACCCGAGAACGGATGCTGTATTGGTCCTCGATCTGGCAGCGAATCAAGTCATCGGTTTACGTGAAACATTTGAGAAGCCGACCTTTTTACCCACCGTATTTAGCAGTCAATTATTGGGCTACCCATTTAAGAATGGTGTCAGCGGTAAAAAGAATTTGAGCTATATCACCTGGGAGTTTGATTTCGAACAAGAACTGACCGTACTACATACCATCGCGCGATTTGAGCGAGCGGTGTTAATCGTTGATTCCCGAGTAGAACGAAGCTTAACGGCCGAACAGTTTGATGTCGCCAAGCAACAAGCAAAGAATGTCGGGGTCAGCATTAGTTTTCTTAAATACGATGGAGATTTAAAAACGCTTTTATCAAGAATTCCAGTCGATACGGAAGCAGTCATTTACGGCTCTTATCCGACGGCTAGTAGAGAAGAGATTAAATCTCTGATTAATGGAGTGAACGATAAAAACTTACTGAGCTTTGCGCTGTCGGGAGAGGAGTATGTTCGCTTAGGGGCATTAGCCACTAATAACCCTAAGCGTGATTGGGAGCGAATGGCCAGACGCATAGCCCTGTATATTGAAAGAGTACTGCTGGGTGAAGACGCCGCTAACTTACCAGTCGTATTTACATCATCGAACCAGTTAATGATCAATATGGCAACATCGAGACAGATTCGTTATGCGCCGAGTTTTGACGTGCTCAGCGATTCCGTATTAATCAATCAAGAAGATTTGTCTTCTAATATCAGTTACTCGCTGACAGAGGTGGCTCGTACAGCCGTCGACGCCAATTTATCGCTAGCGGTTCAGCAGTTACAGACGGACATTATCGGGCAGTCTGTCAACGAGGCAAAAGGTGCGTTGTTACCCCAGCTGAGTACTTCTTTATCTCATACGGAAATAGGAGATAGTGACGCGACCCGCTCAGGTGCGACGGCTGAGCGTTCAACCGATGGTTCGATTTCACTCAGGCAATCACTCTATTCTGAAGATTTGCGCTCGACCTATGATATTCAGCGCTATGCACATTTATCAGAAAAAGAGCTGCTACGACAAGTAGAGCTCGATATTATTCAGTCTGCTGTCACAACCTATTTGAATGTTTTGTTAGAACAAACAAGCCTGATTCAGGAGCGCTATAACTTAGACATTACTCGTAGCAATTATGAGTTGTCGAAAAGCCGGGTCAATGTTGGTTCGGCTAATGCTTCCGATTTATTCCGTTGGGAAAGCGAGTTGGCCAACGCTAAGCAGGCCGTGCTGTTTGCTAAAGCCGACGTAGAACAACAACGGCAAGCTTTAAACCAGATTCTTAATCGACCTATCTCTGAATCTTTTACTACTGAGATGGAGACTTTAGAAAATCCTTCATTGATAATAAGTGACGACCGAATTACTAATCTGATTCAGAATGTTTATGACTTAGAAGCGCTTACCGATTTTTTTGTTGGAATAGGTCTAGAGCGTGCGCCCGAGTTGGCACAATTAGAGGCTGATATTGCAGGTAACGAAAGACAGCTGGTGGCTGATCAGCGCGCTTATTGGGTACCTGATGTCGATTTGACGGCAGAATACAATAATAACTTTAGCGAAGATCGTGTTGCCGGGGGTTTTGGTTTTAATAACGATGGTTGGACAGCAGGTCTGCAGTTTTCGTTGCCAGTGTTTGAAGGCGGTTCACGCTATGCACGAACAGCGCAAAGTCGTTTAGCTGTGCGACAGCTTGAGGCGCAATACCAAGATACAAAAAATACTATAGAACAAAATATTAGAAGTACCATGGAAGATGCCCATGCTACCTACAATGCGATTGAATTAGCCAAGGTTTCTGAAACGGCTTCACAAAAAAACTATGAGTTGGTGGCGGCATCTTACGCACAAGGTTTGCAATCGATTGTTGATGTGCTCGATGCGCAGGAAGCCTTGATTGATGCTCGCGAAGCTTCAATGAATGCTTCTTATAGCTTTCTGATCAATTTGATGAACTTGCAGAGATCGATCGGTGCCTTTGATTTCTTTTTGACGGATACACAGCGCTTAGAATTCACAGAAGATTTGATTAAGCGTGTGCAATAGTCGTTGTTTCTATATCTTGGTGATGAGATGAACACTCAATGTAAATATCGGTATGTGCTATTGGTAGCGGGTCTTGTTGTATTACTCAATGGTTGTGCGCAAGAGCAAGAAGAAGTTGTATTGGACGCACCATTACGACAAGTGCGTAGTATAGAAGTCAGTGCGGCAATAGGCGATTATTCAAGGAGCTTTTCGGGAACGCTGCATGCTTCGCAAGAGACTAGTCTCAGTTTCAAAGTATCCGGTACCGTTAGTGATATAGCCGTAAAAGTCGGCGATCGAATTAAAAAAGGCGATACCATCGCTAGGTTAGATCCTTCCACTTACGAGTTGCAGGCGCAACGTTCGACCGCTTTGCTTACTGAAGCTGAAGCAACTCTAAGAAATGCCAAAGCAGAGTATGCGCGTGCCCAACAACTCTATGAGGATGGCAATGTTTCACGCAGTCAGCTTGACGACGCCCGCGCCTCGTCTGAGTCAGCCGCCGCCGCGGTACAGTCTGTACGCAAAGCCTTGGAAATTGATCGACTAGAACTCTCCTATACCCGATTAACCGCAGAAGATGATTGCTCTATTGCATCAGTCGATGCCGATGAAGGCGAGAATATTAGTCAAGGCGCACAGATCTTTTTCGCCGCCTGTGGTGATGATCTTGAAGTCAGATTAGATATTCCAGAAAGCGTGATTGCCAACATTAGCCAAGGTGCCGAAGTCGATGTCACTTTCTCAGCGATAAAAGATCAGGTATTTAAAGGCACAGTCGCTGAGGTGGGTGTTTCCCCTGTTGATGGCAGCACAACATTTCCAGTGACCATTGCCATTACCGAAGATAATACATCCAAGCTCAAAGCCGGTTTGTCAGCAGATGTGGCCTTTTCAATTGGCAATGGTGACGCGGAAAATACCGCCATCGTCGTGCCACCATTTACATTAGGAGAAGATCAAGCAGGCCGTTATGCATTTGTCCTGCAAAGCGCAGACGATGGCACAGCCTTAGTTCGTCGGCAGCCAGTAGTCGTCGGTAATGTTTTGGCAGAAGGTATCGAAGTGCTTGAGGGCTTAGAACCTGGTATGCGAGTCGTCACAGCTGGCGTATCAGTGTTACGTGACGGCATGAAAGTGTTGTACCAGGATGAGTAACGAGATATCAGCGCCCAAATACACAGGCTTATCTGGGCTCGCGATAAAAAATAATATCACCGTCCTGGTGATCGTAGTCTTGCTGGCTTTGACAGGTATCTCAAGTTACTTCAGCTTACCGAAACAACAAGACCCGGGTTTTACCATTCGTAGTCTTGTCGTCACGACGAATTTCCCTGGTGCCAACCCACAACGTGTTGAAGAATTAGTTACCGACCGTATAGAAGAAGTTATTCAAGAAATTCCAGAACTCGACTTTATCGAAAGTGAATCGCGCACAGGTGTGTCGATTATCACCGTTTCATTTCTAGAAAAATACAAAGATATGCAGCCGATCTTTAATAAAGTCAGGCGCAAAATTGATGATCTAAAAGATGACGGCAGCCTACCCACAGGTATTTTAGGCCCCACGGTTAACGATGAGTTTGGCGATGTGTTCGGAATTCTTTATACCTTGCAAGGAGAGGGTTTCAGTAATGCCGAAGTCAAAGACATGGCTGATGAGGTGCGTAACGATTTACTCAGAGTGGATGATGTTGCCAAAGTCGAAATCCACGGTGCGCAAGATGAAGTCGTCTATGTTGAGTACAATGGCGCGCGCCTACAAGACCTTCGCTTATCACCAACTTCACTAAGCAATGCGCTCAGCGCGGCCAATATTCTTGAAAGTGGTGGCGATATTCGTATAGGTCAAGAGCGTATTGAATTGGAGCCCACCGGTAATTTTGAAACCTTATCCGCATTAGGTAAAACCGTCATACAACTACCACAAGGTGGCGTGACCTATTTAGAAGACATTGCGACAATCACTCGCGGTTATGAAGAGCCAGCTAAATCAAAAATTCGTTATAACGGCGAGCCAGGATTATTATTAGCCATATCACTACGAGAGGGTGGCGATATTCTGGCCTTAGGTGAGGCGCTAGACCAAGTTGTACCGCAAATAGAAGCACGTTATCCGCATGGCGTAACCCTTAAAAAAGTTTTTTCGCAGCCAAAACTGGTTGTGCAGTCCGTCAATAGCTTTATGTCAAATCTAGGACAAGCCATTGCCATTGTTGCCGGTGTCATGTTTTTGTTCTTAGGTTTTCGTACAGGATTAATAGTCGCCACGCTCATTCCAACCAGTATCGTCGTCACCTTTGTTTGCATGTCGTGGTTTGGCATTACGATTAATCAAATATCACTTGCTGCATTGATTATTGCCTTAGGTTTGTTAGTGGACAATGCTATCGTCATGGCAGAAGGCATCATGATTCGCCGCGAGAATGGTGAAGATAAGATAAGCGCGGCGATTACCACAGGGCGAGAAATGAGCTTGCCCTTATTAATATCATCATTAACCACTGCTTCGGCCTTTTTATGTATTTTCCTTGCCGAATCGGCAGTGGGCGAATATACCGCCGATATCTTCAAAGTCGTGACTATCGCATTATTGTCATCATGGCTGCTTGCGATGACATTTATTCCCATTATGACCATCGCTATCATGAAGATTAAATCCGCAGATGGGGAAGAAAGGAATCAATATAGCGGAATAATGTACCGAATTTATCGACTGATATTATTTCCTTCGCTGCGTTTTAAGTTTTTGCCCATCGTAATCATTATTAGCTTATTTTTTACAGCAATTTGGGCCTTGCAGTTCGTACCGCAAGTCTTTATCCCTGAGCGTACCGATCCCGTTATCAACGCTAAATTTAATATGCCAAGAGGCACCGATATCGCGGTTACTGAAAACATAATGAAAGACCTAGAGCGGTATATGCTGACAGAGCATGGTGTAGAAAATAAAGATGAAGGCATCATCGACGTGCTGAGTTTTATTGGTGTTGGCACACCACGTTATGTTTTAGCTATAGACCCAGATCAAGAAGATACGCATCGTGGCGCGATGATTATTCAGCTCACCGATTACCTACTGATTCCAGAAGTGATTGCCGATGTGCAGCAATATGCCGCACGTGCCTATCCTGATCTCGAAGTCAAAATGCGTAAAATGGAAAACGGCACACCGATTGATTACCCAATAGAAGTCCGTGTCTCGGGCAGCGATATCGCTAAACTTTACGACATTATCGGTGAAATTAAAAAACAAATGCTCTTAACACATGGTGTTATGGATGTTAGCGATGATTGGGGCGCACGCACTAAAAAACTCGTGATTAAGGTGGATCAAGATCGCGCACGTCGCGCCGGTGTCACTAACTCCGATGTCGCACTTTCATTGAGCACCGGTCTATCGGGTTTGCAAATGACAGAGTTTCGCGAGGGCAATAACATTATCCCGGTCGAACTACGTTCCGTTTCTGCCGATAGACAAGACTTAAGTAAGCTAGATGGCATCATCGTATACGCCCAAGGTAGCAACCAATCCGTACCGCTGAAGCAGGTGGCTGATGTCGAATTAGAATGGCAAAACGGCATTATTAATCGCCGTGATCGACAACGCACGATTGTTGCCCGCACACAGCACTTTCCTGGGGTCACCGCGACAGAAGTATCCAGCGTATTAACCCCTTGGCTTGAAGAGTATTCTAAAACCTGGCCAGGTGGGTACAGTTATGAGTTAGGTGGCGAAACCGAAGAATCAGACGGCGCTAATGATGCCATTGCCGATAAGTTAGGCATTTCCGGAATGTTGATTTTACTGCTATTAGTCGCGCAATTTAACTCCATTCGAAAAACTGCCATTATCCTGCTGACAATCCCGCTGGGGTTGATTGGCGTTACGGTAGGTTTGCTTGTCGCAAATAGCATATTTGGGTTTTTCACCATTCTTGGTATTATTTCGCTAACTGGAATTATCATTAATAACGCCATTGTATTGATTGATCGAATCAATATCGAACGGGATAAAAATGGTTTATCTGCATCCGATGCCGTAATTGAAGCATGCCAACAGCGTTTACGACCAATCTTATTAACCACCTTAACCACAGTCGGCGGTATGTTACCCCTTTGGATCAGTCACGACCCGATGTTTGAAACCATGGCCGTAACAATAATATTTGGATTGCTATTCGCTACGGCCTTAACGCTGATTATTGTGCCAGTGCTTTATTCACTGTTCTTTAGGGTGAAGTATCAGAAAGTGGCTATCACCGCTGCCAAGGCGTGAATCTATAAAACCCGTCCGCCCTGAGGATAGTCGAAGGGAGCTAGTTTTAGAAGCTAGGCAACTTTTGAGTCGAGTGAGAGTCATAGCCTGTAGTCATTCTGGGGATTTATCATGAAAAACATTTTACTCACGCTGGCCTTGATATCTTTTACCAATTTAGCCTCAGCCGGCAATTGCTCTGAAAACCTGGATTTTACAGTCAATACCTTGGTTGGCGATGAAACTGTCAACTTATGTAAGGCATACCAAGGTAAAGTGATATTGGTGGTCAATACCGCCAGCAAATGTGGCTTCACCGGCCAGTACGAAGGCCTAGAAAAAATGTACTCAGACTATAAAGATCAAGGCTTGGTGGTATTAGGTTTTCCGTCCAACGATTTTGGCAACCAAGAGCCCGGCAGTAGTGAAGAAATCGCTAAATTCTGCCGAGCCACTTTTGGTGTCAAATTCCCTATGTTTGAAAAGACACACGTTACCCCACCAAACGCCTCAGCGTTTTATCAGCGTTTAATTGAAGTAACAAACTCTCAACCAAAATGGAATTTTCATAAATACTTGATCGATCGCGAAGGCAATATCGTCGCCAGTTTTGATAGTGTGATTACTCCAGAGAGTGCTCAGCTCATGGGCGCAGTGAAGTCTTTACTGTAGGCCTATTTAAAAACCACACACCCTACGCCCTGAGTAATTTGCGACAGTAAATTACGAAGAAGTACTCTTGGGGTGCGCCCTGAGTAATTTGCGACAGTAAATTACGAAGAAGTACCCTTGTGGTATGTGAAAGCGGGTTAGTTACCCCTTAAAATGAAAAACCGTTTCGCTGCTTTCTGCGAAAGCTGATGCGACTTACTTTTTTCAAAAAAAGTAAGCAAAAAACTTGCTCCCGATCAGCGCCCTGAATAAGATCCGATTAGGATCTTATGAGGAAGTACTCTTGGGGTGCTGGCCTACGGCTACCCTCGTTCACACTTGAAATACACGGCGCTGCGGAACTCGCTCGCTGCGCTCACTCAGACAGTCCTCGCGCTATTCGCGTATTTCAAGTGCTCACTCGGCAGCTGGTAAGGTCGCAAGAAAACAATAAATGGCCATTTGCCATATGCGGTTTGCGAGTAGTATTATCTTAATGCCATCGTTTGCAGGGACCTTTAAATAAATATTAGCAAGCGTGTAACGACACCAGGGAGCATTTATGCCAAAAGGCCAAAGAATAATTGTTTTTCTAGTTGTACTAATACTTTTACTGGTCGGCTACCTTACGTTCAAAACTCCCATAGATTCGCTGAACAATAGGGGGATTGTAATAATATCTGCTCTTGTTATGTTGTCGTTTACTATATTGTTGGCAGAACATTTCTTTACAAGACCAACAGATGTAGTTGCATCATCTGTTTCTGTATTGTTGCTACTATCTCCAATGCATTCAAATTTGAGTGAAATGGGGTTATGGTACTGGCTTTTTTACGGGTATAGCGCTTTATTGCTTATTATATCTTTAGTATCCCTTTTACTATTTAGTCCAGAGAAGTCTCCTAACGACAAAATCAATAGAACATCAGCTATATTGAAAACAATTGCTGTTCGTTTTGGAAACGGACGGTTTCTGTGGTTTGCATTATTAACGTTATGTATTCTCTTCTATGTAGATAGTCAATCAACACTATTTCTGGCTCTTTTTGCTTACGCTTTGGTCCTGCTAGTTATTGATCCCAAAAAGGCGCTGTTTTCAATAAAAACGCAGATAGCAAAACAAGAAACTGCTGTGGCGGAACTTTTCGGTATCCAATCTTATAGTGCTTACTTGGCAATGGTTTATCCTGACAGTCCACCTATAAGGCGATTTGATGTGGCTGGTTTTATAACGAATGCAGGTGGTAATGAAAGATGGAAAACCGGTTTGGTGATAGAAGCATATGAACTTAATGAGCAGCGATGGTTAAAAATTCTTACTGACGAGTCATTTGTAGAGCTAGAAAAGAAAACACTTATTCCAGAGAACGTAAAAAAAGGAATTGTTCACTTGTTACCAGTTGACGGTGAGCTAGAGTTGGTAAAGCATTTAGTAGGAACAGTGTGCGAAGGCACCACTATAGAAAAGCTGAGGTTCGAATATGCTTTTAATGTAAGCATACAAGAGGGCGAACTTTTGCAAGTTCTTTATGGTGAGCACTATATTCTTTATCAGGTAGTGGAAGGCACTACTGGCACTGAGACCTTAGAGTCCCGCAACGAGGCTGGCTTCATAATAGGCGAAGCAGTTCAATTAGGTATCTGGAAATCAGATACTAGAAGTTTTGAGAGATATGGCTGGGTTCCGAATATGAATTGTCCGATATCAAAGGCTGAGACTATTGATGTTCCTAAATGTCTTCCAAATGAATATCAAATAGGCAGTATTCCCGAGACGAATTTTCCTGTATTTATAGATCGAGAAACTGCAGTAACTCATCATCTGGCCATACTTGGTGTAACTGGATCAGGAAAATCTGTTTTCGCTCGTAACTTGATCCGCCAAATTGCTGATAAAGATACTAAAGTAATATGCGTAGATTTTACCAACGAATATGGAGTCAAGTTGGCGGACTTAATTGGTGGTTCACTAGTGCAAGGGAATCAGGCAGAAGATATGTTTAGCGCTATTGATACGATTAGTAGTGAGATGGATGAATTTGCAAATAAAAGGAATAAAGGGCTTATTACGAAGAAAGAAGATGAGTTGCGCGATGGCTTTAAAAATGCTTTACGGACTTTCTTGGTGAGTGATAACAAAGCAGTGTTATTCGAACTTCCGGATGTTACAAATTCAGCGGGAATTCTTGAGTATACTAAGTGGTTCTTCAAGGCCTTATTTGAGCTTGCCAAAGCAAGGGATTTGGCTGAAAAGAGGGTCTGTATTGTTCTAGAAGAAGCCCACACTATAGTTCCCGAGTGGAATTTTCTAGGTATTGATGATAAGCGGTCGAGCTCAGTGGTAAACAGTATTGCCCAAATTGCGTTACAAGGTAGAAAATATGGAGTCGGGTTTGTTGTTATTGCACAAAGAACTGCGAACGTTTCAAAGACTGTTTTAACTCAGTGCAATTCTGTTGTGGCGTTTCAGCAGTTTGATAAAACTAGTGCAGAGTTTCTAGGTAATTATATGAGTTCTGATTATGTTGATTCGTTAACAAGGTTAAGACCGAGGCATGCTATTGCGGTAGGAAAGGCTTTTAGCAGTGGCACACCAATGATTTTTGCTGTACCAGAGATAATGGAATCGTAAGTAAATTCATGGTTAGTAATACAGTAAGCTATGTTCGATTAGTTTTCCTGCGACCTTATCAGTCGCCGAGAAGCGCAGCGAAACACGGATTATGGCGAGGACTGTTTGAGCTTTACTTTAGTAAAGCGAGTTCCGCAGCCACCGTGTTGAGCGAGCATCGTAGGGTAGCCGTAGGCCGGCTGATTAGGAGCAAGTTTTTGCCTACTTTTTACACAAAAAGTAGGTCGCGTAAGCTTCCGAAGGAAGCGGCGAAAGAGGTTTGCACTTTAAGGGGTATCTGATCTGCAACAGACTCCTTTCGACAAGCTTCCCTCGACGGGCTCAGCATGAGCGCTAGTTATTCAAGGTTTTCTAGTGCCCATTCAACATGTTCTCTCACCAATGCGGAATCATGATTTTTCCTGGCCATTAACGCATTAGCCACCGAATCATTTTTATCAGTATTACCTAACGCTACAGCAATATTACGTAGCCAACATTCATAACCGATGCGTCTTATCGCCGAACCTTCTGTCTTTATATTGAATTCCTCTTCACTCCATGAGAATAATTCGATTAGGGTGGCACTATCTAAGTCATGGCGTGGGGCGAAGTCTGGTTCTTCGCTCAGTGAGGCGAAGCGATTCCAGGGGCAGACGATTTGGCAGTCATCACAGCCGTAAATTCGATTACCCATGGCTTTGCGAAATTCAACTGGGATGCTGCCACGTAATTCGATGGTGAGATAAGAAATGCAACGGCGGGCGTCGACTTTGTAAGGGGCGATGATCGCCTGCGTTGGGCAAACCGTAATGCAGTCTGTGCAATCACCGCAATGGTTTTTCACTGGTTTATCTGTAGGTAAGGGTAGGTCGGTATAGAGTTCACCGAGAAAAAACCAGGATCCAGCTTTTTGGTTAATAAGATTGCTGTGTTTGCCTATCCAGCCAAGGCCAGCTTTTTGGGCGATGGCTTTTTCGAGCACGGGTGCGCTATCGGTAAAGGCGCGATAGCCAAAATCGCCAACGACTTCGGCAATTTTTTTTGCCAGTTTGTTTAATCGAGTACGTAATACTTTATGGTAATCACGACCCAGACTATAGCGGGAAATATAAGCGCTGGTTTTTTCTTCTATGGTGTTACCCATGATCTCGCGTGATTCAGGTAAGTAGTCCATGCGTGCTGAGATGACACGTATTGTTCCTTCGACTAATTCATTAGGGCGGCTGCGTTTGGTGCCATGGCGTTGCATGTATTCCATTTCGCCGTGCATATCGTCTTTAAGCCAATTGAGTAGATATTGTTCGTCATCTTGCAGGTCGATATCGCTGATACCAATTTGCTGAAAACCCAGCTCTTGGCCCCAACGTTTGATATCGCTGGCGAGTTCGCTCAGCTCTATTTGATTTGTTTCATGACGCATAGGCGTTATGATACCGCGCATGAAGACTCTACCTAAGCATTTATATTCGGCTGATCAAGTTCGAGAATTTGATCGCATTGCAATCGAGGAATACAACATACCGGGTTATCAGCTCATGCAGCAGGCCGGTGCGGTAGCGTATCAGTGTTTGGAAAAACACTGGCCACAGGCTGAGAAGCTATTGTGTGTTTGTGGGCCGGGTAATAACGGTGGCGATGGTTATGTGATCGCTCGTTTATGCCATGAGTCTGGCTTAGCGGTAGAGGTAGTTTCCCTAAGCGATAGCGCGTTGTTGAAAGGCGATGCGAGAACGGCTTTTGACGATGCGGTGGCGGCGGGTGTTTCGGTTAGTGCCTTTGCTGAAGATGCGGATTACGATCAATGCGATGTCATTATCGATGCCTTATTCGGTACGGGTTTGCGTAGTGAGTTAGTAGGTGAAGCCAAGCTGTGCGTTGAAAAAATCAACGCTGCGTCTGCGGGCGTATTAGCGGTGGATATTCCTTCCGGTTTATTGGCAGATGCCGGCATGCCGCTAGGTAGTGCTGTTGAAGCAGATGTCACCGTTACTTTTATAGGCTTAAAGCAAGGCTTATTTACCGGCTTGGCGGTGGATTATTGTGGTGAGGTTGAGTTCTCAGATTTAGACGTACCCGCTGCGGTTTATCAACGTGCTGAGACGGCGCGGCGCTATGTGGGTGATGATATTGCTTTGTTGCTTGCGCCACGTAAGCGCTCGACACATAAAGGCCAATGTGGTCATGTGTTAGCTGTGGGTGGTCGTGAAGGCTATGTTGGTGCGATTCGTATGGCGGGCGAGGCGGCATTACGCGTTGGCGCGGGTTTGGTTAGCGTGGCAGGTTTATATAAGTATGCAGCCTTAATCGCTTTTGAGCGCCCAGAGATCATGGCTTTTACTTTAGATAAAGCCAGTGTATTGGTTCCGCTGACGCAAAAAGCCGATATATTTCTTATCGGCCCGGGTATGGGAACGGATGGTGTGTCGGTTGATCTTTGGCACAGGCTTTCGTCTTGGGATACGCCGATGGTAATCGATGCTGATGGCCTAAACCTGCTAGCAGAAAATTTTGTCAATAAAGATAACTGGATTTTGACACCTCATCCTGGTGAGGCAGCGCGATTGCTTGAAATAAGTACGGCAGAAGTACAAGCAAACCGCTTTGATGCAGTTAAGGCTTTACAAAAACGCTATGGTGGTGTGGTGGTGCTAAAAGGCGCGGGTACTTTAGTCTGTGATCAGCAGGGGGATGTGTCGGTTATTAATGTTGGTAACCCAGGAATGGCTTCTGGCGGTATGGGTGATGTATTAGCCGGCGTGATCGTCGGTTTGGCGGCTCAAGGGCTGTCATTGATTGACGCAGCGCGGGCAGGGGTATGGCTGCATGGCACGGCGGCAGATCAGGCCGTGGCGACAATGGGTGAGAGAGGGCTTCTCGCTACAGATTTATTACCTCATCTGCGGCGTTTAGTAAACCCGGATTGAGCTTAATGACCGAGTTAGAGCTACTAAGTGATTCTGCTGAGGCTACAGAGGCGTATGCCGAGCAGTTTGCCTCTTGTTGCCATGGCGAGTCTCTGACAATTTTTTTAAAGGGAGAGCTTGGAGCAGGTAAAACGACGTTTTGCCGTGGATTTCTTCGTGGTCTTGGTCATGAGGGTAATGTAAAAAGCCCAACTTATACTGTTGTTGAACCCTATGAGATCAACGGGATGCAGTTATATCACTTTGATTTTTATCGGGTAAATTCTTTTGAAGAGCTCGAAGCTATCGGTATTCGTGATTATTTTAATGATGAATCGATTTGTTTGGTTGAGTGGCCTGAAAGAGCGGCAGATAGCAGTTTGGTGGCAGATATGGAGATTATGCTCACCTACAATGATGCAGAAGATAGCGACAATCGACAGCTGGAATTCTCAGCTGACAGTGAGCAAGGAGCTATCATTTTGAATGCCTGTTTTGAGCCATGCTCGACTAAGTAACAAGATGTTAGGCTACTTTTAGTAAGCACTGCTAGAGATTAATTAGTTATCTCACTAATTATTAAAGAAAAATACTTGAGTTTTGCCTAAAATAGGCATATAAAGTCACTATTCTAATCAGGCGGGGCGCCGGTAGTATTCGTAATGAAACGAATCATCACCATTTGTGTGGGTTTGCTGTTAGCTGTGGTGAGTTCTGCCAGCACAGCATCGGATGTGCTCGGCGTAAGAGCGTGGCCAGCGCCTGATCACACGCGTATTGTTTTTGATATTTCATCTCCTCTTGAATATAAACTTTTTACCCTCGATAACCCCGATCGTATTGTTATTGATCTAAAGCAAACTAAGTTACTTAGTGACATAGCGAATAGTGAAACAGGTTTAATCAAGCGTGTTCGCAGTGGTACACGAAATAAAAATGATTTGCGCATTGTTTTAGATACATCTAAAAAGGTTAAACCAAAAACGTTTCTGTTAAGGCCTAACAAGACTTATGGCCATCGCTTAGTTGTCGATTTATACGAAAAAACCATTGTTACGGCTAAGAAAAAATCTGATACACCGAAAAAGCAACTTAAAGAAAATAAATTACGCGATGTGGTGATTGCTATTGACGCAGGCCATGGTGGTGAAGACCCCGGTGCAGTGGGAAAGAAAAAAACACTCGAAAAAAATGTGGTGTTACAGATTGCCCGTGAGTTGAAAAAGAAAATTGATGCAACACGTGGTATGCGTGCGGTATTAGTGCGTAATGGTGATTATTTTATCGACCTGCGTCGTCGCATGGAGATAGCGCGACAGGCTAAAGCGGATTTGTTTATTTCTATTCACGCTGATGCCTTTAAAGATCACCGCGCAAAAGGGGCGTCGGTGTATGTATTGTCTGATCGCGGAGCAAGCTCAGAAGCCGCACGTTGGTTGGCAAAGAATGAGAATGAATCTGATCTTGTCGGCGGTGTTAGCCTAGATGATAAAGATCCATTAACAGCGAAAGTGTTGTTAGATTTATCGCAAAACGCGACAAAAGAAGATAGCCACCACAGTGCTCGTGAAGTACTCAGTTCTCTAGGGAAAGTAACGCGTTTGCATAAGCAGCGTGTTCAGGAAGCTAAGTTTGTGGTACTTAAATCGCCGGATATTCCGTCTATTTTGATTGAAACAGCGTATATTTCTAACCCGACGGAAGAAAAAAATCTCAATAGTAAGGCGCATCAACGTAAGCTAGCGTTGGCGATTGTAACTGGCCTAAGACGTTATTTTGAATCTGCGGCACCTCCCGGAACATTGTTGGCTTCTACTGCAACCACACGCCATAAAATTGCTCGTGGTGAGACTTTGTCTTTAATCGCCAGTCGTTATCAGGTGAGTGTGAATAGTCTGAAATCAACGAATAAATTACGCAGCGATAAGATTCGTATTGGGCAGGTGTTAGTCATCCCCACCGGCACATAACGCTCAACCTCGTTGCGCTTGATACGTGAGTGCTCTGATATAATTATTAGGCACTATGCGTATTCAACTACTTCCTCCTGATTTATCTAACCAAATCGCTGCTGGCGAGGTTATTGAACGGCCTGCTGCTGTCGTCAAAGAACTGCTTGAAAACAGCTTAGACGCGGGAGCACGTGCGATATACGTCGATATTGGTCAAGGTGGACGTAGGCATATTCGTGTCCGAGACGATGGTGCTGGCATTCATCCTGATGATATGGAGCTGGCCGTTAGCCGCCATGCGACTAGTAAAGTACGTAGCCGTGATGATCTAGAGCGAATAAATAGCCTGGGTTTTCGTGGTGAGGCCTTGCCAAGCATGGCTTCTGTGTCTCGTTTTGCGGTGCATTCGGCACAGGCAGAGGCTGATCATGGTTGGATCTTAAAGGTGGATGGTGGCCATATGGCAGGCGATAAAGCACCTGTTGCCCATGCCCAAGGCACGACGGTTGAGGTATGTGATCTATTTTATAACACGCCGGCCAGGCGTAAATTTATGCGCGCTGATAAAACCGAGTTCAGTCATATCAATGAGATAGTAAAGCGTATGGCACTAAGCCGTTTTGATACGGCGTTTTCCTTGCGACATAACCAACGCGCGGTGCATGAACTTACTGCAGTTAATGATGCTTATTCCGCCGAGCGTCGCATTAAACAATTGTTGGGTGATTCATTCGTTGATAATGCCTTGCGTTTTGATGAGTCTTCTGGCGATTTACATCTCCATGGTTGGGCAGGTTCACCGACTATTGCTCGAAGCCAAGCCGATATGCAGTATTTTTACGTTAATGGTCGCATCGTCAGAGATAAGGTAATTACCCATGCTATACGCCAGGCATATTCGGATGTGTTGTATTCCGGGAGGCAACCTGCCTATATTATTTATTTGGAAATGCCGCCTGAGTTAGTCGATGTCAATGTGCATCCTGCTAAACATGAGGTCAGGTTTAGAGATTCACGTACCATTCACGGCTTTATCCATCATGTATTACGAGATGTATTAGCGCAGAGTAGTGTGGACACTGCGGGACATCATATTTCAATCAGTACTGCACAGTCATCTGTACAGCCGAAAGGTGAAAAAGGGCAGAGTCATTCTGATTCCTCTTACTCTGTGCCACCTCAAACTCAGGCACGTCTATCATTTCAGGTAGAAGAACGTATTCAAGCGATGACATCGCTATATGCAGCAAAGCCTGATGATAAGACTACGGAAATCATTGAAGACTCGACGGCAGATTTGCCGCTATTAGGTTATGCCATTGCGCAGATACATGGTATTTATATTCTGGCAGAAAATGCGCAAGGTATTATCTTGGTTGATATGCATGCTGCGCATGAGCGTATTACTTATGAGCATATGAAGACGGCCATCAATGATCATTCCATTCTCAAGCAACAACCATTACTGTTACCGCAAACCATTAGTGTTAGTGAAAAAGAAATTCGTTTAGTTGAAGAGAGCAATGATGTTATTGCTCGATTGGGTTTCGATGTGTCGGTAATCAGCGAGCAGTCAGTGGTGTTACGCCAGGTACCAAGTTTGTTGGCTGATACCGATGTTGAACAACTGTTACGTGATTTGCTAGCTGATTTATCCGAGCATGGCCGTAGTGATAGAGTGAATGAAGAGATTAATGAAATACTGGGTACAATGGCGTGTCATGCCTCTGTGCGCGCAAATAGAAAACTTACTGTTGATGAAATGAATGCGCTACTTAGAGATATGGAACGTACCGAGCGTAGCGGACAATGTAATCACGGCAGGCCTACCTGGGTGCAATTATCAGTCGCAGAACTCGATAAGCTGTTTATGCGTGGGCAGTAAAGTAACTGTCAAGCTTACCGAGTTAAGGTTTTTAACTATTCGATTATCGAAATACGTACAAAAGTTTCGTCGCTATCCTGGCGCGTACTTATAATACTTTTCTTATTTTGATTATTTTTCTTTTTTTCGCTATTTAAACTAGTCCATTGCCCTAATGGCATATTTATTGTGGTAGAAGCAGATTGTATTTCCAGTACATTATAGTGTTCCTGGTTTCGCTGTGAATAATGAGGCGATACTTCTAAGTTCACGGTATCGCCTATGAGGGTAGGGTGTAGTGAAACTTCGGAAACTGCCTCAACATGTTCGAAGCCTATACCTCCGTCACTATCGTTATTGTTAAAATTAAAAGCATAACGCAAGAGCGGTACTATCTGACCATCTCTAACATGCGCGGTATGATTATCGAGTACTTTAATTTGTTGAATAGTGAGATTCGGCTGAGTAGAGAAAACTCTTTTTGTTTGTGTGGGATGAGGCTTAGGTGAAACTTTTACTTTTTCGCTTTTTTTTAATTGTCGTTTAGAAAATGTGGCGGGTGATTTAATCTCTATCAATAATTGTTTTATGGGGATGTCGAGTAGCTTGACCAGTTTTTTTATTTCTTTCTGACGTTCTAAACTGGAGCTAATCAGTAACTGCGATTGATTACCGGTAACTATCTCTCCAGGCTGAAGCAGTGGGCTAACTAATGGAATGATATGTTCAGCGCTGCGATACTGTAAATTTATGCTGTTTAAAGATTGCGCATAGCCGGTGATAGAAATCGTTAGTAATACTAGTGATACGATGCTACGCATAAGTAAGATTACTCAATCTATTATGCTGCTTTTGTCATTTCTGACAGCGTGTTCTCACCAAAATTTATGGCGTCGAGATAAATATCATGAACACGCTTATGATCTAAATTCAGTATATCCACTTGATCGAATATATTTTCTTCCCAGGCGATGCTGACGTCTAAGATATTACCAATATTTCCATCGCGCGAGAGTAATGCCTCTGTTATGTCATCGGATAACGGTAAATGCTCTATCACATCTTCCATGCTGGTTTCTAAGATAGCATCGAGTAAAGAAAATAAGCCTGCTGTGAAATAGGTATCGGTTTTATCGTAAGCTAATTCTTGTGCGAGTAATTCGCACATTTTCGCTCTAACCATAGAGTTGAGTAATAGTGGCATAGGACAATCTTTAAGTCTTCCTAGACTAATGAGTGTCGCCCATTTACGGATGTTCTGTATGCCGAGTAACATCACTGCCTGACGTACTGAGGCAATTTCTCTAGTTAGATCAAAAGCAGGTGAATTAATATAGCGTAACAAACCGTAACTTAAGGTAACGTCTTTTCGAATAATATTTTCCTGATCAGATACCGAAACCTTGGGGTTTTGTAGGCTGGACAATAAATTTAATAGTGCCAGCTTATTGTTAGGTACTTTTTTACCTTTCAAGACTTGTGGTTTGGATAAAAAATAACCTTGAAATCGTTCGAAACCAATTTTTGCACAGAAATCAAACTCTTCTTTAGTTTCTACTTTTTCTGCCAGTAAGCTGATGTTATATGGTTCAATATGATTAACTACTTCTGCAAGTTGTTTTTCATCATATTCACGAATATCGATTTTGACTATATCAGCGTAGAGCAAAAATTTTTTATTGGTATCGCTGAGTATATAGTCATCTAGCGCAATTTTATGGCCATGGCTCTTGAGTTTTCTGATTCCGTTTATGGTCTCTTCGTTGCACTCAACATCTTCAAGTATTTCTAACACAACATTTTCTTTAGGCAACATTAGCTCATCTTGTCTAAGTAAGTAGTCTGTTGTGATATTAATAAAAGCTTGCCGTTTGCCAACAATCTTGTCTAGGCCTATTTCCAGGCAGGAGTTAATAATTACTTCTGATGTGGCAAGCGTACCATTATTTATAGTCGCCTGATTATTTTTATCACTACGGAAGAGCAATTCGTAGCCAACTAATTGGAGGTTTTTATTATATATAGGTTGACGGCCGATGTAGATATCCATTGCGTCGGTTTACTTTCTACGTTTAATACGTGCCTTAATTTTTTTTCTGCTCATAAAAAAAATGGCTGTGAAACTTAGGGGTAAAGTTTCACAGCCATGGGTGTTACATTAATTAAACTTTAAAGTGACTTAGTAGTGATTGTAAGTCATCAGCTAGTTTAGTTAGTTGCTTACTTGAGTTGGCAACCTCAGCAGCATCATCCGCTGTATGGTTGGCTACTTCACTGATATTCACTACATTACGGTTGATCTCTTCTGCCACCGAGCTATGTTCTTCGGCTGCGCTGGCGATTTGAGTATTCATGTCCGTAATGGTTGTCACTACTTCGGTAATGGTATCTAGTGAGGTGCCTGCCTTAGCCGCTTGCTCAACACTCAAGCTAGCTTGGCTCTTACCTTCAACCATTACTTCTACTGCATCTTTAGCACCAGACTGTAAGCGCTCGATGATAGAGCGGATTTCCTGGGTTGATTGTTGGGTACGTTGTGCAAGTGTACGCACTTCGTCAGCTACCACCGCGAAACCACGACCTTGCTCACCGGCACGGGCTGCCTCGATCGCTGCGTTCAATGCAAGTAAGTTAGTTTGCTCAGCGATACCCTTGATCACATCCAGGACGACACCGATACCGTTGCTATCCTCTTCCAGTTTTTGGATAACTTGGCCGGCTTTTTCTACTTCGGCAGCAAGTGTGTCAATGGCATCGATGGTTTCTTTAACCACGACCTTACCTTGCGATGCTTCGCTATCAGCTTCATTTGCGGCGGCTGCAGCAGACGATGCGTTGCGCGCTACTTCTTGAACCGTTGCAGACATCTGGTTCATCGCAGTAGCTACTTGATCAGTTTCTGATTGCTGTTGTTTGACGCCATTACTGGTTCTATGAGTTACTGAGCTCATGTGTTCAGCATTAGTAGTTAGCTCTGAAGCATAGCCATTAATATCTGTAATCATCGTACGTAACTTCCCGACAAAGGTGTTGAACCAGTAGGCAAGTTCGCCAAGCTCGTCATTAGAACTTTCGTCTAGCTTAGCGGTGAGGTCGCCATCACCCTCGGCAATATCTTTAACTCGTTCCATGACGTCGTGGATAGGTTTGGCTACTACACGATTCATCAGTACACTAACGGTAAATAAGCCGACAACAAATAGGCCGATGACAATGTAGAACTGATTCCACCAGTTCGCCGCCGCGGCTGCATCAGCTTCTGCTAAAGAATAAGTGATGCGAATAGCACCATTAATTGAGCCGGGTTCAACCAAGTGACAATTTAGGCAGTTTACACCACGAGTATTATCGCTGGCCTCATAAGGCATGATAACGGTGATGGTTCTTTCGCCTTCGTGTTCACCGACTTCAATGATTTTTTCGCCTTGTAATGCTCGGTGGTCTAATTCGTCAACAGGACGTTCCTCTGGAAAACCAGGGCCAAATTGTTCATTGACGGGCTCACCGCGATTGACTCGTACTTCTAGAACGCCTGGGCGACGTAGCATTTTCTCGCGAAGGATTGAACGTTCGCTCATAATACCCGTCAGCATCATGGTATTTAGGGAATCAAAATAGAAGGTATTCATGCCTTCCACTTGAGAAATACCAAGATCCAAGTTTTTATCGCGATTAGATTTATAAGATACGCCCATGATCATCGCGGCTACCACGACGAAGATCATGCAGACTGTCACATTCATTTTAAAGCGCACTGACATTTTTTTCATTCCTAGTGCGCGTCCTATCATGGCATACATGGCTCTACCCCTACATTCATTATTGAATAGTTCTTCAACTAGTCCCTTATCGGCGAGCGAAATTTAGACTTTAGGCTTATGCTATCCGACGATAGACTCCTTTCAATGACAAGCTATTTTATGCTTGTCCTATATTCTGATTAACGGCTTGCGAGAGGAAAGAGTTTAATTTTTTTATAATTAAGTACGTTTATCAAATTCGAAATCACATATTTACGTTGAGGCTAGTTGCTAACGGCAATATATTGCCGCTCGCGAATAGCAAAACATCGCGAGGAAAAGAATATCTTTTCTATTTTGTGAATAAACTTTAGGCGGGGATGAACTTAAGTGCTACGCCATTATTGCACCAGCGTTTTCCGGTAGGCTTGGGCCCATCGTTAAAAACATGTCCTTGATGTCCGCCACAACGGGCACAATGGTATTCTGTACGTGGGAATAAGATTTTATAGTCGGTTTTTGTCTTCGTGCTATCTGGAATTGCATCCCAAAAGCTGGGCCATCCTGTACCACTATCAAATTTCTTGTTTGATTCAAATAGCGGCAGATCGCAACCAGCGCAGACATAGGTACCTTCACGTTTTTCGTCATTAAGCGGGCTGCTCCATGGGCGCTCAGTGCCTTCTTCTCTTAACACATAATATTGTTTGTCAGTGAGCCGTTTACGCCATTCTTCCTCACTCAGCACCAAAGGAAACGCATTTTTTTCATCTGCCAATAATGGATTGATGCTTACGGCGTTTAATATGAAAGATGAGATTCCTACTTTCAAAAGGGTTCTGCGATGCATGATTTACCTCGTCACAAAGAATGATTACGTTGACTCGGCGGCTAACTGTGTATTTATGCAGCCGAGTGTAAAAGAAAATTGTGTGCCTTCGCCGACTTCGCTTTCCACGGTTATATCTGAATAATGGAGGTCAAGAATACGTTTTACAATAGCCAAGCCAAGACCACCACTTCCTGATTTGCTGGGTCGATGCTTATCAACTTGGTAAAAACGACCAAATATTTGATCAAGCTCTTTGGCAGGAATTCCTTCACCATTGTCGGCAACGACAACTTTTAAGCTAGCGTTTTCCTCGGAAATGTTAATATCCACTCTGCCATCATCAGCACAGTGGCGTATTGCGTTTTCAATCAGATTTTCCAAGACGCGCTCCAATAAGCCTATATCACCGTAAGCGCTACAAAGATCCTTACTAACATTGCAATTCAAACTAATGCCACGTTTCTCAGCATCAAGTTGGTGTTTTTGTCTAATGTCATAGGCAAGCTCAACTAGGGAAAAGCTGGTTTTTTCGATCTTTAAATCGCCCGAGTCAAGGCGCGCAAGTTCAAAAAGATCTCTAACTAATTTACCTAATCTGTGACTATGTCGCAGAGCAATCTCGATGTATTCATGCTGCTTTTCAGTGCTAAGTTGACCTTCTTTTAGCAATAAGGTTTCTAGATAACCTTGCATGGAGGCAAGTGGCGTGCGTAAATCATGTGAAATATTGGCGACCATGTCGCGCCGATGTTGGTCTGTTTGTCGTAGTTCGTCTAACTGTGATATCACACGAGAAGCTAGATCATTAAAGCTGGATTCAAGTTTGCCAATCTCGTCTTTTGACGTGGTATGCGAAACAAGAGGGTTAGTCTGATTGTCGAAATCGCTATTACGAAATTCAGACATTGCCGAAGACAGTCGTGTCAGACGACGAGTGTATTGACCAAACAATAATAAACCGGAGATAAGAGCGAAAAATAGGCTGCCGACAATAATCCAGGTTCCTGCCCGCAGGATATAGTTGTCTCCTAGCACTTCAAATATAGAATCGTAATTTTCACCACGTAGAACGACATATAAGTAGCATAGCTCGCCACTTTTTGCCGTTATTGGTGCGGCGGAGAATATTTTCTTACGGTTTGTGTCTCTAGGATCGTCACCGAGAATAGGGAATTCTGCACCTTCTAAAAAAGCATTAACCGGAGCCAAATCAACTTGCTGTCTGATGACAGCATACTCAGGTGCGGAATAAGACATAATTTTGCCTTCGTTATCGAGTAGATAAAGCTCAATGTTGGGATTGATGGTCATGAATGATTCGAACACATTCATGACGGCTTCGTTATTGAGTATGCCCTCGCTAGCTAAGTCTCGTTCTAAAATAAGATTTGCTGCCAGGGTGCGATTGAGTTCCTGGCTGGTTCTGCGTAAATGCTCTTTGGTAAAGTGTGCGCTTAGTAAGACGTAGATAATCCCCACTGCGGCGAGCAGGCCAAACAGAGTGATGGCCAACTTGCCGTATAAGGTTTTAAAAAACATCGAATAGCGGGGTAAGTGAGTTTACTTTTATTCTTCAAGTTCGACGAATTTATAACCTACGCCCCACACAGTAAGGATGTACTTAGGTTGACCTGCATCTTCCTCGATTTTAGTACGTAGACGATTGATATGAGAGTTAACGGTATGTTCATAACCATCATGAGCATAACCCCACACCGCGTCGAGTAGCTGTGCCCGTGTATAGACTCTTCCAGGGTTGCTAACAAAATGAACAAGCAAGTCAAATTCGCGAGCGGTTAATTCAATGAGTTTACCTTTAAGGGTAACTGCGTGTTTTGCAATATCAATAAACAAATCACCATATTCCAAGGTCGTTGGTGATGAGTCACCGGTTTTTATCATTGCGTCGCTGCGTCGAAACAGGGCTTTGACACGTGCTGATAACTCTCTAACACTAAATGGTTTGGTCATGTAGTCGTCTGCGCCCATTTCCAGGCCAAGAACACGATCCAGTTCTTCTGATTTTGCGGTCAGCATAAGCACGGGTGTATATGTCTCTTTGGTGCGTATTTGACGACACAGTTCGAGACCATCAACGTGCGGTAGCATCAAGTCCAGAATGTATAAGTCGAAGTCTTCGTTTTGAATTCTGGTTAAGGCTTCCTGACCGTCAGAGGCAATTTCCGTCCGGCAGTCCAGATCTTCGAGATTAATCTTTATCAAATTGGCAATATCTGCCTGGTCTTCGACGATCAAAATTTTACGATTCATTGGGGTAAAGCCCTCATTATGTGTATCGTTATGACTATACTCATGCAACATTACCTGCCTCCAGTTGTTGTGCCAAAATCAGCTAACTTACTGTTTTACAGGTTATATTTAACGATATATTGCTCACAATAATATCACTACTAATTCAAATTAGTTCACGGATCTGTCATATTTATTTCCGCGAAAATAAGTGCTTGCAGCTTTAATCGAGCTATTATTTTACAGTTTGTATAGCTGCAAAGCATATTAAGCCACATTTTATTGTCCGCGAGGAAATAAGCTACCTTTAATCGAATATCGATACCAAATTATGCCAAGACTGATGCCGCGTGCAGCCAAAAACAGGCATAGGGCCAGCCAGAGGCCGTGGTTACCCATAAATTGCAGCAGATACCATGATGGCAAAAAGACGAAAAATGTTGCGAAGATCATACTATCTCGCATAGCTCGGGTACGTGTGGCACCGACGAAAATGCCATCATAGGTAAAGCTCCAGACGGAGATCAGCGGTAGGAAAATAAGCCAGGGCAGGTATTGATGGGCGGCCTGTCGCACGGCTTCGATATCGCTCATGGCGGCAATGATCAATGACCCACCAAGCCAATAAATAAGACTGAATAAGCTGGCGAACAGCAGTGACCAAATAGTAATCGCGTTTACGGTTTGGTTTAGTGATTGCGGGTTTTTCTGGCCAATATCATGGCCGACCAGCGCTTCAGCCGCATGAGCAAAGGCGTCTAGTACGTATGCCATCAGTGTTTGAAAATTAAGTAATATTGCGTTGGCAGCGAGAATGGTATCGCCAAATTCGGCACCTTTAGCTGTAAAGAAAGCTAAAGTGAATACCAGGCATAAAGTGCGAACAAAGATGGTGTGATTTACGCTAAACATTTTTATCATAGCGTGTCGTTCAAACAATAAAGGTTTACTGAGATCAACTTTATCGCGTAGAAGGGTGGTCCAGGTAAAATAGCTAGCTAAACCCAGACCGACATAATCTGCTATTACGCTAGCCCATGCCACGCCTTCAATTGTCATCGATAGGCCAATGACAAATACGATATCCAATACAATATTGGTTAGATTAACGGCGACAGTAATAATGAGAGGTATGCGAGCATTTTGTCGACCGAGAAACCAGCCAACAACGACATAGGTTACTAGTACTGCGGGTGTGCTCCAAATACGAATACCAAAATAAAGACTTGCATTGCTTTCAACTTCGTTGCTGGCTTCAATGATGGTAAAGGATAGCCATGCGATAGCAGGTTGCAGTAAAAGGACGATTACTGATAAGACAAGTGCGATGATGATGCCGCGAAATAGTATATGATCGGCTTCGCGGGTGTTTGCGGCGCCCATCGCTTGCGCCACCAATCCCGTGGTACCCATGCGTAAAAAACCAAAACCCCAGAATACGAAGCTAAAGATCAATGCGCCTATAGCGACTGCGCCCATGTAGTAGGGATGATCCAGATGTCCCATGACGGCCGTATCGACCATTCCTAGTAACGGAACCGAGAGGTTAGATAGCATCATGGGCGCTGCAATAGCCCAAATACGATCGTGCGGGGGTGGTAAGTTCAAGTCAGAGGTAATTAATGCACAAGCTTAAGCATATTAGATTGTGAATAATGGCCAAATTGTGATGCTATTGCAATAAACTTTACCTACACTAAGCGTCTATTTGCTTGGTTTATGAAAGAGGTAAGTATGCAGATGCGAGCAAAAGCAGGATTAGTTACATTATTCGTAGCGCTATTTCTTTCGACAACGGTAGCGTATGCCGGCGAGTGTCGAGGTAAAAGTGCGGAACATAGAACCGCACTGTTGGAACTTTATACTTCCGAAGGCTGTAACAGTTGCCCACCAGCAGATCGCTGGTTGACGAATCTCGCCGAAGGTCAGTATGACAGTAAGGAAATTGTTCCATTAGCTTTGCATGTCGATTACTGGAATTATCTTGGTTGGAAAGACCCATTTTCAAGTAAGGAGTACAGCCAGCGTCAGCGTCGTCAAGGTGACGTCAATAATCTTCGTAGCATTTACACGCCGCAGTTTGTATTGAACGGCCAGGATTTGCGCGGTTGGTATAAGCGTAATGGTACTGATGCACCTATCGAAAAAATAAACCAGCAAGGTGCTACCGTTCATATCGATATGACGGTTAAATCAAATGATTCTGCGCTTGATGTCAATACAGCTATTGATTTACAAGCAGGACAATCAGTTTCAGGCTATGGTTTGTATCTCGCGGTATTTGAAAACGCTTTAGTCAGTGATATTCCGCGTGGTGAAAACGCGGGTAAGACACTGCATCATGACTATGTTGTACGTGATTTACGTGGCCCCTATAAATTATCGGGCAAACCAGCGGAATATCAGCAACGTTTTAACCTGGGTTCAGATTGGAATAGTGAAAACCTGGGTATTGCCGCCTTTGTCCAAAACCCCAAAACTGGTGATGTATTGCAGGCGATGATGATCAAAAACTGTAGTTAAGATCGTTTATTAAAACTGCTTTTGTTGAGTTCAAATCATTTGCCGTCGTAGCTCAGCAGCTATGCTGCTTTGTTGCCACATTTGATCAAACTGGTTTTTGATCTCGGTAATACGAAAGGGTGCTTGAATGAGTAATGCATCGTAACGTTCGCATGATGCTTGATAAAGCATGCAGCCCTGGTCGTTAATTAAATAGCTTTGCCGTTGATCGTGGTATTGGCGATGCAGCGTTTTTACTTCGATAAGACTGCTCAGTCTTTGAATAAGGTCAAGCGCGGCATGTTGCTGTTTTAATAATTCGCCAGGCCGGTGTAAGAGTATGCGCACATCAGGTCGCCTTGTGCTTCTGAGCAGTTTGCTTAGGCGCGTAGTAAATTCGCTATTACTGTAAATTCTGGGATCAAGATCATCCGCAAATAGACAAAAACCACGATGAGATTGTTCGACAATTCGAAGAATTTCCGAGCGAATTAGCTCGGAGCCACTGATTTCAACACTCTGCGACTCGTTTTTCGCAAGTGTATGATCTGTATCAGACATGATATAGATAAGAAAAACCCCAGGCAGACGAGGTCCACCTGGGGCAGGGGTGCCAAATTACGATACATAGGGGGAGCATGGAGGAATATGACGATAGTACCGTACCGGCGCTCCCTGTTAAATGATTATCCATTTTTAGCCCTATGTTGCTGTGAACTCTGTCACAGTTTTTGTTTACACTGTTTTAGCTTGTGCTACTGCATTGCCAATATAGTTGCTTGGTGTGAGCGCCAATAGCTCAGTTTTGGCACCATCTGGAATAGCGAGCTGTTCGATAAATGTGTGCAATGTCTCTTTGGTGATGCCTTGACCGCGTGTTAATGCTTTTAGTTTCTCGTATGGCTCCTCTATACCGTAGCGTCGCATGACAGTTTGCACGGGTTCCGCTAATACTTCCCAGGCAGCATCCAAGTCTGCCTGCATGGCTGTCGGGTTGGGTTCGAGTTTGCTTATTCCAACCATTGTTGATGCCATTGCTATAACGCTATGTGCGATACCGACACCGATATTACGTAACACTGTGGAATCACTTAAATCTCGTTGCCAGCGTGATACAGGGAGTTTCCGGGCCAGATGATCAAGAACTGCTGAGCCGATGCCGAGATTACCTTCGGCATTCTCAAAGTCTATGGGGTTGACCTTATGTGGCATGGTTGAAGAACCTACTTCGTTAGCTTTCAGTTTTTGCTTGAAGTAACCAACTGAAATATAACTCCATATATCGCGACAAAAATCGAGTAACACGGTATTGAACTGCACTAATGTATTAAAGTGCTCAGCAACGGTGTCATGCGGCTCTATTTGAGTGGTATACGCACTGTATTCCAAGCCCAGTGATGTAACGAATTCTTTGCTTAGACCAGGCCAGTCAACTTCTGGATAGGCAGAAATATGGGCGTTGAAGTTACCGACTGCGCCATTAATTTTTCCAAGTATGGGTAGGGCGCTAAAAAGATCGAGCTGGCGTTGCAGGCGAAATGCGAAAACGGCCATTTCTTTACCCAGTGTGGTCGGAGAAGCAGGCTGGCCATGTGTACGTGATAATATGGGTTGCTTTGCGTTGTTATGCGCTAGCGTACGTATGGCTTCCACAGTATCGTTCATCAACGGTATAAGTACTTCTCGTCTTGCGCCATCAAGCATTAATCCATATGCGAGGTTATTAATGTCTTCCGAAGTACAGGCGAAATGCAGAAATTCGCTGATTGCGTCGAGCTCAGAATTTTCTTTGAAGCGTTCTTTAAGATAGTACTCAACGGCTTTTACGTCATGATTTGTTGTTCGCTCTATTGTTTTTACTCGATCTGCATCGTCAATAGAGAAATCACTAATGAGTGATTCTAACCAGTTATTTGTTGACTCACTAATCGTGGGTACTTCTACAATATCCGCAGTTGCAGCCAGTTTTTGTAACCATCGTACTTCAACAATAACGCGTGTTTTTATGAGAGCATATTCACTCAGGTGTTGGCGTAATGCTTCAGTTTTTCTGCCATAGCGTCCATCAATAGGCGAGATGGCGGTTAAAGAAGATAATTGCATTTGTGTATCCAATAGTGTGTTTTGTTATTGAGGTGTAGAGTTAAGAACAGTGTTAGCGGCATTTAACAAGCGCTTTCTGCCAATTATAAACTGAAGTCTATTGCCGCCACAGTGGCGCCAGAGTACGCAAGAGCGTATGCCTGACAAGAGCAGCATGCGAACACGATCGGCATTGTGCTTTTGATTGAGGTGGCCGTCTTTACCGTTGACCATTATTTTGGGTCCGAGAGTGCTGATGGTCTCGCGGTATAAGCTGGCTAAATTAGCTATAACATTTTCATGCGTAGGAGAGAAAAAACTGGATTGCTCTTTGGCTTGTTCAATGCCTTTTTGTAACTTAGCTTGTACGTTCGCATTTTTGCTTAGTTTTTTTTCAAGTGCCAGTAAGTTCGCGGCATAGCGTGTGATCTCTAAATCACGCTGACTACTGTCGTTACCGAATTGTTTAATAAAGATGTTAATGCCGTGGTATACGTTTTGATGCCCGTCATAGACATCGCTAACATTCTCGGGCGTTATTTCCAGAATACTGTGCGTCGCAGTTTCTATTAGTGATTTATCGCAGGTTCCGCTATGCGCGAGCTGCTTAACAGCATCAATGGCCTGAAAGGCGCCACCTAAAGCGATAATTCTGTTTTCTTCTGTATGGTTAATCATCATTGTTCCATTTTGCGGTGATTGTACCGCCACCAAGGCAGACCTCGTCTTGGTAAAACACGATTGCCTGACCGGGAGTAACCGCACGCTGAGCTTGGTCGAAGCTGACCACTACAGCATTGTTTTCACCAGGACTGATAAGACAGGCTTGGTCAGTTTGGCGATAGCGAATTTTTGCTCGACAATGTAGCGGTAATTGCGGTGGCTCGCCACTCACCCAATGCAGTTCATTGGCACTTAAATGCTGATGAAAAAGACGCGGATGGTTATGGCCTTGTGCAACCAATAAGGTATTGGTTGGATCGTCTTTGTCGACAACGTACCATGGTTCACCACTGCTTTCGGCTTTGCCACCAATGCCGAGGCCTTGACGCTGGCCAAGTGTGTAGAACATTAGGCCTTCATGTTCACCTAAAATTTCACCGTCAACACTTTTTATCGATCCTGGTTGAGGCTCTATATATCGCTTTAAAAAAGGTCGGAAATCGCGTTCGCCGATAAAGCAGATGCCAGTACTGTCTTTTTTGTTGTGATTGTCGAAGCCGGCATCAGCAGCGAGTTCGCGTACTCGATTTTTTTCTAATTCGCCAATAGGAAATAAGCTATGGCTTAGTTCAAATTGTCCTAATGTATAGAGGAAGTAGCTTTGGTCTTTATTACTATCCAGACCTTTTAAGAGGCGGTAACGATCGTCAATTTTATCAATTCGGGCATAGTGGCCGGTAGCGACTTTTCCAGCACCCCTACCTAGGGCGTGGTTGAGAAAAACACGGAATTTAATTTCTTTGTTGCAAAGAATATCCGGATTAGGTGTACGTCCCGCTTCATGTTCTGAGATAAAATGCTGAAAAACGTGTGTTCTGTATTCTTCGGCAAAATTTTCGCCGTCAATCTCGATGCCGAGCTTATCCGCGACACCAATGGCATCACCCAGGTCAATTTCGGCAGTGCAAGGCGAATCTGGGTCTTCATTTTCCCAGTTTTTCATAAAAAGCCCTGAAATATCGTGGCCTTGCTGTTTTAGCAATAATGCACTGACAGATGAATCTACGCCGCCAGACATGGCAACGATAATGCGCTTAGGTGTTTGCATTGGGTGTACTTAATTCAAAACGGATTCAAATAAATCCAAAGAGTGGTTTCGGCCACTAATAAAGTCATCGATACAACGTAATACCATCGGACTACGCCATGCTGGTCGAGCATCGAGCAATTGTTTATAGCTGAGCCAGCAAACACTAATTATAGCCGGATCGAGCTCTCTTGTTGGCTCATGTTCAAGACAATTTGCGGCAAAGCAAAAACGCAAAAAGGTCTCATCTTTTTCCGGGTGTTGCCATTGATATACGCTAATCAAATGCGAGATGGAAACATGCCAGCCGGTTTCTTCCAGAGTTTCACGCTGGGCCGCTTCGATAAGCGTTTCACCTTTTTCCCAGTGACCAGCAGGCTGGTTAATAACTTCCCCTTTTCTGCTGTGTTCTTTGACGCAAAGAAATTGCTCTTCGCGCGATACAACGGTTGCTACGGTGACATGCGGATTCCATCTCATTGCAGCTTACTATACACCTTGGCGTATTTTTATAGAAAGCGGGTGCAAATGATAGCCAAAGCTGAAATCAATTATGCTCATTCAGATTAAGGAAAAACCTGTTAAAATCAACCTTTTACTCGTTTATTCTCCCCTGAATCGTAGAAACAGCAGGGGTATTTCATTATTAGTCACTTACAGGGGTTTTAACCATGGCTTACGACAAGATCACAGTACCGGAAGGTGAGAAATTAGGCGTTTCTGACGCAGGAGAGTTGCAGGTACCCGCTAAGCCAATTGTCCCATTTGTTGAAGGAGATGGTATTGGCGTGGATATTACCCCGGCAATGCGTGACGTCGTTGATGCGGCGGTAAGCAAGGCTTACGGTGACAATAAAAAAATTGCCTGGATGGAGATATATGCAGGCGAAAAAGCCACCAAAGTCTATGGTGATGATGTCTGGAGTTCAGCGTGTGCTCTTCCGATCTAAGCCACCAAAGTCTATGGTGATGATGTCTGGTTGCCTGACGAAACCCTGGATGCTGTACGTGAATTCAAAGTTGCCATCAAAGGCCCACTGACTACCCCTGTCGGTGGTGGTATACGGTCTTTGAACGTGGCTTTGCGTCAGCAGCTGGATCTATATGTTTGTATGCGTCCCGTGCGATATTTTGCAGGTACGCCGAGCCCACTACGCGAGCCTGAGCATACTGATATGGTCATTTTTCGCGAAAATTCCGAAGATATTTATGCCGGTATTGAATGGGAAGCCGGAACCGACGAAGTGAAGAAGGTGATCGACTTTCTGCAAGGCGAAATGGGGGTGAAGAAAATTCGCTTTCCTGAAACGTCAAGTATCGGCATCAAACCCGTTTCGAAAGAGGGGACACAACGTTTGGTGAGAAAGGCCATTCAGTATGCAATTGATAACGACCGTGATTCGGTCACCTTGGTGCATAAAGGCAATATTATGAAATTTACCGAGGGTGGGTTTAAGAGCTGGGGTTACGATCTGGCTAAGGAAGAATTTGGTGCAATTGAGCTAGACGGTGGTCCATGGTGTGTCATGAAAAACCCCAAAACGGGTCAAGAAATTGTCGTTAAAGATGTGATTGCTGACGCGTTTTTGCAGCAAATTCTGCTACGCCCTAAAGAGTACAGTGTCATTGCAACACTGAATCTTAATGGTGATTACATATCCGACGCGCTTGCCGCGCAGGTTGGCGGAATTGGCATCGCACCCGGTGCAAACCTATCAGATAGTATCGGCTTTTTTGAGGCTACACACGGCACAGCGCCTAAATATGCCGGTCAAGATAAAGTGAATCCTAGCTCCTTAATATTGTCTGCTGAAATGATGTTGCGTTATCTTGGCTGGAAGGAAGCGGCTGATAATGTCATATCAGGGATTTCCGGCGCCATTTCAGCTAAAACCGTTACTTATGATTTGGAACGGCTTATGCAAGGTGGAACATTGCTGAGTTGTTCAGATTTTGCTCAAGCAGTGATTGATAATATGTAGTAATGGCACTATATAGATTTGAAGGTATCGATTATTTTTGAGTTAACGCGGCGGTTGTCGGCCAGTTAAAAACGGCAATTGAGGCAAGGCATGTCTGACGACAAAAAATTAATAGGTAGCGATGGCGAAGACGGTTTGGCCTTGCAAGAGGCAAAACCGAAGTTAAAAAAGCCACCGCTATTTAAAGTGCTGTTATTAAACGACGACTATACTCCTATGGAGTTCGTGGTTAGAGTGTTAAAACAGTATTTTGGCATGAACGAAGAAAAGGCCACGCAGGTTATGTTGCATGTTCACCAACGTGGTCAAGGTGTATGTGGCGTATTTACACGCGATGTAGCCGAAACAAAGGTCGTTCAGGTCAGTGAATATGCGCGTGAAAATGAGCATCCTCTGAAGTGTGTGATGGAAGAGGCCTAGTTAGCATTAGCAGGAGTAATGAGCATGTTGAGTAAAGAATTAGAAGTGTCTCTCAACGCTGCGTTTAAAGAAGCTCGCGATTATCGTCATGAGTTTATCACTGTAGAACACCTTCTACTGGCGTTACTCGACAACGGTTCGGTCATTAGCGTATTAAGCTCGTGCGGGGCTGACCTCAGTGTATTAAAACAAGACCTACGTTACTTTGTTGAGGAAACGACGCCAGTATTGGCGGAGTCCGATTCACGAGAAACCCAACCCACTCTGGGTTTTCAACGCGTGCTACAACGCGCTGTGTTTCATGTCCAATCATCCGGTAAAGCCGAAGTCACTGGCGCTAATGTTTTGGTAGCAATCTACAGCGAGCAAGATTCGCAGTCAGTTTACTTACTCAAGCAACAAGGTATCAGCCGACTCGATGTTGTCAATTATTTATCACACGGTGTCTCGCGTAATGGCGAAGAAGAAAGTTCAGATTATGAACAGCCTGCCACCACAGAAAATAATGAGGAAGGCAGTAAGTCAGCATTGGAAACTTATGCGACAAACCTCAATGAAATGGCCTTGGAAGGAAAAATTGATCCTTTGGTAGGACGCAAAGGTGAAATTGAACGCGCTATTCAAGTGCTATGCCGTCGTAGAAAAAACAATCCATTATTTGTTGGTGAAGCAGGCGTTGGGAAAACGGCTTTGGCGGAAGGCCTTGCGCTGATGATTGTTGAGGAAAACGTTCCTGAAGTATTACTCGATTCGACTGTATATACGCTTGATCTTGGTGCCTTGTTGGCAGGCACCAAATATCGTGGAGATTTTGAAAAGCGTTTGAAAGCGGTGCTGGCACAAATACGTAGTGAACCCGGATCAATATTATTTATCGATGAAATTCATACCATCATCGGTGCTGGTGCCGCATCGGGTGGCGTTATGGATGCATCTAATCTGATCAAGCCAGGTTTGGCCTCAGGTGAACTCAAATGCATTGGTGCTACGACTTATCAGGAATATCGCGGTGTGTTTGAAAAGGATCGGGCTTTAGCCAGGCGTTTTCAAAAGATTGACGTGGTTGAACCCAGCGTTAGTGAAACCTTTGAAATTCTCAAAGGACTTCGCAGTGCTTTTGAAGAGCACCACGGTATACGTTATACGCGAGATGCTTTGCGTGTCGCAGCGGAGTTAGCGGATCGCTACTTAACCGAACGCCATATGCCTGATAAAGCCATTGATGTTATCGATGAAGCCGGTGCTAGTGTGCAGCTGATGCCTGCTTCTAAACGAAAAAAATCAGTTGGCGTTAAAGACATTGAGCGAATTATAGCCAAGATGGCAAGAATTCCAGCCAAAAGTGTTTCTGCCAGCGATAAAGACAGGTTGAAGACTTTAGAACGCGATCTGAAGTTACTGGTTTTTGGTCAAGATCAGGCAATCGGTAGCTTAGTAACCGCAATTAAGATGGCACGCTCTGGTTTGCGAGATGGTGAAAAACCCATCGGTTCGTTTTTATTCTCTGGCCCTACCGGCGTGGGTAAAACCGAAGTCACGCGACAATTAGCTCATGTGTTGGGCATAGAGCTTATACGCTTTGATATGTCGGAGTATATGGAAAGGCATACGGTATCGCGCTTGATAGGGGCGCCACCCGGATATGTTGGTTTTGATCAAGGTGGATTATTAACGGATGCCGTCAATAAACAGCCGCATTCTGTATTGTTGCTTGATGAAATAGAGAAGGCGCATCCAGATGTTTACAATTTGTTATTACAGGTGATGGATCACGGCATGTTAACGGATAACAACGGCCGAAAAACGGATTTTCGTAATGTCATATTAGTGATGACAACTAATGCAGGTGCGCAGGAGATGAGCCGATCATCAATTGGCTTTACTACGCAAGATCACAGTACCGACGGTATGGAGGCGATCAAGCGCATGTTCACTCCAGAGTTTCGTAACCGTTTAGATGCTATTGTTCAGTTCGCGCCGCTTGACGATAAAACGATTGGTTCGGTTGTTGATAAATTTATTATTGAACTCGAACATCAACTCGATGAGCATAAAGTGACGTTTAGTATTGATAAAGAGGCACGCAGTTGGTTAGCTACGCACGGCTATGATGTGAAAATGGGTGCCCGGCCGATGGCGAGAATTATTCAGGAACAGATTAAAAAACCATTAGCCGATGAACTTTTATTTGGCAAACTCGCCAATGGTGGCCATGTCAGAATCAGTGCAAACGATGACGGCCTTGAATTTAGTTTTGAAGAGCTGGATGAGGTAGTGTCTGAAAAGGCTTAGGTTGAGTTAAGCCAAAGCGTAGGAGATTATCTTGCGCGGTAGACAATTCTACCTTTGTTTAAGTCATAAGGTGTTACTTGAACAGTCACTTTGTCGCCGGTGAGAATGCGAATATAATTTTTACGCATTTTGCCTGAAATATGCGCAGTAACTATGTGTCCGTTGTCGAGTTCTACGCGGAACATAGTATTGGGAAGCGTCTCAACGACGGTTCCTTCCATTTCAATGTGTTCTTCTTTTGCCATTAGGTACTAAGATTATTTATTTAAACCCCCATTATAACGCATAGAAAGTTCTTGTGCTGTATTGAAACGAGTCCAACTGCCATCGATATAGGCTTCGGTTGGTAAAAATGACGTTTTGTAACGCATTTTGTCGCAGTTTTCTATCCAATAACCTAGATACAACCAGGTTTTGCCAACACTTTTTGCTTCAAAAACTTGTTGCAATATGGCAAAGATGCCGAGGCTGCGTTTTGCATGCGCCGGATCATAAAAAGTGTATACAGCAGAAAGGCTATCACTGAGATAGTCGGTTACCGCGACTGCGAGTAGTTCTCCATTAAGCCTTAACTCAAATAACTTGGTATCAATTCGGTGAGAGCGCAGAAAACCCATATATTCAGTCTTGCTATGTTGTTCCATTGGTCCACCAGGATGGCGCGCTGCGGTATAGCGTCTATAAAGGGCGAAGTGTTCAGGGTGATATTCCACTCGCATACGAATAACGTCAAGATCACTGTTACGTTTGCAAATGCGACGTTGGTTACGATTAAGTTTGATTTCTTCAACCGGTACGCGTAACGAAATACATGAATTGCATGAATGACATTGTGGTTTATATACGTACTCACCGCTGCGTCTGAAACCCGATGCAACGAGCTGGCTATAAAGATCAGAAGAGGGTTCGAAGTTTGGGTCTAGAACGACATTCGTTGCAGAATGATTATCTAAATAACCACATTCATGAGGCAGGGTTTTATAAAACAAAATATCACGTATTTCCATTTGCTTGCTCCCATGCTTGTTTGGGAGCCGCTCGCTGACACCATTTTTCGATAAGTAGGCTAAATTCGTTTCTCGATATTTCTTTGGCACCAAGACTGACCAAATGATTTGTCGTCATCTGACAGTCTATTAATTCGTATTGCCACTGTTGCAGGTGATTTACTAAATTTACAAAGGCAATTTTTGAGGCATCGGTTTCACGGTAGAACATCGATTCACCGTAAAATACTCGGCCTATAGCAACACCATAAAGACCACCGACTAATTCTCCATCAAGCCAGGCTTCAGATGAATGCGCATAGCCTAAACGATGTAGTTCGGTATAAGCAGATTTTATGCGAGGGTCTATCCATGTATCATCGCTGTACTGTCTAGGTTGACTACAGGCATTAATCACATCATCAAAAGCGTTATCAAATCGTAGTGTGAAACGATTTTTTTTAAGCGTCTTTCTTAAGCTACGAGAAATACGAATTTCGTTCGGAAAAAGCACTGCACGAGGATTAGGAGACCACCATAAAATAGGTTGATTTTTGTCGAACCAGGGAAATATTCCTTTACGATAGGCATTTAATAAACGTACTGGTGACAAGTCGCCACCGATTGCAAGTAGCCCATTGGGTTCGCGAGTCGCAAGCGATACATCTGGAAATGCCTGTTCGATGTTTTCAGGGTCTAACCAATACGGTGCACTATTAAATGTAAGCGACATGTTTAAGACTTACTTTCTATTTTAATCCGTCCGTGAGATTCGTTATTGCGATGACTTAAATGGCGAATGTGAAGCTGCTTCAGCTATATATTGCTCAATACCTCGCTTTTCCTGAGACAAATACTCTTCAATCGCTTGACGAAACCCTTCATGTCCAATCCAATGTAGGGATCGTGTTTTTACTGGTAAAAACCCTCGGCTTATTTTGTGTTCACCTTGAGCACCAGCTTCTAAATATTGTAACTGATTTACAATGCAATATTCGATAGCGGCATAGTAGCAAAGTTCAAAGTGCAGGCTATGAAATTCCGCAAGGCAGCCCCAGTGTCTGCCGTATAAATGCGTAGCATTGCGCATAAAAAATGCACCGGCGACATAACGGCCTTGATAACGCGCCATAATCAATAAAACTTGATCTCTGAGTGTTGCGCTAAGCTCTTGAAAAAATTCCAATGTGAATGACGGGAAGTTACCTTTTTTGGCAAATGTGGATAGGTAAAATTGATAAAAACTTTGCCAATGTTCATTAGTGATCTCTTTGCCGGATAGGTAGAGTACCTCCACATTTTGTTCTTCAATTCGCCGTCTTTCACGCCGTACTTTTTTTCTCTTCGATGAAGACATCATGTTTAGGTAGTCTTCGAAGCTTTGGTAGTTATGGTTTTGCCAATGGAATTGATAGCCCCATCGCTCAAGCACATCATTGTGTTCTATGTCTGCCTGGTCTAAAGGAAACAGGCAATGCCAGGATGAAAACTGTTGTTGCTTAGCGTAGTCGATAGTGGCATCCATTAACTTCTGCTTAATGTCGACAGCACCATTTTTGCAAAGGAAGCGTTCTCCTGATACCGGTGTATAAGGTATAGCGCTAACTAACTTAGGGTAGTACTCTAAGCCATGTTGAGCATAAGCATTTGCCCAAGCAAAATCGAAAACAAACTCTCCCCAGGAGTGTTGTTTGCTATATAAGGGCAGTGCACCTACTAGCTCTGAGTTTTGCCAAAGACTAATGTGATGAGCTTCCCAACCTGAGTCACCACCGATACATTGGTGACGTTCCATTGCTTCAAGAAACTCATAACGGAGAAAAGGGTTATTGCAAGGGTTGAGTTGATTCCAGTGATCTTTGTCTATATCACTGAGTTGAGTCAAATAGCGGACTTCCATGCCTTCAGTATACCTTCTCTTGGCAGGAAGAAAAGTAAGATGTGAAAAAGGGGTGATCGGTTGAATCACCCCTTTTAATAAAGAGTTTACTGGTTTATTTGTGTGATGCGTCCAGCAATATTATAGCCACGGTTATCGCTGCCACTTTCAACACGTAGTACTTCAATTGTCGCATCCAAAGGTGGAATGAGGGTATTGCCTGGGTTTAGTCTGACATCGATCAATGTACCATTGGCGATAGAGTCATTGCTCGCAAAAGCTAAGCCACTGGTACTGAGATTACTTAAGGTACCGTTGTTTGTAACTTTTCCACCTTGTTCTTTGTAATCTAGATCGCAAGACACTTGTATGCGTCTCGCCGTTCGTCTTTCTTCCTCATGTCGTAGCATCGTTTCCCCCTCACTACTCATGGTGTTAACTGAATTCATCAACGAATATCAGTTAATTGTTTGCATTAAGTGCTTCCAAATATTTCTCAGCATCCAAGGCCGCCATACACCCCGCACCAGCTGACGTTACTGCCTGCCGGTACACCTGGTCCGCGACATCTCCTGCAGCAAACACACCGGGTATGCTGGTTGCGGTTGCGTCACCTTCCAGCCCAGATTTGACGGTGATATAGCCATTCTTCATTTCAAGCTGACCATCAAAAATTTGTGTGTTTGGCGAATGACCTATTGCAATAAAGATACCACTTAGATCAAGCTCCTTAGTGGAATCATCTGCAACGTTTTTTATACGCATGCCAGTAACGCCGGTATCGTCACCTAAAACTTCGTCAAGTACATGATTCCATTGAATATTTACGTTTTCTTCTTGCTTGCCAAGCAAGCGATTTGAGAGGATTTTTTCCGAGCGAAACTGATCACGACGATGCACAACGGTGACTTTTGAAGCAATATTTGACAGATATAAGGCTTCTTCAACCGCCGTATTTCCGCCACCAATGACGGCAACGTTTTTGTTTCTATAGAAAAAACCGTCGCAAGTAGCGCATGCAGAAATGCCGCGCCCTTTGAATGCTTCCTCCGATTCCAGGCCTAAATATTTTGCTGATGCACCCGTGGCGATAATTAGCGCATCACAGGTATAGACCCCAGAATCGCCTTCTAAACGAAAAGGGCGCTGCCCCAGATTAGTGGTATGAATATGATCAAAAACAATCTCTGTATCAAAACGCTCAGCGTGTTTACGCATGCGCTCCATCAGTTCAGGACCTTGAACACCATCATTATCACCAGGCCAGTTATCGACGTCGGTCGTGGTGGTTAATTGGCCACCTTGTTCGATGCCTGTAATCAGCATAGGGTTTAGGTTGGCACGTGCAGCATAAACAGCTGCTGAGTAACCGGCGGGGCCGGAACCTAAAATAATTAACGATCGATGTTGAATGTCTTTGTTATTGCTGTCAGTCATAGTGTATCCATAATCCAAAAAGGCGTATTGTGGCGCGAAGTTTACGTGAAATATGTTCCAGGGCAAAGGGAGAAGAATCACCTTGTACTATTCAATATGTGGTAGCGTAAGTTAAATTCAATCACCTTATAAAAGCGAGAAAACCATGTCGACGTTGACAATTGTAGGGAGCGGTCTTGCTGGCTATACCTTGGCCAGAGAGTTTAGAAAAATAGATAAAGAAACGTCTGTTACATTAATCAGTCAGGATTCAGCGGATTTCTATTCGAAACCGATGCTGTCTACCGCACTAGCGCAAGGTAAGGATGCACAATCGCTAGTCATGACACCGGCAGAAAAAATGTCGTCACAGCTTAATATTAAGCTACATGCCAACACTCAGGTGATGGAAATAAATAGGCAAAATCGGCAGTGTGTTTTTACTGATGGCAAAGCGGTTGACTATGAGAAGCTGGTTTTAGCGGTAGGTGCAGAGCCTATTCGTATCCCATTTGAGGGTAATGCCAGCGACGATATGTTATCGATTAATCATCTCGATGACTATGCGCTATTTCGCAAAAAGCTCACAGATAAAGTAAAAAGGGTGGCTATTGTTGGTGCAGGTTTGATCGGTTGCGAGTTCGCAAATGATTTAGCTAGCCAGGGAATAAAAGTAGATGTCATTGGACTAGGCGAGACACCGCTAGACACACTCATTCCAGCCGAGGCGGGTAAAAACTTGCAAGCGGCCTTAGAGCAGCAGGGCGTAGTTTGGCATTTAGAAACCACAATAGATCAATTGGACCGTGCAGAAAAAGGCTACAAAATCACGCTAAAAAATGGCGACAGTTTTACTGCAGACCTGGTGCTCTCTGCAATTGGTTTGCGCTCAAATATCGCTTTAGCTAAGGCGGCAGAACTGACCTGTAATAGAGGTATCGTCGTTAATGACCTAATGCAAACAAATGATGAATTTATTTATGCCTTAGGTGATTGCGCAGAAATCAATGGACAGGTGCTGCCCTATGTGATGCCTATTATGCATAGTGCAAGGGCTTTGGCGAAAACCATCACAGGTGAACCAACAAGTGTCAGCTATCCCATAATGCCGGTAATAGTAAAAACCAGCCAACACCCAGTTGTGCTTGCGGGTAGCCTTACTGGAGAGGGCATTAATACGAAAACCATAGCCATTGAGCAAGGCGTAAAGCTAGAAGCCATTGATTTGGATGGTAAGTTAGTTGGGTTCTGTTTGGTTGGTGAAGCGGCAAATAAAGAAAAGCAAGCGCTGTTGGCAAAGCTCAGCAAGAGTGCTGCATAGATAATGAGTTTTAGGCGATAGAAAAAAGTAGCCAATAAAAAACGGGCCTCAATGAGGCCCGTTCAGTATTACTGCTGTTTTATTATTATTAAACTACATCAGTAAAACTATGCTTTAGATTAAGTCTGCAGCAAAGTTGTATTTAATACCCACAGCGATAGCGGTGCTATCGTTATCAGCAACACCAGTCAGCGAACTATCAAAGTTAGAAGTACTAGGATCAGAACGGAAGCCGTAGTTAGAGTTATCGTCATTACTGATTGCTGAAAAGATGGCATACCAGTGCGAGTTTTCAGTAAGGTTACCAAAGTAACCAACACTAAATTGACTACCAGATGAGTCGTCTACTAAGTCATTATCATCAGCTATGGTAACAGCAGCACGAATGGAACCTGAACCAACATTCAGCGTACCTGCTAACCAAAATGCGTCTCTATCAAAACCATCTACTCCACCAGCATCTGTTAACGATTCAAATGCACCAGTCAATGTAAATGCAGAACCGAAGTTAACGCTACCAACCAGTTTAATAGCTGTTTCGTCCTCAGCATCACCAGTTCCCTCGTTCTGGTCGAACGATAAACCAACTAAGAATTGATCGTTGCTATAGTTACCTTGAAGACCAAAGTTATTAGGGCCATCTTCTCGTTCCTCAGCACCATACTGGATGTGCCAGGTAAAGCCGTTAATGTTAGGACCAAACCAGATGATTGAATTACCAATACCAGTGTCGAAGCCATCACCACCGACGGGATCTCCGTCTTCGTCAAGTGCTTGACCAACACGACCTAATACTGAGCTATAGTCAGCAATCGTACCTTCAAATGGATCTAAAGCATGTGATAAGGTTTTCCAAGGGCGACCTTGAAAACCCAGAGCAACCGTACCGAAAGAACCGCGAACACCGGCCCAGCCATCCCGGCCGCCACCGATCAAACCACCAGCAACACCAGCCCCACCAGGTGCATCAAGTGACACAAACGCATCCCAGTGGAAAACAGCAGCAAGACTACTGTTTACGTCAGTACTACCTTCAAACCCGATCGCTGAGTGGTTACTGTTAACAGCAAGTGCATCAGTTACATCATTGTCAATCGCTTCGATAGCGACGCCGGTACCACCGTATATTGTCAAGCTGCTATCAGCGCTAGCGGCCATTGGGGCGGCTACTGCTGAAGCAACTGCTACTGCAACAAGCTTCTTATTCATTTTAAACTCCT
>CAZTYM010000010.1:0-68842 GCA_964617475.1 uncultured Thiotrichales bacterium
CACAGGGTGATGTCATCTCCATCTTCGTCAATGCTGGCTTGATCGAATACCGACATAATGGTGCGGCTGTGTTTACCAGCTCGTTTACCGGCACACCCGACTTCTATGTCGATACCTCTTTTAGATCCGGCGCCATTAACTATAGCGTGGCTATTCTGTCGCAATAAGTAACTCAATAAATACCCGGCGCCAACGAGGCGCCGGATTGCGATACATTTAACTCGATTGCTCTAAACGAATCTTTGCGAATTTACGCTTACCTACCTGATAAATATTTTCACTGTCTAAGGCAATCTCAAGTTTCGGGTTCTCGATCTTCTCACCGTCGATTTTTACCGCACCTTGCTTAATCATCCGCATCGATTCTGAGGTACTTGCAGTCAAGCCTGCCTCCTTGAGCAAATTAGCGATGGGTAAAGGTGCTGCACTTGATAATTGCAACTCAGGCAAATCTTCTGGAATAGCACCTTGTTTAAAACGTGTTTCAAAATCCTTTAAGGCAGACTCCGCAGCTGCTAGGTCATGAAAACGAGTGACTAATTCCTGCGCAAGACTTACTTTTATATTACGCGGGTTTTCCTCACCTGATTCGGATCTACGCTTTAACTCAGCAACATCATCACTAGACCTATCAGAAAGCAATTCAAAGTAATCCCACATCAGTTCATCAGACACTGACATTAACTTGCCAAACATATCGTTCGGTGGTTCATCGATGCCAATATGGTTACCCAGCGATTTAGACATCTTGTTAACACCATCCAAGCCAACCAAAAGCGGCAAGGTAATGACTACCTGCTGTGCTTGACCGGCTTGCTTTTGCAGTTCTCTGCCAACCAGCAGGTTAAATTTTTGATCGGTACCGCCTAGTTCTACATCTGCTTCTAGCTCTACCGAATCCTGGCCTTGCACCAAGGGATACATGAATTCGTGAATGGCTATTGACTGCCCAGCTTGATAGCGCTTGGTAAAATCATCCCTTTCTAACATCCGCGCCACCGTGTGCCGTGAAGCTAGCAAGATCATATCGGCTGCGGATTTTTTATCCATCCACTCCGAATTAAAACGCACTTTCGTCTTGTCGCGGTCTAGCACCTTAAAAACCTGGTCGGCATAAGACTTGGCATTTTCCTCTACCTGCTCTCGTGTCAGCGGCTTACGCATAACACTTTTACCTGTAGGATCACCGATCATGCCGGTAAAATCACCAATGAGAAAAGTCACCTCGTGACCGAGCTCTTGAAAACGCCGCAGTTTTTGCAACAAAACGGTGTGGCCAAGGTGCAAATCTGGTGCAGTGGGGTCAAAACCCGCCTTAATTCTAAGAGGTCTATCCAATTTGAGCTTTTCTATTAGCTCATCACGAACCAATATTTCCGAAACTCCTCGCTCAATCTTCTCAAGGGCTTGTGTAAACGACATTTTCCACCATAAAACGTTGTAATTAGGTAAATTTCGGGGGATTTTAGCGGTTCAATGGCTTAAAATGTGCATTTCGTCACACATATTTGTTGATATATGCCGAAAATACAAGATATAGCATTGACGCGTTAAAGGCATACGGCTATTTTAACGCACGTTGGATGCTCACTGTTGGGGGACAGGACGATTTCGAACAAAAACTTACATGATCAATGGGTTGAAGGCGCTGCCGATAACCCAGATATGTTAAAACATCTACCTCATTGGCTGCTGTTTACTGTCGGCGTTTCTGCTTTGGCCTTAGCAATGATTCTATCGCCAAACGAAGCGGTGAGCCGCAGTGATACTTCAAAAAGTGCTATCTATGATAGCGAGCTTTCTCAATCTGACGGCGATATTAAACTGATTTCTTTGTCGCTGGCAAAACCAGCACATGCAGATACTCTCGATTCGAGCAACGTATCAAGTACCCTAGAAACAGCAGCTGTAGATTTGGCTCGAGAACAAACAATAACCGTCGCCAGCATTAGTCCGAATACTGCATCATTTGAGCCTGAAACTGTTCCTGTAGCTGCGGCTGTAACCAGCACCGTTGAGCTCGTTGAAGAAGTTGATGAAACCTTCAGTGCACTCATTCAGCCCGAAGACCTCAGATCAGGCCCTGAATTAGAGCCGGTCAAGGTCAAAAGCGGTGATAGCCTTGCTTTAATTTTGGATCGTATGGGCGTCAGTCCCAAACAGGTATTTGAGCTAGTTTCTGTTGGCGAAGAAACAGATCGGCTAACACAACTGCACCCTGGTGATGTCTTAAATGTTGGTGTAGAAAACGGCGAACTTAAACAATTACGTTATGAATTAGATTACGAGCGAACACTCGATGTTCGCAATAATTTAGGCCAGTTTGACGCGTTAATCATCTATCATGATTTAGAGCATAAAATAAAAACCAGCACTGGTACCATCAACTCTTCACTATTTCTTGCCGCCAAAAACGCCGGATTGTCCACTAACCTGACAATGGAGTTAGCTAGTATTTTTGGCTGGGATATCGACTTTGTTTTAGATATTCGTACTGGCGACCAATTCACTGTGATATTCGAAGAAGTGTATCGCGAGGGCAAAAAAATCCGTGATGGAGATATTATTGCCGCGGAATTTGTTAATCAGGGCAAGACCTACCGTGCTCTAAGATATACCGACGCCGATAATCGTACCGCCTATTACACACCAGAAGGCCGGTCACTACGGTCCACTTTTTTACGTACCCCAATTGAATTTGCTCGTGTTAGTTCTAGATTCAACCTGAAGCGCAGACACCCCGTGCTAAATCGCATTCGCGCCCACAAAGGCGTTGATTACGCTGCCCCTACAGGAACGCCAATCAGAGCTACTGCTGACGGAAAAGTCACTTTTCGCGGTACTAAAGGCGGCTACGGCAAAACAGTGGTGTTACAACATGGCAGTAAATACACGACGCTTTATGCGCATTTATCTAACTATAAAAAAGGCGTTACCTCTGGTAAAACGGTAAAACAAGGTGATGTAATAGGCTTTGTTGGCAAAACAGGTTTGGCTACAGGGCCACATTTGCACTACGAGTTCCGCGTCGACGGTGTACATCGCAACCCTTTAACCGTAAAGTTACCTAGCGCTGCACCAATCAAAAAAGCCTACTTAGCCGATTTTCAAGAGAAAACACAATCTTTGATGGCACGGCTTGACGAGCTCAGCCTAACAGCACTTGCGAGTGCAGATAATTAGACTAGTCACTTATTGCTTTTACCATTCACTGCCTGCCGCCAGCCACGGCATAATGGCTAAATGAGTCAAAACACTTTTTCTGGTTATTATATCGGCCTAATGTCTGGCACCAGTGCAGATGGCATTGATGCTGCCTTAGTCGATATTAATAATGACCAGCTCCACTGTATCGATACTCTATCAGTTCCTTTCTCTAAGAATCTTAGAAAGAATGTACTCACTGCCTGTGCACTGCAACCCAATTCTGTTGAAGAAGTAAAAGAACTCGATCAACAGCTCGCCGAATGCTACATAAATATGGTATTAGACTTACTACAAGCTAATAAACTGAGCAGTGAAGATATTATCGCCATCGGCAATCACGGCCAAACCGTTAATCATTCATTAACAACATCCCCACCTTTTAGCTTGCAAATAGGCAATGCACAGAATCTAGCTAACGCTACGAAGATATCGGTAGTACACGACTTTCGTAGTGCTGATATTGCCGCAGGTGGCCAAGGTGCACCTCTAGCACCAGCAATTCATGACCACCTTTTACGTAGCCAAGCAGAAGACAGAGTAGTTGCAAATCTAGGTGGTATCGCCAATATCAGTATTTTGCCTAAGGATTTATCTCAAGCAGTAACAGGGTTTGACACGGGACCCGCCAACGGTCTAATGGATTATTGGATTAACAAACACCTTGGCAAAACCTATGACCAAAATGGTGTGTGGGCTGCGACCGGAACGGTAAACGAACCCTTGCTTAAGCAATTATTAGATGATGACTATTTCAAACTAACTCCACCAAAAAGCACGGGTAGAGAGCTTTTTAATAGACATTGGCTTGAAGAGAAATTAGAACAACATAAGACAATCAAATCAGAAGACGTACAAGCAACACTGTGTCAGTTAACCGCGGAAAGCCTTGCTAACGATATTAAGCTTTATGGGACTAACTGTAATAAGTTAATCGTCTGCGGCGGTGGTAGTCATAATTCAAATTTACTGCAACGAATACAGACTGAATTACCCGACGCACAAATTAGTAATAGCAGTGATTACGGCATCGATCCAGATTTTATGGAAGCGATTCTATTTGCCTGGCTGGCTTATCGATGCATCAATAACTTAAGCGGGAACCTACCTAGCGTTACCGGCGCAAATAAAAAAGTTATATTAGGAAAAATTGCTCGGCCGAGCAAATAAGTTAGACTGAGAACGACGAACCACAGCCACACGTAGTTGTAGCATTTGGATTTCGGATAATGAAATGTTCGCCTTCGATGCCGGTTTTGTAATCGATCTCAGCGCCCATGAGATATTGCATACTCATTGGATCGATCAATAACGTGACGCCCGTATTTTCAACTTCAGTGTCACCCTCATTAACCGCTTCGTCGAAAGTAAAACCATACTGAAAACCAGAGCAACCACCACCGCTAATAAATACGCGCAGTTTTAACGCGTCGTTACCTTCTTCCTCGATAAGCTGCTTAACCTTGTTTGCAGCATTATCAGTAAATACTAATGGCGCATCGGCAGCGGTTTCGGCGTTGATATTGGTGGCTTCCACGGGAAAATCCTTTCATTCGAAGAGGGAATTGTATAAATCTTGACCAATTTAGTCAAGTATTTGGCGGTCTCACCAGCGACTAAGGTATTAGCGCGACGGCTTCAAGCCCACAGTTTTCCTCAAAATCAAACATGATATTCATATTTTGAACGGCCTGACCAGCAGCACCTTTAACGAGATTATCGATAACTGAGGTCACCACCACAACATCGCCACCCTGCGGTTGAAATACAGCGATACGACAATCATTCGATCCGCGTACGGATCGTGTCTCGGGATGATGACCCGGCGGCAACACGTCAACAAAGGGCTCGTCGATATAATAATCTTCATACAGTTCTTGCAGATCAAGATCCTCGACAATCAGGTCTGCATATAAAGTAGCGTGAATACCGCGAATCATCGGTGTTAAATGCGGTACAAAGGTAAGCGCAACCGCTGAGTCACTGACGCTGCTGAGTCCCTGACTAATCTCAGGTAGATGACGGTGGCCATCGACGTTATAGGCTTTCATACTTTCGCTGGCTTCGGTCAACAGAGTAGCCATGTTTTCCTTGCGCCCTGCACCACTGACACCAGACTTAGTATCAGCAATTAAATGCTCTACATCGACTAAACCCTGCTCTACCAGCGGCAGGAAACCCAACTGTACAGAAGTGGGATAACAACCTGGGTTAGCCACTAAGCGTGCTTCGGTAATCAATTCGCGATTGATTTCGGGTAGGCCGTAAACCGCCTCTTCCAGCAAATCTGGGCAAGCGTGTTCCATTTTATACCAGTGTTCCCATTCATCGGCATCTTGTAAACGAAAATCCGCTGCAAGGTCAATGACCTTAACGCCAGCGTCCAGAAGCTCGGGTACCATAGTCATCGCTACGCCATTAGGTGTCGCAAAAAATACGACATCACACTCAGCCAAATCATCGATATCCGGCGCAACATAACGTAAATCGATATGACCACGTAAATTGGGAAATAGATCAGCGACTGGACGACCCGCTTCACTACGCGAAGTCACTACACGCAGATCCACACCAGGATGTCCGGCTAATAAACGTAATAGTTCTACGCCGGTATAACCCGTCGCGCCGACCACGCCTACTGAAATTAAATCGTCCATTGGAAATGGCCCTTGTAAAAGTGAATATTATAAGGACTTAGCGTCAGCCAAGTCTTTAGCATTATGTGACGGCTAAAGACCGACAAAAAACTATGGAATAATGGTATCAATAAGCAACTGATTATCTAGCGTACCCACTTTAACGCCTTCTAGCACACCTTGCAGATCACCACTGGCAGCTATCGCATCACCCGAATGCGATACCCTTGCGGTTAATACCACTTCAGAAACATTTGATAAACGCATCGCTGGAATCATGGCCATGCTGTCATCAAGCTCAAACGCTAACGGTAACTCAGCGACGGTCGCGCGCATTGCAGCAAGCGGCACGCGTGAATCCTCACTACCACCAATGGCAAAAATAAATATAACGGTTTCAGGAGACGCCTCGGCTTTAAGCTCATCGGTTATCGCAATGGTACCGCCAACGCGCGCCTGATTAGGCGATAGCCGCGCAGTGTCAGCATTGGCAATCATCTGCTCTACTTCTTTGATATTGGCTGCCATCGTTGTAGCCGACTCGGAGCCCACTGGCAATAAGTCGTGTAAGCGACGCCAAGGTACCAAAGCTGCTTCCAGGTCACCCGATTCAAACGCCGCGGTACCAAATAGCCACAAAGCTTTTTCATTGTTTGGATCAAGCTCTATAGCCTGACGTAATAAACGCACCGGCTCGCCCTGCATATTGCCGCCATTGGCCATCGCTGTTGCGTCACTCAAATCAGCAAAAAATTGAGCATCTGGTGAGACATGTTTCTCGGCTTCTTTAAACGCACTAATCGACTGTGGAAATTCACCCAACATCAAATGTGCTCTTGCCAATACTGTCCAAGTCTCACCATCTTCGGGATTCTCTAACACAGCTTTTCTTAAGTCAGAAACAATTTCTTGCAACTGCTCTTGTGACTGAAACTGTAAGCTTGTCGCACTAATTTCTTTTTCGCTCAGCGACTCGGGCTCGCCTAACTGAAAATAGACAAATCCTGCAAACAACGGCAAGAACAAAGCCACAACAATCGCTGAAGTGGAACTACCCTGAACAGATTTGATTTGGTCATCAGGTGTCGCCACATCACCCAATAAACCCGCTTCAATTTCTTGTTTGGCTTGTTCGTAAGATTCTTGACTGATCAAACCATTGGCTAAATCGTTTTCCAGTTCTTGTAATTGATCTTGATAAACAGAAACATTAAGCCCTTGACGAGAAATTTCTTCTTTTTCGCGCACACGCAAAAGCGGTGGCAATAAAATCAACAAGGCCACCACGGTTAACACCGCGACGGCTATCCCAAAACCAATCATTCTTTACTAGCTCCAACATCCAGTAGTTCTTTTGCACGACGATGTTCTTCCGCGCTGAGTGCAGCGGCTTCGCTAGCCCGACGTTTTCGAAGTGTAAGTATCACGGCAATAAAACCCAGCAGTAATAAAACTGCTGGGCCAAACCATAATAAATAAGTGACTGGTTTCAAAGGTGGATTATATAAAACAAAGTCACCATAACGTTCGACAAAAAACTCAACAATCTGATGGTCACTCATTCCGGCTTCCATCATCTCTCGAATTTCTTGTCGTAAATCTTGCGCCAAAGGAGCTTGAGAACCCGCCAGAGATTCATTTTGGCAAACCACGCAACGCAGCTCTTCAGACAAAGCCAACATACGTGCTTCAATAATTGGGTTTTCAGCCATAGGTACAGCCTCTTTGGCGAAAACTGGCGAAGCTGTCATTGCTAGTAGCAGTAAGAAAACAAGTGTACGCATTAGCCTTCCAGATTCTTCGCCATGGGCAGAATGTCGTTAACCAATACTTCACCCGTTAGCGGGCCAATATGTTTATAGCGAATAACGCCTTGTTTATCGATTAAAAACGTTTCTGGGGCACCGTAAACACCATAATCTATGGCTACACGACCATCTTCATCGTAAGCGCTGGCCGTATAAGGGTTACCTAGTAAAGTAAGGAAACGTTCCGCGTTAGCGCGTTTAGGATGATCGAACGGATCTTCCGGTTGCGGCACATCTTTATAATTCAAACCATAAATAGGTATAGCACCACTCTTAGCTAGCTCCATTAACAAGGGATGCTCTTGCCGACATGCGACACACCAAGACGCCCACACGTTTAACAAATACACCTGGCCTTTTAGATCAGTCGGCGACAATGTTTTGTTTTCATCTAACAACTGCGTTAAACGAAAATCAGGCGCCGGCTTATCTATCTTAGTAGAGGGCAGTTTGCGCGGGTCAAGCGTTAAGCCAACCGCTAAAAAAACAACTAGGCCAATGAAAATACCTAGCGGCAATAAATGCTTTAATTTCACTGCTTAGCCTCGAAAGACATCGCGCCTTCGGTTGCTGGATTACCAGTTGCCGATCCAGCTGATGATAGAGCGCCATCTTTTTGCTTCACACCTTTTTTAGCACGAATACGATAACGCCGATCACTGACTGCTAAGAAGCCACCCAAGGCCATCAGCCCCGCGCCACCCCATAGCCAAACTACAAATGGTTTGTAGTAAACACGCACACTCCAGGCGCCACCACTAACTGGTTCACCCAAAGAAACGTAGAGGTCACGCAGCGGATTCGTATGAATCGCGGCTTCGGTCATAGGCATGGTTTGCACGGTGTAAACGCGCTTTTCAGGATTGAGTTCGCGAACTGGCTTGCTGTCATCATTCAACACTTGAATCACACCGCGTTTGGCAACGTAGTTAGGACCTTGTACATCAACTACACCATCAAACCGGAAGGTATAACCTCTTGCGTCGACCGTATCGCCCACGTCCATGCGTACATCACGCTCGATTTCGTAATGCGATACCATGGTGACACCAACAATGGTTACCGCAAAACCAATATGACCTAGTTGTTGCCCCCAATAGGACTTACCTAAGGATGCAACGCGCTTGCTAAACGAACCCTCATACGCACGCTTAGCCAAGCGTGTAGAAATACCGTAAACCGCCGTAGTAAAGATCCAGAACGACAGCAATAAACCAAAGCTAGCGCCTAGCGAGAACCCTTCCATCGTAAACGGCAAAAACATTGCCACAACAAAACTAACAATAGCCGCAACTTTTACGCGTTTACCTAACTCAATCGCCGAATCTTTTTTCCACCGCATCAACGGGCCGACACCCATTACTACGACAGCCGCAGCCATCAGTGGAATAAAGATCGCGTTGAAGTACGGAGGCCCAACAGAAATTTTACCGAAACCTAAGGCATCAACAATCAACGGATAAAGCGTGCCTAATAAAATTGCGGCGGCGGCCACCACCATAATGATATTGTTGGCTAATAGGCTGGTTTCTCGCGATACCATATCAAATTTACCACCTAAGCCTACGGAACCAGCCCGCCATGCATAAAGCAATAAGGACGCACCAATTACCACTACCAAGAAAGCTAAAACATAAAAACCACGTGTTGGATCAGTTGCGAAAGCATGCACTGAAACCAGTACGCCTGAACGAACCAAGAAAGTACCGAGCAAACTTAATGAAAATGCGAAGATTGCAAGCAACACTGTCCAACTCTTAAATGTGCCCCGTTTTTCTGTTACCGCTAATGAATGGATTAAGGCAGTCCCTACCAACCACGGCATAAATGAAGCATTTTCCACCGGATCCCAGAACCACCAGCCACCCCAACCTAACTCGTAATAGGCCCACCAGCTACCCAGCGCAATACCTATGGTTAAGAACGCCCAAGCTACGGTTGTCCATGGACGTGACCAACGCGCCCAAGCAGCATCTAATCGGCCACTAATTAACGCTGCGATAGCAAAAGCGAATGCCACTGAAAAACCAACATACCCCATATAAAGCATGGGCGGATGAATCACCAAACCAGGGTCTTGCAATAGTGGGTTAAGATCACGCCCTTCTAGTGCCGCTGGAAACAAGCGTTCAAAAGGGTTTGATGTGAATAAGATGAACAACAAAAAGCCGATTGATACGATACCGAGCACACCTAATACTCTGGCAACCATATCGTCTGGTAACTGGCCACTCCATAAAGCAACGGCCAGTGTCCAACCTGAGAGCATCAGCATCCACAGTAGTAGCGAGCCTTCGTGACCTCCCCATACACCGGCGATCTTATAAGCAATAGGCATTAGGGAATTAGAATGCTCAGCGACATAGCGAATAGAAAAATCGTCGCTAACAAAACCCCAGGTCAAGCACAGGTAAGCGATAAAAACGAAACTAAATTGTGCCTTGGCTGATGGACGAGAAAACGCCACCCATGCCAGCTTACCCGTTTGCGCGCCGACCAATGAGAAAAATGCCTGTGCTAGGGTAATGCCCAAAGCCAGGATTAATGAATAATGGCCAATTTCAGGTAACAGGCTTTGTGCACTCATAGAAGTCTTCCTAAATCGTATCGTTATTATCGCTTGGCGCTTACTGAACTAAGCTAGATGTACCGGGCATAGGCTGCTGTCCACCGTCACCGCCTTTAGCCATTTCTAAGGCCTCGGCCACTTCTGGCGGCATATAGGTTTCATCATGCTTGGCCAATACTTCTGAGGCGGTAAAACGGCCCGACGAATCGAGCGTACCCTGAGTAACCACGCCTTGGCCTTCAGAAAATAAATCTGGCAAGATGCCAGTATAAGTCACGGGCACCACCTGGGCATTATCGGTGACATTAAAATGCACGGTAAGACCATCGTCTTCGCGCTCGACACTACCTACTTCAACTAGGCCACCCATACGAAATAGACTGCCTTGCGGCGCTTTATCGGCCACCACATCAGATGGCGAATAGAAGAATACCTGGTTTTGCAGTACCACTACTACTAGAGCAGCAATTACAGCGACTCCTGCCAAGCCCCCAAACACCAATAATGTGCGTTTTTGCCTAGCTTTCATTGTTATTTTCTCCAGATTTCATTCGATTTATACGACTCAAGCGCTGCCAGATGGTTCGTTTACGGCGGCTCAACTGTATCAATTCACCGATAATAAACACCGCGAACACGGCATACGAACCCCAGATATACCAGGTGTGCTTACCATAATCTAAAAAGCCCATTAACCCCTCCATCACGCAACCTCAGGACTAGCATCAAGCTTTTTATCATTGAGTTCGTTAACCCAAGCTGCGTGACGCTCTCTTTCGAGGATTTCACAGCGCACGCGCTTAAGCACCACAGCGATGGAATACAGCCACGCAGCGATGGCCATAATTAGCATGACAGACAGCATTGAATCGGCCATTTCTGATTTGGTGGGTGTCACAGAAGCGCCCTGGTGCAGGGTATTCCACCATTTCACCGAAAAATAAATAATCGGGACGTTAAAAGCACCAATAATCGCCAATAAGCTACTGGCACGTGCTGAGCGACGAGGGTCTTCAATCGCCGCCTGCAGCGCAATATAGCCTAAATACATAAATAGCAGAATCAACTGACTGGTCAGTCTTGCATCCCACACCCAGTAGGTACCCCATGTCGGCTTACCCCATAAAGCACCCGTCCACAGAGCTAAAAAACAAAATATCGCACCTGTTGGCGCCAGCGCTGTCGCCATCATGAATGACAGTCGTGAATTCCAGATAAGCCCAATCACTGACCAAAATGCCATGGCTAAATAAATCACCATAGACATCCAGGCCGCCGGCACGTGAATGAATATAATTCGATATGACTCGCCCTGCTTAAAATCTGCAGGCAAAACAAACAAGCCCATGACGATGCCAATCACACCTAATATTAAGGCTGGTATGGCAAACCAGGGGATCATCTTGCCAGCTAGCGGATAAAAACTGACCGGCGAGGCGTATTTGAACCAATTGATACTCATAGACCTTATAAGACTACTCTTTCGAACCCGCTATTCTATCGAAATTCGTAGTGCTGCGGCTACGGTCCAGGGCGTTAACATGAGCGCTAATATCAACATTGCGCCTAAAAAAGCGAAATTTGCCACCACACTAATGCCAACCACGGCATTGCCGACGGCGCCAGCACCAAATACCAACACGGGTACAAATAAAGGTAACACCAAAAGCGATATCAATACCCCACCACCACGCAGACCCAGGGTCAGGGCAGCCCCTACCGCGCCGAGCAAACTTAATATGGGGGTTCCCAGTAATAATGTACCGATCAAAATCCAGGTGCCCTGGCCATCTAAACCATATTGAAGGGCTAAAAGTGGTGAAATTAGCACTAAAGGCAAGCCTGCTACCAGCCAATGGGCGACTACTTTGGCAAAAACGATTAATGAAGTGGAAAACGGCGACATCAACATTTGTTCCAGCGTACCATCGACAAAATCAGCGCCAAACAGTCGCTCAAGCGAAAGCAAAGATGCCAGTAAGGCCGCCACCCATATGACTCCAGGCCCCATCTTTCTGAGGATTTCTGGCTCCGGGGTCATCGCCAGCGGAAATAAGCTGGTAACGATGACAAAAAAGAATAAGGTCATCAGCATATCCGCACGACGCCGCAACCCGAGGGTCAGGTCTCGCCGTAATACTGTGCCGAAAATACCCACTAGGCCTTACCTAAGGTAATTTCGCGGACATAACGCTCAGCAAGCGGTACGTCTTGGTGAGTGGTCAATAGCGCCATCCCACCAGCGTCTAAATGCGCCTCAATCAGGCTAGCAAGCATGGCCACAGCTTTAACATCAAGTGCGTTAAAAGGCTCATCTAGCACCCATAATTTAGCTTTGCTGAGCAATAAACGACATAAACCAACACGCCGGTGCTGCCCTTGGGAGAGCTGTTTAGCATAGACATCCTCAAAACCTGCCAGGCCCATTTTGGCTAGCGCAGAAACCATCGCCTCTTCTGAAGCTTGCGCGGCTTGTAATTGACTATCTATGCGTAAGTTTTCGATGGCGGTGAGATCACCTTTCACGCCATCCAGGTGCCCCAGGTAGAGCAATTCTTGATGATATTCTTCGCGCTGTTGCTTAACAGGCTTACCAGACCACTGCACCTCGCCTTCGGTAGGTAATAACAAGCCTGCGATAATTCTTAGCAAGCTGGTTTTGCCGGCACCGTTTGGGCCTCGAACATGCAACAACTGACCTGGCTCTAGGGAAAAACTTAAGCCATTCAGTAATTGTCTATCGCCACGTTCGCAATAAAGGCCGCTGACCTGCAGCATAGGAAATTTCCGCAAAAGAAAAGCGCGAAATTATACCCGATGACGCCCTATTCTGGGCAGCAAACTTACTCTACGTTATTTCCATCAGTTTGCGTAATTACCTTGAGCCTGCTTCACCGATATGATTATCTTGCAGCAGCGCTGTAAATTTCTCAGCGGTTAGCGGAACGCTATACAAAAAACCTTGCATTTCTTCACAACCAAAACCCTTTAATATACTCAGTTGTTCCTGAGTTTCGACGCCCTCAGCTATCACACTGAGACCAATTGACTGCGCCATGGCAACAATCGCTTCGGCCAAAGTCCTGTCATCCTCATGCGCTGTTAGTCTTTCTACAAAACTGCGGTCTATTTTCAGGCTATTGACAGGTAAACGTGTCAAATAACTCAGTGAAGCGTAGCCAGTACCGAAATCATCAACCGCAACGCGCGCACCTATTTCTTTTAATTCATTTAACGTACAACGCACTTGTTCAAGTTGGTTAATGACCATACTTTCCGTAACTTCAAATTCAAGCGCACTTTTACGAGGGTCGAAGCCCACCTCATCTAGTATTTCCTGTAAATCGTCAAGAAAAGTATCTTGGCAAATTTGGCAAACAGATAGATTGATCGCTAATCGAAGTTTATCTGCGCCGAACTGCGACCATTGTTGTTTTTGCCTTAAGACATGCTTTATTAACCATTTTCCTACTTCATTGATTAAACCGATGTCTTCTAATAAAGGTATAAACTGTACCGGTGGTACCAGGCCTTTGCTAGGATGCTGCCATCGCATCAAGGCCTCGAATCCGATTATTTCACCGCTGACAATATTGGTCTGCGGTTGATAGTGCACGACAAACTCTTCTCGCTCCAGAGCGTGATAAAGGTCGGCCTCCATGCTTACTCTTTCAGAAACCCTGTCGTTCATCTCTGTTGCAAAATATTGGTACTGATTACCACCATGCATTTTTGCATGATGAGTCGCCGTGACCACATTTTTCATGAGCTGATCGGCGTTTTCTCCATCAAACGGATAAACACTGACACCCATGCTGACACAAAGAAAAATTTCGTTACTGCCCAGCTCAAAAGGTTCAGCAAAACATAGTTTGACTTTTTCTACATGACGAGCGACCTCTTGATGACCTTCAAGTGGATCAACAAGTACAACAAACTCATCGGCAAATACTCGAGACAATACATAGCCCTCACCCAGCCCTTCTCGCAACCGTTCTGCCACCGACATAAGCAGCTGATCACCCAGCTTATGACCATAGGAATCATTGACTAACTTAAAGCGATCAATATCTATTCCAATGACTGCGATACTACTTTCAGTATGCTTGGCTTTGCTTATAGCTGTATTAATTTTTTCCTCACATAACGAACGATTAGGTAGTCCGGTTTCGTTGTCATAGTTTTCTTTTTGCTGCAATTTCTGATTGGCGTGTGCTAATTTTTCTTCGAGAAAAAAATTGATCTCAGTCAGATCATCATAAGCGTGGCTTATATCGCGAGTTAACTGCTCTCGTTTTAACGTAAGTTCAAACAAGTCAAACGCGTCTTCGATCGTCGACTTGAATTGCTCATCATCCCAAGGCTTGAGAAGAAACTTGTATATCGCGCCTTGATTGATCGCATTAACCACCACCTCAGTATCATTTTGACCCGTAAGTACAATACGCACTGTGTTAGGAGTAGTTTGTCTGACAACTGAAAGAAATTCGATACCGGTTGTCTCCGGCATATTTTGATCACAAACAATGACACCAACGGTTTGTTGTGCCAAATGCTCACTTGCTTCATCAGCGTTTTCAGCTGTGAGAATCGTATACCCTTGGTCGCGCAACAGACGAGATAGTGATGAGAGAATATTTGGCTCATCGTCGACCAGCAATAACACTTTTTCCATCCTTTTAGACCATCCTTCTTGCATCACGCTAGCAAGTAATATTGCTAGGATATGTGGCTATTGGCTATTTATCGGCCAAAACTGGTAACGCGTTAGCCATCGCCAAGACGCTGGGAAGGTAAGCTCGCTGGCATTAGGATAGAAATGATTTCGAATTTACGGACTGAAAGACGTTTTAGCGTCGTTTATATTGCGCCAAAAACAAAAAAAGGCGCTTCTGCAACCAGAAGCGCCTTGATATTCGCAAACGTTGAAAGACTAACGTTTTGAAAACTGAGGTTTTTTACGTGCTTTACGTAAACCCACTTTCTTGCGCTCAACCTCACGAGCATCGCGGGTAATGAAGCCCGCTTTACGCAGTGGCGCATGGAAAGTTTCATCATACTGCGCCAGGGCGCGAGCAATACCGTGGCGAATAGCGCCAGCTTGGCCACTACCACCACCGCCTTTGACATTAACTGCGACATCAACGCTATCCGCCACATTGACGGTTTCGAGCGGTTGACGGACGACCATACGTGCAGTCTGACGACCAAAATAAACGTCTAAGGGACGCTTATTAACGGTGATTTCACCCTTACCAGGCTTGATTGAAACACGCGCACTTGATGTTTTGCGGCGTCCGGTAAAAAACTGTGCTTGTTCTGCCATGGTGGTTCCTAAACTTCTAATGGGGTTGGCTGTTGCGCGGTATGCTGATGCTCTGGGCCAGCGTAAACTTTAAGCTTCTTGATCATTGCACGACCGAGTGGGTTACGTGGCAACATACCTTTAACCGCCTTGATAATAATCTGCTCGGGCGCTTTTTCTTGAAGATCAGAAAAGTTGATGGTTTTGAGATTACCAATATAGCCTGTGTGATGGTGATAAAGCTTATCTTTCGCTTTATTCCCGGTCACAGCCACCTTCTCAGCGTTAACCACGACAATATAGTCGCCTGTATCAACATGAGGAGTATATTCTGCTTTATGCTTGCCGCGTAGGCGACGAGCAATTTCACTAGCCATACGACCTAAGGTCTTGCCATTGGCATCAATAACAAACCAGTCGCGTTTGACGGTTTCTGGCTTTGCACTAAACGTTTTCATCAACTGTCCGTTCGTAAATCTAGGGGGATTACGTCCAAAAAAAGGTGGCAAATATTAGCCCAATTAGTGAGCAAATACAAGGACTTTGCTTTTTTTGCTAGATCTTGAGCCGATCTACCGGCTTACCATTGAGCAAGTGCTGGTCAATAATCTCGTCAACATCCTCGCGATCAACATAGGTATACCAGGTTTCATCCGGGTAAATCACCATAACCGGGCCTAAATCACAGCGATCCAGGCAACCAGCTTTATTAATACGCACCTTATCTTGACCAGACAGTCCCAGCTCTTTAATGCGCTTTTTGGCGTAATCACGCACTTCGTCAGCATTGTGGTCCTGACAACAGGCGCGGCCGTCGGTGCGTTGATTAGTACAAAAAAAGACATGATATTGGTAAAAACCCATAATAATTCCAGATTGAGTCGCTAGCCCTAAACAAGGGCAGCCAGTATACTCGCTTCAAGTCCGAAACTGTTATACCCGCCATGCAACGCCATTATTCTGCTTTAGACCGCTTTCTCACCGAAGCTCAAAACCTGATTAACGCTGGCAGTGCTGAAACACATGTTCAACATCGGCCAAGCCCTACATATGGGTTGAGCGAGCCAGAACTGAACGATTCAGAAAAACAGCTCTCTGCAGCCTTAATGCGCGTTAACCATGCCGGTGAAGTAGCCGCACAAGGCTTGTATCTTGGCCAGTCGCTAACAGCAAAAACCGAACAAACCCGGCAACAAATGCGTGAGGCTGCGAACGAAGAAGGCGACCACCTGCATTGGTGCGCTCAGCGGTTAGAAGAGCTGAACAGCCATACCAGTTATCTTGACCCACTATGGTATGCAGGTTCGGTAGTGATTGGCTCGTTAGCCGGTAAAGCGGGTGATAAATGGAGCTATGGCTTTGTCGAAGAAACCGAAAAACAGGTCATGCATCATCTTGAAGGTCATTTAGAAAAACTGCCCGAACAAGATAAGAAAAGTCGCGCCATTATTGAGCAAATGAAATCAGATGAAGCTGAACACGCCGCCAAGGCAAAAGCGGCAGGCGCGTCTGACTTGCCGCAGCCAGTGAAAACAATGATGTCACTCACCGCAAAGGTGATGACATTTAGTGCGCGATATATTTAATTAGTCCGCGTCACCTTCAGGCTCGGCCTTAGGCGCTAAAGGCGGATGAAAAATAATCTGCACTTTATTTGAATCTGGATCAAGGCAGTAACAACTGCGTGCGCCATCACGATGTGATTTTGGTTTAGCAACGATAGGCACATCGTTGTCTACTAAGAACGAATGCCATTCATCAACCAGCTCAGGTGTATCCACAACAAAGCCGATGTGATCAAGCTTTTGCAGCCTGCTTGGGTTAGGTTCTCGGCGTGAGCGATGCAGCGCTAAATTATCATGACCTGAAGTGAGATAAATATTGTCCTCATCAGGTCGCCATTCAACAGTCATACCCATCACATTAACGTAAAAATGTTCAGCCTTATCCATGTTTATAACAGATAAAGCAACATGATGTAGGCGACCGGTTGACTTTGGGCGTTCCATTATATTCTCCTAAACCTTTATATCTTTATATTCGTTTTCGCTAGCTGGCGACAGCCAGGTCAATAATCTCGTAGTCGTGCGTCACTTCAGCAGCTTTTGCCAACATGATCGACGCTGAACAATATTTATCAGCAGACAAGTCAACTGCCCGCTTTACTGCTGACTCAGTTAAACCCGTTCCCGAGACAACAAAGTGCAAATGTATTTTGGTAAATACTGCAGGTACTTCGTCCGCTCTTTCGGCACTAAGTTCAGCCACACAATCAATAACTGGCTTACGTGATTTTTTTAATATATGCACCACATCATAAGCACTGCAACTGCCAACCCCTAAAAGTAGTAATTCCATTGGGCGCATTCCCATATTGCGGCCACCACCGTCTGGCGGTCCGTCAATCACCACAGCATGACCGCTTTCTGATTCGCCAACGAACATAGCATTCTCAACCCATTTCACCCGACATTTCATAAATTTTTCTCAACTAGCTAAAAATAAAGCGGACTATCAATTCGCCGATATAGTGATAATTGCTTGCTGATGCGCGCTACTTAGCTGCGCAGGAGAAAAATGCGATGGCATTGACCAACCAAAAATTTTCCAACCCGACGATAGATAGTTTTCTAACTCACTGTCATCGTCGCCATTACAATAACAAAAACATCATTATTCACGCTGGTGACAACCCAGACGTGTTGCATTATATCGTCAAAGGTTCAGTTACCGTACTGATTGAGGATGACGAAGGGCGAGAAATTGTCCTCGCCTATCTGAATGCCGGTGATTTTTTTGGCGAAATGGGTTTATTCGATAGCGAAGCAAAACGCACCGCCTGGATTCGTGCACGTGGCGCATGCGAAATTGCCGAAATTAGCTACGAAAAATTCCGTCGTCTTGCTAAAGATGATACAGAAATTCTGTTTTTACTCGCCACACAAATGGCTGTTCGGCTACGTCGCACCAGCAGCAATGTCGGTCGATTAGCGTTTATGGATGTATCCGGCCGGGTAGCAGGCGCTTTGCTAGAACTAACCAAACAGCCTGATGCCATGACTCACCCAGATGGCATGCAGATTAAAATCACCCGACAAGAACTTGGTCGCATCGTCGGCTGCTCAAGAGAAATGGTTGGCCGTGTATTAAAAAGTATGGAAGGACAAGGCGTGATCACTGCACATGGTAAAACCATTGTGGTGCTGGGTGCTCGCTAGCTTTTAAGCAAACAATTCCTGTAGCGCCTGGCCTGGATTATCAGCTCGCATAAAAGCTTCTCCCACCAAAAAAGCATGCACATCTGCATCGCGCATACGTTTAACATCATCCGCTGTATGAATGCCACTTTCGGTGACTACGATTCTATCACTGGGTATTTTATCCAACATATCCAACGTTGTTTCCAAGCTGGTGTCGAAGGTACGTAAATTCCGGTTATTAATGCCGATCAATGGTGTTTCTAAACGTAATGCCCTTTCTAGTTCATCATCGTCGTGCACTTCCACCAACACGTCCATGCCTAAATTATCCGCTGTTCCGGCCAACTCATGCATCAGCGGATCACCCAGCGCAGCGACGATGAGTAAAATTGCATCGGCACCAGCAAGGCGCGCTTCATACACTTGATATGGATCGACCATAAAGTCTTTACGTAATAGTGGAATAGAAACCGCATCACGCACCTGCGTTAAGTAATCTAAAGAACCCTGGAAAAAATCAACGTCAGTTAATACCGACAAACACGCCGCGCCCGCAGCTTGATAACTAGTGGCAATAGCAACAGGATCAAAACTCTCTCGCAACACTCCTTTGCTTGGCGACGCCTTTTTTACTTCAGCAATAATCGCCGCGTCACCATTTTCTACTCGAGCAGCCATTGCACGGTAAAAACCTTGCGCAGGCGGTAATGCTTCAATATCGGCATGGATTGTCGACAACGGCCGTTGTTCACTAGCCGCTGCTACCTCTTCTACTTTACGTGCAAGAATACGCGCCAATATATTAGGGGTATTACTTTGTGGCATGACTAAGCCGCTAATTGCTGACTAAGTTTGACCAAAGCTGCCAACTTGTTTCTGGCGCTACCATCAGCGATGTGTTCTTTTGCTTTGGCAATACCCTGAGACATGTCATCAGCTAAACCGGCTGCGTAAATCGCTGCACCGGCATTCAAAGCAACTATATCTAATGCTGGGCCTTGAACATTATCAAACACCTGATTAATTACAACTAGGCTTTCTTCTGCATTGGCAACAGCTAGATCTGCAATATTAGCACGCTGCAGTCCAAAATCTTCAGGCGTGATTTGATAACTTTGCACTTCGCCATCATGCAATTCACTGACATTTGTCGCAGAACCAATGCTGATTTCATCAAGGCCATCTTCTGCATTAACCACTAGCACATGCTTACTACCTAAATTCGCTAGCACCTGTGCCAGAGGCTCTAACCAGTCTTTGCTGAACACACCGAGCACTTGATTAGGTGCGCTTGCAGGATTAGTTAATGGTCCAAGTAAATTAAAAACCGTTCTTACTGCCATTTCTTTTCGCGGCCCAATCGCATGCTTCATTGCACTGTGATACATGGGCGCGAATAAAAAGCCCACACCCAGTTCATCTATGCAGGTTTTTACTTGTTCCGGGCTCAAGGATAAATTTACCCCAGCTGCCTCAAGCAAATCAGCACTGCCGCTTGAACTTGAAACTGAGCGGTTACCATGCTTGGCGACGCTACCACCAGCTGCAGCGACAACAAAGGTTACCGCCGTTGAAATGTTAAACGTACTTGCGCCATCACCGCCGGTACCGCAGGTATCCACCAAATAAGGTTTGTCAATTTGAATCTGTGTTGCCAAGTCACGCATCACTGACGCAGCAGCGGTAATCTCATCAACTGTCTCACCTTTCATTCGTAAACCAATAAGAAAACCACCAACCTGTGCAGGTGTCGCATTACCGCTCATAATGGCCTGCATGACGGTAGTCATATCTTGACCAGAAATATCTTGACGCTCTGTCACGGCGCGGATTGCTGTTTTTATATCCATGTCGTCGCCTTCTATCTATTTATTTGGTTGCAATAAAATTACGTAACAAATCGTGACCATGTTGGCTGAGAATAGATTCCGGATGAAACTGTACGCCTTCTACTTTTTCTGTTTTATGGCGCAGCCCCATGATTTCATCAAGCTCACCGTTTTCATCTTGTGTCCAGGCAGTGATTTCTAAACAATCTGGAAGGCTGTCTTGATCTACTACCAGTGAATGATAACGCGTCGCTTCGAAAGGGTTATTTAAGCCAGCAAATACACCCTGGCTATTGTGATAGATCATCGATGTCTTGCCATGCATAATTTGTTTGGCGTGAACAACTTTACCGCCATAGACCTGCCCAATACTTTGGTGGCCTAAACATACGCCGAGAATAGGCACCTGCCCAGCAAAGCGTTGAATAGTTTCTATCGACACCCCTGCTTGGTTTGGTGCACAAGGGCCAGGTGAGATCACGATACGTTCTGGCTCTAACTCTTTTAGCTGGTCGACCGTAACCAAGTCATTACGATAAATACGCACGTCTTCACCTAGCTCGCTTAAATATTGCACGAGGTTATAGGTGAAGGAATCGTAATTGTCGATCATCAATAACATCAGAAGTAATCAATCTTATCCGGTTTGACTGTTTAAACCTGCTTTGGCTAAGGCAACTGCGCGAAAAATAGCGCGACCTTTATTCATGGTTTCTTTCCATTCAAGGCTAGGCACGCTATCTGCGACAATTCCAGCTCCGGCTTGAATGTGTAAAGTGCCGTCTTTTATCACCGCAGTACGAATCGCAATTGCAGTATCCATATTACCATTCCAACCGATATAACCCACTGCACCGGCGTAAACGCCACGCTTGACTGGCTCTAGCTCGTCAATAATTTCCATTGCCCGCACCTTTGGCGCACCACTCACCGTGCCTGCTGGGAAAGTTGCACGCAGCACATCAAAAGCATTAAGACCAGGTTTGAGCTTACCCAGCACATTAGAAACGATGTGCATAACGTGCGAATAACGCTCGATCACCATATTTTCTGTTAAGGCAATACTACCCGTTTGCGCTACACGGCCGACATCGTTACGGCCTAAATCTATTAGCATTAAATGTTCTGCGCATTCTTTCGGGTCGGCTAATAATTCTTCTTCTAGTGCTAAATCTTCGTCTGCATTCTTACCACGGCGTCGAGTCCCAGCGATCGGTCTAACCGTCACATCGCCGTTTTCACAACGTGTCAGAATTTCCGGTGACGAACCAACAATATGGAATTCATCCAAATTCAGTAAATACATATAAGGCGACGGGTTTAAGCTGCGCAAAGCGCGATAAAGTTGAATAGGTTCGCAATCAAACTCTATGGACAAACGCTGCGATAACACCACCTGCATAATGTCACCATCAACAATGTACTGTTTGGCTTTTTCTACTGCGGCTTCAAAACCCTCTTGGCTAAAACCTGAAACAAAGTCTTCTTCACGCACGGCAGCCGAAGACTGCTTTGAAGCCTGATAATCAAGCGGTTGAGCCATTTGTTGGCACAGCTCTTCTAATCTCGCTTGCGCTTTATCCCATGCATCGGCATTGGCGGTATTAGCATATACAACGATATACGCTTTACCGGCCAGGTTATCAAAAACCACGACCTCGTCGGAGACCATCAGTAAAATATCGGGACTAGCCAAGGAATCAATATGGTCTTTATTAGCCAGCCTGGTTTCGACATAACGAACGGTGTCATAACCAAAATAGCCTACCAAACCGCCATTAAAACGAGGTAGATAATCTAAATCGGGGACGCGAAATTTAGACTGAAAAGTTTGTACCCAAGACAGTGGATCCGCTACTGTCGCGTGTTCTATGACATGACCATCTTCAACATATTGCACATCATGGTCGTCAACACGAACATAAGCGCGGCACGGTAATCCGATAATAGAATAACGACCCCATTTTTCACCACCATGAACGGATTCGAATAAATAACTCAACGGACCGTCGGCTAACTTAAGGTAAACGCTTAGCGGTGTGTCGAGGTCTGCGCTGACTTCGCACAATAAAGGAATACGGTTATAGCCCTGGTTTACTAGATGCGTAAATTCTTCGTATTGCATCAGTGTGACTTTTTCTTATGCGGCTTGCGCGAATAATTGGACAAGTTCGGTCATACTGTCAATCACGGCATCAGGGTTTGATTCTCGAATATCAACACCATGATTATAGCCATAACTCATACAGACAATGGAAAAACCTGCTGCCCGAGCCGCTTTTACATCGCTGATAGAATCACCGATCATTAAACATTCATCAGGCGCAACTGAAAAATGCTCAGCGCCATGTAATAAAGGCAAAGGATCTGGTTTCTTTTTAGGCAAGGTATCGCCACTGATGACGATTTCAAAGTCATCAAATATACCCAAGGTTTTTAAAAGCGGATGCGTGAACTGTGCTGCTTTATTGGTGACACAACCAACATGCATACCGGTTGATTTTAAGTAATCAATGCCCTCACGCACACCTGGATATAAAACGCTGCGTTTACACGTGTTTTCTTCATAGAGCTTAAGAAAAATAGGATAAGCCTGATCAAACAGTGCTTGATCAGGCTCGCCTTCAATAGCACCGACCAATGCTCGACGAACCAAGCGCTCTACGCCATTACCTACCCAGTGACGCACTTTATCTTCACCATGTGAAGGTCTGCCTAGAACTTTCACCATTTCATCAACACAATAAGCCAGATCAGGAACACTATCGACCATAGTTCCATCGACGTCGATGAGTACCGCTTTCGGCAGAGCTTCAAACATATTTACTAATCTATTTTAGCTACGAGCGCGTGCGATTTCGGTACGCATCTCATCAATAACTGTTTTATAGTCATCTGCGCCGAAAATAGCTGAACCAGCAACAAAAGTATCTGCACCCGCCGCAGCGATATCGTAGATATTATTAGTTTTAACACCACCATCAATTTCTAAACGGATATCGAAACCACTATCGTCAATCATCTTACGCGCCTCTTGTAGCTTATCTAGCGCTGACGGGATAAAAGATTGGCCACCAAAACCAGGGTTCACCGACATTAAAAGAATCATATCCACTTTATCCATAACATGCGTTAAGTGGTGCAATGGTGTGGCTGGGTTAAATACCAAGCCCGATTTACAACCGCGATCACGCACAAGCTGTAATGAGCGATCAATATGTTCACTGGCTTCTGGGTGGAAGGTGATATAGCTGGCACCGGCATCGGCAAAATCACCAATGATACGATCAACCGGCTTTACCATTAAATGAACATCAATTTCAGCCGTAACACCATGCTTTCTCAAGGCATCACATACCAAAGGACCAATGGTTAAATTCGGCACGTAGTGGTTATCCATGACATCAAAGTGAACAATATCAGCGCCTGCCGCTAGGACATTATCGACTTCCTCGCCTAACTTCGCGAAGTCTGCTGAAAGTATAGAAGGTGCAATTTTTGCGTCTAACATAGTCTTTACCATTTTAGTTGAAAACTTGTATCGCTTAAGCGTTTGCCAAAGCTAAAAAATTTAGCACTGGATTTATTTTCAGTGCCCATAAACAAATAAAGCGCCCCTTACTGCTAAGGGGCGCTCTACCATCTCTTTTAAACCTTGTTAAATCAGGAAGATTTGAGCAGCCCGTTTCGAGCTAATGACCATCGAATCATAAAGAACGCAATGATAGCAATTACTGCTGTCACGACAATATCGAAGATGCTCGTCATCGGAATATGATACTCGCCCTGAAGTGAACCTGATATCCAAGTATAACGTTCCAACCATGTACCAACCACAATCGAACACGCCACAAGTACAATAACATGCGGATTATGACGGTTTGGTGTCAAAGCAAAAGTACAGAATGGAATCACAAACTTCAACGCTAAGAATGCCCACCAAATCTTGGCATAATCATATAGCATCATATTGTTATAACGAGCCATTTCTTCTGGGAAGCGGCCATACCACATAATCAAATACTGAGTGAAGTACAAATAGGTATACAAGATTGTCATACCTAACATGAACTGAGCCATGAAGTTAAAAACCTTCATTTCATCCATTTGTACTGATAATTTACCGCTACGTACTAACAAGTAGAGCAAAATGGTGAACGCTGCCAAGTAAAAATGAAAATTACTTTGGAAATGATAAAAAGCGTAGCTAGCACTATGCCAGTTTGGCCACATCGTCATTTCATAATCCCATGCGATCATAGAGCCATAAGTCACATAGGCGAAGGGAATTAACAAGGCAATATTACGGAAAGTGCGCTGTACTTTGTATGACTTATCCACTTCACTAAGTCGTTGATAGCGAATAAACAAACGGTACAAGCCGAAAATAATGATAAAACCGACGATTTGGCGACCCACTAAGAAACCATAATTATGCCAACCGGGTAGGTGCGTTCCTTCATCATGCGCGCCTTCTAACCACTGGAATGTGTTATCGCCATTGATCAACAAGATCAGCATAAGAATAAAGGCCAAAGGGAAAAGAATAGCCATTGAGCATGCGATATCACGTACTTCAAAACGCCACTTACCATTACATAAGTGCAATACCGCTGATAAGGTCACACCACCTAAAGCCAGGTAAAGTATGACTAGAAAGTTGGTAGTAAGAACTGACCAATTACCGAATGCAAGTTCCATCAGATCACCCTAATTAATTGACTGCTGGAGCAGCATCAGTCGATGCCTGCGCAGTTTCTGTTGTGCCGACACCAGCGTCAGCTTCTAATTGGTTACGAAGATAGTTGACTACGTGCCAGCGCTCTTCTACCGAGAGATCATTTGACCCACGGCCTTCAGCGTTGCCTGTAGGATTACCATAAGCTGGCATAATGTATCCACCATAGGTAATCGTTCCCCAGATCCAACCTTCTGTAAGGTCCTTTTGAACGTAATCACCGACTAAAGGCGGCGCTCCAATTTTCGCTGAGATCGGTGATGCTTCATCAGCCTTGCCTAGCAAACCATGGCAAGCACCACAGTAAATTTTAAACAACTGCTTACCTGTTTTAAGCGAAGCATCGCTAACAGGAATGGGGTTCTCTAGATTCTGTGCATCCTCACGAGTTTTTACCTTAGTCAATTCACCATCATAAGGGATAGACATTGGCACAGAACGTTTTGGAAAAGGATAAGGTGTTCCTTCCTGCGGTTTTATGCTTGGTTGATTCATCATATCTTGTGACCATGGCCAAGCAAAAACGGTAACCGGAAGAGCTATAAACAAGATAATTGATAGTTTTTTCATTACAGTGCCCCCTCACGAACTTCTAGAACACCATGATGACTAAACGCCGCCTTCAAACCATCGGCGTCTGCATCGTCAACAATAATCTGAACACCCACTTGATCCAGGCTCACTTTTTCACTGTAAAGTGGATCACGTTTGCGCAGAAGCCGGGCTGTGGTCAAAAATGCAATCAGAGTAAAAATCACACCGAACAAAATTAGCATCTCATAGCTAAGCACGATATTTGATGGCAAAGGAATGACAGGTTTACCACCTTGAGGCTGGGCCAGGAAGTTTGCCTGCGCAGATGCCAAAAACAGGAAGCCAAAGGTCATCCCAAATAATGCGCCTAGTAAAGTGAATTTAGGCACATGTGACTTACGATGTTCTAATACTTCATCAATTTCAGGATGTTCAATTGGTGATAAGACCTCGACATCATCAAGCTTAACACCGGAAACATTACCTGCTTTTATGTCATTGATGGCTGCAAAGGCATCATCAAAGCTACCGAACAGGCCAAGTACACTACGCTTACTCATGCTCAGCTCCCTTCTAACTCAGACTTTGAGGCTGGAACGGCACCCGCTGCTCCACCTGCCGCAGGCGAATGAGAGCCATGGCCAATGCCCATTGCTTCACGCTTACGGTGATAACACATTTCCTTGACCTCATACATTGAGACTGATGGAAACACTTTAACGAATATCAAGAACAGTAAACCGAACCACCCAAAACTACCAAATACGATGGCCCACTGAATCATGCTTGGCCACATTACGTCAAAGGCAAACGGATGATATGACAGTGACAAGGTTGGAGTCACGATCATCCAGCGCTCTAACCACATACCCAGGTTAAGCACTAGAGAAACCACCATCATGGTTGGTAAATGGGTTCTCAGTTTTTCAAAGGCCAGTGCAAATGGTGCAACTGAGCCGCAGAACAACATCATCCAGAAGTACGGCGCATAAGGGCCGTTGAACTTGGATAACAACAATTCTTTATCAACCGCGTTGTGACCATACCAAACTGAAGCAAACTCAATTAGGTTTAGGTAGGTCCAAACCATTGCAATAGCAAAGGTCAACTTACAAGTTTTAACCAAAATTGGAATAGTCATATATTCTTCCAAGCGGAAGAAATAACGCAAGCAGATAAACAAAGTAATAATCGCCGCACAACCTGAGTAGAGCGCACCCGCCACGAAATAAGGAGGGAACGTGGTTACGTGCCAACCAGGCATAATCGACATAGCAAAGTCAGACGACACGATTGAGTGAACCGATACCGCTAATGGAATAAGGAAACATGCCATTAATAAGTAGGTACGGCGGAAGTTACGCCATTGTCTGTCATCACCACGCCAGCCTAATGACAGAATCGTATAAAGCTTACGGCGCCAGCCGCTGGTGTTATCACGACAGATGGCCAAGTCTGGAATCATACCAATGAATAGGAATAACGCAGACGAGGTCAAATAGGTAGAGATCGCAAACGCATCCCATACCAATGGAGAGCGGAAGTTAGGCCATATACCGCGATCACTGTAGTAAGGCAACACCCAATACATATTCCACATACGACCTAAGTGAATCACTGGGAAAAGACCCGCTGTCATCAATGAGAATGTTGTCATTGCTTCGGCGAAGCGATAAATCGGCTTACGCCAATCTGCGTGAATAATATGAAGAATCGCTGATAACAACGTTCCGGAGTGACTCATACCAATCCAGAAAATGAAGGTGGCGATGTATAGATCCCACATATGTGGCCAGTTAAGATTGGCTGGCCCCATACCAACGTTGTATTGGTAAACCTCTGCCGCTACCGCACAGGCGATCATGGCAATACAAACAATCACTGCCACCCAATAAGCCATGCGCGGATTCATCATACTCCGCATCACGTCTTTATTGATCTTGGCCCACTCTAGATCTTCATTAATGTCTTTTGTTTGAGTTTGCATACGATTACTCGCTAATCTTGTGTTTCTATTTAATCAGTTAGAGACACTAAACTTTATACTTCGCGCACACGCTCTAGGAACATGACACATGGGTCGGTATTTAACCCTTCTAATACGCGATAACCACGATTATCCGGGTTGGTTTTATTTTGGCTGGCTTTACCTAAAGCCACTTCATTCTTCTGCCAAGCTTTGGATACCGCACTGTTTTCGTCTAACAAATCACCGAAAACGATAGCACCGGTAGCACAACTTTGCTGGCATGCGGTTTTTAAATCTCCGTCTATAACAGCACCAGGACCACGGCGACCATCTCTCGCAGCCTCATCTTTTGCCGTTCTAATACGTTGAACACAGAAGGTACATTTTTCCATGACGCCTTTGTCACGCACAGAAATATCTGGGTTCAATTGCATTTGAAGAGGCTCTGGCCATGAATCTTCGTAATAAGAGAAGAAGTTGAAGTAGCGCAAACGATAAGGACAGTTATTTGAGCAATAACGCGAACCGATGCAACGGTTATAAACCTGCGCATTCAACCCATCAGGAGTATGGTAGGTTGCAGCAACTGGGCAAACTGGCTCGCAAGTCGCGGCATTACAGTGCTGACAATTCATCGGTATAAAACTAGCACCGTGGATTTGATACTCGTTTACAGTGTCTTCACCTAAGTCTGGTTCGTCCCAGTAACGTTCTATACGCAACCAGTGCATACCTTGGCCTTTAGCAAATTTCTCTTCGCCAACCACGGCAAGATTATTTTCAGCATAACAGGCTACGGAACAAGCATTACAACCAGTACACTTATCGAGATCAATGGCCATACCCCACATATGCTCGTAATCATGATATCCACCTTCTTCATGACCACGACGGTATTTAGACCAATTATTTAGGATATTTTCTAACGACATGAATAGAAACCCCTTTTATGTGCGTCGGAATTGATCGGCAGTAATAGTACCGACCAATTTACGGCCATGCTGGGTTTCGCTGCCACCCAGTTTAACCAATTCTTCATTACGACCCGTTGGCTCAACAGTGACTGCTGTTGCGCATAAAGCCAACTCACCTGTTTTAGCATCAGAACCATTTGCAACCATTTTCAGAGGATTGACTCCTCGACCTGTAGCATAACGTCCGTACTCAGTGTGACCTTGTCCAACCGGAACTGAAACAGTGTCTTTGTTAATACCTTTATGCAAATAGACTAAGGCTTCGGCGCTACCACTAGCACTGCTAACACGAATCTTATCGCCTTGCTTAATACCAAAATGCAATGCGGTAGCTGGGTGCATTTCCACCCAAGAGTTCCACACTACTTTGGAAATAGCGTCGGGCGACTCCTGTAACCAAGGCAGGTTTGCAAACCGCCCATCACCAAGATGCCCCGTTTTTGAAGGAACCATTGTCAAAGGAAATTCGATATTCTTTTCTTGAGCCGGCAAAACAAAAGCGATTGCTGGAACCACGTTTTCTACTACTTCAGCCTCAGCAGCCTCATCTTCGATTTCAGCATTAGCAATCAATGCTGAAACTGGTGCTTCCTCGACTTCAACCTCTTCCGCTACTGGCAATGTTACTCCGCTAACGTCAAAGGCACCTTTTTGCAGACCACCATTCCAATAGGCATCACCTTCACCGAGTCCAGCAGCGAAGTTACGTAAATAAGCATAATAATCAGCAAACGGACCATACTGCTCGGCATTGAACACTTTCATCAGAGCCAGTAATGCATCACCAAAAGAACGCGTTTCAGGATAAAGCGGTTCCATGAGTGGTTGCTGCACGCTCACCATTGGCTCGGCTGGTTGATAAGAAGCAACATGCGTTCCCCAAGACTCGAGCGCCGAATGCATTGGTAGGATGATATCCGCTAATGAAGTGGTTTCGTCTAAAAACTCAGTAAAGGCAACGGTCGTATTGACGTTACCCAAGGCACCGGCAACGCCAACATCAGAAGGTGCGGTAAAGACAGGGTTCGTGCCATAAATCATGGCTACTTTGACATCGCCAGCATAAGCAGCAGAAACAAATTCACTCAATTGAGCAGTATCGCCTTTCCTTGGTGCTAATGCAGGTAATGGGAAATCATCAAGAGCGATTACCGTTTTGCCAACATTGCCGAGCAATACATTCAGCGTGGCGGCAGCCATTACAGAGTCATAGCCGTGTTCATGCGCGGCTGCTGGGCCACCAGCAAGTACTAGGCTAGGAGCACGACTAGCAAGGAAGCTTGCTGCTTTTTCGACTAGATCTGCTGGCACACCAGTATTCGCTTCAGCATCAGATAAGCTGTAAGAACTAAACTGTTTAGAAACTTCAGCAGGAAGAACACTGGCATCAGCACCATGTTTTGCAACAAGCTGTGCAGCAATAGTCATTGCTAGTGCGCCTTCCGCGCCAGGGCGAACTGGCAACCATAAATCAGCGCTACCACCGGTTACACTCATCTTAGGCTCAGCCTGAATTAAGACACCACGCGGTGCATCACGGAACTGGCCGTATTGAACTGAATTATGAACCGATGAACCCCAAGTAGAGAGAAAATCAGCGCCGAAAGACAAGATTGATTGTGCTTCAGCAATGTTATAACGAATGTTAGTACTACCGTAAACTTTCTCATTAACTGCATCAACGACAGCGTCGTTAAAAATCTCGTGAGAATAGTGTTGGCTAGTACCTAGGGCCTCAGAAACCGCTTCCATTAGCACTCGTTGATGACCGCTAACTGTGCCACTTAACCAGGCAACCTTTGAACCGTCAATGCCAGAATCAGGACCAATAGCTGATTTCAGAGCGTTGAAAGCTTCATCCCAGGTGGCTTCAACTAGTTTGCCGCTCTTGCGAAGCATAGGAGTCTGCAAACGATCGGGGTTGTAATGGACTTGCAGACTAGCCTGTCCAACCTGACATAAGGCACCGTTATTTATCGGAGAGTTAGGGTTACCTTCAAGCTTCAGGACACGGCCTTCACGAACACGACCAACGATACCGCATGCTGAATCGCACTGGCCACAGGTAGACGCATACCAAACGCCAATACCAGGAATGACATATTCTTCTGGCATAAGGTAAGAAACAACATCTTCTTTACCTTCTTCCAGCGTAACCGTGGTAGGCATATCACAGGCTGCAAGTGCCGCAGACGCACCGCTTAGCCCGGTAATCTTCAAAAAGTCTCTGCGTTTGACTTGATATGTGCTCATTTTTGAAATAGTCCTCTACGCTTGTGTCAGACGCAGCGCGTTACTTGTGACACTTCCAACAGTCCGACGGACCGTTGTTGGCTTCGTGACATCGCTGACAAAAGCCCATGTTCAATGGCTTAACTTTGTGTGCCACAGTCATTTCTTTCACTTCACCATGACAGAATGCACATACTTCGTCGGCACGCTCTACGGTCATTCCTTCATTATTGAATATGAAACGATCGAGGTGCTTCTCATGATTGAAATGTACAAAATCGGGTAAATCATGAACTTTCTTCCACTTAGGCGATTCACCTTTCTGCCAATATTCCGTTAACTTTTTAATGCGTGGCTTGTCAGTAGCAATGACTGTATGGCAACCCATGCACTTACTGGTTGGTGGGATACCTGCGCCGTTGTTGCGACGGGCATACGTGTGACAATACATGCAGTTAATTTTATTGTCTTTGACGTGAATATTGTGCGGGAACTCAATAGGCTGGGGCACATCTACACCGACATGACTTCCCTCAGGTGGAACCGCATTAGGCACTTCTGCCTCAACGATACCTACTGCTGCAAACAACAAAAATAACAACAAAAGCACTTGTCTTAAGTGCGGCACAGTCTTATTTGAACTCTGTGGCGCCTTTTCGGGAAAAGGACTATACGTCATAACGTTACCTCAAATTCTCACGCGAGTGGTGTGAGTATCATCAATACGATTCAGAAAATGCAGATAAACGGGGAATTGAAAGCAACCGACCAGAACCATCAGTCTGTGTTCTTTAATTACCAGCACCAAAACTTAGCCGAGCCCTGCCAAATGATGGTCATATTATTCTGGTAACAATACTCGTGGCCGAAACCGCGACGCTTGCCCCCGCACCGGTATACTCCGGTATAAGCTTAACTGAACTCCGGAACCCAGCAACGTTGCTGAGCACCCGTGATTAGAGGGCGGCATCCTAGACTAGTTCAGCTAAGGCTGTCAATCTTGACTAGACTGACGTCGCATGCGTGGGCACCACAAAACCCGTCAAATTTCGACTTCAGACTCAGGTCATTTGTCTGTAAAAAACAGAAGGTCTTGTTTTAATTAGAAAATTACCAAATCAGAATCTTGTCTCAACTTTGTAAAAAAATATCTATACGGGATTATCGATATCGATAAATTCGTGATCGACACCAAACTTGTTACTAATATGCGAACCAAGTGCCTGTACGCCATACCGCTCAGTGGCGTGATGGCCAGCGGCAAAATAATGAATACCCAGCTCTTTCGCCGCATGAAAAGTGCGCTCTGAGGCCTCACCACTGATGTAAGCATCGGCACCACTGGCAGCAGCCAGCTCGATATAGTCTTGTGCACCGCCAGTACACCAAGCGATTGAATTGACCGCCATGTCACCACCAGATATCACCAAAGGCTCACGCGCCAGTGATGAGCGTAATTTGGTTTGCAAGTCCTCAACACTGAATACGCTGCTTAAGTCTGCGCGACGAACCAGCTCCGGATTATCTGCTGGGCCTATAGGCTGGCCATAGCCAAAACCCAGTAACTCACCAAGTTGGGCGTTATTACCAAGCTCTGGGTGTACATCCAGAGGTAAATGGTAGGCAAACAAACTGATCTCATTATCGATAAGCGCTTTGATCCGTTGATACTTTGCGCCTACCAAACACTGATCTTCGCCTTTCCAAAAATAACCGTGGTGGACTAATAAGGCATCGGCACCGGCTTGCTCAGCCGCCTCTATGGTTGCCAAGCTCGCCGTTACCCCCGTAACAATCTTGCTGATATCCTGTTTGCCTGCCACCTGCAATCCATTAGGACAGTAATCTCGCTGCTTGCTAACCTGCAATAAGTCACCACAAAAAGCCGCCAATTCCTCTCTATCAACCATGCGCTCCACCACTACTTGGGTTACCATTTCACTCATTTTGAAATGAAGATTGCTATCATCTCTTATGCCTAAGTTTCTACTGAACCTCGCTCAGGGCACGTTTGTCGGCCTCATTATCGCGTTTATCTATTTACTGCTGTTTCAGCCTCATGTCTTTGAGCGTAAGGCTATCACGTTGCAGGAACAAGCGGCGCCAAGTATTGAGGAATTTGAAAGCGCTAATGGCCGTATAGGCGGCCCGGTTTCTTATGCCAATGCCGTTAACCTCGCCGCACCCGCTGTGGTTAACATCCACACCACTAAAATTATTCGCGAACGTCGCAATCCGATGTTCGATGATCCGTTTTTTCGGCGTTTTTTTGGCAATAGCTTTAACTCTCGGCCTCGACAACGCGCCGAAAACAGCCTGGGTTCCGGTGTTATTGTCAGTGACGAGGGTTATATACTCACGAATAACCATGTCATTCAAGGTGCAGATGAAATCGTTGTCGCATTGGCTGATGGTCGCACATCAAAAGCCACTGTTATTGGCACCGACCCTGATACTGACCTGGCCGCGCTAAAAATTCACTTAGACAATCTTCCTGTGATCACTATTGGTCAGTCCGAAACCTTGAACGTTGGCGATGTCGTTTTGGCTATTGGCAATCCCTTTGGCGTTGGCCAAACAGTGACTATGGGCATTGTCAGCGCTACCGGCAGACGCGGGCTTGATATCGCCACGTTTGAAAATTTTATTCAAACCGATGCAGCGATTAACCCCGGCAATTCAGGCGGCGCATTAATCAATGCTTTTGGCCAATTAGTTGGTGTCAATACTGCTATCTTTTCACGCAGTGGCGGCTCACAAGGTATTGGTTTTGCTATTCCCACCAGCGTTGCTACCAACATCCTAGAGCAGTTAATAGCCAATGGTCATGCTATCCGTGGTTGGTTAGGCATTGAGGCGCAAGATATTACACCGCGTTTGGCCGAATCTTTCCAACTAAACAATTTAACGGGAGCGCTTGTTGCAGGGGTTTTCGAAAATGGTCCAGCTCACCGGGCAGGATTTCGCGCGGGGGATATCATCGTTGGCATTGGTGGGCTGACCTTTGCCAATAGCCGAGAAATGATGAATCTTATTGCTCAAGTTCCGCCAGGAGAGAGAGTAGATGTTGAGTTAGTGCGAAACCGTATACCAATGCGTATTGAGGCAGTAATTGGCCAACGGCCAAGATCAAATTAAAATGAGATTAGTGAATATCTGAATTGTGTTCTGCTGAATCGCTATTTTCTTCATCAGCAGCTTGAGGCTCTTCTTCGCTAATAAAATACTTAGAAAAGACAATGCCCGCTTCAAACAACAACCAAATTGGAATGGCTAATAAGGTTTGCGAAATGATATCGGGTGGGGTTAATAACATTCCTACAACAAAAGCACCGACAAATACATAAGGCCGCTTTTCGCGCAGGCTGTCCGCTGTTGTCATACCTAACTTTATAATAAGAATGGTAGCAATCGGCACTTCAAAGGCAATACCAAAAGCAAAAAACATTTTTATCGCAAAGTTAAGATAAGAGTTGATATCTGGCATTACCGAAACGCCCTCAGGCGCAATGCTTTGCAAAAAACCAAATACCAGCGGGAAGACGACAAAATACGAAAACGCCATTCCCAAGTAAAACAAGACAGTGCTAGAAAAAACCAGGGGAAAAGCAAGTTTCTTCTCATGTTGATATAAGCCTGGCGAAATAAAAGCCCAAGCGTGGTAAAGCAGAATAGGAATACCGATAAATATAGAAAGGAATAAAACGGTTTTTACTGGTACTAGGAATGGGTCAATCACACCAATCGAGATCATTGGCTCGCGACCAGTAGCATCAACGCCAGGCTGTGCTTCACCGTCTTTGGGCAACGCTTCCATCGCCACATCGTCACCCACTATGGTTTGCAGCAGCGGTTGCGCGAGATAACCGTAGATATCATCCGCAAAAGGAAATAAACATATAAATATAAGAAGAATCGCGCCCACCGCCTTCATAAGGCGATCGCGCACTTCCTTCAGATGCTCGAGAAAGGGGGCCTCGGAATCAGGTGGGAAGTTCTCGGTAGACATAAAAATTTAGACTCAGTCTCATGCGCGAGATGCGCACTTAACTTGACGTGGATGACTTACTGTTATCAGATGTCACAGCATCGCCAACATCAGCATCGATAGGAATTGAATCTTTGACTTGATTGACGGTTTCGTGCAACTCAGCGAGTTCTTTCTGGTCTTCAGCCAATTTTTTTAATTCCTCAGCTTTATCAACCTCGTTCTTGATTTCTTCCTTCACCGTTGCCGTTATGCGTTTGGCTTTACCCACCCACAGGCCAATATTACGTATCAATCCGGCAAACTTCTCCGGGCCGACGACGATTAGCGCAATACCGGCAACAAGCAGGATTTCCCAAGAACTGATATCAAACATGGCGTCAGATCAATCTAAGCCTTGTCCTTATCTCCGGCAGCTTCGCGTTGAGCAACTTCGCCTTCAATCACGTCGTCTGCGTCGCCTTTTTCCAGCTTCGCTTTTTCATCTTCGCCAGCTTCACCGTCTTTCATCGCACTCTTAAAGCCTTTAACAGCGCTACCCAGATCACCACCGACGTTACGTAAACGTTTCGCGCCAAAAAGCAGTAGAACAATCAAAAGGATGATTAACAACTGCCAAACACTGATACCCATCTTATCTCTCCAAAGACCTAATAATTAAGCCAACGCACTAGCTGCGTGAGGCCTTTTCTTCTATACCAGAAACGCCAAAGCGTCTCGCCAACTCTTCATTCACCTCGGACATTGCTATGCCTTTGTGTGCCAACAAAACCAAACTGTGAAACCAAAGGTCAGCCATTTCGTAGACGACATGCTCTCGCGTTTCGCTTTGACTAGCAATAATGACTTCCACGGCTTCTTCGCCCAGTTTTTTTAATATTTTACCTTCACCATCTTGATAAAGGCTGGCGACATAGGAAGAATTTGGGTCCGCATCTTTGCGACTTTCCAGGATATCTTCCAGCTGTTTCAGTACATCACTCATTGTAACCGGGCACGTTAATCGCTTTTTTGCTGGTTTTCAACCATCGTATTGTGACAAAACCGCCTTTCCGCCAACCGGTATAGGCAAAATTGGGGCTTAAATCCGAACTTCAATACCTGCTTTAGCCATAAACTGCTTGGCATCAAGCACACTGTGCTCGCCATAATGGAAAATGCTGGCGGCAAGAACGGCATCGGCGTGGCCTTCGTTTACTCCATCGACCAAATGCTGCAAATTACCCACTCCACCAGAGGCAATGACCGGAATACAGACCGAATCGCTGACTTGGCGCGTGAGCTCGAGGTCAAAACCGTCTTTCGTGCCGTCTCGATCCATACTGGTCAATAAAATTTCGCCAGCGCCATATTCTTCCATACGCTGCACCCATTCAATCACATCTATACCCGTCTCACGACGACCACCATGGGTGAAAATTTGCCATGCTGGCACTTCATCTTGGCCACTGACACGACGGGCGTCAGCGGCCACGACAATACACTGCGCGCCATATTTATCTGCGGCACGGCGAACTAAATCGGGATCATGAATCGCCGCCGTATTAATACCTACTTTATCGGCGCCTGCCTTAAGCATGCGACCCACATCTTCAACGGCACGGATACCGCCGCCAACAGTCAGCGGAATAAATATTTCGCTAGCAACTCGTTCGACAACGTCGACTATAGTTTTACGGCCCTCATGACTGGCGCTTATATCGAGGAAGACAAGTTCGTCTGCACTTTGAGCATCATAACGGCGCGCCACTTCGACAGGATCACCTGCGTCACGAATATCAACAAATTGAACGCCTTTGACAACGCGACCGTCGTCAACATCCAGGCAAGGAATAATACGTTTGGCTAAAGCCATAATGCACTGTCAAAAAAGGAGAGGATAATTTTAGTTAGATTTGTACTCGTCGGCGATTTTTTGCGCAGCGGCTAAATCTAGAGTGCCTTCATATAAAGCACGACCACTTATAGCACCGATTACGCCTTCGTCTTCTACTTCACATAGAGCACGTACATCATCCATATTGGTAATACCACCAGACGCGATCACCGGGATGGTTATCGATTGTGCTAGTTTTACGGTGGCTTCAACGTTAACACCATCCATCATGCCGTCACGGCTAATGTCGGTATAAATGATGGCTTCGACACCATCGCGTTCAAAATGCTGCGCCATATCAATCACATCATGGTGTGAAAGCTTAGACCAACCGTCGATGGCCACTTTGCCATCTTTCGCATCTAAACCAACAATAATGTGACCGGGAAATTCGGCACAAACGTCTGATACAAAATGCGGCGCAGTCACCGCCGTAGTACCAATTATGACAAAACTCACTCCGCTATCTAAATAAGCCTGGATAGTGTCATCATCACGGATACCACCACCAACTTGCACAGGAATATCAGGAATAGCATCAACGATACGGTGAATGACATCGGTGTTGACCGGTCTGCCTTGTACGGCACCGTCCAGGTCAACAAGGTGAATACGTCTAGCACCGGCTTCTACCCAGCGCTCAGCCATGGCGACTGGATCATCTGAAAAGACGGTCTCGTCTTCCATATTACCCTGACGCAAACGTACACATTTGCCATCTTTTAAATCAATTGCTGGTATTAACAGCATAGAGCTTTCCTCGTTAGTATTGAACTATCCCACTTAACCAAAAACTATTTCTAATTATTGGCCATTCCATTGCGTAAAGTTTTCCAAAATTTTTAAACCTAGCGTTTGGCTTTTTTCTGGGTGAAACTGCACAGCAAATACGTTTGGCGCAGTGACTGCTGCACAAAATTCACCACCGTAATCACAAACACCTGCTACATTGGCGATATCATTGGCATCGACAAAATAACTGTGAACAAAATAAAACCGATCTCCCGATTCAACGCCATGCCACACTGGGTGTTCTTGCTTCAACGTCAAGCCATTCCAACCCATATGCGGCACTTTCAAGCGCTGCCCAGATTTGATATCGGCAAGATCTTGGCCAAAATAACCCACCTTCCCCGGCAATATACTTAAGCCATCGCAGCCGTCGTTTTCTTCACTAAAATCAAATAAAGCCTGCATACCCAGGCAAATACCTAAAAACGGCTTTTCGCTAATGAGTTGTTTAATCAAATCGTCTAAGGCTAAACGCTTTAGCTCTGCCATAGCGTCTTTTAAAGCACCTACGCCAGGGAAGACGACGCGATCAGCCTCAGCAATAACCTTAGCATCATTAGTCACATGCACTGTGGCATTGGGTGCCACATGTTCCAGCGCTTTAGACACGGAACGAATATTGCCCATACCGTAATCAATGACAGCAACAGAATTCATGCTACTAAGGTCGCCAATATCTCACTAACCCGAAAGCTTACCTTTGGTCGAAGGAATTGCGCCGCCGCTGCGCTCATCAAACTCAATAGCCATACGCAAGGCTCTACCAAATGCTTTAAACACGGTTTCAATAATATGGTGTGCGTTATCACCGCGAATATTATCTATATGCAAAGTCACCCATGAGTGATTGACCATACCACCGAAAAACTCGCGGAATAGATCAACATCAAAACCACCAACGCTAGCACGAGGAAAATCAATATAATATTCAAGGCCAGGACGACCGGAAAAATCGATAACGACGCGAGACAAAGCTTCATCTAATGGCACATAGGCGTGACCGTAACGACGAATACCGCGCTTATCGCCAATCGCTTGTGCAAGCGCCTGACCTAGCGTAATACCAATATCTTCAACAGTGTGATGATCATCAATTTCAAGATCGCCTTTTGCTTTCACGCTCAGATCAACCAGACCATGGCGAGCAATTTGATCCATCATATGATCAAGAAAGGGAATACCACTATCTAGCTCGGCCTTACCAGTGCCGTCCAGATTAATGCTTACTTCAATTTGTGTTTCTAACGTATCGCGCGTAACGGACGCTTTACGATCTGTCATGACTCTCTCCAAGCCCTTACTATATCAAACAATCTCTTTGAGTTTAATTTTGAATACGATATTCCGCCGAACGCGCATGCGCCGTCAAACCCTCGCCACGCGCCAAAGTCGAAGCCACTTTACCTAGTTTAGAGGCACCTTCTGGTGAACACATAATCACACTAGAACGTTTTTGAAAATCATAAACACCCAGTGGAGACGAAAAACGCGCCGTTCTCGATGTTGGCAAAACATGATTAGGGCCAGCGCAATAATCGCCTAAGACTTCAGCCGTCGACTGCCCCATGAAAATTGCACCTGCATGGCGCACTTTTGCTAATAACGACTTTGGATCGGCTACTGAAAGCTGCAAATGCTCTGGTGCTATATAGTTTATGACTTCCATGGCGGCATCGACACTGTCTGCTTTAATCATAGCCGCGCGGCGAGACAATGAAGCCTCAATAATCTCACTACGTTCCATTTCAGGTAATAAGCGGTTAATGCTAGCCTCTACTTTGTTGATATACGCTTCATCGGTACTAATTAATATTGCTTGCGCATCTTCATCGTGTTCGGATTGCGAAAACAAATCCATCGCCATCCAGTCAGCGGGCATGCTGTCATCGGCAAGCACCAATATTTCAGACGGGCCAGCAATCATATCGATACCCACAGTACCAAATACCATACGCTTGGCTGTTGCCACATAGATATTGCCTGGGCCAACGATCTTATCTACGGCTGGCACGGTTTCGGTACCATAGGCCAAAGCCGCCACCGCTTGCGCACCACCGACGGTAAACACACGATCAACACCGCCAATCACGGCTGCTGCCAGCACTAACTCATTTAGTACACTATCAGGCGTGGGTACTACCATGATTAATTCTTCTACACCTGCCACCTTCGCAGGAATGGCATTCATTAGAACCGATGACGGATAAGCTGCCTTGCCTCCAGGTACGTACAAACCCACTTTATCTAAAGGTGAGACCTTTTGACCCAATAATGTTCCATCATCTTCGGTGTAATCCCAAGAATCACTTTTTTGTTTTACATGATAATCACGCAAGCGTTGCGCAGCTTGCTCCAAAGCCAATTTTTCTGCCTCTGGAATACTGTCTAGCGCTTGTTGCAAACGTTCTTGGCTCAGCTCTAATGCCGAAGCAGTTGATGCACTTAGACGATCAAAACGCTGGGTATATTCAAGCAAGGCCGCATCACCACGCTGACGAATATCTAATAAGATTTCACGCACGGTATTGGTGACCGCCAAATCATCGGCATCATCAAAGGCACGAACCGCTTCTAGTTCTTGCCAGAAATTTTCCGATGCCGTGTTAAGTCTTGTTATCGCAACCATTTTACTAACCCTGCTTAACCAGCTTGCTCTACAGCCGTACCGATCTGATCAATCAATCGCTTTATGCGGTCCTGCTTCATCTTCATTGAACCTTTATTCACCACTAGGCGTGAACTGACATCAAGAATATGCTCAAGTGATACCAAACCGTTAGCGCGCAAGGTGTTACCGGTATCAACCAAGTCGACAATCAAATCAGATAAACCCACTATCGGTGCCAACTCCATAGATCCATAAAGTTTAATAATCTCTACCTGCATACCAAGCTTGGCATAATACTCTTGTGTGGTACGTATGTATTTTGTTGCGATTCGCATACGTGCTTGACGCGGGTTAGTATCAGGCAAACCACAAAGCATTAACTTACATCTGGCAATCTTGAGGTCTAATGGTTCATATAAACCACTACCATTGTACTCAACCAAAACATCCTTTCCGGCAATACCAACATCGGCTGCACCGTACTCAACAAAGGTGGGCACATCAGCTGCACGAATAATCACCAATTTAACGCCAGGCTCGTTTGTTTCGATAATGAGTTTGCGACTAGTGTCTGGGTCTTCTGTCGGCACTATTCCCGCCGCCGCCAATAGTGGCAAAGCTTCTTTATATATTCGCCCTTTTGAAACGGCGATGGTTAATTCATCTTTCATAACAACACGCTAAAATAACGTTAAATAGAAACTCACTAGTAAGGTACTCGTTGAATACTCGCACCGAGCTGGTGAAGCTTTTCCTCGATACATTCATAGCCTCGATCAACATGATAGATACGATCAACGACGGTATCTCCCTCTGCAACCAGACCAGCTAAAACCAGGCTAGCAGACGCCCTTAAATCTGTCGCCATAACAGGTGCTGCTGTCAGTTTCTTGGCACCAGTACAAAAAGCCGTATTACCTTCCAGGCGTATATCAGCACCCATCCGCTGCAACTCTTGTACGTGCATAAATCTATTTTCAAATACATTTTCAGTTATGGCGCCCGCCCCATCTGCAACGGCATTCAATGCGGTAAACTGTGCCTGCATATCAGTAGGAAACGCTGGATAAGGTGCGGTATACACGTCTACCGCCTTAGCACGGCGCCCCTTCATATCTAACTCTATCCAGTCTTCACCGGTTTCAATTTCAGCGCCAGCATTTCTCAGCTTGCTAATTACCGCATCCAACAAATCTGGACGCGTATCTTTTAGCTTCACCCTGCCACCAGTAATCGCACCGGCTACTAGATAAGTGCCTGTCTCGATGCGGTCTGGCAAAATGCTGTATTGCGTTCCATGTAATTCCTCAACGCCCTCTATGACAATTTTGTCCGTGCCTGCACCTTCAATTTTTGCCCCCATGCTGATGAGAAAATTCGCCAAATCAACTACTTCTGGCTCACGTGCCGCATTTTCAATTATCGTTTCGCCATCTGCCAAGGCAGCGGCCATCATCAAATTTTCAGTGCCTGTGACTGAGACCACATCGAGAAAAATATGTGCGCCGACTAAACGATCGGCTTTTGCATTTATATAACCGCTTTCCATAGTAAATTTGGCACCCATGGCTTCCAAACCACGTATGTGAAGATTCACAGGTCTTGAACCAATTGCACAGCCTCCAGGCAAGGAAACATGAGCCTGTCCATACCGTGCTAGAAGCGGCCCCAAAGCGAGTATTGAAGCGCGCATGGTTTTAACCAATTCATAGGGAGCATCAAAGTTTTCTATTGTTGAAGCATCAACCTCTACTCCCATGCGCTCATCAACCATCAAGGTCACCCCCATACGACCGAGCAATTCCATGGTTGTCGTCACATCACGTAGATGCGGCACATTAGCAATGCTTACCGGTGAGCGTGTCAGCAAACTGGCAATGATGATAGGTAACGCGGCGTTCTTAGCACCAGATATGCGTATATCGCCATCTAGGCACTGACCACCGGATATAATGAGTTTGTCCATTTTGAATAATTATTGATGCGCTCTTTATCGAGCGTGAACACCGTTTTAAAGAATTTTAAGGCACCCGCGTTTTTAGGGCTAAAGCGTGTATTGAAGCATTTTCAACATTATCGCCTAGAGTGGCATACACCATTCGATGTTGCTCAAGCATTGATTTCCCGCGAAACGATTCCGCAACCACCATGGCTTCAAAATGAACACCATCATCACCCTTGACCGCCACTTCGGCGTCAGGTAAACCCGCTTTTATCATTTGTTCAATTTGACTGGCTTGCATGAATTTACACCTGAAATAGGGGATATTCTAACACAAGGTGATATTTGGCATTGTAGGGCGCTGGCACCCAGAAAGATAAGATTGAAGACTAGCGATTAATAGGTAGCAATTGATCTAAGTTAGTCATCTCGAGCACGGCAAACAGGTGCTCTGGAATATTAATGAAATTGAGTTGGCCACCCGCAGAGTTTACTCGGCGATGAAGCTCAACCATAAGAGCCGTCGCAGCACTATCGGCATGCTCAACTTCAGCCATGTCGATAGTAATTTGTTGCGAAGCAGCCTCGCACTCGCGAATCAATGCGTCAGAATGAGCGACGCTGGCAAAGCTCAATTCTCCAGTTAAATGGAAATGCCCATCTACCACTCGATAATTAAGCTGACTCATCTTCCGGTTCGCCCTTGAGCGCTTTTTCGTTTCTCTTCTTCAAATCTAGAATCAAAGCATCGATGCCCTTTTTATTGACAAAGCTGGAAAACGTGCTGCGAAAATTGGTAATCAGGCTGACACCTTCGATTGTAATATTGAAGACCTTCCACGCAGATTTCTTATCGTGCATACGGTATGTCACGCCAACCGGTTCACCACCGTTATTGACTTCACTGACAACATCAACATAGCGAGCCCCTTCTTCTGTTCTCACCGGGTCATAAGTAATTTCTGCATCGGCAAATCGGTACAGTGCTTTCGCATAGGTATTAAGTAACAGCTGACGAAACTCTATGGTAAAACCTTTACGCTGTTCTACACTTGCTTTACGCCAATGTTTACCCAATGCTAACTTTGACATTCTTATAAAATCAAAGTGATCAAGAATCTTGTCGCTGACAATCTCACGCAAGACATTGTCATCAGACTCGATAGCTTCTTTTTCCGTTTTAAAAGCACTGAGTAATTCCTGCGTAGTGGTCTCAACCAACTCGCGCGCTGGATGATCTTCGGCAAACGCCAAACCAGCACTTGCCAACCACAAGATAAGGATAAGCGGTAAGCGTCTGCAGTTAATCATTGTCTTCTCCTAAAAACTATTTCTATCGTTATAGTGGCACACTAAAACGTAACACTGGCTTAATCTTGGGTACAGTAATTCAGCGCAAATTCATATTATTCGGCCTGGTTCAATAGGAATTGACCGATTAGCTGTTCTATGACTATTGCTGATTGTGTCAGTTCAATCTCATCGCCAGCCGCCAAATAATCTTCTTCTGCACCTGGCTCTAAACCAATATATTGCTCGCCCAGCAAACCAGAAGTAAAAATATTTGCAGTAGTATCTATGGGCAAACGGTCGTAACCCGTGCCAATGGTCATTTCAACCACTGCTTCGTAACCGTCCTGGTCATAGCGAATACCGCTGACACGCCCCACTCTGACTCCCGATAATCTAACAGGAGACCGAACTTTCAAACCGCCAATATTTTCAAACCGCGCATCGATGGTGTAACCCTCTGTATCAGAGAATGCGCCGAGATTACTCGCTTTCATAGCAAGCATAATTAACGCCGCGATACCTGCGACAACAAACAACCCAACCGTAATTTCTGTCATTCTGGTATACACTAATTAACTTCCTCCGAACATCAGCGCGGTTAAAATAAAGTCAAACGCCAACACAGCAAAAGCACTATGCACCACTGTGCGCATGGTTGAACGACTTACTCCTTCCGCAGTTGGTTTAGCATCATACCCTTCAAAAACGGCAATCCAGGTAATGATGATTCCGAATACAAAACTTTTAATAATGCCATTAAGAATATCGTCGTAGAAATCAACGTTGGCTTGCATTAGCGACCAAAATGCACCGCTATCGACACCTAGCATTCCTACCCCGACGAGGTAGCCGCCAATAATACCAACAGCACTAAACATGGCTGCCAAAAGTGGCATAGATAACACACCAGCCAAAAAACGCGGCGCAACAACACGCTTAATAGGGTCAACAGCCATCATTTCCATGCTAGATAACTGCTCGGTGGCTTTCATTAAACCAATTTCGGCAGTTAGCGCAGAACCAGCGCGACCGGCGAACAAAAGCCCTGATAAAACTGGCCCTAACTCACGTACTAGTGCAAGCGCAACGACTTGACCTAATATCTGCTCGGAGCCAAAATTTTGCAGCGTATAAAACATTTGTAGGCCTAAGACCATGCCTACGGCAAGTGCTGAAATAACAATAATAGCGATAGACAGCACACCCACTTCATATAGCTGCACGATGACTAATGAAAAACGCCGTAATAAGGCTGGCAGGCTAGCCACAACATTGCTAATAAACAACGTAGCCTTACCCAAGCGCGCAATTGAGCGCAAAGCGGCTTCGCCAATCATTCTTATTGGTTCTATCATGCTAACGTTCTTTCCAGCGTTTTATTCAAACAGCACCTAGTCAATTGCAGAAAACAAATCCTCTTGATAATCCCCAGCGGGATACTTAAACGCCACAGGCCCATCTGGCTCAGCACAAAGAAACTGCTGCGCCCAAGGTGAATCAGACTCACGTAATGCTTCCGGACTACCTTGCGCAATCACCTTTCCGTCTGAAATCATATAAACATAGTCTGAAATGGCCATTACCTCATGAACATCATGAGAAACGATAATACTTGTCATCCCCAGGCTATCGTTGAGCAGTTTAATTAAGCGGGTAATCACCGCCATAGTAATAGGATCTTGTCCAACAAAAGGTTCGTCATACATCATTAATCGAGGATCAAGCGCAATCGCTCTAGCAAGAGCCACACGCCGCGCCATTCCTCCAGATAGTTCTGCAGGCGTTAAATTTACCGCGCCACGCAAACCAACTGCCTCAAGCTTTGTCAATATCAAGTGCCGAATCATTTGCTCAGATAGATCGGTATGCTCCCGCAGAGGGAAAGCCACATTGTCATAAACACTCAAGCCGGTAAACAATGCGCTCGCTTGGAAAAGTAGACCCATATGTTTTCGCGCAGCAAGCAATTGTCGCTTACTCATCGTTACAACATTCTCACCTTCGAATAAGATACTGCCTGAATGCGGCGAAACCTGACCACCAATCATTCGCAGCAAAGTAGTCTTACCTGTGCCACTAGGCCCCATAATTGTGGTTATTTTGCCACGTTCAACTTCTATATCTAAACCGTTGGCAATCACTCTCGGACCGTAATTAAAATGAAGTTGCTCGACTTTTAATATGGCATCACTTGTCATTATTTTTCCGCTTAATTGTTACCAGGCCTAAAACGGTGTTCTACAACCAACACGACGGTGCTCTAACGCAGGAAAGTTTTTACGTACCTTAGCAATCGCATTACGATCAATTTCTGCAATAACCACACCCGGCCCGCTATCCTGACTATCTAGCACATTACCCCAGGGGTCAATAATCATTGAATGGCCAAAACTTTCTCTACCGTTGATATGGTAGCCGCCCTGGTTAGGCGCAACAACGTAAGATAGATTCTCTATTGCCCTAGCGCAGACTAGATGATGCCAATGCGCCTTACCTGTTGTAGCTGTAAATGCTGAAGGTAAGACAATGATTTCGAGCCCTGATTCAGCCATTTGCCTGAATTGCTCTGGGAACCGTAAATCGTAACAAACTGCAATGCCGATTTTACCCAATGGTGTATCAATACAGCAGATTGAATCTCCCGGTTCAATTGCGGCAGACTCCATATACTGCTCATCGCTCTCCTCAAGATTAACATCAAACAAGTGCATTTTGTCGTATCGAGCAACTCGCTGACCTTCTGAATCAAATAAAATTGACGCAGCACGAACGCGTTGTGGATCGTTGCCACTGATCGGGACAGTTCCACCCAAAATCCACACACCTAGTTTTTTCGCTTGAGCAGCCATGAACTCCTGAGCCGGACCTGTGCCATCGCTTTCTGCGACACGCAGTTTGTCTTGCTCAGTCAATCCCAAAAATGAGAAATTTTCAGGTAAGACACATAGCTTAGCGCCTTGTTCGACGGCAATTGAAAGCAACCTTTCCGCTTCCATAAGGTTTGCGCTAACACTGGGTCCCGAGGCCATCTGAATAGCAGCGGCAGAGTATTTCATAAAATGATTATTAGTCATGACGTATCGTTATGTACTTTTTGATATCTATTGCGTTTCTGCATTTCCTAGCAGAACCACTTGAGGATCTTCCCAAGGCCCCGTGATTTGGTATTCATAATGCAATAATTTAGGGTTAAAAAGTTTATGAAGCAACATAATAGCAGCGCCCACACCAGCACCTGCAGGCCCCGCCACAACTGCACCCACAATTGGCAAACTTGAAGTCACCTCCGGAGTCACCGCTAAAGTCTGATCATAATCCTGAGTAGCCAGGCCTATTCTACCAACCATATCAATACGTGCCGCAGTGCTCAGCATAACCAGATCATTAGTAATTGCGTCACCATCTTTGACGACAAAATTACCGTCTATACTATTAACCTGCATCCCTTTTTTGAATAAATCTGAAAAATCAAGACTTAGCCTTTGTGGTAAAGCCTGAATACTCAACAAACCAAATACTCTGCCCGCACCTGGGTCAATTTCACTGAAATTGATATCTTTGACTTCCAAGCCCAACTCGCCGTTTAATTTATCGTGTGAATAATCTGTCGGCGTTCCAAGCCAATGCACATTGGCATTCAACGCCGCATCACCACCTTCTATATTGTCTGAAGCATAGTCCAACTGAGCCAACATATCAGCCAAATCATTTGACTCAATCGTCACATCAAATGACGTGCGCTGCTCACCTCCATCACTAGCCCATGCGCCTACCCCATTCAACGCAAAATTAGGCGACGAGATAGATATATTTTCGATAGCCTGGCCCAAGTCACTTCGAGCAGTTTTTAGCGTTACCTGACCAAAATCAGCCTTATTAAACTTAAACTTGTCGACTTTGATATCCAAAGTCGGAAAAACATGGGGATCAAGCTCATCTGGTTCTTCAGCTTGCACGGTTGGGGGATCCGGCAAATTAGCATAACCCAGCATAAGCTCGCCCAACTCGGCATGAACATGTATATCATTATCTGAATTATCAACTTGAATATTACCTAGCAAACCATCACCATTTAACGATATATCCCAGTTGTTGGCTGCGAACTTTGATCTACTAACTATATTTTTCCAGCTATATCCGAAAAAATCCAAGTGATCCAGACTCAAATTGAAATCAAGCGTTAGAGGATCGGTATCTTCATCATCGGACTCAAATAACTCCGACGCAGCCATCCACTCTTCGAATACATATTTACGCAACCTTCCATTCACCACAATACCGCTAGCATCAGGAGCAAGTATCTCCGGCACTGCATTTACACCAACATTGAGTAAAGCTAGGCCATCTTCTCCTTCTTTGCCTAACTCCAGATTTGCCAACACCTCTTTTCCGTAGGACAATTCGATTGTCGAAGCCCCAAATGGTAACGCTGTTTCTAGTGAAAACGTTTTTACTTCATCAGCACGTTTTGCAAATGGTTGTGGAAATTGACTTGAGATTCCAACCGTATCAGATTCTAGATACAACTCTCCCTCACCTCCCAGTATAGTAAGAATCGATTTCCATTCTGATCGACCAGACGCTTTCTCTGTTAACCAAGGCAATCCGCTTATCTCGGCATAAGTCGTCATGTCACCTTCACCATAGGAGATAAACTTCGTGCCTTTTTTATCTCCTTCTTCTAAAGGCGATATATCTGTTGATGCCGGCATACCAAAGATCGTTCCTTTAATACCACTCCCATGCAAACCGTGTTCGTCAAAGCTAAGCCTACCCTCAATATCATTGACCACAAAGCTATCGTCTGACACTTTTAGAGTATTCTCATCAAACTCTAATTGTCCCCAAACTTGAGTCTTTCCTGGAATTAAAATATCTAATTGAACGGATAGATCATTTTCACCCTCAAACTCCAGCACCTTCAAGGCGTGAGCAAATCGTTTTTGCAAAGGGCTGTTATTGAGGAAAACCAAAGCATCATTACTTGGACCGTTAGCATCAAGTGCTATTTTCATTTTAGCTGGTTTGATATTAAAGTCAGCAACGCGCACACTAGCCTTACTAAGCTGAGTAGAATAAATTTCTGCTTGATTTGCCAAAATCTCGATTGCTTGATTTTTAATACTGAGAACAGCATCAATATTGCTTAACGAAGGCCAACTTTTGGCATAAGCTAAATCAGCGTCGGTTATATTTGCCTTTACGGAAAACTCACCCCCTCCTTGTTTAAATGGAAATTTAGAGATATCGCCTTTTAACATTAATTTTCCGCTATCTATCTGTCCTCTTTGTAATGCCCTGTCATACCATTTTACAGAATCTACAGGCATAACCTTGGCCGGCAAATAACGACTCTTGGCTGCAATATTTGCGCGGCTCACATCTAGTTGCAAATCTAATTCAGATGATGCGCCAGATGAGCCTTGCTTACTAAGCAACATTGTTCCAGTCATAGCAAGGTCTTCGTTTTCAAAAACGAGGTCATCAACGCTTAGCGCCAAACCCGTTTCATCTCGACGCCAGTTCACGCTGGCATTAAATCGATCCAAGCTAATTGGTGCACGCAACCATTGATCCGCATTTAAAATCGAGTCTTTACCAGAAAGGATTAAATCACCTTGGTTATTTGCGTAGCGTAAACTTCCTGATAGCCCACTCGCATCAGGCAAATTTTCTATCCCTTCAAACGACAGCTTACCGAAATCTATATTTGCAGAAAACGTTCTTTGCTCAGCCAGCCCCCAATACAACAACGCATGATTAACACCTGCGTTAATTTTTGCTTTATCTAAGTTTGCTTGCTGCTCTTTAGGGAGAAGAGCGGAGCCACTTACAACACTTAATATATCTCCTAACTCGAAATCATCACTTTCAATCAACAGCGAACGATTCGCGATAGAGTCGTCATACACAGCCTGGACATTTAAGCTAACTTCTTCGCCACTATTACGCTCGATTCGTAACTGATCGAACGCTAACGCCATTTTTTGCCCTTCCTTGACAATAGCAAAGTCAGCATCGACCTTGTTGATTGCCAATGCTTCTACGCCGGTCTCATCTGAGCGCCGCGAGAAAACCAGGTTGCTAGAGTTCAGATAGCCTTGGCCACTTATGTTTTGATCTGAATCAATTTCAGCCCATAACTCAAAGCCTGCTCTTCCATTTTGTATTTTTCTCTTGGTTTCATCTCGTAGAAAGAACTCTGTCTCAATACCAGATAAGGACACATCTTTACTTTTTAAATAGCTATTTATCGACCACTGATCCTGCAACAATGGAACGCCATTAAAATTCGAAACTAATTCAACTGTGCCACCGATTTCCTTCGGTAAATCGACATTAACTGATAGCTGACTGCCACGTGATGAATTAACAAGAAAAACACTTAGTTCAGAAAAAATATGAAGCAACTCTGGCCGTTTTTCACTAGTGACATAAACCGTTCCATTTTCAATAACAACTTGCTTTTGCTCAGACAACCACCGCACTAACTGACGTTGTTGCTGTGGATTAGATGCATTATCAGACTTCGGTAGAGCGGCAAGGGAGAACTTTCCTTGTAAATCTTCTAATACGTTGAGTTGAAAACCAACCAAACGAATATTATGTGTCACTAATCGTTGTTCAAGCGCAGATCCTATCAGATCGACACCTAAGGCCATTTGATTAAACTCTATACTTTCATCATTATCCAACAGGATTGACACATCGTTTAACTCGATCTGGGGTTTGAAATGCCGCCACGAAGCATCAATTTCTGCGATTTTTATTTCCCTGCCAACCGCTTCGCTAACAGTCGCTGCTATTTGCTGCCTAAAATCATCGGCATAGGGAATCGCTAAACGAACGAGGCTAAGCGTTACTGCCGCAACAATGACAAGCACCGCAAATACATAAAGTAATAGCGAGGAACAATGGTTAAAAATTTTCACATTAACAGTATCAGTCTTAGCCTAAAACAAGTACACACCATCTAAGCTTAAGACCCAATGAACAAGAAGTAGTGCGAAATTCAACAAATACCTTAATTAAGGCTACATTAATACAACGTCGAATTGGTCACGGAAATAGAGTGGTTCAGTCTGGAAACGGATCGGTTTGCCAATAAATTCTTCCAACTCAGCGATACTGGCTGACTCTTCATCCATAAACAATTCAACAACATCGTGCGATGCCAATACCAGGTATTGTTGTACGTCGTACTGGCGTGCTTCGCGCAAAATATCACGTAATATCTCATAGCATACCGTTTTAGCGGTTTTAACGGTGCCACGTCCATCACATACCGGGCAAGATTCGCATAATAATTGGCCCAAGCTTTCGCGCGTTCGTTTGCGCGACATTTCAACCAAACCCAATGGCGATACTTCGGTAATCGCACTTTTTGCAGTGTCCAAGGCCACGGCTTTTTCCAGAGCACGCAACACTTGTCGCTTATGCTCTTCTTCCTCCATATCGATAAAATCGATAATGATGATGCCACCCAAATTACGCAGTCGAAGCTGGCGCATGATAGTATGCACTGCTTCAAGGTTGGTTTTAAATATGGTTTCTTCCAAGTTACGGCTTCCAACATAAGCGCCCGTATTGACATCAATCGTGATCATGGCTTCGGTCTGTTCAATGATCAAATAACCGCCTGACTTAAGCGGCACCTTTTTATCTAAGGCACGCTGTATTTCATCTTCTACGGAATACAAATCAAAGATAGGACGCTCGCCGGGGTAATATTCAATACGCGAAAGCAATTCGGGAATAAACTTTTTCGCCACATCGCCAGCGGTTTTATAAGCCTCACGCGAATCAATGCGAATTTTATTGACCTGCGTCCAGGTCATATCGCGAATAGTACGCACTACTAAAGGTAGGTCTTCATGGACAATTTTACCCACCGCCGTCTCTTTTGCCTGGCGTTGCACTGAGCGCCAAAGCCGCTGCAAAAAATCCATATCAGCACGCAACTGCTCGGCGCTGGCACCTTCAGCTGCAGTACGGACAATATAGCTGCCTTGCTCCGCCTCAGCTTCTTGCCGCACTAATTCGCGTAAACGCTCGCGCTCTTCTTCGTCTTCGATACGTTGCGAAACGCCAATGGTTTCGAGGTTTTCCATGTAAACTAAAAATCGAGACGCAACGGATAAATGCATGGTCAAACGTGCACCCTTGGTACCAATCGGGTCTTTGGTGACCTGCACCAATATTTCCTGGCCTTCGCTCAGCAGCTCGCGTATATCTACTTCATTGGCATGATGACCATTACCATTCGAATTCTCAGCGTTTTCATTAAGCCCGTTATCACCATCGCCATTAATGTGCACTCTAGTCGGTGCACCATCGACATCGTTAACATGCAAAAAAGCCGTGCGCTCAAGGCCAACTTCAACAAACGCCGCCTGCATACCAGGCAAAACCCGGCAGACTTTACCTTTGTATATATTGCCAATTAAGCTTTGCCTGCCGGAACGCTCGATAAAGACTTCTTGTAATAAACCATTCTCAACATAGGCAACCCGCGTTTCTCGCGGTGTCACATTAATCAGCAATTCATTATTCATTTTTATATCTTCTTATTGTTCGGTCAGCACCTTAATGCCAAACCGCTGTAATAAAACCGTAGTCTCGTAGAGTGGCAAACCCATCACGCCGGAATAACTGCCTTCAATACGATCGATAAAGCTCGCCGCCAGGCCCTGAATACCATAAGCGCCGGCTTTATCCAGCACCGCTTCAGAGGCTACATAAGCGCGAATTCCCTCTTGCGATAAAGCCGCCATATGCACCCGCGTAGTGCTACAAATACATTCTTCACCACCTTCGCCGATCAGTGCTACCGCCGTCAATACCTCATGCCAATTATTCGATAATCGTGCCAACATTTGAAGCGCGTCGTGCTCATCAACCGGCTTGCCCAAAACATCACCATCGAGCACTACTATGGTATCTGAGCCGAGGATAGGCATAGACGAACCAACAACCTTGCCGCGCACCGCTTGCGCTTTTTCCGTAGCAAGCCGACAGACATAGTCTTTAGGCGATTCACCCTCCTGCTGCCTTTCGTCTATATCCGCCACACAGCGCTCAAAGCTTACGCCAATTTGCTGCAATAATTCCCCACGTCTTGGTGAGGCTGAAGCGAGATAAAGATCAGTAGTCACAAGCATAAATCCCTAGAACTTATCTCAAAATGTTTCGAGCGCAGCTGAGACAAGACACGACGGTGCCTTGGGCTCAAAATGAATGAGAAAGCGGAGTTTACACGAGAGTAAATGAGCATTTTGAATTCATTTTTAACGAAGTATCAGCAAGCCCAGTAATTTTGAGATAAGTTCTAAGCTCGATGATAAGGCAAACTGCGACTTATACTCCATGCGCGATAAATTTGTTCAGCCAAGACTACGCGAACCAACATATGTGGCATGGTCAGCTTGGATAGCGATAAAGAACTATTAGCTTTTTGTAAACAATCTTTAGAAAGGCCATCAGCGCCACCGATAAGTAAGGCGACATCTGGACCATCGGCCATCCATTTTTGTAATAGGCTTGATAATTCTTCACTACTGTATTGCTTGCCTTTGACATCTAAAGTAACGATCAAGGCACCTTTTGGTATGGTAGCCAACATCCGTTCGCCTTCTTCAACCATGCATTTGTTAGGGTCACTATTTTTTGTTCTTTTTACCGCCGCTATCTCGTGTAACCGTATGCGGCATTCATGAGGCAGGCGTTTGGCAAATTCTTCGTATGCATCGGCTGCCCATTTGGGCATACGCGTACCGACGCTAATCAGGTGTAGCTGCATAAACTACATTTGCTCGACGTTATCTTGCTGTTCTGGTTGCCAGAGACTTTCTAATTTATAAAACTCGCGCACTTGCGGCAACATGACATGGGCGATGACATCACCAAAATCGGTTAGCACCCATTCGCCTTCTTTCTCACCTTCTATCCCTAAAGGTCGCTGACCATTTTTCTTAACCACTTCAATTAATTTATCGGACAAAGATTTAACATGACGATCAGATGTACCAGAAGCAACAACCATATAATCTGCTATCGTCGTCAGTCCACGAACATCCAGCACTCTTACATCGAGCGCCTTCATTTCGCTTAGCTCTTCTACGATTAAATCTCTGATTTCTTCTGCTTGCATACATACGTCCAATAGTTAAAGTGTTTTATACAAACCATGTTGCTCAATATAGCCAGCAACCGAATCTGGCAGTAGATACCGAATAGATTCGTTGGTTGAAATTTTTTGCCTTATTAGTGTTGCCGAAATTTCTAACCCAGTGACATCTAACTGAATAATACAGCCGGATTTATTATTTTGTAGTTGAGAAAAATCCTCAGTCTTATGCTGACCATACTCACGTTCAACTTCTTCACTCCATGATATATCTTCATTACCACGCGATATCACTACGATATGCGCGAATTCTAATAACTCTTGCCAGCGATGCCAGGTATGCAAACTCAAAAAAACATCGCTGCCTTGTATTAAACACAAAGGCTGATCGGCAAATACCTGACGCAGCTCAAGCAAAGTATCAAATGTATACGATGGCCCTTTTCTTTTAATCTCCCTATCATCGGCGACTAATTGCTCTTGCCCTGCTAAAGCAAGAATCAACATTTGCCAACGGTGGTCTATAGAAACTTGTGGGAGATCTCTATGCGGAGGTTGTGCGCTTGGCACCATTAACACTTTTGATAATGACAGCTGCTCTAGCACATCTAAAGCGGTGCGAAGATGGCCGTAATGAATAGGGTTAAACGTACCGCCGTAGACACCAATCATTTAGCTTTCTGCTTCGTTGCTTATCATCAGCAACCAACTAAGTTCTAATATGGCCGTCACCCAGTACAATATATTTTTGTGATGTCAGACCATGCAAACCGACTGGCCCTCTGGCATGTATCTTATCAGTACTAATACCGATTTCAGCACCCAAACCGTATTCAAAACCATCTGCAAAACGCGTTGATGCGTTGACCATCACCGAGCTTGAATCGACTTCGCGCAAAAATCGTCTTGTTGCAGAATAATCTTCGCTAACAATGGATTCTGTGTGATTAGAACTATAGCGGTCTATATGATCTAGCGCTTGGTCTATGCCATCAACTATACGAATAGATAGAATGGGCGCTAAATACTCTTCATCCCAGTCTCCTTCGGTCGCTGCTTTTATATCGCTGAGATGTTTTCGTGTTTTTTCACAACCGCGCAGTTCAACGCCTTTTTCAATATAAGCTTTTGCTAAGGCAGGCAATACGCCCTTGGCGATAGACTCGGCGACCAACAAGGTTTCCATGGTATTACAGGTACCATAACGCTGTGTTTTTGCGTTAACGGCAATGGCTAGGGCTTTTTCGATATCTGCAGCATCATCAATATAAACATGACATACGCCATGCAAATGTTTAATAACCGGCACACGAGCTTCTACGCTGATGCGCTCGATCAAGCCTTTACCACCGCGTGGCACAATGACATCGACATAATCTTGCATACGCACCAGTTCACCAACGGCGGCGCGATCTGTAGTTGGCACCACTTGCACTGCAGCCAGCGGTAAGCCCGCTTCACGTAAACCATCATGCACACAACGCGCAATAGCGTGATTAGAATGCGCAGCCTCAGAACCACCACGCAAAATCGCAGCATTACCAGACTTTAAACACAGCGCTGCGGCATCAGCCGTAACGTTAGGACGTGATTCATAAATAATACCGACCACACCTAAAGGTACTCGCATTTGACCCACTTGAATACCCGAGGGGCGGTAACTCATATTACTGATTTCGCCGACGGGATCTGGCAGCGCAGCGATCTGGCGTAATCCATCTGCCATGGCTTCAATACGCTCAGGGTTGAGCTCTAAACGATCAAGCAAAGCATCGCTTAAACCACGAACACGACCAGCCTCTAAATCTTTTTTATTTTCGCTAATTAAATCAGCTTGGCGATGGCAGATAGCATCTGCAGCCGCTAGTAAAGCGCGGTTTTTATCGGCAGTATTGGCGGACAATAATTGACGCGATGCCGATTTAGCATTGCGCCCCAGCTCATGCATGAGTTCTACAATGTCGTTTGAATCTGATTGTGCTGCCAAAGAAACCATTAAACTAATCTATCGTTTTAAAATATAAGTACGCAGAGTGCGTCAGCTAGCGCTCAATACCAAATCAGGCTTCAAGTCTGACCATGGCAGGCTCTACACCCGCTACGCCTAGCGCTAATTGTAGCAATTCATCCCAAACACTGCCTACTGCTCGACCTTTGATAACACGATCTACACGTGCCGATAAAACCAACAATTGTTGCCAATAATCTGGATTTTGGCGTTTTAGCGCCGCACTGACCAAAGGTAGACGCTTTTGCCACACACCCAGGGTACGCGCCACATTCGAATCGATATGACCTGAATTCCCAGCTTGTTTGGCTAATCTGGCTAAGGTTCTGATCTCTCGCGCTAGCGCCCATAATACCAATGTTGCTGCTATACCTTCTTTTTCCAAGGTCAACAACATACGCTGTACACGCACTACCTGGCCTTGCAAAGCACTGTCAACCAGGCCAAAGACATCGAATCTAGCATTATCGCTGATTGACGCTTCCATCTGTTTAGCGCTGACGCAGGAATCTTGCAATACCAGTTTTAACTTATCAATCTCTTGTGCAGCAGCGAGCAAATTGCCTTCAACATAGTCTGCTAATAGTCTAATTGCCTCCGGCTCGGCTTCCAGGCCTTGCTGACGCATGCGCGCTTGCAGCCATTGACCCAACTCGCGGCGCTCCAAAGGCCAGATTTGCACCATAGCGCCAATCTTATCCAAGGCTTTATACCAGGCTGCAGATTTAGCTTTGGCGTCAAGCTTTGGCATAACAATGACGAAAACTGTATCGTCAGGTAAGCGTTGCGTAAGCTCTCGTAAGGCACGCGAGCCGGCATCACCTGGCGTTGGTTTTGCGAAACGCAGCTCAACTAAACGACGCGTCGAAAATAAAGATAAAGCATCTGTCGAAGCAGTTAAGGCAGACCAATCAAACCCAGTTTCGATATGATGAGTCTCACGCGAATCAAAGCCCTGTGCTTTGGCGGCAGCGCGGATACTATCTACGGCTTCTTGCACCAATAAAGGTTCATCGCCGGAAATATGATAACAAGGCGATAGCTGGCCTTTTACTTGCGAAGCCAGTTGTCTCGCATCGACTCTCATAGATGACTAGCCATCTCGTGCCGCGCGTTGCAACAAGCGCAAAATAGTATTGACCACGTCGCGGCGCATTTCGCTGTACAAACGTTCCTCTTCCTCGGCTTTAGCCAAGACCTGGTTTTCATCGAAGGTAATCTCGCGTCTAGCATTAGCGTTACGTGCTTCTGCCTGCTGACCAGAGCGACCGACTCTATAGTCAACGGAGTAAAATAGCTCGAACTCAGACACACGTGATGAATTATCAACCGATAATACTCTGCGCGATTGCTTAGCACTGACAATATTCAAAACCACCTCTGCTAAGGCTGGATCTTCAATCTCAGTGACACCAAATTGTTGCAAACGTTGAGAAAGTAAATCTAATAGGTCTCGGTCTTGTTTATCACCAACAATGGCCACCGAACTAATAGCAATGTTGAGTTGATCACCTTGTAAACCGCGCAGTTGATAACCGCAGCCAAAAAGCAAGGCCGTAACAAGCATTAATACGAACGATCTAAGCAACAACGATATTTACCAAACGCTTTGGCACAACGATGACTTTTTTGATTTCCTTACCATCGACAAAACGAGCAACGTTTTCTGATGCTAATGCGCTTTCTTCTATATCTGTTTTTGCTGCGTCTGCAGCCACCATTATACGATCTCTCAACTTACCGTTAACTTGCACAACCAGCTCAACTTCATCGCTGATCAAGGCTTGCTTATCCACTTGTGGCCAACCGGCTTTGAGAATATCGCCTGCGCCACCAATCTGCTGCCATAAAACGTGGGTAATATGTGGGACGATGGGCGCAATCAAGCGCAGCAAGATACTGACTGCCTCGGTATAAGCTTGCTCTTCGACTTTATTTTCAGTCAACTGCCACTGCGTTAACAAGTTCACCAATTTCATTGCCGTTGCAACAACGGTATTAAATTGATACTTGGCAAAATCACGATTGGCTTGCTCAAGCAGGCTGTGTACTTCGCAACGGTGTTTTTTTCCATCACCACCTAATTGCGACCAATCCGCTAAACCAAGGCTTTGAATGTTTTCAGCTAACACTTTGGCAAATTGTTCTTCGTGTAATAGCTTCCATAGTTTACGCAAGAAGCGATGCGCGCCATCAACGGCGTCATCATTCCACTCTAAAGATTGCTCAGGTGGCGCGGCAAACATGGTAAACAAACGCACGGTGTCTGCACCGTATTTTTCGATCAAGGCCTGCGGATCCACCGTATTGCCTTTTGACTTTGACATTTTAGTGCCATCTTTTAACACCATGCCTTGCGTCAATAAACGTTTGAAAGGCTCATCGGTTTTGACCAAACCTTCATCACGCAAAAGTTTGTGATAAAAACGCGAATAAAGTAGATGCAAAATCGCGTGCTCAATACCACCGATATATTGATCTACTGACAACCAACTGTTCACCCTATCATCTAACATAGCATCGTCATTATCACGACAGGTATAACGCGCGTAATACCAAGAAGATTCCATAAAGGTGTCAAAGGTATCGGTTTCGCGCCGAGCTGGCTTACCGCATTTAGGGCATTTAACTTCATAAAACTCTGGCATGCTCGCTAAAGGCGAACCTGTACCTTCTGCTAAGTCCACATTCTCGGGCAAGACTACTGGCAATTGATCTTCTGGCACGGGAACATCGCCACAATCATCGCAATAAATAAAAGGTATAGGCGCACCCCAATAGCGTTGCCGCGAAACACCCCAATCACGTAAGCGATAATTCGTCTGGCGTTGCCCTTTGTCACCTTCTTCCAATTCCTCGGCAATCGCATCGAAAGCGGCTTGAAAATCAAGGCCATCAAATTGCTTGGAATTGATTAAGCGACCACGCTCAGTATAAGCACTGGCTTCTAAATCAACTTTCGTATCATCAAGCGGTGTTATGACTTGCTTTAATGGCAAGTCATACTTTTGTGCGAATTCCCAATCGCGCTGATCATGTGCGGGCACTGACATAACAGCGCCACTACCATAGCCCATCAATACAAAATTAGCCGCGTAAACGGGCAAGACGTCACCAGAGAAAGGATGCACAACCTTAATGCCGGTTGCGATGCCGCGCTTTTCCATGGTTTCCATGGCAGCTTCTGATGTTTCCATTTTTTTGCATTCATCAATAAAGGCTTGAAGCTCAGTGTTGTATGCGGCAGCATCTAAGACCAAAGGGTGCTCAGGTGCAATAGCCAGGTAAGTTGCGCCCATTAAGGTGTCCGGTCGCGTGGTATAAACCGTTAAGGCATCTTCACTGCTTTCTAACTGAAATTTGATTTCCAAACCATGAGAACGACCAATCCAGTTACGCTGCATTGCTCGAACCTGGTCGGGCCATTCTTCTAACTGATCTAAAGAATCAACAAGCTCGTCAGCATAATCGGTGATTTTTAAAAACCATTGCGGAATTTCACGACGCTCGACTGTGGTACCACAGCGCCAACAACCTCCATCAATCACCTGCTCATTAGCAAGCACGGTTAGATCATGTGGACACCAATTAACTGGAGCAGTTTTTTTATAGACTAGCCCTTTTTCATAAAGGCGTAAGAAAAACCACTGCTCCCAGCGGTAGTAGTCTGGATGACAGGTGGCGATTTCACGATCCCAATCGTAAGCAAAACCTAAGCGCTTTAACTGGCCGCGCATATAGTCGATATTTTCGCGAGTCCACTTTGCAGGCGGCACGTTATTTTTGATAGCCGCATTCTCTGCGGGCATACCGAATGCATCCCAACCCATGGGCTGTAAAACGTTTTTGCCCAGCATCCGCTGATAACGGCTGATGACATCGCCAATGGTGTAGTTACGCACATGGCCCATATGCAGACGCCCACTGGGGTAAGGAAACATCGACAAACAGTAATAATTATTGTCTGCCTGGCCATCAATAGCAGAAAAACTGTCGTTCTCTTGCCAATAGTTTTGAACCGCTTCTTCTAGCGCGGTAGCGCTATATTCGTTACTCATTAGACCTCAATAAACCATGACTCTGCGGTGGCAAAATATTGCCCAGCAGCCAATACGCGAAGGAAAACTGGAATTTTAGCAGGAGCAGACTGATATCGCAGCTACTAAGGCTCAGGCTTGAACAAGCCCACCCTTCGACAAGCTCAGGGTGATCGCAGTGTGTGTTAACTCCAGCCATTTAGTTTTGGACTACGCGTGTACCACTACACCGTTCGCCCTGAGCTTGTCGAAGGGAGCTAGTCGAGGAGTGTCGATGAGAGCAGAATTTAGACTGGATTTCGTCTAGATCTCGCCAATAGTCTCGCTGACAACAAGAGCAGCAAAATGGTAAGCAGCACTATAGCGGTGTTTTTTACCCGAACGTAGGGCGTCACCCCAGTCATCGGCTGCACAGAAGCGGTAACCACATCGGCAATATTGAGCTCGCTGTTTGCGAGCAAATGACCTCGATGATCCATGATCGATGAAATACCTGTATTGGTAGCGCGCAACAATGGGCGGCCCAACTCTAGGGCGCGCATTCGGGCGATTTGCTGATGCTGATAAGCGGCGCTGGAACCACCAAACCAACCATCGTTACTGACATTAACCAGCACGGTATTGTCTGGCGCCGACACTGCCATTTCCTCGCCAAATACGTCTTCATAACAAATCGACATACCGACCTTTGTGCCCGCCAATAACATTGGTGGCTGATCTATACCACCCGATGAAAAACTCGACATCGGCACTTGCATGAAATCGACGATACTGCCCAAGACTCTTTCCAAAGGCAGATACTCGGTAAACGGCACTAAATGATTTTTGAAATAGAAACTCTTTTCTTCACCCAGGCCAACCAGTGCGTTGTAGTATTGCTGCGAAGCCAAATCGAGATAAAGTATACCGGTTAATAAATCGGTATTGTTTTCTTTACCTTCATGCCATAGTGCGTCAACAATATCTTGTGTGCGATGATAAAAATCAGAGATTGCCGTTTCTGGCCAAACGATTAAATCACTATCCCAATTGGCTTGGGTAAGTGCAATATACTTTTCCAAGGTTGGCTCGAATACATCATCTTCCCATTTAAGCTCTTGCGGAATATTACCTTGAATCAAGCTGACTTGAATGGGTGCGCCTTGTAGTTGTGTCCAACTAACTTGATGCATGAATAAACCGAGCAACATCACCGCTAGCAAACCGACAACACTAAAAACCTTACTAAACCATTTTGGCAAATAAACGCATAACACTAGCAAACCGGCGCACAGCGCTAACGCCCATGAAACACCGTAAACTCCTAATACCGGCGCAAAACCCGATAGCCAGCCATCGATTTGCGAATAACCCAAACTTAACCAGGGAAAACCGGTAAACAACGTACCGCGTAACCATTCGCTCAACACCCAAGCAGCGGGAAAAGCAATAATCAGCTTGATCATTGCACTGGTAACAGAGAGTCCTGGCAAAAATCGGTTAAGCACATATCCGAGAGCAGCGGGAAATAGAGCCAGATAGACAATCAATAATGCGCTTAGCGCCAAGGCTAATGCGGCCGGCACACCACCAAAGCCATGGATACTTATATATATCCAGTGGATTCCAGTAGCGAACATGCCAAGTCCAAACAATAAACCGCGTAAAAATGCACGCTTCGCTGACACTGGCAACCAGATTGCGAACAACACCGCAAGGGAAACAATTGCTAGGGGATAGACATTAAAAGGCGCGAATGCCAGCGACATCGATAAACCAGCAGACAAAGCTATTAGCTCGCCATACCAGCCACGACTAATCATCGTAATTTATCGCTCTTATTTTCTAACAATATTAGGCTATTTGTTTTTGCTGCACGCTATTTAACTTATCAACCAAATCATCTGCCAATAAAACCTTCAACAAATGCAGTCGCCGACTATCTGCTGCAAGAACTTCGAATGTGATAGAACCAATAGCTACATTATCACCGCGTTTTGGCATATCACCTAAGGCATTGATTACCACACCGCCTATGGTATCAAACTCTTCATCATTAAAATGACTAAAAAACTGCTCATTAAACTCATCAATTGGCGTCAATGCCTTCACTGTGTATTCCGATTCACTGTGCTTTTTAACAAACTTATCATCGTCGATATCGTGTTCGTCACTTATTTCACCAACAATTTGCTCTAGTACATCTTCAATTGTCACCAAGCCAGCAACACCACCATACTCGTCAACAACAACGGCCATATGATTTCGATTAGCACGAAATTCTTTTAACAGTACATTTAAACGCTTACTCTCTGGAACAAAGACAACAGGACGCAATAAATCACGCAAAGCAAAATTATTATCTTCTCCTAGGAAAAAAGGTAATAAGTCTTTGGCTAACAAAATACCTACCACTTCGTCACGGGTTTCACCAATGACGGGGAATCGAGAATGCGCCGATTGCGTAATAGTGGGCATAATGTCTGCCAGTGCTTGATCACGCTCTACTACAACCATCTGGGCTCGCGGCACCATGATATCTCGCACTTGCATTTCTGCAACTTGCAACACGCCCTCGATCATTGCTAGCGCATCTGTATCGAGCACATTACGTTGCTCAGCTTCTTGGAGTAATTCTAATAATTCTTGTCTATCCTTGGGCTCGCCACTAAGGGCCTGGCTCAACCTCTCTAACCACGTTCGAGAACCTGAACCATTTGTCGATTGTCCGTCCGGCATGAGTTTTCTTTACCTTTCTTGTGCTAGCTATCTAGCAAAAATACTTATCAATATGGATCGGCATAACCAAGCCCAATCATAATCTCAATTTCCAACGATTCCATCGTATCTGCCTGATCGTCATGCTGATGATCATAATCCAGTAAATGCAACATACCGTGCACGACCATATGCGCCCAATGCGCTTCGCAGGTCTTGTTTTGCACCAGCGCCTCATCACACACCACTTGCGCACAAATAACTAAATCACCTAATGGTCGCGGATCGATAAAATCTGGCGCTTCCATTGGAAAAGACAAAACATTGGTCGCTTTATCTTTATCACGATACTCGGCATTTAACTGCTGAGACTCACCTTCATCCACAACACGGATGGCAACTTCCGCGCCATTTACCTTCTCATGTTCTAAGACTGCCTCCACCCATGATTCGAACTTGGCTTGTTCGGGTACATATAAATCATCGGCTACAGCGTCGCTACGCTGCACGTCTAAATTCATGCTAAAAGTCGTCTTGCTCGTACTTCGCCGCCTCGGCAGTATCATGCGACTCATAGGCATTAACGATGCGTTGCACCAATGGGTGTCTTACTACGTCACGTGCGGCAAAATGCGTAAAGCTAATACCTTCCACATCGCGCAATATTTTCACCGCATGGCGTAAACCTGAACGCTGACCACGCGGCAAGTCAACCTGACTGACATCACCATTAATGACTACTTTCGAACCAAAGCCAATACGTGTTAAAAACATACGCATTTGCTCCATAGTAGTGTTTTGTGCCTCGTCTAAAATCACAAAGGCTTCGTTTAATGTACGACCACGCATATAAGCTAGTGGTGCAACTTCGATAACATGACGCTCAATTAATTTTGCCACGCGTTCATTGCCTAACATTTCGTTTAGGGCATCATAAAGCGGTCGCAAGTAAGGATCGATTTTTTGCGCCAAATCACCAGGCAAAAAGCCTAAACGCTCCCCTGCCTCTACTGCCGGCCTAACCAATAATAGACGCTGAACTTTTTGCTTTTCTAACGCATCAACAGCACAAGCCACAGCTAGATAGGTTTTACCTGTACCGGCTGGCCCAACACCAAAGTTAATATCATGATTCGCAATAGAATTAATATAACTTTGCTGATTAGCACCAATCGCCTTTATTGTGCCGCCTCGAGTTTTGATCGGCATGATGGATGAAACACTTGCTTTATCAGTGCTGTCATTCATATTTTCTTCTACGCCTGCTTTTTGTAAAGACAAATGTACGGCAGCTGAGCTAATACTGCCTTTTTTTGCTTCATCGTATAAATCGTTTAATACCACACGGGCTAGCTCAGTAGATCGATCATCGCCATGCAGCCAAAAATTATTACCACGGTTTCTAATCTCTATGCCTAGAGATCGTTCAACTTGTCTTAGGTGTTCGTCAAACTGACCGCATAAATTGGCAAGTCGTTTATTGTCTTGCGGCTCCAAAACCAGCGCCGCTGCTTGATTATTGCTCGCCACTAGCTTCCTACGTTAAGCGCAACTTGCGACAGAATTATGACTACCGTCTATGACCAATCGACCGCGCAATGAGTTCGGCAATGCCTCGGTGATATGCACCTCGGCAAAATGGCCTATTAATACTGCTGGCCCTGCGAAGTTAACCACACGATTATTTTCTGTTCGGCCTGCTAGCATATTGGCATCTTTTTTCGACGGCCGATCTACCAAAACACGCTGGCGTGTGCCAACCATGGATTGACTGATAGATTCGACCATATCACGGATACGTGCTTGTAAGCGTGATAAACGCTGCTGCTTCACTTCAGCACTAACATCATCTGGAAAATTAGCGGCGGGCGTGCCAGGCCGAGCACTATAAATGAAGCTAAACGAATTATCGAAACCGATATCTTCAATCAGCTTCATGGTTTGCTCAAAATCAGTATCGGTCTCCCCAGGGAAGCCGACGATAAAGTCTGATGACAAGCTCAAATCAGGTCGCGCCTGACGTAAGCGACGAATTTTCGATTTATATTCCAGCGCCGTATGCCCTCGTTTCATTAAACCCAGTATTCGGTCCGACCCACTTTGAACTGGGAGATGCAAATGACTGACCAACTTTGGCACATCCGCGAAGGCTTGAATTAAGCTATCCGAAAATTCCACAGGGTGTGAGGTTGTAAATCGAATACGCTCGATACCTTCGATTTCTGCAACATAGTTGATTAATAGCGCTAAATCACCTTCGTCGCCATCAGTAATTGGACCACGATATGCGTTGACATTCTGGCCGAGAAGATTGACCTCCTTGACCCCTTGCTCGGCGAGCAAAGACACCTCGGCGAGTACTTCTTCAAATGGCCTGCTGACTTCTTCACCTCGGGTATAAGGCACCACACAAAATGTACAGTATTTGCTGCAACCTTCCATTATCGAAACGAAAGCCGTTGGCCCTTCCGCTCTAGGTGCCGGTAAATGATCAAATTTCTCAATCTCAGGAAAGCTGATATCAACGACAGGCTTGCGCTCTTGACGAACCGCGTCAATCATCTTTGGTAAGCGATGCAAAGTCTGCGGGCCAAATACCATATCGACATAAGGCGCCCGCTGGCGAATACCATCGCCCTCCTGGCTGGCAACACAACCACCAACCCCAATAACCATATCTGGGCGTGTTTTTTTTAGCTCGCGCCAGCGACCTAACGCTGAAAAAACCTTTTCCTGGGCTTTTTCGCGAATCGAACAGGTATTGAGCAAAATGACATCGGCTTCCTCGGGAGAATCAGTCAATTCTAGGCCATGAGACTCATTTAACAACTCAACCATTCTGGTAGAGTCGTATTCGTTCATTTGGCAGCCGTGTGTTTGGATAAAAAGCTTAGGAGCCATAACCCCAAATCTGGAGAAAAAGGCCCAATAAGCTACACTTTTTGGCTAGAAATTTCCAGCCAAAAGCGCGTTCTTGCTAGTAAAAACCTGGCTCGTCGGAACGAGCCAGGTCGAAAACCACTAATCGTCGTAGTCAGGTGTAGAGCTTATCTTATGAATACTAAGGTCGGCACCTTGAATTTCTTCAGATTCAGTCAAACGAATACCAATAACCTTTTTGATGGCACCGTAGATAATGTAACCACCGACAAAAGCGATGACGACACCCAATACCGTGCCTACCAGCTGCGCACCAAGGCTAACGCCACCTAGGCCCCCAAGGGCTTTTGAACCAAAAATACCACAGGCAATACCACCCCAAACGCCGCAGAGCCCGTGCAGCGGCCATACGCCCAGCACATCATCGATCTTCCATTTGTTTTGTGCCAAGGTGAAGGTCCAGACAAACAAGGCACCCGCTACTAAACCAATCACCAAGCCGCCGATAGGATGCACTACGTCTGATCCGGCACAAATTGCTACAAGCCCGGCTAAAGGACCGTTATGAACGAACCCCGGATCATTTTTACCTATAAATAAGGCACCTAAAACTCCGCCAACCATTGCCATCAGCGAGTTAATGGCGACCAAACCACTTACTCCTTCAACACTTTGGGCAGACATAACGTTAAAGCCAAACCAACCAACGGTCAGCGCCCAGGCACCTAAAGCGAGGAATGGAATACTTGACGGCGGATGAGCGGCAATACCGCCGTCATCGCGATAACGACCATGACGCGCACCAAGCAGTAGCACTGCAGCCAGTGCAATCCAACCGCCGACAGCATGTACTACGATAGATCCGGCGAAATCATGAAAAGGGGCACCGAAAGTGCCTTCTATCCATCCTTGAATACCATAATTACCATTCCAGGTAATGCCTTCAAAAAATGGGTATAGAAAGGCAACGATGAGAAATGAAGCGAGTAATTGTGGATAAAATCGCGCCCGTTCGGCTATTCCGCCAGATATAATGGCGGGTATCGCGGCGGCAAACGTTAGTAAAAAGAAAAATTTAACCAGCTCAAAACCATTCATTTCCGATAATGCTTCCGCACTTCGGAAAAAATCAAAGCCATAAGCGATGAAACAGTAACCGATGAAAAAGTAAGCAATCGTCGAAACAGAGAAATCACCAATGATCTTGACCAAGGCATTTACCTGATTCTTTTTTCGAACCGTACCTACTTCAAGAAATGCAAAACCAGAGTGCATAGCAAGCACCATGATGGCACCCAACAAGACAAAAAATACGTCACTACCAGATTGAAAAGCTTCCATAATCTCCCCCAAAGCCTTTAACTATTATTCTAAACCCAATGGGATGACCGAACCCGATTTCGCACCACTATTGCGCTAAAAACACACCATATTAGCGCATTTGGTTCGAATTGGTGCGTCGAGATCATAGCATGGTGAAAGGCATATCGCTAAAAACACATAAAAATATGCCAAATTTTATGGCAAATTATGCATGTTATAATTGTGCCTACTGACTGAAAAACCGCTCTTTGACCAGGGAGGAGAACGGTATTTTAGTAACTAAATATTTAATTGAATAATTATTAGACGCTAACTATTAGTGTAACTGAAATTATGTTGCACAATATTTTCAGTTGAAGGCATAATGCCATATAGTTTGTAGGGACTGGACGCATTGGGAGGGGCAGTGCTAGAGAAAGCGCGTAATAAACACAACCGGTTATCTCTGGTTCTGCACTCGGCTAGCAATGCCATCAATCGCGCTTATCGAAGCACCCTAGAGCAATTCGATATCACCTACCCTCAGTACCTGGTTTTACTCGCTTTATGGCACCAAGACTCAATCAGCGTAAAAGAACTCAGTACACAAACCTTACTCGACTCAAGCACGCTCACCCCCCTACTAAAACGCCTGGAAGCAAAAGATTTGGTTACCCGCTCGCGTCGGCATGACGATGAACGCGTTCGCGTCATATGCCTCACACGAAAAGGGCGAGAGTTGGAACGCCAAGCCGCAAGCATTCCCGCTAATATCCAACGACGCATAGGTATTAATGCGGTAGACGAAGAACGCTTACAAAAATATTGTGAGCGCATCATTGACCAGCTCAGCCAGGTATAATCACCCCTATGACCCCTAAATAATTCGCTTGATCAGTTTTGAAGCGAATCGATTAGCCAACCACCCAGGTTAAGCAATTATGCCAAGCCAAGCCACATTATTTGGTCGCTATATACCCGACTTGAATAACGGCAAACTGGAATGGATAGGTTTACGTCCTGCCAGAAGAGAGCCTATGCAGGTTGTTGAACGAGCGCTGGCTATTGAAGGATTAGGATTAAAAGGTGACCGCCGCTGTGAGGCCAGCCCCGGTTCAGCACGACAAATCACCCTCATTAGCAAAGAACACATTGAAGTCATCGCGCAATTACTCAAACGTGAAGAGATAGACCCTGCCTTGTTAAGACGTAATCTCGTAGTTTCTGGAATTAATCTTAATGCTCTGCGCCATCAACGCTTTCGTATCGGCGAAGCAGAATTCGAAGCCACGGCCTTATGCCACCCCTGTGTAAGAATGGATCATGCTCTAGGCAAAGGAGGCTGTGCTGCGATGCTAGGGCATGGCGGTTTGTGCGCAAAAATTTTGGTGGGTGGCAATATTAAGGTAGGGGATGAGTTGGTACCATTAGAGAGGGAAGAAGATCAATAAATTTAAGAGGTCAGCACCTCGTTTTCTGCTTTATGAAAACGGGTCTGTCACCCCTTAAATGAAAGTAACACTTATAGTACGCAGCCTTATAATGGATTTGATATCAAACAAAAATATTCACTGGGATTATTATATTGCGCTTGAGCATGACGCCGAACGTTTATCTCGGTATATCGAGTTCTCGAAAAACAATCTCGATACTTACTCAATTGAACTAACGCATCTATTAATCACTGCGGCTTCTGAAGTGGACGTTGTAATAAAGCAGCTCTGTTATATTTTATCGCCAGATTCTAAAGCCAGCACAATTAACGAATATCATAAAGTAATTGAGCAAATGCTTCCTGAAATAATCAACACCAAAATCAAAAGTATTCGCCACGATCTTACTTTCCAACCTTGGTCTAGTTGGGAAAGCGCAGATAGCCCAACTTGGTGGCGCAGCTATAACAAAGTCAAACATGAGAGAAGTTCAAATTTTCTCAAAGCAAACTTAGGAAATATGTTAAACGCTTTATCCGCTCTCTTCGTTGTAAATGTATACTTAAACCACAAAGTTTATGAAAAATTGAATTCGAATCTTCCCTTTCCTATGCTTGTATATCTAAGCAGCACGCTTAAAAAACTAACCCCACAAGCAAATTTATTTAGAATCGATGATCCAACGCTTTATTTGTATGACTAGCAAACGTAGCCCGGAGGGAGCGCAGTCCGGGGTGAAAATAATGACGTGCTGTGTTTCCCGGAACCCGGGAGAAGTGTTGAAGCCCCCCGGATTTCGCTACGCTTCATCCAGGCTTGTATGTTAGGAGATGAGATGATTAGCTATCATCTTAGGTTGTGT
>CAZTYM010000011.1:0-54248 GCA_964617475.1 uncultured Thiotrichales bacterium
TATTGATATCTTGGTGGCGACGCATGCCGCCTTTCAAGATGATGTTGCTTATAAAGATCTAGGTTTGGTAATTGTTGATGAACAACATCGTTTTGGTGTGCCACAGCGTTTGGCACTTAGGCGTAAAGGGGAGCAAGGTGATACTCGACCACACCAATTGATCATGACAGCGACGCCTATCCCTCGTTCATTGGCAATGACATTTTATGCTGATCTCGATTTATCGGTTATTGATGAATTACCCGCCGGACGTCAATTGGTCACGACAACAGTGATATCCGGTCAGCGTCGAGATGATGTGATTGATCGTATTCGCCATGCGTGTGGAGATGGCCGACAAGTTTATTGGGTTTGTACACTTATTGATGAGTCTGAGTTAATTGCTAGTCAAGCCGCTACTGATACCGCGCAGGAACTGACGGCGCAGCTCTCTAGCTTGCGTGTTGGTTTAATACATGGGCGCATGAAGGGCGATGAGAAAGCCGAGCAGATGTCAGCGTTTAAATCTGGCGAGATTGATGTACTGGTCGCGACCACAGTCATTGAAGTCGGTGTTGATGTGCCTAATGCCAGCCTGATGATTATTGAAAACGCGGAACGTCTCGGTTTATCGCAGTTACATCAGCTACGAGGCCGAGTTGGTCGCGGATCGCGTAAAAGCCATTGCGTATTGATGTATCATGGCAGCCTTTCACAAAATGCCCGTGCCCGCCTCGATATCATGCGTCAAACCAATGATGGGTTTGCTATTGCCCATAAAGACCTAGAGCTGCGAGGTCCGGGCGAATTATTGGGTGTGCGGCAGACGGGTGATATGCGTTTGCGCATTGCTAATTTAGATAATAATCAGGAAATGATGAGTGATATTAAAAATGTTGCCGATCAACTTCTCGCTGAACACAACGAGCTGGTGCCGCGTTTATTACAACGTTGGTTAGGCTCGGCGCAAGATTTTGCAACAGTTTAAGGTGTCATGTGCGCAATCATTGGGGGAAATATCAATATGAGCCAGAGTGGTGTGATTTAGAAGATGCAGAACTGCCATCGTTACCAATACGTGATTGGCTATTAACCACGGACTCTTTAACTCAGCGTGTGCAGTCGCATTGTGCCGGTCAATTTCACCTTGAGGTGTTGCGACATGATTGGGTTCGGCCACAGCTAAACGAACGGCGTTTGTTATTAATGGATGATGCCGCACGTGCTTTGCGTCGCGAAGTCGTTTTATGTTGCACTGGCATGCCATTGATTTTTGCACGCACTATTATTCCCAGTGCTAGTTTACGCGGTGCTGGTTTACGTTTGGCACGTCTGGGACGTAAGCCACTGGGTGAGTTATTATTTCGTGACCATTCGGTAGAGCGTAGTCGATTGCAAATCAGTGCCTTTAGTCAAGATAACCCAATGTTAGCTGATGTAAGCTTTGCTAAGCGTAAGATGAAACAGTCGATTTGGGGGCGTCGAAGTGTTTTCCTCTATGCGGGTAAACCATTATTAGTGGCTGAAATGTTTTTACCAGCGATTGCCCAGTTATGACAAGCGTTATTGCAAACAAAGCTGTCCAGTATGGACGTTTGATGCGCGCCGATAAGCCTATAGGTATCTTATTATTGTTATGGCCTACTTTATGGGCTTTATGGGTGGCGGCTGATGGCATCCCATCCTTGCATGTATTGTTGGTGTTTGTGCTTGGTGTGGTGTTGATGCGATCAGCGGGTTGTGTGATTAATGATTATGCTGATCGAAATATTGATAGTCATGTAGCGCGAACTAGGCAGCGTCCATTGGCCAGCGGTACAGTTACTGTAAAAGAGGCGTTAATATTGTTCGTAGTTTTAGTGCTGGTGGCGTTTCTACTGGTGCTAACGTTAGATGCGTTCACTATTGTTTTGTCATTTGCAGCTTTGCTGCTGGCAGTGATTTATCCATTCACCAAACGCTATATTAGTACACCGCAAATTGTATTAGGCGTGGCATTCGCTTGGGCGATACCTATGGCCTTTGCCGCTATTCGTGGAGAACTACCATTAGAAACGTGGTTGTTATTTTTTGCAACAGTGGCTTGGGCAGTAGCTTACGATACCTACTACGCGATGGTCGATCGTGAAGACGATTTAAAAATTGGTGTTAAATCGACAGCTATTTTATTTGGCCGCCATGACCTTTTGATGATTGCCTTATTTCATACAATTGTTTTACTAGCATTGTTATGGCTGGGTTTTCTTATTGCTGCTGGCGTTATTTATTACTTGGCTTTATTTGTCGCTGCCTTATTGGCGATATATCAGCAGTGGATAGCCCGTCATAGGGATCCGCAGCAATGTTTTCGTGCATTTTTAAATAATAATTGGTTTGGAGCAGTGGTGTTTCTCGGTGTGTTTTTAGACTTGGGGCTGGCTTAGCATGTTGGTCTCGGTTGTAGCTTTAGTGGTCGGCTTTGCATTATTAGTATGGAGTGCCGATCGCTTTATATTTGGCGCGGCACAAACAGCGGTACACCTTAAGGTGCCACCGATTCTCATTGGTCTCACCATTGTCAGTATCGGTACTTCCGCGCCAGAAGCGTTGGTGTCTTTATCGGCAGCTATGCAGGGTAATCCCGGTTTAGCTATTGGTAATGTCTTTGGTTCTAATATAGCTAATATTGCCTTAGTGCTTGGTGTCACTGTCTTAGTTGCGCCATTAGCCGTTCAGTCGGTGACGCTACGTCGTGAGTTACCTATTCTGCTGCTAATCAATATTGGTGTTATTGCACTTATGTTTGATGGTGTATTGGGTTTTGTCGATGGTGTGATTCTGTTAGTTGCTATGGTGGTCGTCATGACAATTCTCGTTAAATTGTCACGTACTACATCACCCGAAGATCCAATGAAAGCTGAGTTCGAAGAAGAAATCACTGAACAAGGCACGATGGCTAAAGCACTTTTTTGGTTGATAGTGGGTTTAGTTATTTTGGTGGCTAGCGCCAAACTATTAGTTTGGGGTGCGGTAAATATTGCCGAGGCCTTGGGTGTCAGTGACCTGGTGATTGGTCTGACTATTGTTGCGATTGGTACCAGCTTGCCTGAGCTTGCGGCAACGATTACCGGGGCGTTAAAAGGTGAAGATGATTTAGCTATTGGTAATATCGTCGGTTCAAATATTTTTAACTTTCTATTGGTGCTGCCTATGCCTGGATTAGTAGCGCCCGGCCCATTTGCGCCGGAAGTGCTATATCGCGATGCACCTATTACCTTGGCTTTGACAGTGGCATTATTCCTTATGGCGATTGGTTTGCGTAAACCGGGTTATATTACGCGTTGGGAAGGTGGGCTATTGTTTGCTTGTTTTATTGCCTATATGGTATTTCTTTACTATCAATCGATAATGGTTGTTGCATAAGATGGACGAAACAAAACTTAAAGAATTAGCTGCAGCGGTTATAGATACCGAGATACGTTCTGTCGCTTTGCTAAAAGATAGAATTGACGCTAGTTTTGTTGCGGCATGTCAATTAATGCTTGAGTGTAAAGGGCGTATTATTGTGTTAGGTATGGGTAAGTCGGGGCATATTGGCAATAAGATCGCTGCCACTTTGGCCAGCACAGGTTCGCCTGCTTTTTTTGTTCATCCTGGTGAGGCTAGTCATGGTGATTTAGGCATGATTACTTCAGAAGATGTGGTGCTAGCCATATCCAATTCTGGCGAGTCCGATGAAATCGTGACTATATTGCCTATTATCAAACGGCTTAATGTGCCGCTGATTGCGATGACTGGCAATGCCGATTCTACTATTAGTGAGTTGGCCGACGTTCATCTTAATATTGCTATACAAGAAGAAGCTTGTCCTTTGGGTTTGGCGCCAACGTCGAGTACCACGGCAACCTTAGTAATGGGTGACGCGTTAGCAGTCTCTTTATTGGAAGCGCGTGGTTTTACCGCCGATGATTTTGCTCGTTCGCATCCTGGTGGGCGTCTGGGTCGGCGCTTGTTGTTACATGTTTCTGAAGTGATGCGTAGTGGTGATGCCGTGCCAGTTACACCAGAGTCCGCCAGTTTTCATGCTGCTTTGCTTGAAATGACAAAAAAAGGTTTGGGCATGACCATTATTACCGATAGCGAAAACAAAGTTGTTGGGCTGATTACCGATGGTGATCTTAGAAGGTTGTTAGATGAAGGGCATGCCATTCATAGCGCAAAGGTTACAGATGTGATGACTACACAGTGCAAAATGGTAGAGCCCGATATGCTGGCCGCCGAAGCCTTACAATTGATGGAAGAGTACAAAATCAATTCATTTCCAGTGGTTGATAAAGATAACAAAGTCGTTGGTGCTTTCAATATGCACGATTTACTTAAAGCTGGCGTGGCCTAAAGGAGTATCAAGTTGAAACTTTCTGAAGACGTTGCAAAACGCGCTGCAAAAACCCGTTTACTTATATTTGATGTCGACGGTGTATTAACCGATGGCCGCCTTTATTTTGATGACAATGGTGCCGAAGCAAAAGCGTTTCATTCGCAAGATGGTCATGGTATCAAAATGCTCCATGATGGTGGGATCAAGATTGCCATCATTACTGGCCGTCAATCGAATACTGTCAAATACAGGATGGAAAATTTGGGTATTGATTTGGTCTATCAAGGACAGCGCGATAAGCGGCCGGCTTATCGAGAATTGCTCGAAGAATTGCAGCTTGAACCCGAACAGGTCGCGTATATGGGCGATGATGTGGTGGACTTGCCAGTGATGTCGCAAGTAGGTTTGGCTTTGGCAACTGCAGATGCACACCCAATGGTGTTACAACATTCGCATTGGGTAAGTATGAGAAATGGTGGCTTAGGTGCTGCTAGAGATGCGTGTGAAATGTTGTTACATGCGCATGGCAAACTCGACTCCATGTTGCAGTCGTATTTGTCATAGATGAGAGACTGTTTGAATGGCGCGTTTTATTAATCGAAGTAATATGTTGATATTTTCAACAATGTTAATTCTTGGCTTGGTAGGTTTGTGGCTTAGTGGTCAGATACGTGATGTTGCGCCCGAAGAGACAGTTGTCGAAGTGCCACATATTCCTGATTTTACGATTGAACATTTTGAAGCCGTGGCTATGGATGTTAATGGTAAGCCGCGTCAGCGTATGACGGCGCCAAAGTTATTACACTTTGCTGATGATGGTACGGCGAGCGTCGAGAACCCAATAGTTATCGTCTACAATGATGATACTCCGCCTTGGCAGATAGAGGCTGAGCGCGGTTGGTTGTCGGCTGATGCAAATACTTTATTACTTATAGATGAAGTAACGGCGATACGTGAGGGTGATGTTGACAACGAAGCGATACGCATCGATACCACTGATGTTGAAGTAGATTTAGTCGATGACGTGGCAACAACAGATGCCAAAGCGCGAATCGTATCTGACTCAAGTGTTACCGAGTCGATTGGCATGCGCGCACGATTTGCAGAAAACCGCTTGTTTCTTAAGCAGCATGCAAGGGGGAAATATGTCGTTCCTGCATCGTAGCCTTATTTTCTTTTGTGTGTGCTTATTGGTGTTACCCGCGCATGCATTAGAGACTGACAGAGAACAGCCTGTTTATGTTGAAGCAGACAATGCGGATCTCGATGAAGCACGAGGAATCGCAATTTATCGTGGTAGCGTGTTGATCAAGCAGGGGACGATGGAGATACGTGGCGATGAAGTGACTATTAAAACCAAGGATAGAAAATTCAGTTCACTGACTTCAGTTGGCAAGCCAGCTAAGTTTCAGCAACAGTTAGAGTTGAATCAGAGTCCGGTGTTTGGCGATGCCAAGCGTATCCATTACAGTGTTTCAGACGGCGTGCTAACGATGCGAGATGAGGCGCGCTTAACGCGAGATGACGATGAGTTCATGGGTAATTTCCTGCGTTATGATACGGTTAATGAGAAAGTGTTCGCCAAGCAAGCAGATGATGGCAGCGAGCGAATAAAAATTATTATTCAACCAGATACACTGAACGGCAGCGATAATTAGTACTTTCAAGATGTTTCAGAACATTCGAAGCGTTTTCATTTTATTTTTCCAGGCGATGGACTAGCTGTGCAGACTCTAAGAGCGAGCGAGCTCGCTAAAAGCTATCGTTCACGCAAGGTGGTCCAGCAAGTTTCTTTACAGCTCAGCCGTGGTGAGGTCGTTGGATTGCTTGGCCCAAATGGCGCAGGAAAAACCACGTGTTTCTATATGATAGTTGGACTAGTGCCCGCAGACGACGGCAGTATTCAGCTGGACAATCAAGATATTACGGCATTACCCATGCACGCGCGTGCCCGCCTTGGGCTAGGCTATTTAGCGCAGGAAGCGTCGGTTTTTCGTAAATTAAGCGTTGCAGACAATATCAATGCAGTGCTCGAAACACAAAAAGAACTATCTGCTGATGAGCGTAATCAGCGTTTGGATGATTTACTCAATGAGTTTAGTTTGTCGCATTTGGCTCAGTCCCTAGGCATGTCTTTATCTGGTGGTGAGCGCAGGCGCCTGGAAATTGCGCGGGCACTTGCCAGCAATCCAGGATTTATTTTACTTGATGAGCCTTTTGCGGGTGTTGATCCGATTTCTGTGGTCGATATACAAAGAATAATAAAGCAGTTAAGCGAAAGGAATATCGGTGTATTGATTACGGACCATAATGTAAGAGAGACGCTTTCAATCTGCCAGCGAGCCTATATAGTCAATGCGGGTGCGGTGATTGCAGAAGGTCAGCCTGATGAATTATTGGCCAACGATCAGGTTAGGCAGGTATATCTTGGCGAAGATTTCAAAATATAAACGCTGTACTGGCACAGTAATTGCGCTAAAATGGAAACAGAATACGTTTAAAGGTGTAAAGTTTTCAGTGTGTAGTAAACCTTCATGAAACAGAGTCTTCAGCTGCGCTTAGGGCAGCACTTAACAATGACTCCCCAATTGCAGCAGGCAATTCGACTGCTGCAGCTTTCAGCGCTTGAATTACAAACCGAAGTTCAAGAAGCCTTAGATTCCAATCCACTGCTTGAGATGGCTGAAGAAGCCGCTCAAAACGAGGCAGGCGAGGCTGATACTGAAAATAGTGTCAATGGCCACGACAAGGAAGCAAATGAAAGCAATACGTCTGCTGATTCTTCAGACACTGATATCAATCTGCAAGATACGCAAAATATTCCTGATGATTTGCCAGTCGATAGTGCGTGGGATGATGTTTACGATTACGGGCCTACGGCGATGGCAACGCCAGCTGCACCGGAGCGGGAGTTCGAACAGTCAGATAGTGTATCTCCCTCATTACAAGAGCACCTTAAATGGCAAATGATGCTGACACCATTTAGTTCTGCTGATGCAGCCATTGCTGAAGCGATTATCGATAGTCTTGGTGAAGATGGTTATTTGCAATCGCCGCTAGAAGAGATACTACATGGCGTGCAGCAAGAGTTCGAAGAAGTTGAGCTTGATGAAGTTGAGGCTGTTTTACGTCGCATTCAGCATTTTGATCCTTTGGGTGTAGCGGGTAGGGACTTACGTGAAACCTTATTGGTACAACTGAATCAGTATAGTAGGGAAACTGAATGGTTTGACGAAGCTAAAAAATTACTTGAAGAATGTTTACCACTACTCGGTAGTCGAGATTTTACTCAGCTAACTCGCAAAATGAAGTTGTCGCGCGAAGATTTACAGAAAGTAGTTGAGCTGATTCAGCAACTTAATCCTAAACCAGGTGCCACAATTAGTGAAGACCATTCGGAATATATTGTTCCTGATGTGATGGTAAAAAAAGAGAAAGGTAAATGGCGTGTAGAGTTGAATACGGATTCTCTGCCAAAAGTTTCAATTAACCAGCATTATGCTCGTATGGCGCAGGATGGCGGACGTAGTGACGACATCACCTACCTAAAGAATCAGATGAAAGAGGCACGTTGGTTTATTAAAAGCCTACAAAGCCGTCACGAAACACTGTTGAAAGTGGCAAGCTGCATCGTTGAACACCAAAGGGGGTTTCTGGAATATGGCGAAGAAGCAATGAAGCCTCTAGTGTTGCACGATATCGCTGAGGCCGTGGAGATGCATGAGTCGACCATTTCACGCGTTACAACGCGTAAATATATGCGTACACCAAGAGGCGTTTTTGAGCTTAAGTACTTTTTCTCCAGTCATGTCAGCACCACAAGTGGTGGTGAGTGTTCAGCCACAGCGATTCGTGCGCTGATTAAAAAACTTGTCGCGTCTGAAAATGTAACTAAGCCATTAAGTGATAGTAAGATAGCCAGTATGCTTGAAGATCAAGGAATTAATGTTGCGCGTCGTACCATTGCCAAATATCGCGAGGCGATGATGATTCCACCGTCAAATGAGCGTAAACGTTTAGCTTAAAATATTAGAATGATGGGTATAATAATTAACTAACCAGTCAGTCGAGGAGATCATATGCAATTAACTCTTAGCGGACATCATGTCGATATTACTCAGTCATTAAAAGATTATGTCAATAATAAATTTGCCCGGCTAGAAAGGCATTTTGATCAGGTTGGTAGTGTTCACGTTACGCTGACTGTGGAAAAGCCCGGTCAGAAAGCAGAAGCAACTGTACATGTTAGCGGCGGAAATTTACACGCTGATGCTATCGAGGATGATATGTATGCCGCGATCGATGGTTTAATAGATAAACTTGATCGTCAGGTGATAAAATTTAAAGAAAAACAGTCTAATCATCACCGACATTGATTGATTTGGAGTTTTAACAGTGATTCATATTGCTGATACTATTTCGCCACAACGTATTGACTTTAGCGCGCGTGCTACTAGCAAAAAATGCGCGCTTGAACGTTTGAGCAGTTTGGTTGCAAACGATGAAGATTCTTTGCAAGCAACAGAAGTGTTCGATAGCTTAGTGGCGCGTGAGCGCTTAGGTAGTACGGGTATTGGTCATGGTGTCGCTATTCCACATGGCCGAATAGGTAATTTAGATCACGCAGTCTCTGCATTTGTCAGACTAGAAGAAGGCGTTGACTTTGATGCCATTGACAAAGAGCCTGTTGCTTATTTGTTTGCTTTGCTCGTACCTAAAAACTCAAATGATGAGCATTTAGCGTTATTGTCGCAGTTAGCGAAAATGTTTAGCAATCCGGCTATGCGTGAGCGTTTTCGCTTAGCCTCTAGCAGCGAAGAATTATACGAGCTTTTATCTCAATCAAATAACGAATCATCTAACGCAGCAGATTAATAATGGTCGCTCCGATTACTGTCGGCACATTATTTAAGCAGCATCAAAAAACCTTAATGCTTTCCTGGCTAGATGGCGAGGCTGGCAAAGATCGGACAGTCAGTGTTGATGAGGCGGTTGTTGACGATAACGACGCTTCGCCCTTAGTAGGTTTTCTCAACGTCATAAAGCCAAATAGAATACAAGTCGTTGGTCCTAGCGAATTAGAATTTCTTGAAAGTTTAGGTAAGAATTCCTATTCAGACACCATAGCTCGTTTATTTTCAACTAAACCTGCAGCGATTATTCTCGCAGCAGGGGTGGAGCCTCCCGATATATTATTCGAGCGTTCTCGCAACACTGATACACCTCTATTGAGTTCGCAGGCAGGCAGCCACAAAATTGTCAATCATCTACGTTACTATCTTACCCAAATTTTTTCTGAGCACATTGTTATGCATGGTGTTTTTATGGAAGTGCTTGGGATTGGATTATTATTGACTGGCCCAAGCGGCGTCGGAAAAAGCGAACTAGCTCTCGAACTAGTAAGTCGTGGTCACCGACTGGTGGCTGATGATGCGCCTCTATTCGTTTTATCAGCACCCGATGTTATCACTGGAAAATGTCCACCACCTTTGCGTGATTTTATAGAGGTGCGCGGATTAGGTGTCTTAAACATTAGAGCAATGTTCGGTGATAGCGCAATAAAGAACACCAAACAGTTGCGTTTAGTCATTCATCTCGAACACTTTGATGATGAGCAATTAAGGCAAATTGATAGGCTGCGGGGTAGCCATCAAAATGTCACCATACTTGGTACAGAAATTAGTCAAATAGTGCTACCCGTCGTTGCCGGACGTAATTTAGCTGTGTTGGTTGAAACTGCAGTGAGGAATCACTTGCTCGTTTATAGGGGCTACAATGCAGCAGATGATTTCCTTGGCAAGCATGATTCACATTTGCTCGAAGAAGCACGAGAAGAATGAAGTTAATTATTGTTAGTGGAATGTCTGGTTCGGGTAAGAGTGTGGTTCTTGGGACACTCGAAGATTTAGGCTATTACTGTATTGATAATTTACCAGTAGGCTTGCTACCAGATTTTGCCAAGCAAATGCTGCGCGCGGGCAAAAATCAAATGAATCACCTTAGCGCAGTGGCCATCGACGCACGCAATATGGTTGAAGATCTGCGTGATTTTGCCGCAGTGATGGATCAAATAAAAGAACTGCAAATTCCCGTAGAGATTATATTCCTCGATGCTGATAAAAAAACGCTGATGCGACGTTTTGGTGAAACACGTCGGCGTCACCCATTAACAGACTCACATACCTCGTTAGAGGAAGCGATTGAGCGTGAAAATACTCTGCTATCAACCATTTCCGAGTATACGAATTTACGTTTAGATACTACTTATACTAATGTGCATCAGTTAAGAGAGCTGGTTATTCAGCGTCTTGCAGCTGGTAAGAATGCTGATTTTTCATTGATGTTGACGTCATTTGGCTTTAAGCATAGCGTACCCGTTGATGCAAATTTAGTTTTTGATGTGCGTTGTTTGCCTAATCCACATTGGGATGTTGGTTTAAGAAAGCTGACAGGTCACGATGCCGAGGTAAAATCATTTCTTGAGAAACAAGATGATGTGCAAACCATGTTGGATGACATTAAAAAATTTCTTGACGATTGGTTGCCGAAATATAAAAAAGAAAATAGAAGTTATCTAACTGTAGCAATAGGTTGTACTGGAGGCCAACACCGCTCAGTTTATTTGGTAGAAAAATTAGCAAAATTACTTGAGCATGATTTTTCACCTTTATTAGTTAGGCACAGGGAGTTAGTGTGAGTGTAGGTTTACTGCTTATTTGTCATGAGCATGTGGCTTCTGGTTTGCTATCTGCGGCGCGTTCAATTTGCGGAGATTATGCGGGTGGTATCGAAGAAGTATCAATTAGTCATGCTAGTAAGCCAGCTGAGCTTATTGATTTAATAGAGAATAAAATAAATAAATTAAACACAGGAGACGGTGTGCTTATTTTAAGTGATTTATATGGCAGTACACCAAGTAATATTGCCATGCAATTTTTTAAGCGAGGCGAGGTTTCCGTTGTTTTAGGTGTAAATTTGCCGATGCTGATTCGGGTATTTAATTACCCAAAAGATGATCTTAAAAAAGTTACTGAGAAAGCTTTGGCGGGTGGTAGAGAAGGGGTTTTCATTTACCCGCCAGAAATTAAGGATAATGGCCATGCTAAATAAGGAAATGACGGTAGTAAATAAATTAGGCTTGCATGCGAGAGCAGCTGCAGCCCTGGTCAAATTAGCGACTACATTTGATAGCTCGATTCAATTGGTTCGTGACACGCATTGCGTTAATGGCAAAAGTATTATGGGTGTCATGATGTTGGCAGCCAGTCAGGGTACAGTTCTGGAAGTGGTCGTTAGTGGTGCCGATGAAATCGAGGCGATGGCTGGTATTGAGGAATTATTTCAATCTGGATTTGGTGAAGGATCATGAAGTTATCTATTCACTTGTTGAGAGAAGATTCTAATTAATGACAACTGCCCTAACAGGTATTGGTGTAACCCGAGGCCTGGTGATAGGAAGGGCGCATATATTTCATAGTATTCAACCAGAAGTCATTGAGTATGCCATCCCCTCACAGTTCCTTGATGAAGAAGTTCTGCGCTATCACCGGGCGCTAAAAAAAGCGGAGCAAGAACTTAATAGTATCCGTGAACATATTCCAGACTCTGCGCCCGCGGAAGTTGCTGCTTTTATCGATACTCATTTGCTTATGCTGGCGGATAGTGCTTTGTCTAAAGTGCCAGTGGATTATATTCGAGAGCATCAATGTAATGCTGAATGGGCTTTAAAGTATCAGCGTGACGCCTTGGTAACTGTCTTTGATGAAATGGAAGACCCTTACCTGCGTACCCGTCGCGATGATGTTGATCACGTGGTTAACCGTGTACAAAGGCTGTTAAGCGATCCCGATACAACAGGGTTTACAGAAACGGAAACTCCGTTAGCAGGTAGAGTAATTATCGCGGAAGATGTGACACCTGCAGAAACTATATTGTTTAAGTCTCAAGGCGTGGTCGGTTTTGTTAGCGAGCATGGCGGAGTCAATTCGCATACCGCTATTTTGGCGCGAAGCTTGGGTTTGCCGGCTATAGTTGGTGTGCGGAATCTACGTCGCTATATCTATCATAATGAAACCATTGCGCTTGATAGTGAGCGCGGAATGGTTTTGGCTAACTGTGACGATGCCCTGCTACAGCATATAGAGAGCCGCCAAAAAATTGCTGCAAGACAGTTGGCTCGACTCGAATCAATGCGAGATCGTACTGCTGTCACGCTGGACGGTATCAGCGTCAAGTTGTTGGCAAATGTCGAAACGGACGACGATATTACTTTGATGCATTCGGCGGGAAGTGACGGAGTAGGCTTGTACAGAACCGAAATGGTTTATCTAATGGCGAATGGTGTTCCTGCTGAGGAAGAACAATACGTCGTCTATCGTCGTATTGTAGAAAAAGCGAACGGCGTACCCGTAACGATTAGAACGATTGATCTTGGCGCGGATAAGCAGGTCGACGGGGTTGGTCGCGGAGGACCGATGGCGACTAATCCGGCGCTTGGATTGAGAGCAATTCGTTTATGTCTAAAAGATCCGTCTTTGTTTTATCCTCAGCTGCGGGCGATATTACGAGCTTCTGTCTACGGTAAGTTGCGGATTATGCTGCCTATGCTGACCAATATCGAAGAAATGTTGCAAGCGATGCAGTTTATCGATGATGTTAAACGCGAACTGCGTGCTGACAATATTCCGTTTGATGATGATGTGCCCATTGGGGGCATGGTAGAGGTGCCGGCAGCAGCACTGGATGCGGATGCGTTTATGCGTCACCTCGACTTTTTGTCCATAGGTACCAATGATCTTATTCAGTATACGCTGGCGGCAGATCGTCTCGATGAAGATGTTAATCATCTTTACAAGCCAGGGCATCCCGCGGTGCTAAAGCTGATCAATATGACCATCAAAGCAGGTCTAAAGGCGAATAAGCCGGTGACCATGTGTGGTGAGATGGCAGGTGATATTCGCTATGTTCGTTTGTTGCTGGGAATGGGCTTACGTATGTTTAGCATGAACCCGCGCGCATGCCTTGATGTGCGCAGGATAGTTGTCAATAGTTCTGCTTCTGAGCTTTCGGCACTAATGCATAGTGTTCACCGAGCCAGTACTAGTAATGAAATCGAAGAACTATTAGATAGAATTAATCACGATATTTGATTAGTAAACAAAACACAAACCTACTCCAGGGTTTTAATATAGTCTGATATTGCCTACACTCGAACAGCTTGCAGTAAATTTTTACTAGCGGTTTGTATCGAGCATGTCTAACGAAAAACACGAATTTAAAGAACTATTGCATGATTTTATGGAGCACTTAGAAAGTGAGTCCCATGATCAGGCTCGCGCGTTGCTTGAGGAATTACACCCGGCTGAAGTAGCGCATATTCTTGAGAGTTTGCCTCCTAATGAGCGTAACTTAGCATGGCAATGGTCAGCAGCAAGTGTTCGCGGCCAAGTGTTATCGCATTTGCATGACGATGTGCGTGCTAACTTTATCCGTGATATGGGATTACCGCAGCTGATCGCGGCGACTGAGGGGCTGGATACTGATGATATTGCGGATATTTTACAAAGCCTCTCTGATCAGGATAGTCGAGAAATTCTTGAATCGATGGATAGACAAGACCGTGAACGCGTTGAGCAGGTATTGTCTTACTCAGAGGATACGGCGGGCGGCTTGATGAATACCGATGCGATGACAGTGCGTCCAGATGTCAGTCTTGACGTGGTTTTGCGGTACTTACGTTTACGCGGTGATTTGCCCGAATCCACAGATAAACTAATTGTCGTTGACCGCGATGATTCTTATATCGGTGTTTTGCGTATAGCTCATATTGTTACTCGTAGTGCGGATACTACAGTTGCCGAGGCAATGATTACCGATTTTGAAGCATTGAATGTGGCTATGCCAGAAGCTGATGTTGCCAACCATTTTGCTCGACATGATATTTTGTCTGCGCCTGTAGTCGATGATCATAATCGTTTACTTGGTCGTATCACGGTCGACGATATCGTCGATGTTATTCGTGAACAGGGCGGTCAGTCTTTAACAAGTATGGCTGGTTTGCGTGAAGAAGAGGATTTGTTTTCGCCAATCTGGGTGAGTACCTGGCGTCGTGCCTTGTGGCTGGGAGCAAACCTCATTACGGCTTTCGCGGCGTCAGCGGTAATTTCATTATTTGATGGCACAATTGAAAAAATTGTTGCTTTGGCAGTGCTTATGCCAATCGTTGCCAGTATGGGCGGTATTGCCGGCAGCCAGACCTTGACCCTAGTCATTCGAGGCTTGGCTATGGATCAGGTGGGTAAGCGCAACTCGCTTCGTTTGCTGCGCAAAGAAATGGCGGTCGGCATTCTCAATGGCTTATTGTGGGCTGCGGTAGTGACCGCAATCGTTTTGTATTGGTTTGGTGACTACGATATAGGCGTGATTATCGCCGTGGCACTGGTGCTTAATTTGGTTGTCGCCGCTTTCGCGGGTGTAGCAATTCCATTGTTATTACGTCGTTTTGGTGCTGATCCGGCGCTGGGCGGGAGCGTGTTGTTAACAACGGTAACTGACGTCGTTGGGTTTTTAGCATTTCTCGGATTGGCTACTTTGTTTTTGCTTTAATAACACAGTTTTGGTTAAAAGCCCGGCTATAGGCTGTTTAAATAAAACCACTCTTGGGTCGATATTTCAGGTATCTACGAATGTACCGCTTTTTGTGAAAAACTTCACGGTAGCTACAGTTTGTTAAAGTACTATGGCATGTAAATCTGCAAAGAGATTATTGAAAAAACATAAAAATATTGTCTACATAAATAATCTATTCATGATGATCTTGTAATAAATAGAGTTTATAGTTTTGGCTATTGTGCAAAAAAATTCACACGGAATGCTGTTAATGTGTCGAGTTCGAATACTAAGCCTTTTTATGATGGTGCTTTTGCTAAGCGCTTGTGGTGGAGGAGGAGGCGGTAGCCAAATTCCCCAAATCGAAGGTTCAGTATTAGCGGTAAGTAACACAGATATCGATAGTGATGTTAATGATACCGCTTCTGAGTTTGCTGAAAATGATAGTTTTGCTTCGGCGCAGATACTCGCGAACTTTGCTACTGTCGGTGGCTATCTAAATCGACCAGGAATAGGGGCATTTGGTCGTTCTTTCGTTAGCGGTGATATTGAAGATTTTTATGAAATAGATCTCCTAGAAGGTCAGAGTATTACTCTTATTATTGCTGAGCAGACCACTCCTAATCTGCCTATCGTTAATAACGATATTGACTTAACGCTTTTTGATGCCAATCAAATGGTCGTTGACCAATCCATGAATAACGATGTTGGTGAATGCGTTGAAAATATTACTGCTGGCAAACACTTCATTCGCGCTAGTATCCTTACTGGTGGAACTAATTACACACTGTCTATCACTTCATTGCCATGCTCAGCTGCATTTACATCGACGCAGTTGCGATTAGGCAGTGATTTTCAGCCTCTAGAATTTGTTGCAACTATGCATGACATGAATATGGCTACTGCCATGAGTAGTGAGCTTGATGAAATGGCAATGGATATGCAGATCATGCCGCATCAAAAATATGCAAAAATTAAAATGCGAGATATGAGCGCAGTGTCGCAGGCAATGGGTTTGGTGCAATCCGCTGATCAGTATGCGAGCGCACTTGTTGCAGAAAAAGCGATGACCTTAAAGGTGATCAAAGAGTTACAACAGCACGCAGAATTTAAATATGTTGAACCCAACTTCATGTATCAACGCTTTGCCAGTACTAATGATCCGTTTTTCTCCCGGCAGTGGCATTTTCCCTTAATTTCATTACCTCAGGCTTGGGATCAAGCAATCGGAGGCAGTGGCGCAATTGTCGCTGTGCTGGATACAGGGGTATTAACTTCGCATCCGGACCTCATAGGTAATTTGCTGCCTGGTTTCGATTTTATTTCTGACCCTCTCATCGCTAACGACGGCAATGGCATAGATGCGGACCCTAATGACCCTGGTGATAGTCTAATTAATGAAGATGGTTTTAGCAGTTTTCACGGTACTCATGTACTCGGTACCGTGGGTGCAGTTGCCAATAATAATGAAGGCGTTTCTGGTGCTGGTTTTTTCAGCAATATTCAGGTGATGCCATTAAGAGTTTTGGGTGTCGGTGGTGGTACCTTGTCTGATATTTGTGAGGCATTATTTTATGCAGCCAGGTTAGATAATGCGTCAAATACCCTACCGGCAGTGGCTGCAGATGTGGTCAATATGAGTCTTGGTGCCGGTACCACAACACAGATGTTTCAAGACTGTATTACCACCGTACGTGATGCAGGATTGATTATAGTCGCTGCTGCAGGAAATTTCTCCAGCAGCGCGCCATCATTTCCTGCGGCACACGATGGTGTTGTTTCTGTAAGTGCTGCGACCCTCACTAGAAATCTAGCGAGTTACTCGAATTTTGGCTCGACAATTGATGTCGCTGCACCTGGTGGTGATGCCACTGATGATGATGGTGACGGTCTCATTGACGGTGTATTTAGTACGATTGGCAACGAAGATAGCAACGGTAATGTTGAAAATACTTTTGGTTATTTAGTCGGTACATCGATGGCAACGCCGCATGTCTCTGCTGTGGCAGCCTTGATGAAATCTGTGACTCCCAGTCTTACACCAGATCAGTTTGATGCATTCCTAGCTGCAGGCGAGTTAACCGATGATCTGGGTGCGCCGGGTCGTGATGATAGTTTTGGTTTTGGCTTGATCAATGCCAACAAGGCGGTACTAAGGGCTCAGGGTTTAACGCCAACAGTGCCCATTCTATCGGCTGCTCCTAGTGGTGCTAACTTTGGTTTAAGTGAAACCGAGGTGGCCATCAATATTAGTAATGTCGGTGGTGGTGATCTCACTATTAATTCGTTTAGTGAGAACTCCGGTGGTTGGCTTACCATAGTTCCGCCAAATGGTGGGGGAGAGGGTATTTATAGGTTAATAGCAGACCGTAATAGTGCTTTGCTTGCCAGTCCAGGAACCTTTACCGCGACCGTATCATTTGCCTCGAATGGTAATGACATTGATTTGCCTATTTTGCTTCAGGTAGCACAACTGGGGCAATCTAGTTCAGCTAATGCAGGAACACAATTTATTTTGTTAAGTAGTCTCACCAATCCAGATAATGATCAGTTTGTCGCTTTACAAGCCAATGATGGCCGCTATGATTTCGTCTTTAATGATGTTGCTGAAGATGTTTATCTCATTCTTTCAGGAACCGATAACGACAACGACTTTACTATCTGCGATGAAGGTGAGGCATGTGGTCTTTTAGGTACCTTCGATGAGCCTTTTCTAGTCGAATTTTCTGGTAGTGGCTCTATTGATGTTGGCGAGTTTTTCACTAGTTTTAATTTTGGTGCCAGCGTCGCTTCTTCTTCGGTTCCACCTATTCGAGTGAATAGAGTTAGACGATTACCTGGTAAATAGTGGCTAATCAATTTTATCAAGACATAGATTGTTGAACTTGTCGCTTTTAGCTTGCCAGCCTTTGGCGATATAGCTGGTAGTCGTTTCTTCACAAATGATAGCTGGTCCAACGATGATCATGTTTTCTGTAAGCTCAGAACGATAAAAAACAACAGTGGATACATTGTCTACTTTTTTCTTCCGTATACGATGAGACTGTGAATTGCTGTTATGGCGATTTTTTAGAACTATATTTGGTCTCGGGCCAACAGCTTGCACGCGCACGGTGACAAGTTCTAATTCATTTTCAAGAATATGCCCGTAACGTCGTTGGTGCTGGTTTTTAAAAGCGTCTTTTGAATCGGTCATGCCCTGCCAGGCGACATTAAGACAGAATGATTGACCTTTATAACGCATGTCGACGCTTTGTTTAATTTTAATTTCATGCTTAGCAATGTGTTGCTGCTCAAGATCAGCAATGGCTTCTTCTACCAGTTGTAGAAATAGTTGTTCAATGTGGCTTTCATTATTCGCTACGTCAGGTGTTACAGTTCTTGAATATTGCGTTCGCTTTTCCGCTACTAACATACCGAAGGCAGATAGCACGCCAGCATAATTAGGCACTATTGCTCGTTGTATACCTAGCGATTCTGCCAGGTTGCAGATATGTAATCCGCCGGCGCCACCAAAACAAGTTAAAGTGAAGTGTTTTGGGTTTTGGCCGCTGGGTATAGCAATTTTGCGTAGTGCCGCACTCATGTGTTGTTCAGCGATACGGATAATGCCGACGGCGGTTTCGCTGACACTAAGACCTAGCGGTTTAGCGAGTTTTTCAATCGCGTTTGCAGCCGCGTCATAACTCAATTGCATATGACCGGCAAGCCGAGTTTCGCGAGGTAATCTGCCAAGCACTAAATTGGCATCAGTAATGGTAGCTTGTGTTCCGCCTAGGTTATAACACGCCGGTCCCGGGTCGGCACCAGCCGATTGAGGTCCCACTTGTAACAGACCACCTTCATCTAGCCAAGCAATAGAGCCGCCACCGGCGCCGATGGTATGAATATCGACAGTGGGTATGGCCAACGGATAAGGACCAATGCTGCCTTCGTTGGTCAGCTGTATTTCATGGTCAACAACAATAGCAACATCGGTTGACGTGCCGCCCATATCAAAACTTAGCAACGCTGCTTGATCGCATTGTTGGGCAATATGGTGTGCGGCAACCAGGCCGCCGGCAGGCCCGGATAATAAAAGTTCTACGCCTTTTTGCGCGCATTGCTCAATGGTTGTAGTGCCGCCTGAGCTGAGCATAATACTGATTTTATTGTTTGTCAGTTGCTGTTTTAGCTGCGATAGATAGCGTTTAATGACTGGGCCAACATAGGCATTGAGCCAGGTCGCGATGCCACGTTCGTATTCTTTGTATTCGGCTAAGACATCCGCTGAGCAGGAGATAAAAAGACGACTTGGCAAGGCGGCGCTGATACGCTGTTCGTCACTATTGTCGATAAACGAAAATAATAAATTAATGGCTACCGCTTCAATATCAGTCGCTTCAAGCTCGGTAATAAGGTTTTTTAACTGTGTGTCGTCAACAGGAGTCAGTACTTCGCCCTGGGCATTCATACGCGTATTTATCTCAAAGCAATATTCTGGGGCTACGGGCACTGGCGGAGCACTGGGTTCAAGCGCATAAAGCTCGCTACGTGCTTGCCGACCAATAGTTAGCGTATCGGCAAAGCCGAGATTGGTAACATAAGCCGTTTTCGCGCCTTTGCCTTCGAGGGCGGCATTGGTGGCGACCGTTGAGCCATGGACAATTTCACACGACGTCAGTGGCAGTTGATAAAGCTTCTCAAGTTGCTCAAGACCTTCGATAATGGCTGCTTCAGGCTGTTGTGGTGTTGATAGCACTTTATGGCTACGTAGCTGCTTGCCGTCATAATAGACGAAATCAGTAAAAGTACCGCCACTATCGATGCCAACAATGTGGATGTTTTTGTCTGGCAATGTTAGTTTTTATTTATGAATAATAAGGCCAAGAATAATAGCGTGTGTGTTCGCTACTGTCATTGACTAGTTTTAGATAGAAATGAAAAATCTCGTTAGTGTCGAATCAGTGAGTCGTCGTTATAGTAATGCGACTGCGGTGAATAATGTCTCATTTTCGCTAAAGCAGGGTGAAGTCCTGGGTTTTCTGGGGCCGAATGGTGCCGGTAAGTCAACAATAATGAATATGCTTTGCGGTGTGTTAGCACCTTCTGAAGGAGAGATTCGTATTGCTGGTTATGATGTGGTCAAGCAGCCTATTAAGGCCAAGCAACAACTCGGTTATCTACCAGAAAACCCGCCGCTTTATAAAAATTTACGTGTTGATGAATACCTGCGGTTTTGTGCGCAAATTCGCGGCATAATGGCAAGGGATGTACCGCAAGCTGTGGTCGAGGCCAGACAGCGATGTGGCTTGGCAGAAGTCGGCCGTAAGTTGATTAACCAGTTATCAAAAGGTTATCAGCAGCGTGTTGGTATTGCCCAAGCGATTATTCATATGCCGCCACTGGTTGTCTTAGACGAACCCACGGTTGGTCTAGATCCGGTACAGCTGCGCGAAATGCGCCACTTGATACGCGAATTAGCGCGAGATCAGGCGGTAATTTTATCAACACATATTTTGCAGGAGGTGGAAGCAGTCTGTGATCGAGTGCAAATGCTCAATCATGGCCAGCTTATTTTTAGCGGCGACCGAAATGCATTGTCTGCGCAACTTGCCAAAACCACTATAGTGCTTGGTTTGCGTCAAGCTGTTGCAATTGCAGAGCTGAATGCTATTCCTGGAGTAATGGATAGCGAAGAGTTAGAGGCCGGGCGTTATCGCCTGGCCATTGATGTTGATAATGACCCTGCAGAACGTCTTGCCGAATATGCGGTAACGAAAGGTTTGGGTTTATATGAGCTAAGCCACCAGCGTGCTGATTTGGAACAAATGTTTGTCGATATGACAAAGCAAGCCGGTCAGTCAACATGATTAGCGTCGTCGCAAGACATGAGCTGCGTAGCTTATTTTTATCGCCCTTGGCTTGGCTGGTATTGGCGCTGATACAGTTGTTGTTGGCGTATATCTTTTTATTGAATATTGATGGCTTTATTGCCGGGCAAGAAGAATTGGCCTTAAAACCAGATGCGCCAGGCGCAACTATTTTAGTGGTGATTAAAACATTGCTCAATGTACCAACGGTTTTGATGATCGTTATTCCTTTGATTGCCATGCGTTTGTTTAGTGATGAAAAGCGCTTACAAACGCGGGTATTATTATTGAGCTCACCAGTGTCAATGACCAGCATTGTCTTTGGTAAATATCTAGCCTTGCTCGTGTTTTTTGGTTTGCTGTGGTTGTTATTGGCATTAATGTCGCTGTCTTTGTCTATGGCTGTGAGTTTGGATTTGGGCCATATCAGCGCTGCACTCATTGCAGTGTTATTGTTTATTGTCGCAGTCAGTGCTATTAGCTTATTTATGTCAGTGATGACATCGCAGGCAGCATTGGCAGCGTTTGCCAGCTTTGTTTTGGTTTTGTTGTTATGGATTGTTGATAATGCTAGCGGCGTGCGTAGCAGCGAAAGCGTGCTCAGTCATTTATCCATGAGTTATCACTATCAATCTTTGCTCAGTGGTTTCGTGCGCATAAGCGATGTCGTTTATTTTTGTTTGCTGGCGCTAGTGTTTTTATTGTTAACTTTGCATCGTCTGCAGCTTGAGCGTAAACATGGATAAGGTTTTACGCCGTTATTTACCCCAGGCTTTATTGATGGTTGGAGTTTTATTATTGGCCGGTTTGGCATATTGGGCTTTGCTCGGCGTTGATGCAGCTGATGATTGGACAAATAGCCAAATCAATACTCTATCAGGAGAAAGCATTGCAATAATTGAGGGTATAGATAAACCTTTACAGGTCGAGGCATATGCACGAGAGGCAAATACCGCGGTACGTCAGGCGATTGTCGATTTGATTAAGCGTTATCAACGTCATCAGCCCAATATATCGCTAACATTTATTGATCCGGACGATCAGCCACAGCAAGTGCGTGATTTCAGTATTACCGTTGATGGCGAAATGTTGCTTACCCTAGATAGCGCAAAAGCTAATGTGAAAAGCTTGCGCGAACAGGACTTTACCAATGCATTGTATCGATTAAGTCGTCAGGGTGAACGTTGGTTGGTATTTATCACTGGACATGGTGAACGCAAACCAACAAGTAGCGCTAACCATGATCTAAGTTTATGGACCGATCAACTAAAAGGTAAAGGTTTCAATATTGCCAATACCAATTTGACTGAGACTGTGGCTGTGCCGTCAAATGCTAGCGTCGCTATTATTGCTAGTCCTCAGCTAAACTGGTTGCCTGGTGAGGTCTCACATATTAGTAATTATTTGAAGGCTGGCGGTAATTTATTATGGTTGGCCGAGCCGGGCGATCAGTTTGGTTTAGAAGGTTTGGCTGAGCAGTTAGGCATTGAAATCGACGGCGCGACAATAATTGATCCACTAGCGCGTTTAGTAGGAATTGATAACCCAAGTTTTAGTATTGTGACTAAATATCCGAGTCATCCTGTGGTCGAACAATTTTCGGCTACCACTTTATTTCCACAAGCCACCGGTGTATTAACATTATCTGATGATGATGCTTGGCTACGGCAGCCTTTGTTGTTAAGCGGTGAGCAAAGTTGGCTGGAGCGAGGTGATTTAGCTGGCAATGTTCGTTTGGGTGATGAAGATTTGGCCGGTCCAGTTAGCATCGCATTAGCGCTGGCACGCGAGCTAACACTAGAGGATGGTTCAATAAAAAATCAGCGAGTTGTTGTCATAGGCGATGGTGATTTTATTGCTAATCAATACATAGGTAATGCCGGTAATCTTGAATTGGCGGGCCGTTTGATTAATTGGCTCAGCGCTGATGATCGATTAATCAATATTCCCGCGCCGGATCGTGGTGACAGAGAGCTTGATTTGAGTTTATTGCAATCGCAAATTATAGCACTCGGTTTTTTGATCATTATTCCAGCTTTATTGCTGCTGGCTGGTGGCTATATTTGGTGGCGTCGCCGTAGCGCTTAGTATTACCTGATATGCCAGAATTACCAGAAGTAGAAACCACTCGTCGTGGTATTGCACCGCATATCGAAGGTCGGCGGGTTAATAACGTTATCGTAAGGAATGCTAATTTACGTTATGGTGTGCCATCTGGTTTGGATAAAAAATTATCCGGGTATAAGATTGAGCAAGTTGAGCGGCGTGGTAAGTATTTATTGTTGCATGCTGAACCTGGAGCACTGATGTTACATCTAGGTATGTCCGGTAGCTTGCGTTATATTAGTGATCAGTCACCGCCGAAAAAGCATGACCATGTTGATGTGGTGTTTGCGAAAGGGTGTTTGCGTTTGCACGATCCGCGTCGTTTTGGCAGTGTCCAGTGGTTACCTCGAGGCGAACTGGATCATCCATTATTAGCAAATGTTGGCCCAGAGCCATTATCTGATGTATTTAATGGTGCTTATTTGTACCAACGTTCGCATGGGCGCAAGGGTCCGGTAAAGAATTACATTATGGATAGTAAGATTGTTGCAGGTGTTGGCAATATCTACGCCAATGAGGCCCTGTTTTTAGCAGGTATTTTGCCACAGCGTTCCGCAGGCAAGGTATCTTTAGCCCGTTATGAATTGTTAGCAAAAGAAATCAAGTCCGTACTACAAGCTGCTATTGATAGTGGTGGGTCAACCCTGAGAGATTTTGTTAACAGCGATGGTCAGCCAGGTTATTTTGCTTTTGAACATAAAGTCTATGGCCGTGAAGGTCAGCCTTGCGTGACGTGTGGTGCGACATTAAAATTGAAAAGAATCGCTCAAAGAGCGACGGTTTACTGCTCTGCTTGTCAGCGCTAGTGATTCCCCAAAATTACTGCGCTTGCTGATACTGCGTTTACCCCACAAGGGGTACTGTGGAAAAATGAATTCGTAATGCTCATTTACTTCTATGTAATACCCAGTGGGCACCTTGACTCCGCGTTCTCATTCATTTTTGTACCGCAGGCACTTCCTTCGGTCGCCTTGTCTCGACTTCGCTCGTAACATTTTGGGAGAGTATGCTTGTAACTTTGCCGTGGCAATTTTACGGGTTTACTTCGATGATGACACCGCCAGGTTCGCGTGACAGCGTACTCATGCTGCCGCTTAAGTTAGCGACTTGTCTGGCTAATGGCGTATTGCGGCTTTCGGTATGATCAAAAATAATGTGAGTAAACTCAGCAGTGATTTCGATAAACTTGGCTTCGTCGTCAAATGTTGGTGGTAACGGGAATGAGGCCTGTTTTAACGCCAGCATCGTCCGGCCAGGCCACTGACTAGCGACTTTCAGTTCATCTTCTTCTGATACCGAGTTGACTAGCGTCGCAATCAAACGGTCATTATCGCCAAAATCAGATCGTGCTAAAGCAGAGTGATGGACTTTATCAGCTTGCATGAAAATAAACGCCACGATAAATAACAAAGCCAGCGCTAAACCGCGTTGTGCAAGAAAGCCACTTAAGCCAAACTTTTGTGCTTGGATAAGTTGTTCGGTGCCAAGGTACAGAATGGTGGCGATAAAAATCAGTGCCCAGGCTTGATCCGCACAAAGTAGCCCGACCACAGAGCTGGCGACCAAGCAGGCGGTTAACGTGTCGTTTAAGACCTGCTTACGCGCTCGAATGACGATAATAGCGAAAATAATCAACGCGGCTATGCCACTAAACCAAACACCACCGCTATCGCCGTCATCCAGGCCGAGTAGTCCGCTGCCTAGTGTGGTTATGGGGTTGTTAAGCCAGTCAATATGAATCCAGCCAGCTTGTAAGAGACCGACAAATACCGCACCTAGACCAACACCGATAATCATTTGCTTTTTCATGCCAGAGTTGATCGGTCGCTGGTGCCAAGACCAGAGCAGACCCAAGGCGTAGCCTAAGCCGATAGGATGAATGCTGATAATGGCAGCGATGACAATGATATGAACGAAATACCATGCGGTGAGCAGTTTTTCTCTAGTGCGAATGCGGTGATCCAGCCAATGACCCAGACCAAAGAGCAATAGCAGGGTAACGCCAGCGCCCATGGCGTCAATTTGCAGTAGGCTTATCGGTGCAATCAACAACAAGCCACTTGCTATCGTCGCGACTTCTTTATCGGCACGCTGCTTTGTCCAGCCGTAAAAAAATAGTACAGCGCAAAATAACGACAGCATGCTGAAAACCTTTGCTGCCAACAGGCTGCCCGTCCAATAAGCGGCGAGCGGCAGAAATATGAGGCCACGAAGATCGGGAAAGCCAAGGAATACTATGGGTGTGTGTACCCGCTCGAATAAAGACCAAACCAGTAATAAAGAACGCGCCGCGCCTTCTTCTATACCATAAGGGCTGAACTGAACCAGTTTGAACCACAAAATGAGACCGCCCCAGACGATGAGGGTGGCGAGTACGAAGAGGCGTTGTTTGATCTGATCGTTCATATTGGCTTACAATTGCACTGCTTAAATTGGCTGCGGAGCATACCTGAATATGTCAATGTGGTCATCTTCGCAAAACCACGTCAATTTTTTTTATCATCATGCGACGTCTTATTATTGATTGAGTTTTTTCATTAAAATTCAATTATTTGGGTGAGTGTAAGGCGGTCAATTGAAGAGCTACTCTGGCATCATCCGGGGTTAGCTGAACTTGCGCTGAGCGGCGTCTGCGTGGTATATAGTCGCCCGTTTTATTCATAAATTTTGATAACAATTCGGAGTAAGCCATGCTTGATACTGCTGGTGTAGTCATCCTTTACGCGATTTGGTTCCCTTTAGCTTGGGGCTTCGCTTGGTTCTTACTTAAGAAAAGCTCTTAAGTTTGACGGTGACAACAAGGCTTGTCACACAAATATTTTGAATTATTGATTGTCGCAGCCTGAAACATTTTCGGTCGGCGGTAGTCTCACACAACAAGTTAAGTAAAAGACCGTGTTTTCGGTCTCGACACGTTTTTTTGGAGGGTGTTGTAATGCGTTACTCAAGTAAGTTGGCACTGGGTTCGTTGTTTGCATTGGCTTTTGCAGCAAGTTCTGCTGCGATGGCTGGTGGTGCGGTAACCGTGGATATCGCAAACGGTAAGAAAATTTACGAAGAAGGCAAGGCTGAAGGCGATGTTGTCGTGCCAGCTTGTTCTGGTTGCCACATGCCAGACGGTATGGGTAGCGATGACTTAGGTACACCACGTCTTGCTGGCCAAATTTACCAGTTTATTGCCAAGCAGCTTGAAGACTATGCTGCTGACAAGCGTGAAGACACTACTATGTATATCATGAATGCGAATGCCAAAGGTTTAACCGAGCAAGAGCGTCGTGACGTTGCCGCCTATATTGCAGAATGGCAGCACGATAAAGACACGGTTGATGCTTCTGTTTCAAATCTTAAAGCGTTGAAAGAAAACGGCGTTGCAGTCGGCGAAACGTATCTTGGTAAGGCTATCGTTAACCATGGTATCCCTGAAAAGAATGTAGCGGCTTGTCGTTCTTGTCATGATTATAACGGTCGCGGCGTAGACCCAATGTTCCCGATGATTGGTCAGCAAAAATACACGTATCTTGTTGCGCAAATGAAGAAATGGCGTGATGGTACGCGTGCAAATGATATTCATGCGGCCATGCGTAACGTAGCTAAGAATATGTCTGATGAAGATATCCAAAACGTTTCAGCTTATCTTTCTACCAGAGAGGCTTCGCCCTACAGCATGGGTAATTCTCGCTTACCAAAGCGTCACGCACCATACCACTAAGATGAGCTAAGTTTTGTGCAGCGTTTCGGTGCTGCACTAGCTAGCCTGGTCTGAACTAACTAAGGGGTGGCTTGTCCACCCCTTAGTTTTTTAAGAATCATTAAGAGATTTCTCATGGCAACAAAATCAGGTCTTAAGCGCGGAGAAAAAATACTGTTCGGTATTGCCGGCGTTTTTATGCTTTTCGCTATCGTTGGCTATGCAGCGCTTGAAACTTATCGTTTAACTTCGGATAAGCAAATTTTTAAAAACCGGACAAATTTCGATTTATCGAAAGCCGGTGCTCAAGGCCATTTGTTGTTTAAAAATAACCGTTGTGCAGCTTGTCATCGTGCTATGAAAGCCGGCACCAGCATGGGTGGCCAAACTACCTTGGACGGTATTGGCTCACGCCGCAGTCAAGATTGGATTATGAGTTTTTTAAGTAATCCTGAACCGGTTTACAAAGAAAGTTACAAAGCAGCGACCATCGACCATGGTCTGGGTAAAGAAGCGGCTTACGTTGCTGAGATGTCAGAGCAAGAGCGTATGTTGATTGCAACATTCTTGTCTGAGCTGCGTGCTGATACCGGTTCTTCTGTTGCGCCAAGACCTCCTGAAGGTCATTCCCCGTTTATCGAGAGTATGTTGAGTATCTGGGCGCCAGATAGCTGGAAAGAAAAATATTCAGATGTGCGGACTAAGGACTTCGATAAAGACGATGGCCCGACTGGCCCTAAGCAAATAGATAATTAAGGGCGCAGTTCATGTCGCAAGATCAATATCCCGCTTGGGAAGTAGACGTGCAGTACACGCGCTACACTCTGTATTTTCTTTATGCTTGTATTATTTATAGCATCATTGGTTTTTCCTGGGGCGTGATTATGGGTGGCTTACCAGAGGCGCGTCATTTTATTGATTATCGTGCGCATGGCGATAAAATTATCCTGGCTCATGCGCATATCAACTTATTGGGTTGGGTTGAGATGGCGATCTTCGCTGCGGTGTACTATTTCGTGCCGCGCCTGGTAAAACGCTCGATTCATAGTATGAAGTTGGTGGTTGTACATTTTTGGATACACAATATCGGCTTGATTGGCATGGTGCTGTTGTTTACCATCGCAGGTATTCTCGGTGGCCAGGCTAGCCTGGTGTCCTCGCCGGATGAGGTTGAAGAGCTTGTTAAGCCTTGGATGGCTGCAATGGGCGTTTTCGGTACGCTGGTATTGCTGGCAAACTGCATTTGGGGCTATAACATCTTCCGTACGTGTGCTGGCTGGGAGAAGGCAGTGCCTGGTACTGCGCATCCAGAGGAGCAATAATGAAATTATTTCTTAGGCTTTTTTCTCTTGTATTCTTTATGCTGTTGGGCCTAACGGCATGTGAAATCGCGCCTGAAGGTGCGTTGCAAGTCGGTGCGACGGCGCCGTCGTTAAAAACCAAGACCTTAGAAGATGTCGGCGGTGATTTCAGCCGTATCACTACGTATCGACATCCCGATGAACGTATGTACCAGCTCTCCATTGATGAGGCTTTAGAATTAGGCAAACCTATCTTATTAGAGTTTGCTACACCTGGGCATTGCACTGTTTGTGATAAGCAATTACAGATGCTTAAGGCGGTACTCAATAAATACGAAGACGATGTCTTGTTTTTGCATATGGACCAGTACCAAAACCCTGAAGCGTTTACTGCTTTTGGCGTGCAAGGCGATCCTTGGACTTTCTTGATTGGCGCCGACAAACAAGTGAAGTTTAAACGCCCTGGTCGCATGCTATACGGTGAAATGGATATTTTGCTGGCTGAGACGGTTGCTGACGAAAAAGGTTAGTCCGTGGCCAAAAATCGATACGCATTAACGCCGGATAAGCGCGGTGCGGCATGGGATGCTTTGTTATATCTGCCGGTAGTGGTTTTGCTCGGTTGGTATTCACTGGTGCTGTGGTATCAAAACAATCAGATGTTCGCATACTTGTTAATGTTTTTAGCGTCCTTTATCGCCATGATTGGTTTTAACCGCATTGTTGGCGGTAGGTTAATGTTGCTGCCAAGCTCGGCGAAGGCGTTGAGCGTGACCAAACAGCACGTCGCGTTGGAGCTGAAAAAGGACGAGCATATCGCCTTGGTGAAAGAGGTCAGATTTTTCTCAGATTACGCCGGTAAATCTTTCGGTCTTACTGGGCTCGATATGTCGGGTAAAAAACGTCAATATGTTTTTCATCGGGGCCAGTTTGAGTCTGATACGGTCTACGACGACGCTATGGCGGCTCTGCGCGTATATAAGTAAACCCGTTAAGTTCCCCCCTTATTCTTCAATATCCTGTTTCTCGCGCTGTTTCTTAACGTCGTATGCCATAAAGCCAATGATGATGGCGCCTACGCTGCAAACAGCGGCGATAATGAGTTTTTCAGTGGTTGGACTAACTAGTCCACCGATCAGCATGTGTACTGAATAGCCGGCTATAAATAAGCCTGTTGCTATGGCTATTAGGTAAAGGATGATTTCTTTTAATGATATCCAGCTAGTGTAATGCATGTTTGATCGCTAATTAGTTGAATTTTAGGTATTTTAAACCAAAAACTTGTAGTAGAACTATTTATTCATTTTGCGTTCAAACTAGATCAGGGCTTGACTCAAATGGTGCGTTATGTGAACATTCCCCGACTTTTTTGTAGGGTAGTCCGAGTTTCCTTCTGGGCTATCAACAAATTCAATTACAACAACGCTTAAGCATGTCAGCTGACGGCGTGAGAATGAGGAGTTCAATATGGACAATTTATTGCCATATTCAAAAACTTTTTGGGTGAGCGCGATTGCTGGTATTACCACAGGTATGGGTAATGGCAGTGTGTTTGGCGCAGCTTTGATGTGTGCTTTAGGTCGTGGTCGATTCGAAGATTGGGGCGGTTGGGATGGTCAAGCTTATGATCCAACCACCTTTATGGGTTTTATGAACTGGTGCATGATCGTGTTTGGCGTAGCGTTTATGGCGATTATGATGATTGCAGCAAAACGTCACGGTATTCTAGAAGCTCAAGCTCGCGCGGCAGCGTAAGCACCTACTAGCGCTAATCCTGAGGAATAATCATGGTCACAATCATCGCAACAGTTTTTTGTATCGTATTGGCGTTTTCTAGCATGTGGTTCGCATGGTATCTGATGATGCCTGGTAAGCACTAAACGTATCGGTTGTTAAGCATCCGAAAAAATATTTTTTAAAGTAACTAGTAATTAAGTCTTAAACGGAGCACAGGTCCCATGTTCAAGTATCTCTTTGCGAAGAACGAAGACATCCCTTCAGGTTCAGCGGCTGTCTTTTTTGGGTTTTCGTCGATCATCTGGTTCATTATTGGTACCGGACTAGGGTCGTTCAACGCAGCAAAACTGGCTTTCCCCGATTTTGTCACGGGTAGCTACATGTTTGCTTTCGGTCATATGCGTCAGGTCCACGTTATGGCTGTTATCTTCGGTTGGATCTCCATGGCATTCGCAATGGCGTTCATGTATATCACGCCAGCGTTGGGTAACACCAAGCTTTGGTCAGAAAAACTCGGTATTTGGAGTTGTTTCAACTGGAACGCCGGTCTTGCGCTAGCTCTAGTGTTGATGTGGACAGGTATGACCTCAGGTCGTGAATATACTGACTTCCCTTGGTTTATCGATCTAATCATCCTTTTCCTAGTATTGCTACCCGTTGCGATCAATGTTTGGATGACCATTGTTCATCGTAAGACTCAAGGTATTTACACTACAAACTGGTTCTTCGGCGCATCAATCTTTATGCTAATGATCGTGGTGCTTGTCGGTAATTTACCAGAGTACTTCTCGCTCACTGGTTTGACTGAAGCCTACCTAACATGGTGGCATGCTCATAACATCCTCGGTTTGTGGATTACCCCAGTGGCAGCGGCGATCGCGTACTATACAGTACCTAAGATCACTGGTAACCCACTGTATTCCCATCGTATTGGTCACTTGCATTTCTGGTCAGTTGTCGTGTTCTACTCAACACCAGCGGCTCACCATTTGATGTCTTCACCTCTACCAGAATGGTTAAAATCATTCGCATCTGTAGAAGGCGTATTGATCTTGGTGCCTGCTATTGCATTCGTATCTAACTTACTACTCACCATGACGGGTAAGTGGCACTACTTTGTCGATAACATCGAAATTCGTTTCACAATTTCTGGTGTGATGCTTGCGATTCCGTTAAACATGCAAGGTGGCTTCCAGCAAACACGTGCTATTAACTGGTATGTACACGGTACGGGTTGGATCGTAGCCCATGCTCACTTGGCTTTGCTTGGATTCTCAACTTTCCTAGAAGCGGCAGCGGTTTACTACGGTCTACAAACAATTTTACGTCGTAAGCTGTACTCATTAGCCTTGGCTAACTTCCACTTCTGGTTCTTATTAATTGGTTTTGCTACTTACTGGATCTCAATTACCATCGCTGGTCTGATCCAAGGTGCAGCGAAGATCTATGAAGTACCATATATTGACGTTGTTATCGCAGAGCATCCATACATGATTGCTCGTTGGGTAGGCGGCACGATGGTGTTCACAGGTAACGTAGTGTGGTTATACAACATGTGGATGACAGCTCGCGCAGGTACTCCAGTACCAGCAGGTCGCTTACCACATGAAATCGCATACGAACGTTAATCGCTATTGTTTGTCATAGAACTTGAAATATAGCGTTAACCTTTTAAAGCGGAGTAATTAAGAATGGCTTTTAGAGAATATAAAATCGGTACCCGCATGTTCGGTATCGCCCTGGGTGGCTCAATGATGATCACCCTATATATGCCTAGCTTGACGATATATAGCGTGGGTGTGACAGAAACAGGTTTGGTTAAAGGTTTGTCTTATGGGCATAACTCTGGGTTTGCCTACGAAGATCCATTCCTGAGAGGGAAAGGTAAACCTTTGACCGTGACGGTCAAAAAGGATCCTGTTACTGGTGCCGAAATTGATCCAGTAGACGCTTACGTTTATTCGGCTGGTACACCATTTCCAAGTGCTATTCGTAACCCGGGTATCTTGGGTGCCGAAGTGGCAGCACTGAGTGATGAAGACGGTCAAGTAACCGCAGCAGATGAGGATACAGGTGCGGTATTCCTAGTGTCTCGTGGTGACTACGAAGGGGAAACCTTTCCTTATATTGAAAACGCTAGCGCCACTCGTGGTTGGACTTCAGATGCTGTGTTAGCAGCGGCTGCTGATACTGACAAGCATCATGTAGGTAGTGGTAAAACGATGTTTGTTCGTGAAGGTTGTTGGTGGTGTCACACCTTGCTTCCTGAGCAAACTCAAGATTGGCAATATTTCGGTTTACCACCTCGTCTAGGTGACTTTAACGGTGAATCACCAACGGCGTTTGGATCTGATCGTAAAGCTCCAGATTTACTGCATGTTGGTTCACGTAACTCATCTAAAGAATGGTTGATGATGCATTTCTTCAATCCAAGATTAGTGCAACCACATTCAATCATGCCTCGTTTTGACTATTTATGGGGCGAAGTTGATGCCAACGGTAATGAAATTGATTACGACAAATGGCGTTCAGACTATAATGCCTATGCTGCAGGTGAAACAGTATATCCACCCGAAGTACCTGAGTATGCGCCAAATAGTGAAATCCGTTATCTAATGGATTACGTATTAAGTCTGAAGTAATTTAAAAGTTCTCTGGGAGGAACAGCCAAATGGCTTGGAAGTACGATAAACCACTATATACATTGTCCACTGAGGACCAGAACGCAGAAGCCAAAAGGGTTTGGGAAGGCGAAAGCCTTGGCGGAATTATGGAAGATAATAACCGTCTGCCTGTACCGGTCGTTTGGTTGTTGATATTGACAATTATTACAGCATTTTTGGTGACTGCGCCACTTTGGGGGCAACGTCCAATGGCTGCAATTTATGAAGAATATATTGCATTGATGGACACACCCGAAGTTGAGGCTTTAGCAACAGATGAAGAAAAGATGGAATACATTGTTGCCAAAGTAAAAGAGCAAGGTAGTGAATGGGCCGGACATCAGGATCGTCATCCGGTGACAATGAATGATCTACGTTTGATTAAAGATCAAATCATTGAGTTGCAACGTGAAAATGCAGATATGGACTACTATACAGTTATCGGTAAAGATGTTGCCCTGGCTAACTTTGAAGGCGAATACCGTGATGATGGTGTGAAAATTCGAGTTCAACCATCTTGGGATTTGGGTTATACCATCGATATCTTTTATGTGATTTATTTCTGTTTAGCTGTGATGATCACTGTTAAGCGTTTGCCACCGTCTGATTGGGAACCTGATCATTCCGTTGGTCACTAACTTATAGATATAGGTAAATATAATGATTGAATTAGACAACCCACCGTTAATACTGCTTATACCTATTTTAATTGTGTTTGTTGCGCCATACATTTATAGCTTTATGGTCGACAATTTCGATAAATCGGATAAGCAATAAACTCTAGTTTCATACTAGGTTTAACGAAAATGCCGCTCTTTTGAGCGGCATTTTTTCATGGTAATTAGTAAACCTTTCTCTATGTTCTGCTGTCTATTAATAAACTTAATAGATAATAGTATTTCAAATGAATCAAAACGAAACCAAAGCCATTATTCTATCTGATGAAGAATTAGATCAATTCACTATTGAAGGCTTAAAGAGCCAAGAATATAGCGTTGGTATTTTCTTTTTTATGATGGCAGGTATCGTTTTGTTTGCCGTAATTATTTATAAGTTTGTTGCCGATGCTAGAAAAGAAGGTATGCGAAAGGGCGAAATTGCCATGTATGCATGGTTAGTTATTGGTTTGATCGGCGCGATAATATATGGCGCTGCGCAGTTACTTTTTGGTCAGTTAATTTAGGAGGTCGTTATGACTGAATTTATGCAATCACTACCTGACGGTTGGACGATCTATTTATGGATGGTTGCAGCCGGCGGAATTATTATCGCAGCAATATATGGCATTCGCTGGGCTTATAAGAACGAACAATTTGATGAAGACATTAAATATGTTGTGTTTGACGAAAAAGACAAAGACAAAATGAGTCCTGAGGAATTCGCCAAATCACAACAGGTGAATGCAGCACAGGAAAAACGTCGTGCAGAACTTTTGGCAGAACGTAAAGCGGCTAAAGAGGCAGAACAAGGTCTCTAATGCGCAATGGTGAAAAATGGATACTCGGACTTATGGCCGTCGTTATCGCCGGTCTTATGGTTCGTAATTATATTGGCATAACTGAAACGTCGAGCCAAGATAAGAGTATTCCGTTTTACAGCACCGCTTCTAAAGAGCTTACTCGAGAGGGAGATGCGCTCTATAAGCAATTAAACTGCAAAAAGTGTCATTCACTGTGGACAGTCAAAAATATCATGGCAACAGTACCCGCGCCTGTTTTGGACGGGATAGGCTCGCTGCGTTCTGAAGATTGGCTATTTGATTATTTTTCCGCAGATGACCCTCAGCAAATGCTCAAAGGCCGTTTAAAAAAGGAATGGAGCCAGCCTTCGTATGCCCATCTACCAGAGGCTGATAGACGTACGCTCGCCGCCTACATGGCTAGCCTTAAAGTTGAAGATTGGTACTTAGAAGATCTCAAAAAGCTAGAGTATAAAAAGTTAACTGGTAACGAATGGCCAGGTGACGATGATAGCAATAGCCAATAAATTTGAAGCGCTTAAGTGGGCGTTATTTTCCATTATGACCGGTGCCTTAGTACTATTTGGCCTTAACGTACTATTTGATGTCCATCTGGAACTTTTTGGCAGTATTGCGGACTATTTTAAACCGCGATTATTTATCGGTTTGGTATTAACACCGTTTATAGCCGGCGTAGTTGTTTCATTAATCTACGGTCTTGGCGGTAAAGTGTTGTGTTATTTTCCGGCTTTAATCGTGTATTTGTTTCAATATTTTTCAACAGCGTTTGGTGACGGAACCATACCTGACAATGTGCGCTTATTACCGATTGGTTACATGGGTTTTATCATAATTGTAGCAATCGAGGCATCAGCGGTGGGTGGTATTCTTGGTGAAGTGTGGGTGAAAAAGACATATGGTCGCAAACCACGTCACTTGGTATATAAACCAAAGAAAGAAAAAACCGAAAACTAACAAGACTATGGCATTAAATATTCCCCAACGACCACAAGTCAGCGAAGCTGAGCGTCAAAAACGGAAAAGCTATCTTGCTGCGACGTTTGTGACTTGTGTTGCTGTAGCTACCGCGTTCGCGTTCTATCATATTGTACAGTTAGGAGGTAGCCGTTTAGATCAAATGCGTGCTAACGCTACTTATGATCTGACAGAAATGGAATCACGAATTCGAGCGGCGGGTGAAGATATTACCCGTCATGAAGAGAACGAAGCCTTAAAAACCGTAGAGCAAACTTATAAACCCGAAGAAGCTATCGCTTTATTAGAAGACGATATGTGGCAAGAATTGGGTCAATGGGTGGAGATTCCTGCCGGTGAATTCATCATGGGTACAGACAGAAGCTTGGCTAATGATCAAGATAAACCGCGCCATACCCGTGAATTGCCCGCTTACCAAATACGCAAATATCCTGTGACCAATGCAGAATATGCTCGTTTTGTAGCGGATACTAAACATCGCCCACCTTTGCATTGGGACAGCGGCAAAATGAACCCTGGAGACTTGCTAGCGCCTGTTACTATGGTCTCGTGGTACGACGCTGCTACTTATTGCGATTGGGCAGGTGGCCGCTTGCCGCGTGAAGCAGAATGGGAAAAAGCAGCCAGGGGTGTCGACGGTCGACGTTGGCCATGGGGTAATATCATGGATTCCGACAATTTAAATACTTATTACACGGTCGGTTCGGCTACAGATGTCACCCGATATCCAACCGGTGCAAGTCCATATGGCGTATTTGATATGTCTGGCAATGTCAGTGAGTGGACGGCAGATGAGTTCATTGCATATCAAGGTAGTGATGCACCTTCTGAGTTATTCAAACCAAAGGTAGGTCGTGCTAATTCCACATTAGATGAATCACTCAAGGTCGTTGATCTGGTTGAGGTCGAAGCTACCTATGTTGTTATGCGTGGTGGATCCTTTAAAAGTGACCCATTTGCTACTTCAGTCTATCATCGAAATTATTCATTCCCTCATTACGCATCTGACTTTTATGGTTTTCGATGTAGTAAAGACTTAGTTAAAGAGCAGGCTTAGTATGTTGATACGTAAACTGTTTATTGTTATCGCTGTTTTATTGTCGACGCTATCAAGCGCGCATGCTAGTTTAGATAGCTATAGTTTTTTTCATGTCACAATTGAAACACCTTGGGCGATATTTATCTTCCTGTGTTTTTTAGTGCTGGCTCCGTTTGTCGTCATGGCAATTCTTTATTGGCACTTTGCTTTCCGTCGCCACAATAGTAAGACCGAAGTAAGTTCGGACACAACAGTAGAATAAATATGTTGGCTTTCCGCAAGCTCTTATTGATAGGGCTGTTGTTATCTCTCGCCCCGATCGCATTTGCTTCTACTGACACGGCTTCAGTGTCTGATCGTTCTATGGATGTGATAAGCGAGTTTACGGAAGATGAAAAAGACCTTGGCCCACGTGCGATAAGCACCAAACAAAAGCATATGACCTTGTTTGTGATGGGCATTACTCTGATTATTTTGATTGTAACAACTGCTGTTTTAGGGATCAGCATGGCGCTATATGGCAAGCAAGTTTTTCTTTGGCATATGATCTGTGCTGGTTTAACGGTCACCTTAGCGCTAGCTCATGGTGTTGCGGCAATCGTCTGGTTTTTTCCATTTAGCTAGATTCACTTCTCTGAGTCTTATAAGGCATAATCTCAGGGACTGAGGTACTGGCGTTTAAGCTGCCTACAGGTCTAGTTTGGCGCTAACACAAAACTATCGTGACCAATACTAATAACACGTCCACAGCACCCGCTCTACTTGTCTTGTATGGGTTTTCGGGTCTAGTAGCACTGGCCTACGAAGTGTTATGGATTCGTATGTTGAGTTTGCAGTTTGGCGTCAGCAATTTCGGCGTGGTTATTACCGTCAGTGCGTTCATGTTGGGCTTGGGGATAGGCAGTGTATTGGGTAATAAACTCGTCGCGAGCATGTCTAGACCGTTGCGCGTATTCGCCTTTATCGAGTTGGGTATTGCTTTATACGCAGTGGCGTTGCCAAGTATTAGTGCACTGACCAGCCAGTGGTTATTAGCAAGCGGCACAGGAACGAGTTTGTTTGCTTGGCATAGCGTGGAAATGATGGCAGCGCTTTGTTTTATGTTATTGCCCGCGTTGGCAATGGGCATTGGTTTTCCGATCATCCTGACAGTCAGTCGTCGCTATAGTATTTCAATCGCTAGCTTATACGGTGCTAATACCGTTGGTGCAGCATTGGGTGCTGTGTTGCCAATCTTGCTACTGCCAGCTTTAGGCTGGTCTAACAGTTTATTGCTAGTCGCATTCATCGGTTCCGTAGTAGGTTTATCGCTCTGGTATTTGTCTGGCAGTATCGTTCTAAGCACGCAGAGTCAGCAGACTGTAACCGCAGTTAAGCCGGCATTGATTGGCTTGCTCTGTTACTCATTAATTGGTGCTGCCGCTTTAGCCTTGCAAGTTACTTGGACGCGACTCTATGGCATGGTCTTGCTGCGTACAGAGTATGTATTGGCTATTATTCTCGCTATATTCCTAGTTGGTATCGCGCTAGGCAGCGCAATGTCAAAGTTTGGCAAAGCGCAAACTTGGCTTAACTTATTGCCTATTGTTGTAGCGGTCGCTGCGCTGGCATCACTGGCAAGTTTGTCGATGATATCCAACACGGTGTCTAATTTAGAATACACCTCATTTAGCTCAGTCATTTTTACACAATCGAGCTTATTGGCGTTAGCGACACTAACAGTGACATTTTGTCTTGGCGCGTGGTTGCCACTTCTGTCTAGTCTACAGCCGAACTCTTCCGTTGCAGGTGCTTGGTATTATGGCGTTAATGCCATCGGTTCTGGTATTGGTGCATTGCTTGCCGGTTTCATCTTGATGCCGGTGTTGGGCTCAGAGCTGACCATTGTTTTAGCCATGGCTGTTTTGTTTGCCGCGAGTATGTTTTGGAGCCAATGGCGTGCAGCTTGGTTAGCGCTGCCGGTATTGTTGGTGTTCAGTTTAGCCAGCCCTTTGACGCAGCAATTAGCCAACGAGTTGCCGGCCACTCATGTTGGCAGCACTGCGACACTATCTTTGCACGAAGACGCCATTGCGGTAACGCATGTCGTTGAAACCATAGATGGCCAAAGGCTATTGCTTTCAGATCTACAACGTATGGACGCGTCAACCGAACCTTCTGCAGTTGTGGCGCAACAAAACCAAGCGCGCCTACCTTTGCTATTACACGCCGATCCGAAAACGGCGTTGTTCTTAGGTTTGGGTACGGGTATCTCGGCGTCGGCGGCGTTGGATTTTGACGCTGAGGTTACCGCCGTCGAGCTATCACAAGGCGCGATACGTTCGGCTCAAGATTGGTTTAGCCCAGTTAACCGTGGTGTGATGGAACGCATAGAAGTGATACATGATGATGCGCGGCGCTATCTTATGCGCAGTGATCAAACATATGATGTCGTCATTGGCGATTTGTTTCATCCAGATTTGGTTGGCCGCAGTCGATTGCTGTCTCTACAGCAGTTTCAACGTGTCGCCTCACATCTGAATAATGACGGTATTTATGTCCAATGGTTGGCTTTAAATCAATTTGACTCGGCTGCGCTTAAGGTTGTTTTAAACAGCTTTCGCCAGGTCTTCCCGCAGGCGGCATTATTTGTTGATGGTTTTCGAGTGGCCATGGTAGGGCGTGTAGATTCTGTTATCGATGCGCAAGGTTTACTGGCTCTGGACGACTCAGATGTAGCTAAGACGGGTAATGAGGGTAAGTGGACTTGGCTTGGAAGGTATTACGGTTTGATTCCTGATATTGATGGCCGTGTTGAAGATGAGTGGCGGCCGCAAATTGAATATCATCTGCCGCGAGTGCGTTATTCTGGAGGAATCGACTTACAAGAAATAGTAAAATGGTTGTTAGACAACCGGCCTACGCCAGCGCAAGCGGCGCGAGAATTGGCAATTAGTGCGGTTGATCAGCAACAGTTTGAGCGTGCATATTTGTCGGCAGATGCGGCCTTGCGCAGTTGGCAGGCGCAGTTAGGTGGTGATAGTCAGCGTGCACAACGGTTTTTGCAGTTTGCTTATCAGGGCAATCCTAAAGACCAATGGGTTAGCTCAACCGTGGCGGATAATATGTTGGCGTCAATGACGCGTGCTCCAGTTAAGTCAGAATTAGAGCGTCAAAGCTTACGGCAGATATTGGCTGTTAAGCCTGACCATGTACCAACCTTGGAAGCTTTGGCCAAGCTTGCTTATGAAGAAGATAATGTAGGCGAAGCAAAAGAGTATTTAGACAAAATTAAAGTATTGAGCCCCTTATACAGACCGCGTATTGGTGCGGCTGGTTTACTGGGCGAGCAGATTAATCAATTATGAAGTCATCATCTATTTCTGAAATCCCTGTTATTGCCGTAAACACGAATAGTCCTGGGCAAAAACTGCATCGACGTCGGCGCCAGTTACAAGCGATTACGGTGTTGGTGTTTATTCTTATTCCGGTATTAGGACTGTTCCGTATTGATGTGCTCGATGGCGCATTTGTTGTTCTCGATAGGCAAATCGATTTCGGTGACTTTTTCATTATCATCGGTTTTTGGGCGATGATATCTACCGCTTTAATTATTACCTATTCCGCTTTAGGTACGGCATTTTGTGGCTGGTCTTGCCCGCAGAATACGTTGTCAGAATGGGCTAACTACTGGCATAGACGTTTGCTCGGTAAACGCTCGGATATGACCATCGATGGTTCACCGATGAAGGTTTCATCGGGTAAAAACAAATTGGTCAACTGGCTAACGCTAGGCGCGATTTTGACCGGTTTTTCTATGGTTGTTGCCATTGTGCCTATGCTCTATTTTTATCCTCTAGATATGGTATGGAGCTTTATTTCATTTCGCAATGATGAGCGGCTAACAGGGTCAGAATATTATATTTACTTTATTTGCGTGATTTTGATTTTTATCGATGTCGCTTTTATGCGTCATTTTTTCTGTCGTTTTGTTTGTGTCTATAAGGTTTGGCAGCATTCGTTTAAAACCAAAGAGACCTTGCATATCGTTCATGATAAGTCGGCTGAGGATGAGTGTGCAAAATGTAACTTCTGTCAAAGTGCGTGCTTTGTTGATATTGATCCGCGTCAAACACAAACTTACGATGCCTGTGTCAATTGCGGTGAATGCATCACGGCGTGCGAAAGTATACGTGCCTCGCGTAAAACCGGTACAAGCCTACTGGCGTTTGAAATGGGTGTGCCACAACATATAGAAAATCAGCCGCGTAATGCCATGATGAATCTGCGCTCGCGTTTGTATTGGATTATTCCTTTGGTGCTGATGGCTGCCGCCATGTTTACTTGGGGCATGGTCAACTATGAACCATACCGTGTGTCCGTTTATCATGCTGATACAGCGCAGGGCCGAGAAATCAATGAGTATCGAATTTCGCTCGCACATAAACTTTATAAACCAGCCGAGGTTAGCTACGTCATCGAAGGCTTACCAGAAGGTGGTTTTGATGCAGGCAGTGGCAAAATTGAGTTTACTACTGCTCAGCGCCAAGATGTAAAATTCACTATTAGCAGTGATATAGAACCGGGTTTATACCCATTCCTAGTCAAGTTTAAATCTAATGATGGTTGGCAGGAAAGCTTTCGTGTCCACCATGTAGCGGTGAAAGATAATGGTTGAAAAAACAGAGAATACCGAGGAAACGCCTGAGGCAAAGGACGACCAGGTAGCGATGACTACTACCGAGTCTGAGTGGGGTAAAGAGGCCGATGATTTTTACGGCTATAGCTCAGAAGAAGAACGCCTCGCTAAGCGGGGTTTAGAAGATTGGGAATTAGTGGATAAGATTCCTGAATCACAAAAGGCTATTCCTAAGTGGTTTGTCTCGGTTATTGTCGGCACTTTATTGTTTGCTATAGCCTTGAGTTTTCCTTTTTGGGGTGACCGAGAAGGTTTCGAGCGTGAGTGGTTTAACTGGGGGTTTTTCTTAGCTTTGGTGTATATCGCCATATGCGGCGGTTTTATTTATTTTATGGTTTATCTTTATGGCTCGAAAACGGGTGGTCGTTTAGATAGCGATAAAGAAGCAGAAAATAGCGATGATTCCGAGGGTGTACGCTAAGTATTTTGCGATCATTGCTATAGCAGCCTTATGCACTGCTTGCGATACCAATGTGACTACGGTTGTAGCCGATCAAGAAGAACAAGATGAGACATTATTGCGTTACTGCGGTGGTTGCCATGGTTTGCCAAAGCCTGCTAGCCGACCTGCATCGGAATGGCCTGCCATAGTCTGGCGTATGCAAACTTATCGCACACAACGTGCTTTGCCTGAGTTAACCGAAGTAGAAGTCAAAGAAATTACTGAATATTTAATGAAAAAAGCCAATGAGCATTAAACGAGTTATCACACTTATATTGTTATGCGTCATCTTTTTGCTGGCGCTAGGTTGTAGCAAAGGCGAGAGGGCGCGTATTCCAGCGCAGTTATGGAATGAAGTGATATTTAAAATTGAAACACACCCCTATCCGGTCAAAGCTGGGCATAATGAGATCTGGTTAAAAGCGACTAAAACAGATGGTTATCCAGCTTCCACACTGATTGTTTGGCTGCGTTCTAATGACTCTAAGCCGTGGGTTCAGTCAGTGCAAGACGGACATATTGGAATATTTCGGCGTGCGGTAGAAATTTCAGAAGGCGATACGCATTTGTATGTAAAGCTAAGACGCGGTGATGAAGAAACGATACTCGAGTTTCCACTACCGTGGACTAAGCAAGAAGTAAATTAATAGTTATTGTTTTTGTTTTGCTAAACGTTGTTTTAGTTTAGGGCTTTCTTGCCAACGTCTTAACAAAAGTATTTTGTCACCGCCTCTGTCTGGTGCACAACGCGGGCAAGTAATATGACTGAGATATAACTCTTTTGGTAGTTTGCCATCATCAAATAGCGCTTGTTGTAACTTACGCGAAGTATTGCTTAGCGTTTTTATTTCACCTTCATGTATTGCGCAGCGGACATTAAAGTCGATAGGCAGATGTTTAATGAGGCGTGATGGTGAATCATTGTTCTCAATCAGACGTAGTATTTCGCCACCAAACATGCCGGTTTTAGTTAGGGTAAACCCCGGCCATTTTTCCTTTAACTCGAGTGCTTCAATTGACGCCGATTGACGCATTCGATGCCCTGTATGGTTGATGGGCATTAAGAAAAATGCTGGGATGGATTGCGCATGTACACATTGCCCGCTTAGATCAATGTCTTTGCCATCCCACTCGCTAGGGTAGTGTCCTGGGCAGCCACATTCCAAAATCGACATGGCTAAGCGTTGTTTTGACTGGCGAAAGCTCGGCGTGCGGTATTAAAGACATTAATAAAAAACATCATAAAACCGACGGTCATGATAATGGCCGAGACGCTAATCGAAGGCCCATAATAAGAATGAAAAGCTGCTTGTTCCTCTAGCAGACCAGCCCGCATCATTCGACCTTCGGTGATACCAAATACCATGAGTGTGCAGTAAAAGCCGACCACACCACAGGCAATCCACCAAAACGAGTGCGTGATCATTTTGGCTGACCACATTTCCATGCCGGTGATACGCGGGAAGAGATAATAGGTCATGGCCATACCAATTAACACGACGCCACCAACCAAGTTGATGTGCGCGTGTGCTAATGGGTCGATCATATGGCCGGGTCCGCTTACAGGCGTGCCGACAGAAACGAGCCAATCCCGAATGCCAGGAAGGCTTTGTACGACACCATGCGTAGTACCTATGAATAGAAAGGTTGCGGAGCCAAGCAGGAAAATGATGAGACGACGATCTTGTTCGCTGACTGGCATGAGTAATATTTACAGAACGATACTGGTGATCTAGTTAGATCACCAGTAGAGAAAAAGTTCTGAAAAGCTGCCTAGAATAGACAGCTAAAGATCAATCGTCTTTATCAGCGAGAGAACTGCCGATAGCAGCTTCTGACATAGACCCAGCTAGAAATACAGCCAAGCCAAAGAAAATAACGATTGGAATCAAAATCAGTGGGAAAATATTGTACACAGTGATTTCCTCAAAAAATACCAATAGAATTGTTAGCAGGTAATTATATGTTTTTATTACTATCGAAACAAGATGAACATAATGATGAGTGTTTTTTAGAGGCAGTGTCGTTCGCACAGTGATTTATATATCGCATATATAAATCAATAACTTATGATAGTTTCTCTTATTACATCAACGAAAGTCATGGAAAAATTCGGGATGAGCTACAGCATCACTTTTCCTGCTGTTTCGTTGAATGGTGATGACCTGCCATAGTGCTCGCCAGACGCCTATTTGTTCAAATTTGCGAGAATCTGTGGTGACGTTGGCGTTTAGCATGATGGGCTTACATACAGTAATGAGTTTCTTACAGAAAAAAACATCTTCCGCGAGTTGATTGGGAAATCCGCCTAGTTCTAGAAATAAATCGCGGCTTATAAACATGGCCTGATCGCCATAAACAATACGTGTTATTTTGAATCGCCAATTGTGCAATAGCGAAACAATCTTTAAACCCCAATAGTATCCAGAAAATTTGTGTCTGAAACATCCGGCAAAACTGCTACATGTGGTTGCCGAATCAAAAATTTGCACTATGCCATCTTTAGGTAAAAGGGTATCGGCGTGCAAAAATAGCAATATGTCTCCTGTCGCGAGTTGTGCGCCAGTATTAAGTTGCAGTGCACGTCCTCTCTCGGATTGAGTAAAGTGGACATATTTTTGTTTTGCTTGGAATGAGCGGACGATATCTGCAGTACTATCTGTACTGCCGCCGTCTACAATAATGATCTCATGATCTATTGATGACAGTGATTGTTGTTCTGTAATGCGAGAAAGTGTTTGGGGTAAAGCATTTTCTTCATTAAGCGTAGGAATAATAATGCTGATCATGATGACGCCAAGTCTATATTCAGCCAGGCAGGCATTTCATTTAAGAGATTATGTTTGAAGCGTTCGTTATCAGAATCTAAAGCATCAAATAACGGAGCAACTTCATCGAGGATATCAAAAGCCAGTTCAGCGTATAGCTGAGTTAACTGGCGTACGGTATCAATTTGCACGCCTTCATCCTGCATCAAGGACAAGAGTTCAGATTGACCAAAATGATGATGTTCGTCTTCTTGTGCGAGAATAACGGAGCGTATTTTTTCTAAGCCTTTTCCTTGTTGTTCCATGCGACCATCAATGCCTTGCAAAGCAAGCTTGCCAAGGTTTTCTAGTACGACTTGCGTCGCTAGCAAAGACTCAATAATGGCGCCTGAATTTAGGGATTTTTCAAGATAACTCGCGTATCTGTTGAGACAGTGAAATTTTGTCGTATTTGTCTTTCCTCCAAGGAAAAGTACGGTGCTGTCAAAGACCTTGGAATGGAACAGCTCATGCCTGGCTTGAGTCCGCAAAAATTTTGCTTGACTGCGCCTGCCGCAGGTATTCATTTGCTGAGCTTGAACAATAGCGCTACGGTGAGCAATTTTCTCGCCTTGTGATAATAAAGAAAAAAGCTGAATCAGTTCCGCGGACTGACTTGGCCTAGGAAAAATACGGGCAAACATCGGGCAAGCCTGTTTCCAACATAGAGGTTTGATTGTAGATCATCATCCTTCTAGTGTAAAAAAGGAGTCATCACGCAGGCATCACGTGTTGTGAAATATTCACAATACGTGATGGAGTTATACACTAGCTTAGCCGATTGATATGACTATTTTACAGACGCTTGGCCTGAGCGACGAGGATCACTTGAGGCAGAAACTGTTTCCGAGTTTTTATCAACGATGACTACGTGCATATTGCCAAAGGTCCCGCTGTGTTGGTCGAGCTGATGCCCCCATTTTTCAAGTAGTTCGATTTCTTTTTCAGTAAACGCGCCTTTTTCGTAGACAACCTTATCCGGAAGAAATTGGTGGTGGTAGCGTTTCAGACCGACAATAGAATCGGCGTAGCCGCCATTGGAATACTCTAAAATGCCAAGCAACACCATTGTAATGATGCGGCTTCCCCCGGGTGTGCCCAGAACGACAATATTTCTGTCGTCTTCGATGAAGGTAGGAGACATACTCGATAAGGGGCGTTTGCCAGGTTCAATCGCGTTAGCATTGGCACCAATTAAGCCATAAACATTGGGTGCCCCTGGCTTGGCGGAAAAATCGTCCATTTCGTCATTGAGCAAAACCCCGGTGCCTGCCACCATAAACCCCGAGCCATAGGGATAGTTAATGGAAAGTGTCGCTGCAACACGATTACCCTCACTATCAATAATAGAAAAATGGGTGGTGTCTTCTCCTTCAGAGCGATGATAAGCATTGGTCGGCAGCAGGTCGCTGGGTGTGGCTTTATATTCGTGAATGCTAGAACGTAGACCGGATGCGTAGTCTTTATTTGTCAGGCGTTGCTCAGGAACCTTAACAAAATCGGCATCACCAAGGTGTTGTGCGCGGTCTCGATAAGCCCGACGCATCGCTTCAATAACGAGATGTTTGCGTTGTGCGCTCGAGAATTTATCAAGATCATAGCCTTCGAGTATGTTCAACATGGTTGATAAGGCAATGCCGCCCGAAGAAGGAGGAGCAGCTGATGTCACTTTCATATCATGATAATCGGTGTATATGGGGTCACGCTCTACCAGTTTATAGTTGATTAAATCCTCGACCTCCCAAATACCGCCAGCGCTTTTCACACCGCTTGCTATTTTATTGGCGAATTCACCTTGGTAAAACCCTTTGGCATTGGTATCAGCAATCATCTCAAGGGTATTAGCCAAGTCGGTTTGTACAATAGGGTGGCCGACTTCCGGTATCTCTCCATCGACTAGAAATATCTCCGCAGCAGCGGGTGAAGCAAGAATGGCTTTATGACGAAATTTAAGTAAACGCCGGGCATGTTCATCGAGTGGAAACCCCTGTCGAGCATATCTTATCGCCGGGTTTAGTGACTGCGATAATTCTAATTTACCGTATTTCTCTGCTAGGTGAGCCAGTGCAGCCGGAACGCCTGGGATTCCGGCAGATAGCGGGCCATCGACAGAAAGACGTGGGATAACATCGCCATCCTCATTCAGGTACATGTCACGGTGGGCATTACTCGGCGCCATTTCGCGGCCGTCGAGCATGGTTTCAAAGCCATCTTCGGCGCGGTGCAGTAACCAAAAACCACCACCACCCAGGCCTGAACCCGCGGGTTCTACCACTGCGAGAGCCGCCGTTGCGGCGACAGCTGCATCAAAGGCATTGCCGCCCATAGCTAATACCTGGTGTGCAGCCTCAGTGGCGAGAGGGTGTGCAGTAGCGACGCCAGCTTGTTGCGCATGAGCCGCTGAAATAGGGATGACTAAAAAAAGCGCTATGGCAAGGTTTTTAAGTAATTTAATTGGCGTCGTTATCGTTAGTTTCATTACTGGTTGGGTTCTGCAGATAGTGGTACTTTGCTAAAAGTGTTGCATGGCTCTCAATATGATTGGGGTCATGAGGGATACATTCAACCGGACAAACCTCGACGCATTGTGGCGTATCAAAATGGCCGACGCATTCCGTGCATAACTTTGGCTCAATGACGTAAATTTCAGGTCCCTCAGAAATTGCGCCGTTCGGACATTCTGGCTCGCAAACGTCACAATTGATGCACTCATCAGTAATAATTAATGCCATGGCTTAGTTACTTAGCGGTGCTTGCTAGTCAGAGCTTTAGCCACACTGGGGTGTACAAAGTTGCTGATATCGCCTTTTAATTCAGCAACCTGGCGGACAATGCTGGAAGATAGGTAGGTGTATTGCTCATCAGGCATGAGAAATATGGTCTCGATATTAGAAGATAATTTTCGATTCATGCTGGCGAGTTGGAATTCATATTCAAGATCAGATACCGCGCGAAGACCACGAATGATGGTGCTGGCCTGTTGCTCTTTAACAAAGTCCACCAAGAGACTGTTAAAACCCATGACCTCGGCTTTGCTGTCACCCGCTAATACTTCTTTGGCGAGCGCAATGCGCTCTGCAAAATCAAAAGCTGGGTTTTTGTGTGTGTTTTCAGAAACCGCGACAATAATGCGATCAAATAACTGGCTCGCGCGTAAAACGATATCTCTATGACCATGAGTAATGGGGTCGAATGTTCCAGGATAAATGGCTATTTTACTCATAGTTACGATTATAACGATTGTCTTTGGGCCAGTTGGTAACTGACATTACCGGCTATTTTAGCGCGCGTAACCGACCAATTGTCTGGCAAAACTGGTGGTTCGCCAGCACGCGGTGTTTCGATGTATATATGCGCTCGGTGATTAAGCAGTTCCTTATTTTCCAATGTAGCACAGACACTATCAATAATATCGGTCGAAAAAGGTGGGTCAAGAAAAACGAGATCAAAGCGTTGCGTACAGCTTGAAAGAAAAGGTTCGGCTTCAGCTTGGATAACAGTCCCTCGATGCTGTGCTTCAAGTAAAGCAAGTCGAGAGCGTAGTTCATCCGCCAGGCGATGAGAGCGTTCGACAAATGTGACAGCTTCAGCGCCGCGCGACATCGCCTCTATGCCCAGAGAACCGCTGCCAGCAAATAGATCGAGACAGCTCGCGCCAGGTGTTAATGTTAGCAACCAATTGAACAAGGTTTCACGAACACGATCAGAAGTAGGCCTGACGCCGCTGGTGGCGTCAAAGTGTAAAACCCGAGACCGCCATTCTCCACCAATAACTCTTAGCGTGCCGCGTTGCTTGGTATTCGGCAATATTTAACCCTTGTCTTCACTTTGGCCAACTGTAACAGTTAGCAGTTGATCCAGTTTCACGCGTTTAGAAAAAGCCTCGCGTATCTGTTGCGTGCTGACCTTATTCACCTGTTCAGTGAATTCATTCAAATAATTGAGAGACAGTTTATAGAAACCAATAAGGCTAACGTAGTCTATCAAGCTGCTGTTACTCGCAATACGCAAAGGAAAGCCATTAACAATATCGCGTTTGGCTGCAGCCAATTCTTCATCCGTAGGACCATCTTCAATAAATGAAGAGACGGTGTCGTTAAGCACCTCCAAAGCTTCGGCCGTTTGCGCATTACTGGTTTGCAGCCCCATTACAAACGGGCCTTGCGCGCGCATAGGCGCAAAATAACTATATGAGCTGTAGGCGAGACCACGGTCTTGACGTATTTCTTTGGTGATGCGTGAGCCAAAGCCACCACCACCGAGAATGTGGTTACCCACAAACAGGGCGAAATGGTCTTCTTCACCGCGTGCGTGCGAAGGCATACCGACCATAATATGGGTTTGTGCGGAAGGATGCTCTATATGAACTCGTTTGCTCTTCGCGCTGTAGTTGATTGGTGCAATTGGACTTAGCTCGTTCTTAGCTTTTAGTTTTGCAGTCAGTCGGTTGGCCAACTTTTCTGCATCTTTGCGTGTAAGATTGCCGACTAAAGCAATAGTCGCATTACTCGCAACATAATGGCGTTGATAAAAATCCTGAATGTCTGTTTGGCTCAGTGACGACATGCTTTCTTCGTAACCCAGAGTCGGTGCCGCATAGCCATGACCGTTATAGAGGTTTTCAAAAAAAGCATTACCTATCAGGCTTTGTGGAGATTGTTTCTGTCCTCGCAAAGCGATAAGTGCGCGCTGGCGTTCACGGGCTAAGGCATCCTCCGGAAAGGTAGGTTGGCTAAGTACAGTTATAAAATTTTCCAGTGCAGGGTCTAGCCAGCGCGGATCAGACAGGCTGCGCAAACTTAATTCAGCACTGTCACGACCGACATCATTGCCAAAGTTGGCGCCAATATCTTCAAATCGTTCAGCAATGGCATCGGCATCGAGATCAGCGGCTCCTTCTGCTAACAGGCCATTGGTCATTAAGGCGAGTCCGGGTAAGTCGCCATCGCGGGCGCTGCCAGCATCGAAGGTGATGCGAATATCAACCATTGGCAGTTCAGGTGCGGCAATAAAATAAACAGTCGCGCCATGGGAGTTTTGCCAGTGTTGAATTTCTGGTGTCGCTACAGCATATTGCGAAGCAAATAACAAACCAGCCGCTATTAAATACCGTGTAATAAAAGAAAATGGGTTCATAATATTATTCCAACCTAATGACGTAAGCTTGTACTTGGTCGTTTCACCTTCTTGCCGTCCAACGGTTGAGGATCAAGTTCGGCAATAGTTAACTTGTCTTGTATCAAATATTTTTTTGCAACACGTTGTATATCTTCTGCGCTGACTGCTGTCACTTTTTCAACAAACAGATCAAGAATGCGCCAGTCAAGACCAATACTGCTTAAAGCACCGATGGTGGTAGCTTGTGAGGCGATGGAGTCACGCTGGTAAACCTCACTGGCGACAACTTGGGCTTTGATTCTGTCTAACTCTTTTTTGCTGACTAGTTCGGTTTTGACTAGCTCTATTTCGGCTTCAAGCGCTTGACGTAGATCGGCAACTGATTTGCCCTGTCCAGGTGTACCGTACAAGCTGAACAAAGTTAAACCGCGAGCGTGCATATCATAACGCGAGCCTGCCTCCGCAGCGGTCTGGTTGCCGCGAATCAATTTTTTCGAAAACCGGGAGCTATTACCGCCATCGAGTATCGCTGATAGAACGGCGAGCGCATAAGCATCCGAATCATCCTCTGCGCTTAGTAATGTTGGTGCTTTGTAACCCATAATAAAATAAGGAAGTTCCGCTGGTGCTTTGACGACAATGCTACGAGTACCAGTTTGTTCAATTTCCTGGCGTGGCTTGGGAGGTTTGACATCCTCAGCTTTGATAGGGGCAAAATATTTTTTAGCAAGTTGAAATACTTCTTCAGGATCGACATCACCGACTACAACGACAATAGCGTTATTCGGTCTATACCAACGGTCATACCATTCGCGCAAATCGTCAATGGTCATGTTTTCTAGATCATTCATCCAGCCAACAACAGGTATACGAGAAGCACTGCTGACAAAGGCGGTTGCGTTAAATTGCTCGTATGTCAGTGCTTGCGGATTGTCTTCTGTGCGCAGTTGGCGTTCTTCAATGACGACGCGAATTTCTTTTTCAAACTCATCCTCGGGTAGTAATAAACCGCGCATACGATCTGCTTCAAGTTCAAAACTGACCTCAAGGCGACTTTTTTCCAGTTCTTCGTAATAGGCGGTAAAATCCTGGCTGGTAAACGCGTTATAGCGACCACCATTGTCGGCGACGATACGATCAAATTCGCCACCAGGATATTTTTCCGTGCCCTTAAACATCATATGCTCAAGCGCATGGGAGATGCCGGTAATACCATCGTATTCGTAAGTACTGCCGACTTTGTACCAAACCTGTGAAACCAGAACAGGCGCGCGGTGGTCTTCTTTGACTATCAGTTTTAAGCCATTGTCAAAGTGGTATTCGTGGGTGTTATCGCTGGGTTTGGCAGGCGCAGCTGAGGCTATGCATAGTAGTGCCAAACCTATAATAGGTTTTATTAAAGCTTTGTGTCGCATTGTTAGTCGTAATCCCTAGCTTGGTGGTAGGATAGCGTGTTTTCTTAAGCGTCGAGTGTAACCTGTCGGCGCCGTGAATCGCTAAAGTTTGAGTATAAAGATAGTGTTTGGTTTCAAAAACAAAAGTCCTGAAAGCAAATCTGCGAGCGCTGACGAAAAATCAACCGGTCTTTGGGGACGGCTTAAAACAGGTTTGTCCAGGACCCGTGAAGGCATCACCGATGGTCTGTCGGCATTGGTATCCGGCAAAAAAACAATCGATGATGAAGTATTAGAAGAGCTAGAAACGCGATTGTTAGGCGCCGACATGGGGGTCGAGCTGACAATGGAAATTATCGACGCTTTGCAAGCCAGGCTAAAGCGTAATCAGCTTGATGACGTTGATCAATTATTGCTCGCTTTACGTGAAGAATTGTTAAAAGCGTTAGAGCCAGTTAATCAGCCAATGGCACTTTATCCGACATCTCCATGGGTGATTATGATGGTGGGTGTTAACGGCGTTGGTAAAACCACCACTATTGGTAAGTTGGCCAAGCAATTTCAACATGATGGCAAAAAGGTAATATTATCAGCTGGTGATACCTTCCGTGCTGCAGCCGTCGAGCAGCTACAAGTGTGGGGCGAGCGTAACGACATTCCCGTGGTCTCTCAGGGCCAGGATGCTGATCCAGCCGCAGTAAGTTTCGATGCGGTTAGTGCGGCCAAAGCGCGCGTTATCGATGTTTTACTGGCTGATACAGCAGGACGTTTGCATACTAAATCCAATCTGTTGACTGAATTAGAAAAAATAAAACGAGTGATGTCGCGTGAGCTAGAGGGTGCGCCGCACGAAACCTGGATAGTGATAGACGCAACTACTGGTCAAAACGGTTTAGTGCAAGCGCAGCAGTTTCATGATGCAGTTGGTGTTACCGGTGTTGTCTTAACCAAGCTCGATGGTACTGCAAAAGGTGGAATTACCTTTGCGATTGCGCATAAACTGGGCATACCCATTCGCTATATCGGTGTGGGTGAGGGTATCGATGATTTACGGCCTTTTGATGCCGAGGAATTTGTTGATTCTCTACTAAATGTTTCATAGCAACTAATCCAATAACAAACCAGCATTTATTGCCTATAAGCGCTATATCGCGATGATTATAGAATTTGAACATGTTTCAAAACGTTATCCCGGCACGCGAGATGCTTTATACGATATTAATTTCGGTTTAGATCGTGGTGAAATGGTATTTATTACCGGTCATTCTGGTGCTGGAAAAAGCAGTCTTTTACGCTTAATCGCACTTATAGATCGTCCGACCAGTGGCCGTATAAATGTGTACGGAAAAGAGCTGTCAAAAGTAAAGCGTCGGCAAATTCCTTTTTTGCGGCGTAATATCGGCGTGGTTTTTCAAGATCATTGTCTATTGAATGATCGTAGTGTGTTTGAGAATGTCGCCTTGCCGCTGGTTGTATGTGGCCAGCTAGAACGCGATGAAATAGCACGTCGTACACGTGCAGCCTTAGATAAAGTGGGTTTACTTAACAAAGAAAAAATGAATCCCTTGCAATTGTCTGGAGGCGAACAGCAACGTGTTGGTATTGCGCGTGCTGTGGTGAATAGACCGCCATTACTGTTAGCCGATGAACCTACGGGTAATCTTGATCCGGAATTATCGGCTGAAATTATGAACTTGTTTCGCCAGTTCAATCAGGTTGGTGTCAGTGTCATGATAGCCAGCCATGATTTGGCATTGATTGCACGTATGCGACAACGCGTCATGACCTTAAAAGAAGGTCGTTTAATCGAAGATAGGCACTTGGCATGAAGTCCCGCGCATCAAGATCGTCAGCTGTGAAAACTAATTATGCAGGGCCTAAAAAAGTTTCTCAGCGGAGCAGTGTCAGTACGCGCATTCAGCTTTATTTTCAGCGACATGCTCAGGCTTTTTTCAATAGCCTCGGGCGAATGAAAGCGGCACCGTTAGCGAGTGCAATGACAGTAATGGTGATCGGAATAGCTTTGGCCTTACCCATGGGCTTATATATTGTTGTTAAGAACTTGCGTGGTTTTGATCAGCAGTGGCAAAACGCAACCCAGGTATCCGTATTTTTAAAGCGAGCGCTGTCAGATGAGCGCTTGCAAGGCTTTCTTGATGAGCTAGGTGCGAATGCGGACATTGCACAATTTAAGTATCAGTCCCCCGAACAAGCTTTGGAAGAATTTTCCAACATTGCTGATATCGGAGATAGCCTTGATGTGTTGGCAGATAATCCCTTGCCGGGGGTCGTCATTATTCAGGCGGCTCATTCCGAGGCTCAGGCCATAGATTCACTAGTGAGCTCGTTAGAGCAGAAACCAGAAGTCGATTTTGTTCAACTTGATCGGCGTTGGCTAGATAGGCTATATGCCATTGTCGACATCGGCAAGCGTGGTGTCTTAGTGCTTGCCTGTCTCCTAGGCTTGGCCGTGTTGTTAGTTGTGGGTAATACCATACGACTAAACATAGAGGGGCGGCGCGCTGAAATACAAATTACCAAGCTTATCGGTGGTACAGATAGCTTTGTGCGAAGACCGTTTCTCTACAGTGGTTTTTGGTATGGGCTGTTTGGCGGGGTTTTTGCTTTAGTTCTCATTAATGTCGCTTTTTTCGCTATAAGATCGCCTATTAAGGCATTGGCGAAACTTTATGATCAGGGTTTTGGCGTTATTGCTGTCGATTTGTCGACAGCGGCGGCGGTCGTTTTAGGCGCGGTGCTATTAGGCTGGCTCGGCTCATGGTTAGCGGTAAGCCGTCATTTAAGGGAAATTCAGCCTAGTTAAAGAGAGCAATGTCGCCAGATTTGGCTGAAAAGACACGATTTACACGGTTTTGATGGTGATTTGTGATAGTTTTTAGGTATAAAACTATAGAAATCAATTGAACTTCCGCTATTATTAGCACTCTAAGCAGTTGAGTGCTAAAATTATCTACAAGTTGGATGAAGGATGGGATTATGACTGCAAATGCGAATATGATTAATCTAATGGTTCCGGTAGGGAACATAGAATCCTATTGCCAGGCTGTTGGTGCCGTACCCAGCTTGTCAGCTGAAGAAGAGCAAGATCTTGCTCGCCGTTTCCGCGAGGAAGAAGACCTGGAATCAGCACGTCAGCTAGTTATGTCACAGCTACGTTTTGTGGTTCATATTGCCCGTGGTTATAGCGGTTACGGTTTGGCTCAAGCCGATTTGATCCAAGAAGGGAATATTGGTCTCATGAAGGCCGTAAAGCGTTTTGACCCAGACGTTGGAGTGCGCTTGATTTCCTTTGCCGTGCATTGGATCCGCGCTGAGATCCACGAATTTATTTTAAAGAACTGGCGTATCGTTAAGGTTGCTACCACTAAGGCGCAGCGTAAACTATTTTTTAACCTACGTAGCAGCAAATCGCGTCTTGGTTGGTTTAACCAGGAAGAAGTTAAAGCCGTTGCAGAAGATCTAGGTGTCTCAGCGGAAACGGTGCTGGAAATGGAAAAACGCATGAGCGCACACGATGCCTCATTTGATCCAGGCCCAGATGTTAGCGATGACGACGAGCGTGCTTTTGCACCCGCCGCCTATCTTACCGATGAAAGTATCGATCCTGCCAAGCAGGTCGAGCAAGAAAACTGGACAGCACATAGTAACAGTGGTTTAGCTAATGCCATGATGAAGCTCGATGATCGTAGTCGTGACATCGTGCAACGTCGTTGGTTGGCTGATGAAGGTAAGGCTACCTTACAAGAGTTAGCCGATGAGTACAGTGTTTCGGCTGAGCGAATTCGTCAGCTAGAAAAGAGTGCGATGGGCAAGTTGAAAAAGGCAATGACGCTGTAAGTTATCATTGTTATATGAGTTTAAGACGGCTAGCTTTGCTAGCCGTTTTTGTTTCTGCCTTTCGTTCCCCGTGCGCCCTGAGTAATTTACGATAGTAAATTAAGAGGAAGTACCCTTGTATCTTAATTTTATATGTTTAGAGTGAATGTTGTTTGGCTATAAGTAT
>CAZTYM010000012.1:0-48319 GCA_964617475.1 uncultured Thiotrichales bacterium
ACTCGCGACCCCAACCTTGGCAAGGTTGTGCTCTACCAACTGAGCTATTCCCGCAAATCATGCTTAGTGAGGGCAGGTCATTGTAGTCAGCGAGAGATTTTTGTCAAGCGGATCATTGGCTTATAGCTATGGCTGTCGTATTATCGTAATTCACTAAGTAACGTTGAAAAGAGGATGCTTTCAAAATACGTTTTCGCACAAATTCCGTTTTCAATATTTAAATACCTCTATTCTTCGTTGGAGCTAGATACACCCTTATGCTTCATCAACATAGGCCAGGCTGCATTCAGATACAGTACCATTGACCACAAAGTGAGAATCGCGGCGACGTAGAATAAGACGTAACCAACGGTAAAACTATCGATTCCAAGAATGGGTTGTTTGTAGAGCAAAAGGAGTATAGCCACCATTTGCGCAGTCGTTTTCACTTTACCCACCATAGATACAGCAACAGACGCCCTCTCGCCCAGTTCCGCCATCCATTCTCGTAAGGCAGAAACAGCGATTTCCCTGCCGATGATGATAGCGGCTGGAACGGCAAAATAGAGTGTAGGGTGGGATTGTGTCATTAGCACTAGTGCTACCGCTACCATTAATTTATCCGCGACCGGATCTAGAAATGCGCCCAAAGCCGACGCCTGATTTAACTTGCGCGCAAGATAACCATCTAGCCAATCCGTTATGGCTGCAAGCGCGAAGATAGCCGCACTGGCAATTGAACTCCACTCATAGGGTAAATAAAAAACGACAATGAAAACCGGTATAAGAAAAATACGCAGTAGTGTCAGTCGTGTGGGTAACGTCATAAGATGAATTACAAATTTTCAGGATGAAATTGACTATAAATCCGCTGAGCTAGATCACGGCTAATTCCAGGAACTGCGCTAAGATCCGACACCCCTGCTTTCTCTATACCCTGTATTCCACCAAAATGCTGCAATAATACACGACGGCGCTTAGGTCCAATACCTTCAACTGACTCAAGTAGTGATTGGTTTCTGGCCTTGGCACGGCGGGCACGGTGACCTGTGATAGCAAAACGATGTGCTTCGTCGCGAATCTGCTGAATAAGATGCGAAGCTGGTGAATCTGATGCAAGCTCAATAGGCTTTTCATCGCCCATAACGAACATAGTTTCTGCTCCTGCTTTTCGCTCAGGCCCCTTAGCAATACTTACTATAAATAAATTAGTTATCTGTAATTCTTCAAGTACTTTCTGTGCTTCATGCAGCTGTCCTTTACCACCATCAATAAACAAAATATCGGGTAAGTTATTCTCTCGATTTTCGCTCTGTTTAAGCTTTTTATACCTTCTTTGAATAGCTTGATTCATCGCAGCATAGTCATCGCCGCCGGTAATCCCCTCGATATTGAAACGCCGATAATCTGATTTACGTGGGCCATCGTGGTCAAATACTACACACGATGCCACCGTTGCTTCGCCCATGGTATGGCTAATATCAAAACACTCCATTCTTTGAGGCAATTCATCAAGGTTGAATACCTCTCTCAGCGCTTCAACGCGCTGTCTTACTTCTGCACTACTGCTCAAGCGCCGGTTCAGAGCCTGCTCAACATTGAGTTTCACCATCTCTAGTAGACTCTTACGCTCGCCTCGAACGTTTGTTGCTATATGCACCTTATAACCCGCTCTCTCAGCAAAAGCCTCAGCAAGTAGTGATTTATCTGCGATATCGTGCCCCAGAATAAGCTCTGAAGGAATTGTCCTACCCAAATAGTATTGGGGTAAAAATGCGCTTAAAATCTCCGCAGCCTCAGCATCCGACGGTGCTTTCGGAAAAAATGTTTTATCACCTAAATGGCGGCCATCACGGAAAAAGATAAGCTGCACGCATGCAACACCGTTTCTCACTGCGCTACATATAACATCGACATTGCGTTGATCGATATCAACGTGCTGCTTTTCCTGTATATGCCGCAAACTGGCAATTTGATCGCGGTAACGGGCAGCGTTTTCAAAATCCAGTCGGTGTGAGGCTTGCTCCATACGCATTGCTAATTGCTCAGTGACCTGCTGGCTTTTGCCTTCAAGAAACATCATCGTATGCTTCACAGATTGGCTGTAATCATTCTTAGAAATATAGTCTACACAGGGAGCCGTACAGCGCTTAATTTGATACTGCAGACAAGGACGAGAACGATTACTAAAAAAACTATCGTCGCATTGTCTTACCTGAAATACTTTTTGTAATAGATTAAGTGTTTCGCGCACCGCACCAGCCCCTGGGTATGGGCCAAAGTAACGGCCGTCCTTGCTGCGCCCACCGCGGTGAAATGTAAGCCTTGGGTAGGCATGTTTAGTAGAGACATAGATGTAGGGGTAACTTTTATCATCTCGAAATAGAACGTTGTAACGCGGGTGAAATTCTTTAATAAGATTATTTTCTAAAATGAGCGCTTCATTTTCAGTATGCGTTACTGTCACTTCCATATTCGCAGTTTGCGCAATAAGTGCACGGGTTTTTGGCGATAAACCTGAACGGTTAAAATAACTCCCTACCCGCTTTTTTAAATCACGCGCTTTGCCCACGTATAGTACTTTGCCGTTCACGTCGAGCATCCGGTAAACACCCGGGGTATTACCTAATCGCGTTACAAATGTCTTACCGTCAAACTTGGCGATGCTGTCTGCATTCGGTTCTGATACCGAATCCACTGGTTCGCTGATGACGACGCGTTTTTTAATCTTTGGATGCATTTACTCGCTTTCTATATACTTTCGTACACGCTCTACAACTGCCATAAACATTTCCTCTGTCAATCGCTTAGTCTGCGTGTTGTAACGACTGCAATGGTAAGAACTGATGAGGCGATAACTGCCAGGCAAGTCATACTCCGCGCCATGACCAAACGGAAACTGACTAAGCTTTAGTTGCAAGGCACGTAACACGGCGTTATGTGCAATACTACCTAATGTAAAAATCACACTACCCTGAGGCAATGCCTGAATTTCTTCGGCTAAATAGTGATTACATTGTTTTATTTCACTAGTATTTGGTTTATTTTCCGGTGGTAAACATTTGACTGCATTAGTAATTCTACAGTCCACTAGCTTTAAACCATCATCAATTGCGGTAGCTTCTTCTTGATTACTAAAGCCATATTGAAATAGCGCTTTATAGAGCAAGACACCAGCATAGTCCCCTGTAAAAGGTCTCCCAGTTGCGTTGGCCCCGTGCATACCTGGTGCCAAACCAACGATAAGTGCCCTCGCTGATTCGCTACCGAATGGTGGAACAGGCCGGGCATGGTAATCTGGATGTTGGGCTTTGACATCATCTAAAAACGACGCAAGCCTAGGGCAATCACGACAATCGATACTAAAATAGCTCATTTTTATATTTTAGCCGTACAATCACTTTTGTGGAAAATTAAAGTAATCAAACCACTTGGATTGGCTACCTAAACAAAATAAATACCCTACTTCTATAAAATGGTGATGTTTTTATGTTTTACTATCACCATCAAAATGGTCAAAACCCTTTACTGAGTTACGTTTACACATGAAGAAAATTACTTTATTCACCGCAATCGCTGCTAGCTTAATCACTACAGTCTTGGTCATTTCCGCCATAGCAGCAGATGTCTCATCTTCTAGCAACGCTGATAAAGAACTTGAAACTGCCATTTTTGCAGGCGGCTGTTTTTGGTGTAGCGAGTCTGATTTCGAAAAACTAGATGGTGTCGAATCGGTTGTGTCTGGCTATACAGGCGGTGAAGAAGTTGACCCTAGCTATGTTGAGGTAGCATCAGGACGAACAGGCCATACCGAGGGCGTGGAAGTGACCTACGATCCAGAAAAAATTAGTTATAGTGAATTAGTCGAATTCTTTTGGCGCACCATTGACCCCACTCAAGTAAACGGCCAATTTTGTGATAAAGGCAAACAGTATCGCACAGCAATTTATTATCGAAATGATGAAGAAAAAAATATTTTAGAAGCCTCATTATCGGAATTAAATAAGACTAAGCCCTTTGAAGATCCTATTGTTACCGAAATAGAAGCCGCATCAACATTTTATCCAGCGGAAGAGTATCACCAGGATTATTACAAACGAAACTCATACCGTTACAAGTTTTATCGCTGGAGTTGTGGTCGAGACCAACGCATTGAAGAACTCTGGGGTACACAAAAAGGTTGACGCACTATACGGCAGCTCGCCGCTGCCCTCTGCGTCTATCACTACTTGAAAGTAGTAAATTTTGTTCAGCTTTGGATCCCAGGTAAACATAAATACCCAACCCAACTAGTAATCCAACTGCGGCCAACATCATCAATACCGACTGTACTAAATAAGTGCCGTCGCCCAGAACTGACTTGAACATCAAAAGCAATGATTCAATAGATACCGCAATCAAAATAGCAGCAATAAATCGTGTGATCGTTCGTCGAGTTGAGCTATGTCTAAATATGTCTTTATGCATCAACACTTCTTCTTCTAGCATAGTTTTTCCTAAGTCAAACACTGCTAATGCCAGAGTCAGATAAATAATAATACTAAACGGTTTTATCGCAGCATCAACGACTTCATCTGTAAATAAACTCACCGTCTCTCTAGCAACGGTATACAGTAATACCAATACAACCGAGAACAAACCTAGAACAATAATGCCGTAAACAAGTTTAAAAAAAGGCTGATAACGCCTACGTGCTCTATCACCCATTAAAAATTCAACTGCTTCTGCTAGATCAATATCGATAACCATATAGCCAGCTAACGCACCATTATCATCAAACACTTTCTCCGCTGCGGATACACATAAGAGATGGTTTGCACTGGATAAATACGGTTCTGTAACGACTGCCGCGTCATCCGAACTTTGTACTAGTGAGAAATAAGGTCTTTGACATCTATTACGGCCTACATCATCTTTATTCTTACTTGAAGATTTTTGTGCATCGATACTTTTACTAGTTTGAAAACCGTTAACATCTAAGGTAAAAATAAGATCTACAAATGGATAGGCATCTGCTAGCCAACGCATGGTCTTCACTAGCTCTTCTTCATTATCAAGCAATTTGTGATCTGAAAGCCCGGTGAGAATCGAGCACAATAATTGATCAATTGCGCCTCGTTGTTCTTTATAGCGCTCTAAAACAGAAAGATAACTCATGTTAGACATAGTAATTTCTCAGGCTTACCACATAATTAGAGGAAGCAGATTACATGCCAATATGAGTTATAGTCTTAGCATAGCCGGGAGTTAAAGACTTAGGTAAAAGACTAACCAAATCGCACAAAAACAAAGCATATTTTGTCAATATGAGGTCGTCGCTTTGACTCATATTTGTGCAAGAATCATGTCCCAATCCGGAATAGCTATCGAATAACACTTTACTTTACGTTATGATAAGAGAATATAGATACACCTACGGAGTAGGTTCGCATGAAATTTTTTCTTCCGTTATCAGCTTTAACAATTCTTCTATTTTCAGTAGTTGTCTTCGCCGGGCACCACGGCCACCATCATGGTGATAATAAGCAAGTACAACCATCAGCCTATATCATTTCACCAAAAAATGGGGAAACTGTTACTAGTCCGATTAAAGTAGTGTTTGGTTTAACAGGGATGGGAATTGCGCCAGCAGGCGTCGAACAAGATCACACTGGCCACCATCACTTGATTATAGATACCGACTTACCACCTGCTGATCAACCTATTCCATCCGATAAGAATCACCGCCATTTTGGTAAAGGCCAAACGGAAGCCATGATCGAACTGGAACCGGGTGAACATACATTGCAGTTACTTATCGGCGATCACTCTCATATGCAACACGCTGCGCCCGTGGCCTCAGAAAAAATCACTATTATAGTGAAATGATATTCAGTGCTCTGAACGCAATTACTTACTGGTGAATATAATTTAGTTTAGCTTCTTCAAACTGGGTTACAAATGCCTTATCTACACGCTTGAGATAATAAGAGACCTCAGTTTTTGGATCTTGGAACTCGATAGAGTTATCTGACATATATAGCAAGCTGTACTTCAGATGATACATTTGATCATCATTTTGGGGGTAATACGGGCCTTGGCTATCAATCAACAACATGGTTTTGTGCCAATAAATATTATTATCTAGCCCCCAAATACCATGCTCTTTGTTTGTCTTGCAAAGATTCTGTTTACCGCAATCAAAACTAGCCCAATATGTACCGTCTAGGTGGCGCGCAATTACCCATTTTTTGGTATCGCGATCATCAGATTTGATCTCTCCATACCAATATCCTACTAAAGGCTGTTCGCTCTCGTCCGTGTGAGTCGTCGCACAACCTGCTAGCAGCAGAGCTAACAAAGCCGTTGATACAACATTCTTCATGACTACTCACTTTTGGTTTACTCGATATTAACAACTCCTTCGTGTTTTAGTGATCCATTCAAACGACTTGGAACCGAATTATACAGCTACTTAATCAATAAATCCTTTCGAATCCTACCTTTATATAGGCTAGATTATCTTAATTTTCTCACTCAATTCTCACAACAATATCGCGTGCTGTATAAACTTACTAAAATAATTAAATGTGCCCCAAAAGATATATCAAATCGCCATATTTTTTGGTATGTAACTCTTTATTATTAATAAGTTATGAACATTTTTTCAAATCCTCATCAATTAATGCGTAGATACACTTAGCAATTAAATCGGTTCGCTCTAGTTGCAATAGATGACCTTGATCAGCCAGCCTAATTACGCGAATACGATTGCTAGAAAATTTTTCCTCGGCAAAATCAGCATTTTTAGGATCTACCAGCTTATCTGTATCACCTTGAATAACAATCGTCGGTTGCGATATCTCTGTAAGCCGATTTTGAAGAAGAGCCAATTCAGGACTTAACGCGTACATCTCAACATTTGCTTTGCGCATTGAATCACCAATCATCGCATTGACCAACCGTATTTTTGCCGCTTTGTTGTACCATCTCGGCTTAGTCAGTTCAGGGTCTAAGCCACCCGACAAAACCAGCAAACCATCTACTAAGTCTGGATAGTCCAAAGCAATAGCTGGGACTAAAGAACCTCCCCAAGAAAAGCCAAGTAAAAGTAGCGGCACTTCAGGGTGTTCTTGTTTCAATTTTCGTAATAGCGGTGAGATCAATTCACCAATTTGTTGAAACGAAGTGACTACGCGCGGGTTATCAAGATATTGAGATTCTCCCCATCCAGGTCGATCGATAAGTACCAGCTTTGTGTCTGTTATAAGACTTTTATCCCGGTATAAATACGCGCCATCTGTCCAATTCCCCGGGGTGCCATGAACCCAAACCACTACCGCCTTTTTAGCATTACCAGCTTGACGAAAATGGAGCTGGAAATCTCCTGTACTAAGGTATTCTTTCGATACCTCACTTGTATCAAGCATATGCTCATTGACAAACTTGGCATGCTCCTTAAAACCACTTGGACCGCTACACCCTGCCATCAAAAACCCAAGCAAAAAGAATAAACACCAACGCACAATTTCTTCTCCTGAAGACATAAAGTTGATTTTTTCGTTAATTTCACCTGCAATAATACCGCTAACTAAGAGTCGGTTTGTAAAAAGTTAGTTTCAAGTTTATGGAAATTAAAGAGAAACACGGAATTATAGTCGGTAAGCCTGCGCCTGATTTCACTTTACAAAATCAAGCACGAGAATACGTCAATCTAAACGACGTTTTAGATACTACTCCCATTATGCTGGCGTTTTACAGTAAAAGTTTTGGTCCAGTTTGTCAGGCACAATTCAGTAATTATATCGATCACTTAGACCAATTTAATGAGCTTGGTGTTCGAATTATTGGGGTAAGTGCCAACGACCCAGACGGCCACCAGGAATTGATGATAAAACACGAACTCCCATTTACTCTACTCAGTGATCCCAGTAATCGCATCGCTAAGAAATATGGCTGCACCTCTATATTCATGTTAGGAAATGTCAGCAGAGCAATATTTCTAATCAACACCAGTGGCTTGATTTTGTATCGCTATGTCGAACCGACCACTTATACAAGCAGGAAATCTGATGAACTCTTACAGGTGATAAGGCAGTTAAGACAAAACGACCTTATTTGACATCAAGCATGACGAAAGATAAGAAACTTTGAAAGCAAAAAGTTAACTACAAAAGCAAAAGCGGAAGCAACAGCAAGAGGAATAATTAAATACTCTTTTAAATACGCATTACTCATTGCTAAATACATAAATAAAAAGTAATTAATACCCGCACCAACACTATTTACCGACAAATAGTATAACCATTCGGAAAACGCACCACGATCATTTTCACCCAAGAAAGTAAAGTTACGATTTAAAAACCAACTTACCGACATGGCTGCGGCGAGAGAAAACAAGCGAGCGGCAAAAAGATCGGCATCAAACACTATACGCAAGAAATACAGAACACTTGCATCAACTGCGAATCCGACAAGACCAATCAACCAAAAACTCAGTGCTTGCTTAACCAACCTGAAATCCTAACTTTATAAAATATGAGCTAACTATTTGAAGTGCCGATTATAGCTTGAATTAAGAAAAAAACTTGTTTTAAGCACATCAAGCAATAACTCTTTTGACCTGAAAAAACTGACTCAGTTCAAACACCCTGTAATTGCATTCGAGGGCGGGGAATCTAAGCGCCCTTCCTCTTAGATCAAACATGAGAATTGGTCGGGGCGAGAGGGTGAGAACGGACTAACTGCAAAGCATTGCTTTGCACCGTTCGAACGCCCGAGAGCTGTGCTCGAGGGCTGGCAATCCGATCGCCCTCTTTATGAACCAAATATTTGAATTGGTCGGGGCGAGAGGATTTGAACCTCCGACCACCGGCACCCCATGCCGGTGCGCTACCAGGCTGCGCTACGCCCCGAAAGTGAAATTTAATCTTTTAGATCAGAAAGAATATTTTCGAGCTCTTTGCGAATTTCACGGATAGTCTGTTTTGACTGAGTGATTTCTTGTTTGACTACTTTAACTTCGCTACCTTTTATTTTTTGCTTTGCGCCGGTAATAGTGAAACCTTCTTCATAGAGCATAGTACGAATACGACGTATGAGCAGAATATCTTCTCTTTGATAATAACGCCGATTACCACGCCTTTTGACCGGACTAAGCTCAGGAAACTCTTGTTCCCAATATCGCAATACGTGAGGTTTTAACTCGCAGAGCTGGCCAACTTCTCCTATCGTGAAATAGCGTTTGCTAGGTACAGCGGGTAGATCTTTACTCAGTGTCGTCTGGTCCACGGTATGCCTCGACCCTGGCTTTTAACTTCTGGCCAGGATGAAAGGTAACGACGCGACGTGCACAAATAGGAATTTCTTCACCAGTTTTTGGATTTCGACCAGGTCTTTCATTTTTTTTACGGAGATTAAAATTACCAAAACCAGACAATTTTACTTGTTGGTCGTCTTCCAACATTTGTCTAATTTCTTCAAAAAAAATTTCAACAAACTCCTTGGCCTCTCGTTTATTGAGTCCAAGTTCATCGAATAGCTTTTCAGCTAAATCCGCTTTTGTGAGTGTCGTCCCCATTCCCTAATCTCTCAAACTCGCCTGGTATTGTTCAGCCAACGCCTCTACTACCTCAGACACCACCCCATCTATGTCTGCATCGGTAAGAGTGCGCGAAAAACCCTGTAAGGTCAAGCCTATAGCGACACTTTTTCGTCCAAATTCAATACCTTCGCCATAATAAATGTCAAAAATATCCACTTTTTTTAGACTTTCATCCGCCGCGCCGCGTACACAGCTGATTAATTGAGAGGCTAAAACATCTTGGTCCACGATTACCGCAATATCTCTCCTATTAGAAGGATAGCGCGATAAAGACTGAAATTTAGCGATTTCATGACTACGCAAGAAATCTAAACGCAATTCAAAAACTGTAGTATTTTTGATATCGAGCTTTTGCTGTAGCTCGGGATGGAGACTTCCTAACCAACCAATATTTTGTTCACCGTCGAGAGCAATAATTTCCGCGCATTGTCCAGGATGCAGCGCTGGATGCTTACCTCGCCTGAACTCGATACTAGCACCACCGATTAACGCTTCTAAATCGGCTTTAACATCGTAATAATCATGCGCGGGAGACTTAGTACCCCACTGCTCAGGTAGGACACCACCTGCAACTAGACCAGAAATATAGTTTTGCTCTTTCCGACCGTCGCTATTTGAAAAATACACAGCCCCTATTTCGAATAATCGTACCCTGTCTAACTGTCGCGCCATATTATAACTGGCTGCCTGTATAAGCCCGGGCCATAAGCTGGTGCGCATTACAGACATATCTGCCGAAATAGGATTTTGCAACGCAATAGGTGTAGTTTCCGGAGAAAACCGCTGTTGTGACTCGGGATCGATAAAGCTATAAGTAATCGCTTCCTGATACCCTCTGTCTACCATGATTTGGCGTAATTCACGCCTACTTCGTTGCATTTCGGTTTGAGGACGCAACAGCAAAGACGAAGTCATAGGCTGAGGATCAATTTGATGATAACCATGTACGCGCGCTAACTCCTCGATTAGATCAGCTTCGATTTCGATATCAAAGCGGAAACTAGGCACGGTCACGAGCCATTCTCCATCACCGTTTTCTTCAACACCTAAGCCCAGTCCTTCGAGAACAGATACAATAATATCGTTATCCATTCGCAAACCTAATAAGCGCTCGACACGACTCGCACGCAGCTTTATCGCAGACCGATTAGGTAAATCAGCTTCATTCACCGCTTCTACTATTGGGCCGGGTTTTGCGTCAGGCAAAATATCTAACAACAAGCTGGTTGCACGCTCAATAGCCTGTCGTGGCAACTCGTAATCGACCCCACGCTCAAAACGATGCGAAGAATCCGTATGCAGACCGTATGAACGTGCTGTACCGGCAAGTGCATCAGGGTCAAAATACGCGCTCTCGAAAAATATGTTTTGTGTATTGCTTTGTACCGAGCTTTCCAAACCGCCCATTACGCCGGCAATGGCATGAGCTTGCTTGTCGTCAGCAATTACCATGGTGTCGGCACGCAACTCTACTGGCTCACTATTGAGTAAAGTGATTTTTTCACCCTGCTCAGCCATGCGCACCTGAACATCGCCATCCAATTTATCTAAATCAAAGGCGTGCATGGGTTGCCCCAGCTCTAACATGACATAATTAGTAATATCTGCTGCTAAATTAATACTACGAATACCGGCCCGTCTTAGACGTTCAGTCATCCAGATAGGCGCATGCAAAGACATATCAACATCACGGACTATCCGCCCACAATATCGAGGACAAGCATTTTCAGCATTCAGTTTTACAGCAACTTCGTCTTCAATAATGGCAAAAGCGGTTTTTGAGGGTGGCGCAGTCAGTGGAATGGTATTGAGCACAGAAATATCTCTGGCCAGACCTAAAATGCTTAAGCAATCACCACGGTTTGGCGTTAAAGATACTTCTATAACTTGATCATAAAGAGATAAATAACTCGCTAGTGGCTCACCTAGTGGCGCATCTACTGGCAATAGCATCAATCCTTCTGCTTCATCAGAAAGACCTAACTCAGACTCAGAACAAAGCATGCCGTGTGACTCTTCACCCCGTACTTTGGTCTGCTTGATTTCAATATCATTAGGCAAAGTTGCGCCTACTAATGCAACAGGCACAACAATACCTGCTTCGGCATTCGGCGCACCACAAACGATATCTAAAACCCTATCACCAATATTTACCTTGGTGAGTTTTAATTTATCGGCATTGGGGTGTGGCGAAGTAGATTCTACTTTGCCAATTACAACATTAGTAAACTGTGGTTCCAGGTTTTCAATTCCCTCAACTTCCAAACCTGCCATAGTAATTTGATGTGCAAGGCCCTGGGTGTCCATATCAGGATTAACAAATTCACGTAACCAGTTTTCACTAACAAGCATCGTCAGTCTCCGTTACGCAAATTGTTGCAAAAAGCGCGCATCATTTTCGAAAAACAAGCGCAAATCATTAACGCCGTAGCGCAACATCGCCATACGCTCAACGCCTAAGCCAAAAGCTAATCCGGTATATTCTTCATTGTCAATACTGGTCGCCTTAAATACGTTAGGGTGAATCATGCCACAACCCATAATCTCCAACCAACCAGTATGGCTGCAAACACGACAACCTTTGCCGTCACACATTACACAGGCTATATCAACCTCTGCTGAAGGTTCGGTAAAAGGAAAGTAAGAAGGCCTAAAACGTAACGGCAGTTCTTTCTCAAAGAAAGCGCTTAAGAACTGGTCTAGCAAGCCTTTTAAATTGGCGAAGCTGACGTTCTTTTCGACAACAAACCCCTCTATCTGGTGAAACATAGGCGTATGGGTTAAATCAGAATCACAGCGATACACACGGCCTGGCGCAATAATACGCAACGGTGGTTGCTGGTTTTCCATTACACGTATTTGTACCGGCGAAGTATGTGTACGTAGCACCGTTGATTCGTCAACATAAAACGTATCGTGCATAGCACGCGCTGGATGATTAGCGGGAATATTTAGGGCTTCGAAATTATGCTGATCATCTTCTATTTCCGGACCTTCGGCCACTTCAAAACCTGCAGAAGCAAAAATAGAAACAATACGATCTATCGTTAATGTTACCGGGTGCAAACTACCGTTATGTTGTCCACGACCCGGCAAAGTGACATCAATGGTTTCACTGGCGAGCTTTTGTTCTAACACTAGCGTTTTTAATATGGTGCGGCGCTGATCTAAACAAGCATGAACGGCTTGCTTGGCAAGATTAATTTTTTCACCGGCTGCGGGTCTTTCCTCCGCTGGCAACTTACCTAACTGCTTTAGTTGCGTTGTTATCAGACCTTTTTTACCAAGGTAGTCTACTCGTAACTGTTCCAGTACCTTAAGGTCATTGCTATTGGCAATGGCAGCTTCGGCATCGGCTACCAATTGTTGCAGTTCTTGCAAAGCGTTCCCCTTTCTTCAGTAACTAAAAACCAAAAAGGGAAGGCATAAGCCTTCCCTCATTGAATATACCGGTAGCTAATCGGCAACGGCTAACCGTTGTCGCTTAGGCTGCAGCAAGTGTGCTTTTAGCTTTTTCTGCTAACACACCAAAGCTGTCTTTATCGTGCACAGCTAGGTCAGCCAGGATCTTACGATCTATTTCAACATCAGCTTTGTTCAAGCCATCAATCATACGGCTATAGCTCAAACCAAATTCGCGCGCGGCTGCATTGATGCGAACAATCCACAAAGCACGGAACTGACGTTTGCGCTGACGACGATCACGATAAGCATATTGCCCCGCTTTTGTTACTGCTTGCTTAGCAACACGGTAAACATTTTTACGACGACCACTATAGCCTTTAGCTTGATCGATAACTTTTTTGTGTTTGGCGTGTGCGGTAACACCGCGTTTAACTCTAGGCATGATTAATCTCTATCTATAATCAAGCATAAGGCAGCATACGTGAAACCGCTGCTGTATCTGATGCATGAACTTTTGCAGGGTCACCAAGGTGACGTTTACGCTTAGCACTTTTTTTCGTCAGAATGTGACTACGAAAAGACTGTCCGCGTTTGAAGCCACCGCCGCCAGTACGCTTAAAACGTTTGGCTGCTCCACTATTAGACTTCATCTTTGGCATTGATAACTCCTTAAACTCAAACTACTAACGTTTGGGTGCAATAACCATCACCATCACGCGACCTTCGCGTTTAGGATGCTGTTCAACTACACCTATATCTTCTAAATCTTTTGCTACGCGCTCAAGCAACTGCAAACCCAGCTCTTGATGCGCCATTTCACGACCGCGAAAACGCAGTGTTACCTTTGTTTTATCGCCATCTTCCAAAAACCGTCTGAGATTACGTACTTTAATATTGTAATCTCCGATATCAGTGCCAGGACGAAACTTAATCTCCTTGACCTGAATCTGCTTCTGTTTTTTCTTGGCAGCTTGTCGCTTTTTATTTGCCTCGAAAAGAAATTTACCGTAATCCATCGCTCGACAGACAGGTGGTTCGCTATTCGGAACAATCTCAACCAGATCCATTCCGTTTTCTTCCGCATAGCTTTGGGCTTCTCTAATGGCCAAAACCCCAACCTGCTCACCATCAACGCCAATAAGGCGGACGTTTGGTGACGTTATTTCCTCGTTTAACCGAGTCTTTTTTTCAGCAGCGATAGCTATTTCTCCGTATTGCGACAGTAAGCGCCAATTTCAGTTTTCACCTTGAATAACAAACGCGTCTAGCGGCATCGACCTAAGGTCTTTGCCGTCCACCGACCGAACTGCAATGGTGTGGTTGTCCATCATGCGGCCAATTTTGACCGGCATGCATGAAACACGCTTCAAGGTGTGCTCGCGGATTTTAATGCCGATCTACGTATTTCTCAAGTCTCAATCGACTCTGAACCCATGTTTTTTAAGGATTTTTTCAGTTTTTTACCCATATTCACCAAGTTTTGGCGAAATATTCAAAATTATGGTCATAACTAGCGTCAGCCAGGCGGTGAAAATCCCTGCATATTTGTCTATCAGAATAGAATTAAAACGCCCCAGGAAACCCAAAGTCGCATATCGGATGTTAAAGCGAATTCACCGACTAATAAGTATTTATCTCAAAGAGTTCATTTTTTGCCGAAACTTCCAGGAAACATGCTTAACAATTTCCTTAGCTTTCAAGGCTCCTAGACTATCACTAGAATGCCCAAGTAAGTCGTATCCTAAACCTGATAATTCACTAGCAATTTCATTTTCAATAAAACTAATTTCTCGCTTGGTAAAATCTTCCCTCCAAGCATTTATGCGGCTTTGATCAATATCCCTGGTGCTCTTCGACATCCAGTCTTGCTCGTAATATTTCTGAAACGCCGCGTTTTCATTATGGTTTACTGCCGTCATGGCGGGCTCAAACTCGACACCCAAATGCTTACAGATGGCTTCTATTTCAGCATTCGGGTCAGAGACCAGATTTTCATACCGAACCACAAGTATCTGCTCACTTTTGTCTGAATTTATCAACCGCTGCAATGCTATTGCATCCTCTCGCCAACGCCATGCAGCAGTGAGCAGCGAATTAGACCAATTTGGGTGCCTAACTCGACTACTAATAACTGCCCTACCATCACGCACCATAGCGATTACAGGAGCCTTAGGGTACGAGCTTAAAATATAGTCAATACATTTGAGGTGGTGAGGTGTTTTCTCGCCCACTAGCTTACTGTTATGCCCTTCAGATAAAACACTCATCAAGTTTCTGAAAATGCCGGAAAAGCTATCTGCGCTTTGAAGTAATCTTTGTTTATGTTCAGAAACAGATAAACCAAGTAGTTGCGCGGGCCGAGATTCAAGGTAATGATCGAGGAATTTTTCAGCAACTTTTAGGGAAAAAACCTTATCAGAATAGCCTTTGGCATACAGTCGAAAGAAAAACGCGGTTTCCGGCGGAACAAAAATTTTTGAGTTCCGGTTTAACATTCTTTCTAGAAGTGTCGTTCCAGAACGCGGTGACCCAATAATGAAAAAAGGCATGAACTGATCGGACTGCATTGTAATATTCCAGAACGGTAAGACTATTTGCTGCGCATTATAATGCGACAATATTACCCAAGATCAGCGGCAATAAGTATTGGCCACAGACCCTTCTGGTAAACTTTCTGTCTTGATTTGATAGCCTTCTGTGCTTCGCTCCTAAAAAATAAACGCTTGTAATCTGGCAAAATCTAGCTGGAAATCACCAACATTACCAAGCATTTCACATTACATTTGAAGAGACGTGAACATGACTACGTAATCCGCCCGAACTATGTGAGATTCACGTTAGAATTTAGTATAAACCCTATTTTTGCTAAATACAAAACAAGGGCTTGCATTGAAAAATGTAGTAAAAAATACTGTCTCGTCAATAACATAGAGATGTGATAAACAGAATGCATCGTCCCATTCAATGTCTTGGTAAAGAAGCGAAAAAGGTGGGATTTGCATTGCATTCGCGCCTTAACTACGAAACGATGACACTTGGGCCAGTAAACAAATCAAGGGCGATAACAGCATCATAAGCAGAATCTATTAGCACAACATTGGATGAACAACCAAGATAGCACCGAACCATGCGCTGATAATAGAAACGATACAGTAATTAGCGCTAGCTAGATCCATCGAGATAACGAAGACGCTAGTAGAAGTGGAAATTTGATCCGACGGTGAAAACTTAAAGTCTTAGTCAAAAACCAGACAGATTGTCTGAGCTCATTTGCGCCTAGATCATTGGACCAACTACAAATTTTTCTGTATTCTTTCTCGCCTTATCGCATAGGCACGTAGCTCAGCTTGGTTAGAGCACCACCTTGACATGGTGGGGGTCGTTGGTTCGAGTCCAATCGTGCCTACCAATTTTTACTCGGTATCCTACCTGCGATTACTCAAACAATAACGAAATCTTGTTCCCGGATTCCGCTACGCTCTATCCGGCTACTGTAACTGATATGAGTTCACCCTTCGACAGGCTTCCCTCGACAGGCTCGGGATGAACGTTAAGTAAAGTGATTCATAAGAAACTTGAGCTGACCCCGGATTCCGCTGCGCTTTATCCGGGCTACTATGCCTACGCGGTATTAGGCTACTGGCTTATTTGCCAATAATGGCTAGTTCTGGCATGCCCATAGCGCGTTCTTCAAGCTTCTTGATTTGATCTCGAACCCTTGCTGCCTGCTCAAATTCAAGATCTTGCGCGTGTTTGAACATTTTCTTTTCAAGCTCTTTTATTTTAGCTGATAACTTGTCACTACCGAGCTCTCCGTATTCGGCCACTTCTTCTGCTACCCGGGCGAAATTTTTAGCAGACATTGGTGCGCCTGGATAAGCTGCCTCCATGATATCCGTAACTGATTTCTCTACCCCTTTGGCGGTAATACCGTTATCGATATTAAACTGCAGTTGTTTTTGTCGACGACGCTCGGTTTCATCTAAAGCACGCTTCATAGAACCAGTGATACTGTCGGCATAGAGGATCGCTCGGCCGTTTAAGTTGCGCGCTGCACGACCTATGGTCTGAATCAATGAGCGCTCGGAGCGAAGAAATCCTTCTTTGTCTGCATCCAGTATGGCAACCAAAGAAACTTCTGGAATATCAAGACCTTCTCGCAATAAATTAATGCCAACTAAAACATCAAATTTACCCAAGCGGAGGTCTCGAATGATCTCCACTCGTTCGACCGTATCGATATCCGAATGCAAATAGCGCACACGCACACCGTGTTCATTGAGATATTCGGTGAGGTCTTCTGCCATGCGTTTGGTTAGCGTTGTCACCAGAACACGCTCGCCCTTTTCAGCACGTAAATGCGCTTCTGACAGTAAATCATCCACCTGTGTAGCAACTGGTCTGATATCAACTTCTGGATCAACCAGACCAGTCGGCCTGACCACTTGCTCTGCTACTGCCTCAGCATGTTCTCCTTCATAAGGGCCTGGGGTGGCAGAAACAAAAACGGTTTGCGGCGCTAACTTCTCAAACTCTTCAAACATCAGTGGTCTATTATCAAGTGCAGACGGCAATCTAAAACCATACTCAACTAGGTTCTCTTTACGTGCACGATCACCTTTATACATTCCGCCCAACTGCGGCACAGTGACATGGCTTTCATCAATAATCAGTAAAGCATCGGCAGGCAAATAATCGAATAAGGTTGGCGGCGGCTCGCCTGGGTTGCGGCCTGATAAATAACGCGAATAGTTTTCTATTCCAGAGCAGTATCCCAATTCTTTAATCATTTCTATATCGAATATAGTGCGCTGCTCTAGGCGCTGTGCTTCGACCAATTTGCTGTTATCGCGCAGTTGCTCCAAACGCTCTCGCAGTTCATCCTTGATGTATTCAATTGCTTCAAGCAAGCGTTCTCGCGGGGTTACATAATGTGATTTAGGGTAAATAGTTAAACGAGGAACTTTACGTAAAACCTCACCTGTTAATGGATCAAACCAAGCCAGTGATTCTATTTCCTCATCAAACAGTTCTACGCGAATGGCCTCGCCATCTGATTCCGCGGGGAAAATATCGATCACATCACCGCGAGTTCGATAAGTAGCACGTTGCAGATCAACATCATTACGTTTGTATTGAAGTTCAGCTAGCCGCCTCAGTATCGCCCTCTGGTCAATCATATCGCCACGAACCAAGTGCAATACCATACTCAGATAAGCCTTGGGATCACCCAAACCGTAGATAGATGAAACTGAAGCAACGATCACAGTATCCTGTCGCTCCATTATGGCCTTGGTTGCAGACAGTCGCATTTGCTCTATGTGCTCATTGATCGACGCGTCTTTTTCAATATAGGTATCTGAAGCTGGCACATAAGCTTCGGGCTGATAGTAGTCGTAATAAGAAACGAAATATTCAACGGCGTTGTTGGGGAAAAACTCTCGCATCTCACCATAAAGTTGTGCAGCCAGAGTTTTATTCGGCGCTAATATCAAAGCAGGCCGCTGGGCTTTTTCAATCACCGAGGCAATGGTAAATGTCTTTCCTGATCCTGTTACACCTAGCAAGGTTTGGCTAGCTAAACCGTCGCCAAGGCCTTCGCTAAGCTGGTGTATGGCAGTGGGCTGGTCTCCAGCTGGTGAAAACTTGGATACCAGTTCAAAACGCTTAGCGTGGGTAGATTTATTTATTGAGTTAGAAACCATCAACTTCTACTGTTAGAAACTATGACTATGCATTATTATGTAACGAGTTTATGACAGCAAATACGAATTTCGATTCACCGATTACTAGGCCTCGTAGCAACACCTGATGACAATTAAGCTTTCTCACCGTTCTCAAAAAGTAAAACCTTCTCCAACACTTGCCATTACTGCCAAAGCCAACGCACTAAAAGCCGCTGGTGAAGACGTTATTGGTTTGGGTGCGGGCGAACCTGACTTTGACACACCTGAAGTGGCTAAACAAGCTGCTATTTCAGCGATTAATGCGGGTATGACCAAGTACACCGCTGTAAATGGAACCAATGAACTTCGCCAGGCTATTTGCGATAAATTTAAACGTGAAAATCAACTTGATTATGATTTAGATCAAATCCTGGTCTCTGTTGGTGCCAAGCACAGTATTTATAACCTATGTCAGGCTTTGTTGAATGAAGACGATGAAGCCATTATTCCTGCTCCCTACTGGGTGTCATACCCCGACATGGTGCAGTTAGCTGGTGGTATTCCCGTTATTATTCACACCGATATCGACCAGCAATTCAAAATAACTCCGGATGAGCTGAAAGGCGCTTTAAACAACAGCACGCGTTTACTCATACTCAATAGCCCCAGCAACCCTACTGGCTCGGTTTACAGTGAAGCCGAACTGAAAGCGCTAGCTAAAATATTATTAGACTATCCAAAAGTCGTTATTTTAAGCGATGATATTTACGAACATATTTTTTGGGCAGAAAAATCGTTTTGTAATATTGTCAATGTCTGTCCAGAGTTAACGCCGCGCTGTGCCGTGATCAATGGTGTATCAAAAGCGTATGCTATGACGGGTTGGCGAATTGGCTATACAGCGGGTCCAGTTGAGTTGATCACGGCGATGAAAACCATTCAGTCGCAAAGTACATCTAACCCCACTTCGATTGCACAAGCGGCTGCTACCGCTGCTCTAAACAGCCCTTCGGAAGACTTGAACCATATGGTTTCTGCATTCAAAGAACGTCACGATTATGTCGTCGCGATGCTAAATTCAATTAGGGGCATTCGCTGCATTAAATCTGACGGCTCTTTTTATGCCTTCCCTAATATGCAAGAATTAATTGATGATCTTAATGGTGTCAACAATGATGTTGAGTTAGCCGACTATCTTATTAGCAAACTAGGCGTCGCTCTGGTACCTGGTAGTGCATTTGGTGCACCTGGTTATATGCGATTATCGTTTGCAACCGACCTTTCGACGCTAAAAGACGCATTAGCTCGAATCGCAAAACACTTTAACTAAACACGCATTTTTCCTACAAATAACACCGCGGATGACGACTTATCAGCTTATTGCTGCAATGTCATAATAGGGTTACTACCAGGATGGTAGACAACAACCAAGGATGGCAACATGTGCTTTTTCTCTCTTTCGGGGCGGCCTGAGTCCCAATCTGGCTTCACGCTTATTGAGCTTATGGTTACGCTTTCTGTAGCCGCTATTTTGGCCACGCTCAGCACCGGGTTTAGTAGCCTCAGTCAGCGCAATCAACTTACCACAGCATTAAACACCTTAGTCACCGATATGAACTATACGCGTAGCGAAGCGATTAAAAGCGGTGATGAAATGGTGATTTGTATCAGTACTGACGGTGAAAACTGCTCGCGCGGTGACGATTGGCGCCTTGGCTGGATTATCTACTCCGATAGCGATGGCGATCGCAGGCGTGACCCGAGCGAAACGATTAAAAAATACCAAAACGAAATTAATGGCTCTACTCAAATTCAATACAATGGTAGGCCCGTAGATAATTTTATTCGCTTTCTACCTACCGGCATTACTAATTACAACGGCACGTTTAGTTTTTGTAGCCGAACAATACAGAGCTTAAAGCGCGTACTTGTTCTTTCTAACACGGGTAGATTTCGCCCCAGTTCGCACCACCCGAGTGGCCAGGCCATTAGTTGCACAAGCTCTTAGCGTGATTGATTCGCGTTAGTGCTAATGACTGCAAACTATTGACCGATATACCACTCATCGCTACACTATCGCGCTTTCCAGCGTTTTTCCCCGGTAACTCAGTTGGTAGAGTAGGTGACTGTTAATCACTTTGTCGGCGGTTCGAGTCCGTCCCGGGGAGCCAATAAACCTTTTTAACAGCCTTGCTAAGATCCGAGTTAATCTGCCTATGCAGATTTAACATCTTCTTCTAAATATCCACCGGCAATATGGTCCATAGCTTTTGACAAAGCGTCGCGCCATTCTTTATCAAGACTATTATCAAATTCAGGATCAAACTCCGCTACGGCTTGTATAAAGCTATCTAGCCAATAACGGTACATCGACGGATCGACACCGATGTTTCCTTTGCTGTGACTATGACGTAAACGATCCATAGCTGATTTTCCGATAGTACGGCCTTCTGCAAACATCAACGCCAAATTGACGCCTTGACGCAACAGACCATGCTGAGTTTTCATATCCGTATTGACAAACATTGGTTTAATCTTGGGATGACTCTCGAGAAAGATGTCATAGAAACGACCGAATAAATCGCCATGAGTGATCGCCCTGCCCATACTAGTGCGCACATTCTTGTAATCCATTGCTCTCTACACTCCTTTCGTTACCACTCATAGTGATTAACGACAAGTCTCCAGAAAACCTTAATATTTGCAGAATTAATTGTTAATGCGTTTTTCCCCGGTAACTCAGTTGGTAGAGTAGGTGACTGTTAATCACTTTGTCGGCGGTTCGAGTCCGTCCCGGGGAGCCAATAACACTTCTCTATCACTCGCCTTCCTCTTCGTATCCCGCAGCCATGTAGTTGACTACTTTATTTAGTGCTAACCGCCAGGACTGTTCTAAATCTGGATTATATTCTGGATCGAGCACTTCTAATGTTCGTAATAAGCTATCTACCCAATGACGATATAGACCGGGCTCTATCCCGATGTAATTTTTAGAATGACTAAGACGCAGCATATCCATTTTTGATGAAGACTGTTGCTGGCCAATGGCATATTCGAAGATATCTTCAAACGTAGATTGAAAGGATGTGCGGAGCGCACCCAGATCAGAATAAATGAAGCGTTGCTTCACTTTTGCACTGCTGCTCAATAATATCCCGTAGAACAAATGATAAAAATCACCTTCTTCCTTGGCTCTGGCTAAACTTGATTTCAAGTCTGAATATTCCAAAACTAGCATCCCCTGCTAAGCTTCTGACAACCAGTTCAGATAACTAGTTGCCATATATCATGTAGTTTACAACCGCATGAATTATAAGGCAATTAGACACCTGGTCAGTCCTAAGTTCGATCAAAACTTTATTCTTAGCTAGAAATTATTATTCGTTACCTACCTCAAGACAGAAACAAGTAAGCTTTCCTTTTTGATGCTTAAAAATTTCACTTTACGATATAGCGACCTTCGAGACTGTTTGTTGGCTCACATTGAAGTCTTTTTACTACTGGAATTTCTCTAAAAACTCCCTAAAATAGAACAAAGCAGTCACAATCCTTCATGTTAAGAGCTATTGAGTATGTCGTCCTCCAGAGACAGTGATGTTTCTCTGTTTCGCAGCACTGTTGGTTCTGTCGAGCGGGTTAAACACAATCGTGTTATTCACTCCCCTAAGCGCCCAAAGCCAATTCCAAAAAAGCGACTAGAAGACGAAGAACAGGTGTTGGAGGACATGTTTTCGGCCGAATTTGGCCCAGAGCAGATGGAAGTGGATAATGAAGAGACATTGTCTTATGCTCGTACTGGCGTTCAGCATGGAATTATTCGTAAGCTAAAACGAGGGCAGTATTCCATTGAAGCCGAGCTGGACATGCACGGTATGACGGTTGCCATTGCTAAACCGGCTCTTGCCGAGTTTATTCACCGCTCGCAGAGCCTCGCTAAACGCTGTGTCAAAATCATTCACGGTAAAGGCTATCGCTCGCCTAACCAACAACCGGTATTAAAAGCACATATCAATCGGTGGTTACGTCGTTCTGATGCAGTTATTGCCTTTAGTTCTGCTCGTCAAATTGACGGTGGTACTGGCGCAGTCTATGTGTTACTCAAACAAAAACGCTAATATTTATGAATTTATTAGCAAGACAAGATGAGGAGCCAACGCGCCCTAATATACTCACCCCTGCTTTACCCGCTTCTAGCGAAATTCTTAGTTGTGGCCAACTCTATGGCAGCGCTGCTGGCTTATTAATCAGTAATCTGGCGAAACAGCATCATAGCGCAACCATCGTTATTACACCTGATGCACGAAGTGCCTACCAGTTATTGGATGAAATACGCTTTTTCAATGCGGCACTCCCCTGCCATCTATTTCCAGACTGGGAAACATTGCCTTATGACATGTTCTCACCACATCAGGATATCATCTCAGAAAGGCTAACTACACTTTACCAACTGCCTCAGTATCAACAAGGCATTGTTGTTGTCCCTATCGCCACCCTACTGCATAGACTTCCACCGTGTGATTTTCTCGATGCCACCAGCTTAATTCTGGATATTGGCCAACAGTTCGATGTTGAAACCATGCGCATGAGATTTGAAAAATCAGGTTACCGCTATGTGTCACAAGTTATGGAACACGGTGAATTTACTGTTCGTGGTAGTTTAGTTGATCTTTTTCCAATGGGTAGTACCGAACCCTACCGCCTGGACTTATTTGATAATGAAATTGAAACGATACGTGGCTTTAACCCAGAAGACCAACGTTCCACTAAAAACTATGATCAAGTTCGTTTATTACCTGCCAGAGAGTTTCCTTTAGATGAAAGCGGCATTACGCGTTTTAGACAACGCTACCGTGCTGAATTTGAAGGCAACGCGATTGAAACCTTTATCTACCGAGAAGTCAGTCAAGGTAATGCGCCAACAGGCATCGAGTACTTCCTACCTTTGTTTTTCGAAGAAACCGCAACCTTGTTTGATTATCTACCCGCTAAATGCCAGTTCGTACAAATGGGTGATTGTGAACAAGCTGCGCAACTTTTTTGGGACGATGTTAACGAGCGCTATGAACACCAGCGTCACGATATCGAGCGCCCGATATTGTCACCCGAAAAATTATTTTTAACCCCTGAACAATTAGCTGCCACTACTTCTGAACTCAAACAGGTCAATGTTCAGTCAGTGAAGTCAGTTGCAGAACATGCCATTAATTTTCTTACGAAATCTCCTCCTGATTTACATTTCAACCATCGAGAGGAACAACCGCAACGAGAACTTGCCAGGTTTATCGACAATTTTGCTGGCGATATTCTATTTATTGCTGAGAGTCCTGGTCGGCGCGAAGCGATGCTGGAGTTATTGCATCGTTACGATATTTACCCTGCAACCCTGGATGATTGGTCTGAATTCCTAACGGGTAAGCACCCTATTGCGATTTGTGTAGCACCGATCCAAAACGGCTTATTCTTACATCAACCCGAAATAGCTGTTATCACCGAACAACAGATCTTTGGTGAACAAGTTTTACAAAGCCGTCGTCGAAAAGCGCGCTTTCGTGACAGCGATGCAGTAATTAAAAGTCTTAGCGAGTTACAAATTGGCAGCCCGGTGGTTCATGAAGATCACGGTGTAGGTCGATATATGGGCTTACAAACATTGGATACCAGTGGTGTTACTGCTGAGTTCCTGCTCCTCGAATACGCTGGTAGCGACAAGCTCTATGTGCCAGTAGCTTCTCTTAATCTTATTAGTCGCTATAGCGGAACTACGGCGGATAACGCACCGCTGCATAAGTTAGGTAGCGATCAATGGCAAAAGGCCAGGAAAAAAGCGGCACAGCGAGCGACCGATGTTGCTGCCGAGTTGCTCGATGTTTATGCCCGCCGCGCTGCTAGAAAAGGACATGCTTTCCCTGAGCCAGATGATGCTTATACTGCTTTTGCTAGCGCCTTTCCTTTCGAAGAAACGCCTGATCAGGAAACGGCGATTGATGCCGTAGTGAGCGATATGGTCTCAGAACAACCTATGGATAGACTGGTCTGTGGTGATGTTGGTTTTGGCAAAACCGAAGTCGCCATGCGAGCTGCTTTTATCGCTACCGATAGCAATTACCAGGTAGCGGTACTCGTCCCCACTACTTTACTCGCACAACAGCATTATCAAAATTTTTGTGATCGCTTTGCCGATACTCCACTACGCATCGAAGCTCTATCTCGTTTTGGCACCAAGCAACACGCAGATATTATTGCAGGATTAGAAACCGGAACAGTAGATATTGTTATAGGTACACATAAGCTTTTACAAAGTAATATCAAATTCAAGCAACTAGGTTTAGTCATTATTGATGAAGAACACCGCTTTGGTGTTCGACAAAAGGAACGTTTTAAATCTTTGCGCTCGGAAGTTGATGTACTTACTCTCACCGCCACCCCAATCCCTCGCACACTCAATATGTCTCTTGCCGGCATGCGAGATTTATCAATTATTGCAACACCACCAAAACAACGCGTGGCAATAAAAACATTTGTCAGCGAATGGAGCGATCATTTACTCAAAGAGGCTATGCTGCGCGAGATGAAGCGCGGTGGCCAAATCTACTTCGTGCATAATAAAGTCGAAGATATTGAAAAAATTGCCAGACGTGTTTCTGACTTGTTGCCAGATACAGAAGTCAGAGTTGCACATGGGCAAATGCGTGAACGTGAATTAGAAAAAGTGATGCTGGATTTTTATCATCAGCGCTTTCATATTCTAGTTTGTACCACTATTATCGAAACAGGTATTGACGTTCCCACAGCCAATACTATCATTATCCATCGCGCAGATCGTTTTGGTCTGGCTCAGCTTTATCAATTACGCGGTCGAGTGGGTCGCTCACACCATCGTGCCTACGCTTATCTACTAATCCCTTCTAAAAAAGCAATTACGCCTGATGCGGCCAAGCGATTAGAAGCCATCGAGTCGTTAGAAGAGCTAGGTGCTGGGTTTACCCTGGCCACACATGATTTGGAGATACGCGGTGCCGGTGAGCTTTTAGGTAGTGAGCAGAGTGGCCAAATTCAGGAAATTGGGTTTTCTATGTATTCCGCACTATTAGAACGTGCTGTTAATGATCTTAAATCTGGCAAAACGCCTGACTTTGATAAACCACTTAAACATGGTTGCGAAATTGATCTACGTTTGCCTGCCTTAATACCAGAAGACTATTTGCCCGATGTTCACACGCGCCTGGTGATATATAAACGTATTGCCAATGCTGAGAGTACCGACGCTTTAGATGAACTACAAGTTGAGATGATCGACCGTTTTGGGCTACTTCCAGAAAGCACTAAAACATTATTTACCATTAGCGAAATCAAAGTCGCCGCTGAGCCACTTGGCATCCGCAAGATTGAGGCTGGCGCAAATTCTGGTCGCGTGTTATTCGATGCCGAGCCTGATATTGATCCTATGACGATTATAAAGCTCATGCAGGACAGCAATGGCGCTTATCGGATGGACGGACCTGAAACATTGCGTTTTAAAGATGATATGGAAACTCACGAATCACGTGTATCCTGCGTTCGACAACTTGTCGAAACCTTAGCTAAAAAACCTATTACGCATTAATCGGCTTGAGCAATCTGGGCGACAACGCAGTTTGCCCTTCTCGGACAAGACCGGCATTCTTTTAAATCAATGGTTAAGGCTTTATGGTTATGCGGACAGTAATTCGTTGACCAATATTGGCACTGATTCGGGTTTGATTTTTTGCCTGAGATAAAGATGATCGCGTAGACGGTAATCGCCATCCATAGCGCGAATGCTATTAGTAGTATTGCAAACATAGCCACCTCCCTGCTGCATAAATAGCCAACGAATAAGGAATATTTGCACTGCTTAGCTTTTAAGTCGTCAAATCTTTTCCATACTTTATATATGGTTATTTATAATGTGATCTAGATCACATTTTCGTCAATTAATGCAGCGGTAATGACCACCGCCCACAACACTGCTGTCACAAACAATAAAGCAAAAATCATATTGCCCCCTTTACCTTCCCAGCATATAGCTAAGTTAATCCGTAGATACAAATTGCTTATCGTCCGTCGTTTTATTAGAGTTGATAACTAACTATCTATATTGTGAACGACTTCACTAATTTAATGACAAGGCTTCATAAACATTGCAAATTCGCCTTTTAAAAACCTTGTTACTCGGCCTTCCTTTACTGATTACCGGTGGATGCAAAGAATACTTCGTTGAGCAATTGGCTTTCCTACCCGAAAGAGCCAGTCACTACCCACCTAGCCAATTCTCTAATACACAAGAAATTTGGCTTAGTAGCCATAATGAGCTTCGGATACATGGTTTTTATCTCTCTAATACTGACTCAGACAAAGTTGTCCTGTTTTTTCATGGCAATGCCGGGAATGTATTCAGTCGTCTCAACCATGCCGATCGGATCAGAAATATGGGCTTAAATGTGTTGTTAATCGACTATCAAGGCTATGGAAAAAGTGAGGGTAAACCCAGCGAGTTGGGAGTTTACCAAGACGCTGAAACTGCTTATCAATACGCGTTAAATGAATTAGGCTTTATGACGGATAATATCTACGTTTACGGGCGCTCTATCGGCTCAACAGCAGCCATTGATCTCGCAACAAATCATAATATAGCAAAAACTGTACTGATTGCACCGTTACAGTCGGGGCGCGCAATGGCAAAAGAAATGGGCTTTGGCTGGTTAGATTTTTTGGTTAAAGGCGTATTTGATAATTACGAGAAATCCAAACAAATAGTCTCGCCGGTTTTGATCATTCATGGTGAACAAGACCGTATTGTCCCAGTCGAGCAAGGTCAGGCTTTGTACGAGGCGTTCGTCAGTAAAAATAAACGGCTAATACGTGCAAGCGATATGGGACATAATGACCTTAGTAACAGTGAAGATATAGATTTTTGGTCGGAAATAGAGTCGTTTTATATGCAATAAGATAGTAATTGGTGATTACTCAGCGACCTTATCCTCTGGAAACAATTCTTCTTCGAAACCAAACAAGGTCATATCGTCAATACGCATGGGGTAAAGAATACCATCGAGATGATCAACTTCGTGCTGCACTACTCTGGCATGGAAATCAGTCGCAGTGCGATCAATCTTTTCGCCATACTGATTAAAACCTCGATAGCGAATGTGTGAACAACGATTCACAGCACCACGCATTCCCGGCACGCTTAGGCATCCCTCCCAGCCTAGTTCGCCTTTGTCACTTAGAAATTCGATTTCAGGATTGATAAGTACTGTGGTAGGGACTTCCTCGGCATCAGGATAGCGTGGGTTTTTCTCCACGCCAAAGATGACGAGGCGTTGATTAACCCCGATTTGTGGGGCAGCTAAGCCTGCTCCTTCACATGCTGCCATGGTATCGTACATATCATCAATCAATTCATGTAATGCTTGCGTATCAAATTCAGCAACAGGTAAGGAAACCTCGGCTAAACTCGGTGTTCCCATTCTGAGCACTTTTCGTACTGCCATGCTTTTAAAACCTCTCGTACAAAATGTGAATATATAATAGTATGCTATTTAACATTGCAACTCTAACGCTGTTACCATGAAAGCTGTTTCTTCCCTTTTGTTATTAATCGCTCTTTGCAAGCCTATTTTTGCTGAAGAACGACTGTATCAAGTAGAAATATTGATATTTGCTAATAATAGTTCACAGGGGTTAATCAGTGAATACTGGCGTCCCCCCTTTTATACAGACAACAAGGAAGCAGATACGAGTGCGCAAGTACTCCATGCTGCCACTACGCCGCCCCTGCATTTATCGTTAGAAGAATTGATCGAAGATGAAGCCTATCCCTTTGAAGCACTAGCGGACCAAGATAAGTTATTAGCCGGCACACTGGCGGCGATGCGAAAAAACTGGCAATACCGCCCCTTACTCTATTTAGGGTGGCGACAACTATTTACTCGGGAAGCTGAACCCATTCCTATGCGCTTTGATAACAAAATCGTTATCAAGGAAGCTGACCCATTTTTAGTCAAAGCGAATGAGCTAAGCCAGGCGTTTGGTGGCACAATCAGCAGTGAAAATACTATCTCTTCTAATGACAATACCACGCCTATCAGTATAGAGGCGACTGAAGCAGGCCCTATGCCTCTTTATGAACTAAGCGGCACTGCAGAAGTGACGTTCAGGCGCTATTTACATGTCGATTTAGATCTACACTACAACAGGCTGGTTACCGATCAGGATACTGACCAAGTGAAGGCTTTGTACGCTTCTCTAGAGACAGATTATCTCAATTTCAGGCTTGAGGAGACACGGCGTATGCGAAGCAAACAAATTCATTATTTCGATCACCCCACATTTGGCGTAGTCACACTGATTACACCCATTGAGAATACCGAAAAAGAAGCTCCTTCTAATGTAGAGACATCGCCTTTAAGCGATAATAATGATGTCGAGACACAAGTCTTAGAGTAGTGACACGACTTTTGCGAATAGGCTGCGTAATTGTTGCGTACCTATTTCCATGTATTTCTCTATTTGCTTCATATCAATTAAATCATCACTTCTACCCGCTGCCCAGTTAACAACGAATGCACAAGTGGCGTAATCTATTTCTAGTTCACGTGCTAACGCGGCTTCAGGCATTGCCGTCATACCAACCATTGTGCAACCATCATGGTCAAGTCGATTGATCTCAGCAGCAGTTTCAAGTCTTGGACCCTCGGTAACCGCATATACGCCATCAGTCACTACATCTATATCTGTTTTTGCAGCAGCATCTATTAAGGCTTGGCGCAATCGATCAGAGTAAGGGTGCGTAAAGTCGATGTGATTTACACCGTCTTCTCCACCATCAAAATACGTACCCGCTCGCAGAAATGTGTAATCGATTAACTGGTCTGGAATAGCAATTTGTCCTGGTCCCATATCTGTACGAATTCCGCCAACAGCTGCCGCCGCTATGATCCCTTTTACGCCTAGTTCATGGAATGCCCATATATTGGCGCGATAGTTAATCTTATGAGGAGGAATAGTATGGCCATAACCATGTCTTGCCAAGAACACTACTTCTCGACCTGATAATAAGCCAGTGACTAATGGCCCTGAAGGTTCACCAAAAGGTGTTTGCACCATTTCTCGCTTGGTAATTTCCAGATTTTCTAATTTCGCTAAACCACTACCACCTATAATACCGATTCTGCTCATTTTTCTTATGTTCCTCGGACTGCATAAATACCGTTAGCGTTACGTAAATAGCCTTTGTAATCCATACCGTAGCCAAATACATAGCGGTCTGGCACTTCTAAACCAACAAAGTCGATGTTTATATGCGCTTTACGATCATGACTCTTATCTAATAACACTGCTGTAAAAACATCTTTCGCTTCAGCGGCGATACAATAATCGTGAATGGCAGCCAGCGTATGTCCTTCATCAAAGATATCGTCAAGTAGCAAAACCGTTCTATCTTTAATCGAAGACGACTGACGCGCTATCCAATGCAATGATCCACCTTCTGTTTTGTCCCGGTATCGTGTTGCGTGTATGTAATCAATTTCCAGAGGAAAATCAAGATGAGGGAGTAATTGGCCAGAAAGCACTAAACCGCCTTTCAATAAAGAAATAACCACCGGGTTGAGCGTTGACATTTCAGCATTAATCTTAGCGGCTATTCCCGAAATGGCTTGTTCTAATTGTTCGGGTGAAAAAATTAACTCCGCCTCATCCATTATTCTAGTTACTTCATCTACGGATACACTCATTTCACCCTTCTATCATTACTAAAAAATCAATCGTAGAAAGCATTTTCTTTTCGACCAATACGACCAAAACCAGGTAATTCAATTGCCGCGTCGAACAAATCAAACTCGATATTCAAACCCAGTAAATTCAACTCTAAGCCTTCTTCACGCGCTATGGTAACACCAAGTAATCCCCAAAAATTAAGCTGAAAACCTGTACCACTGACGGCTGGCCCAATTGCCTGCTTAATCTCTTGATAATCTTTACCGATAGCTGTAGCAGGTAAATCAAGTCGAAGTTCGGGTACTTGCCGGCCTATATAAGCCGTGAAGGTATTACTGTTGGGACCAGGCCACAATGTGTAAGTATTACGATAAGGATAATTTTCGATGGCCTGCTCAACTTTGCTAATCAGTTTTCGCGCCTTTTGACCTCGAATATCTAATAATAGTGTTGGCGTATTACCAAACCATGGTGCGTCATGCCCTCCTTGACTGGAAATAAGCACATTGCGGTCGCGGTACTGTGCCCAACCGAAAATTTCGTAACGAGTAAATTCGGTTTCATCAGCACGCTTAAGCGCAAGCCAGGTGTGAACGGCTAAATAACCCTTCAAACCCCAAGTTCTCGCTGCATAAACCTGAATAACCGTATCGTCTTCGGTTATCTCAGCATACTCTGATACGGCAGGTGTATTATTCTGGGCACAAGAAACTACTAAGAATATACAGAAAAAGACAAGAGCACCTAATACCACAGGCTTTGGAAATGACACATTACTCCACAGCCGATCTCTCTTCGGCGACAATGTTTAAAACGGATATTTTAGCAAATATCCTTAGTCATCTTCCGTCTCATCAAGAATACAAAATGATAAAAAAATGGTCGCAATTAACATTGTCATCTGGATGCTTAGCGGCATAAAGATAATTATAAGCCCTGAGCCAATCCAAACATCTTTTACAAGGCTTTGTTTTCGCTTATAAATTGCAGTTAAGCGCCGGTCTTCCGCTTGCAAGCGCTCTAAATGCTTTTGTTGATGTGAACGTCCGTGTAAGTTCTGACGTCGAGATTCATCGTCAAATTTCATATCACCCTCGACCAATAACCTTCTGTTATTACTATATCGGTCATTTGCAAACAACTTTAATGATCAGTATGGTCTGCGCCTAATTTTTAATTTGAAGAGGATGCGTGATAAGACTAACTCCAGCGCGATAAAGGCGACCACTAGCAGGATAATATCCGCTATCAGCAGACCGAATCTATCAGCGACAAGGAGCAAAGGTAGCAAGGTTTCAGGAACTTGATCTAGTAAAAGCGCTTGCCCACTCGGCTGAATATGCAACCGGCGTTTAACAAAGCTAGCAAATAAATCTCCCAACATAGCCCCTACCGCGATCAAGACGCCGACCACGATGTTCATATCTAACAGTATTGCAGTACATGTAGTACAGATTAATGAGGCAAAAACACCTCTAATTGTCTTGCTATGACCCAATAGCGGCTGCCTATCAATAAAGACTTTGCCGCAATCGATAGGGTTGGCCGCGACATTAGGTAACATTTTTCTCGCGATAACCGGTGCACCGTTTGCTACCAGCAACAAAAATAAAAGAGATGAGAGTAAGACTAGCTCACTGAAAACCATGCCGCCTAAGCGAAAACAATGGTTTTATGACCACTGACAAGCACTCTGTGATTGACATGAGCGTCCAATGCGCGGGCTAACACTAAGCGCTCAACATCTCGGCCTTTACGCACCAATTCGTTGCGTGTTTCCTTGTGACTAATTCTCGTCACATCTTGCTCGATGATGGGACCTTCGTCTAAATCTGACGTCACGTAGTGGCTGGTAGCGCCGATAATTTTAACGCCACGATCATGAGCTTGCTGATAAGGATCTCCACCAATAAAAGCCGGTAAAAATGAGTGATGAATATTAATAATTTTATTCTGGAATTGACTAACAAACTTATCCGATAATATTTGCATATATCGCGCTAATACAATCGTGTCGATATTATGATCTCGCAATAACTCTACTTCTTTCGATTCTTGAGTCGACTTGTTGTTAGCATTAATAGGAAAAAAATAAAAACGCAGTTTATGTTGCTCTACAAGATCTGCAAGCTGTTCATGATTTGATATCACTAAGGGTATTTCAATAGGTAACTCACCCGATTCGTATCGCCATAGTATTTCGCGTAAACAATGATCATAGCGAGATACAAATATCGCCACACGCTGTTTTTTGTCTGTATCTTTTATTTGCCAGCTTGCATCAAATTCCTTAGCTAGCAATGCAAATGATGTTTCTAGTTGATTAAGTGAAGTCTTCGATTTATCTACATGAAATGCAACTCGAATAAAAAAACGGTTTTCGCTGGCATCAACATATTCATCAAGGCTGAGAATATTACCGCTATGATCGAATATAAAGCTGGATATGCGTGCTACCAATCCAGGTCGATCAATACACGAGAGTAAAAGAATACACTTCATCGGTAAGATATTAAGGGCTAGTCAACAATGGCTACATTTAAAACGACACCATCTACCCCCGTCACTTTAACGCGAGTACCTGAATCACAATCGTCACCGCGTATCTTCCAGGTTGAATCATCAACGGTGATTTTGCCGCTACCATTTACAATGGGGGCATCCAGGGTAAATATTCTTCCTTTGTATTGATCACCACGACGATTGAGAGTGGGTTGATCTGTTTCAATCGGTTTACGTGCTAAACGGTAACGCCAAATGACAATTGTTGCGATAGATAAGATCGCAAAGACCAACCACTGCGCGGTAACCGCCATATCGGGTATCAGCAAAACGGCAAAACCCACTATTGCCGCCGAAATGCCCATCCATAAAAAGAAAGCGCCTGGAGCAAAAGTTTCAACGATAATAAGTATTACCGCAAATATCCACCAGTGCCAATAATCAAAGTTTTCAAGCATTAGTCTGGCCTTTCTGCTTATCCATCGCGCTCTTGGCTAATTCTGTAATGCCACCAATTGCACCTATTACGCTTGACGCCTCTAATGGCATTAACACCAACTTCTCGTTTTCAGCGCTACCGATTTTTTCTAAGGCTTGAATATAATTATTAGCGACAAAATAGTTAATAGCGTTTATATCACCGGCATTTATTGCGCTAGATACCATAGTTGTCGCTTTCGCTTCTGCCTCGGCTTCACGCTCGCGAGCTTCGGCATCACGAAACGCGGCCTCTTTACGTCCTTCAGCTTCTAAAATGGTTGCCTGCTTTTCACCATCCGCTTTCAGAATTTCTGATTGCTTAACGCCTTCTGCTTCCAGAATCACGGCACGCTTTTCACGTTCCGCTTTCATTTGTCTCGCCATCGCATCCACGAGGTCTCGAGGTGGTCGAATATCTTTAATCTCAATACGGGTAACCTTCACTCCCCACGGCGTAGTCGCGTCATCAACCACATTCAGCAATTCCGCATTGATCTTATCGCGCTTAGAGAGCAATTCATCGAGATCCATGGAACCCATAACGGTACGAATATTCGTCATGGTTAAATTCAGAATAGCCCGCTCGAGATTATTCACTTCATAGGATGCTTTAGCTGCATCCAGCACCTGAAAGAACACAACCCCATCAGCGGTGACCATGGCGTTATCTCGTGTAATCACTTCTTGTGAATGCACATCAAGTACTGTTTCCATCATATTCATTTTTGAGCCGATTCTATCAATAAACGGCACAATAATATGAAGTCCAGGATTTAGCGTTTTGGTATAACGGCCAAACCGTTCTACCGTGTATTCCATTCCCTGTGATACAGACTTGACTCCGTTAAACAACAACACCACAGCCAAAATAACAATGGCAATAACAAATGTATCCACCCCTATAGTCATTTTTCACCTACCTCATTGTTGTTGATAATAGTTATTCTAGTTAAATTAAGGGCTTATGCACTGTTTTTCAAGCCATGACGAGACTGCTTAAAGCGAATGGCGATAGCGATACCCGTTAATACTAAAACACAGGATACGGCAAACCTCATGGTTATACCCTCTGATATTAATAATACGCCACCAAGAGCCGCAATAACCGGCACGCTGAGTTGAACCAAAGCCGCTCGAATAGTTGAGATAGATGGCAAAACGGCGTACCAAATCGCATAACCTACACCAGAGGCCAAAGCTCCAGACGCAATAGCAAGTAACACACCTTGCCAAGACAAACTATCGCTATTGAGGAAATAAGCGCAGGGTAAAATTGATATCAGCAAGGCATAAAAAAAATTGCTGCTTGTACTCTGTAGAGGATTACTGACACTACGACCTCGAAGCGTATATCCCGCCCAGGCAATACCAGCCAAGGCCATTAAAATAAAGCCAGTCAAAGATGGCGCTGAAGTACCAGGCACAGTCAACACAACCACTCCTACTACAGCCATTATCCAACCAAGCAGCTCCGCCTTAGAGGGTCTATCTCCTTCCAGAATTGCCACCACCATCATAGAAAGCTGAACGACAGAGAATAAAATCAGTGCGCCCATACCCGCATCCAGCGAAATATAGGCAAAGGAAAAACCCACGACATAAACAGCAAGAAAAACCGCAGCTCGCCATTCACCATCTTGTATTGGTAACACTAACTTACGCGCCGAAAACGAGACAAGCAGGAAAAGTATTATCGCACCTGACAACAATCGAATAAGCGAAAAGCTCGCTGCATCCATAGCATGGATATCTAAAGCCAAACGACATAATACCGAGTTAGCCGCAAAGGCCAACATAGCAACTATAACGAGAAAAAAGACTTTGATAACAGATACCGGAATACACAGAAAAGGCGAAGTCAATTATATAAATAATAAAAAAGCACGCCTAGTAAATCTAGGCGTGCTATATATTTAGATAGAATTAGACTCGAAGATCAGCCAGAAACACTGACAGATGATGCCTCCTCAGAAGCATTTATAGCATTTCCATCTATTAGAATAAATGCATCTTGGCGGATCAAACCAACATTAGGCGCGAAAAAGAAATCTACTGTCGTTTGATTGGTAGAAGTCAAGCTTCGCGCGTCGATTCTAACTGTAATGACATCGTTAAAGTTATTAGCTGGCACATTCAAAGAATCAACAAAAAAACTTTCATAAGTAACCCTAAAATTTTCCCCATCTATATTCAGCGAGTTAAATAGAACCACCGACTCATTCTCAAGATATGGAAAAAATACAATCGTCGTTGGTTCGTCACTTTCATCGTTCACCACATCAGTGAAATCTAAAATGCCTGTAAGAGTATTTGCGAAGAAAAAGCTAAAACTTCCATTATCGAAAAGATTGTTAGCAGCAAGCTGCTGAGTTTGATTACCCTGAACAACTTGCGCATTACTCACCGTAATTACGTTTGTATACGCAGTAGCCGGGTTACCATTATTACTACGACTACCATTATAAGTAATCACCCCATTAACAATATAATTATTATCTCCGGGACCTCTAGTCTCTTCACCTACGCTAGCTGCTGAACTAGCAAAATCATTTAAATCAGTATTATTAACAGATAAATCCTGAGTCGCGTCTGTAACCGCGTCAGCAATATTGCCACCTCCACTTATTGAACCAGAAGTTACACGTCGTAAACCTGTAACTAATGCTTCAATTTCAGCAGGGGTATAGTTCGTTAACTCATTCGTTCCACCCACTTCAGCAACGACACGCTGAAAAACCGTCTCAGACTCGACTGTTATATCGACGTCCGTACCTGTGACAAACGCTCTTAAAAAGCCACTGCCGACTCGAACAGCAAGTGTGGTTCCGGGAGCAACACCTAGATCAGTCAAGTTAAAGCTATAACCCCCGCTAGCATTTGAAGTGGTAGTAGCTAAAGGTACACCATCGATACTACCAGTTAAGTTAAGACGAACGAGCTCGACTGTTGTATTTGCTACGGGTGAAACACCGCTAAAATCTGCTAGTACAGATGGCAAAATGGCATTTAAAAATTTGTCTCCAATATTTTTATTTTCAAGCGAGGCGAGTGCTCCATTAGGCGCTAATACTTGGCCAGACAGCATTGTGTCGTTATTACCCCCAATCTGTTGACCTCCACCTCCGCCACCACCTCCGCAGGCAAGCAGTGCACTACTGATAACGATTCCAGTAACAAAACGCGAAAAATACATATAAATCTCCCTTAAGTAGATAAATGCTTAGATAGAAATAATAATTTAACTATTTATATTAACCGGTAATGAAAATATCACAAATTCTGGAATTCATATGTAGGGTATTTCCTACATGGTGATTTTTCTGGTCTACCCAATTTAAAGTAATTGGGCAACGCAGTAGTTGTATAGTTTTATCATTTGACAATAATTTCAATGACTTAGCAATTGACATCTATAATAAAAATATTTTGTGTAAAGAAAACCGACAGATTTCTACTCGACACTAAGCGCTAATACGTCTTGCGCTTATAACATTGGAAAGCTGAGAAATTTTGGCTAATACTCGGCTGAGATCATCTATGTTATTTATTTCAATGGTTAACCGCATCCTTGCCTGACTACGATTTTTATCAGAATACGTATTTGCCGCGATTAAGTTCACTTTGTTATTGGCAAATACAGACGTAATATCGTGCAGTAGTCCATGTCTATCGTAAGCAATAATTTCTATATCAACACTATAGTGTTTATCTGACTCTTGCCCCCAGCTTACGTCAATTAACCGTTCCGGTGACTCTGCACTTAATCGCAGATAGTTACTACAGTCACGTCTATGGATGCTGACACCACTACCTCGTGTAATGTACCCACCAATAGGTTCTCCAGGAAGCGGTTTACAACAACGCGCTATCTGCGTCATTAAATTGCCTACCCCCCGAACACTGATATCACCAGAATCATTACTGGAGACTTTACTACTGGGTTTTAATTCTTCAATACTTGGCTCAGGAATATCAGCTTTTCGTTTAAGCAGTCGTTCTGCTGTATGAACAACCTGGCCTAACTTTATCTCGTTACGACCAACACCGGCATAAAAACTATCAACCTTCGTGCAATTAAATTGTTCGGCCAATAACTGCATATTCACTTGACCCAAATCCAGTCGCTCTAGCTCGCGATCAACTGATAAACGTCCCGCAGCGAGGTTTTGCTCGAAATTCTGCTGGCGTAACCAATGCTGTATCTTACTTCTGGCTCTTGCCGTTTTAACATAGCCTTGGTGTGGGTTAAGCCAATCACGACTGGGGCCACCACGCTTGACTGTTAAAATTTCTACTTGATCACCTGTTTGTAAAGTATGCGTTAGCGGTACCATTTGCTGGTTAACTTTGGCACCACGACAACGATGCCCTACTTCGGTATGTATGTGATAGGCAAAATCAACTGGCGTTGCGCCCTGTTCTAAGTCAACAATCTTGCCTTGTGGTGTGATGACATACACCCGATCTGAATATACTTCTGACTTAAACCGATCAACAAAATCTCGCGCATCAGCGACCTCTTCTTTCCATTCTAAAAGCTGTCTCGTCCAATTGAGTTTTTCCTGGTAACTGCTATCGTGACTTTTACCTTCTTTATACGCCCAATGCGATGCAACACCATGCTCAGCATGCTCGTGCATATGAAAGGTACGAATTTGTATTTCTACCGGCCTGCCCTCTGGGCCAATGACAGCAGTATGCAATGACTGATAATTGTTTTCCTTTGGTGTCGCAATATAGTCATCAAATTCTCCGCGAATGTAATTCCACTCAGAATGTACGGTACCTAAAACGCTGTAACAATCGCTAATTTCATCAACTAGAACGCGTAAACCTAATACATCGTATATCTGATGATAATCGACACGCTTTCTTTGCATTTTCTTCCATATGCTATAAATATGTTTTGGTCTCGCGGCAATGTCTGCTTTTATATTGGCCCTATCAAGTAAGTTTTCGAGAGTGGCTTTAAATGTATCAAGATAGTTTTGGCGCTCTATGCGGCGCATTTCAATCATTTTTGCCAGACGCTTATAAGTATCCGGTTCGAGGTAGCGAAATGATAGATCCTCTAACTCCCACTTCAGTTGCCAAATACCCAAACGATTGGCTAAGGGCGCAAAAATATCCAGTGTTTCTCTGGCTATACGTTGTTGCTTGCGCTGTGACAATGCCGACAAAGTTCGCATATTATGTAAGCGATCGGCCAACTTGATTAGTACGACGCGGACGTCTTCGGCCATAGCCAAAAGCATCTTTCGCAGGCTTTCTGCTTGAGCATGCTCTTTTCGCAAATCCGGATCATGACCTGGTAAAGTATCAATCACATCCATTTTTGTGACGCCATCGACCAAGCGAGCGATGGTTACCCCGAACTCTTTCTCAATATCTTCTAATGAATACTCTGTGTCTTCTGCGACGTCGTGAAGCAAGGCGGCCGCAATGGCCTCATGATCCATTTTCAGGTTGGCTAGTATATTGGCGGCGGCGAGAACATGTTGAAAATAGGGTTCTCCTGAAGCTCGTTTTTGACCGCTGTGTGCAGTTTGAGCTAATTGGCACGCCTTACGAATGACTTCGATTTCTTTATTACTTCGAGATACAACAAGACTATCTAACCAAGCATCGACCTCCAATCGATTTTCGGTGTCATCAAGTGAATAAGTTTCAGGTGCTTGAACCAATATTACTATTTGCTAAAGTATATGGAATTAACAATAACATCGCATGCTTTGAAATGCGAATATTGTAGAAGAAAGTAGGTATTTTATTTAAGCAGCGCTTTTGGACAAATTATCAGCTACTTTAATACAATCTCTTCCAGCGTGTTTAGCCCGATACAGTTCTTCGTCGGCTCGGTTTATCATTGTACTGAGGCTGTCGCTAATTTCATCGACGATACCGGCGCTAAATGTAATTCTAAGCGTTTGCTCACCCCAGTTTAGCGTCGTATCACGCATTTCAACTCTAAGGCGTTCTAGTAGAGACAAACATTCAGCAGATTTTACTCCAGGCATGACTACACAAAATTCTTCACCACCCACTCTCGCCAAAATATAATTTGAAAAATGACGCGCTAAATGTTTTGAGAACAAACGTAACATTGCATCACCACACTCGTGGCCATAGGAGTCGTTAATTTTCTTAAAATGATCAATATCTATCACCGCCAAACTCAGGGAAGCTTTTGATGAACGTGCATGCTTCAACACTTTTTCGCTTTGGCGAAACAGAAAACGACGATTATTGAGCCCGGTCAAATAGTCTCTGTCTGCCTCGTCTTCAATTTTATCTACCAGGTGTAGCAAATCAAGATTATGTAAAACGCGACATAATAATTCTTCTGTAGCAAATGGTTTGTGAAGAAAATCATTTGCGCCGTGCTTGATAAATTTTACTGATAATGTTTTGTCTTCATTCGAAGATAAACCAATGATCCCAAGCTTGGTACGTGGAAAGTGCATACGCGCGCGCTGTGCGAGTTGAATTCCATCCATAGTCGGCATGTGATAATCAGTTAATACCAGCCGGATATCACCCTCACTCTGCAGTATTTGCATTCCTTGCTTACCATTCTCAGCTTCATAGATTTTAAAGCCATGAGGACGCAATGCATTACGCATAAAGTTTCGTGAAACATTAGAATCATCAACAATCAAAATTTTCTGTGACTTATTAATATCGAGTCTTTTTAGTACGGAAATCGCATATTCATAAGAATAACGGCTTTCCTTAACAACATAGTCGACAATTCCTGCGTCAAACCATTGTCTACGTTTTTCTTCACTTTGTTCTGTAGTAAGCACCACAGTAGGAATTTTCTTGGAAAGCACATATTCTAAAGCTTCGCCATTAGGCGCATCTGGCAAATGAAGGTCTACTAAAGCGCCACTGAAATCTCCATGTTTTTTGCATAGCATGGAAGTTTCAGCATAGCTTTCAGCAAAGAATGGTTGCACTTCATTATCCCTTGCAATTAGTCGCTTTAGTATTTTAATAATGACACGACTGTCTTCTACGACCAATATTTTATTCATTGCCGAAATGATGGCTCCCTAATTTTTATTCTTCGGCTTTAAGTCAATGAGTTAACGAGGTAACTTCAGAAGCAGCCTCGAAATAATAACACTGACAAACCCAATAACTTTACCGTGCCATAGCTTGGATAACTTGATCTTCTAGTTCGATACGGTCTGCCAATGTTTCGCCTAAGTATGAGAGATCATCGCGCAATGCTGCAATTTTTCCATCATCTTTAAGCGCATCCAGTGTCTCGTACTTATCATTAAATTCCAGGATATTATCCGTGCATCGGGAAATTTTTGGGAAAGCTTTTTCTGCAACTTCAATGACCGCTTTACGGCGCTCACGATTTTCATCGAAGTATTGATAGAGTTGAAAATGCGCAGCCGCAGTATAATCGATTAGCGACTCGCAAAAACGTTGAATTTTTTCTGGTATTGCTATATCACCTACTTCAGGCGGGTGCGTGGCTATTTCGTTGTAGAGAGAGAGTAACTGTGTTCGGGTCACAACCAAATCATCAATTGAATTGTGACTGACAATACGACGTTCACTTTGCATCAACTTCACCTTTTTTTTGTTATTTACCAACGGTTTTCAGCAGATGACCGTGTTTGCGTCAATTTATCGTCCTACTGGCGCTACAGATCACCCCTAAATAGTTAAATACAAATCTTGTGCCAACCCGAGTAAGGGCTGCAAAGATATAGCAAACTACTAAAGCAACCTTTTAGGCTTTTATATCGATTAAAGAACCAATCAAGTTATCAGCCGTTTTCACTACCTGCGCAGACGCTTCTACCTGACGTTCACTTTGCCTAAGGTCTACGACTGCTTTCGCAACATCACCTACAGTGGTGTCCTTACTAACACCCGCGCCAGCTATTTCATTGGCGCTTTTTTGGGTTTGAGCGAGTCCGCGCTGTATCCCCAGTAGGCCGTTGTTAAATGCACCGTCAATTCTCATGGCGACTCCTATTCGGTATGCCCCCCGAATCAAGCAGTCAATACATCTGTACTGCTTGCGTCCGCCTTAAGTAAATTTTCTATTTACTCAAACTGTATAGCGGCCCACTAATCGCAAGCTTTAGCCAAAAACTGAAATTTTTAAGATTCTTTCTCTGACTCTGATAATAATGCCAGTAACTGTGACTCGTTGAGGATGTCTACCCCAAGCTTTTCAGCTTTGCTTAGCTTAGAACCGGCTTTTTCTCCCGCAATCAGCGCTGTTGTTTTTGCTGAAACACTGTTGGTCACTTTTGCGCCCAAGGCCATTAATTGCGCCTTTGCCTGATCGCGACTCAAACTCTCCAATGTTCCAGTAATCACATAAGTATTTCCGCTTAATTCTTGATTTTCTTCATTTTTCTTATCAAAGTCAGGCCAAATAACGCCCATAGATATCATTTTACGGATAACTTCCAGATGACGTTCTTGCGTGAAGAATTGTTTAATATTATTGGCCACTACTGGCCCCACATCTGGCACCTCTGTCAGCTTATCAACGTCAGCCGCGATAATCTCATCAAGACTACCGAAGAACTCAGCTAAACCCTGAGCTGTCGCGCTACCCACTTCACGAATACCTAAAGCAAATAAAAACCTCGGCAAACTGGTTTGCTTGCTTTTCTCTAATGCAGCCAGCAGATTATCTGCAGATTTTTCAGCCATGCGTTCCAGGCTAATCAATTCTTCTCTATTGAGTTGATATAGGTCGGCAACAGTCTCAACCAGCCCTTTATCGAGAAGTTGTTCAATAAGCTTCTCACCTAATCCATCAATATCCATTGCTTGGCGAGAAACAAAATGCTTGAAGTGTTCTCGGCGCTGGGCACCACAAATTAATCCGCCAGTACAGCGACTAACAGTGTCTTCCTGTGCCACAGCAGAGTGACAAACCGGACAATGTTTAGGCATTGCAAACGACTTGGTTTCATCAGGCCGTCTGCTTTTTACAACTCTGACGACTTCGGGTATTACGTCACCGGCTCGTCTAACGACAACGGTATCGCCCACGCGCACGTCCTTACGTGCCACCTCTGATTCATTATGTAAGGTCGCATTTGTAACAGTAACACCACCAACAAAAACGGGTTCGAGCCTGGCAACAGGAGTTAAAGCGCCAGTACGCCCCACCTGAATATCGACATCCAAGACCACTGTAAGCTCTTCTTCCGCAGGAAATTTATGTGCTCTAGCCCAACGCGGGGCACGAGAGACATAACCCAACCTCTGTTGCTGAGCGAGATCATTCACCTTATAGACCACACCATCAATTTCGTGCGCCAAACTATCCCTTACTGCTAACACTTGCTGATAAAATTTTAGACATGACGAAACATCAGGAAGCAATTCGATTTCATTTTGAACTGGAAAACCCCAATCGCGGAGCTTTTGGATAAGTTGATATTGACCAATAGGCAGTTCACCTTGTTCAACTATGCCTGTTGAATAACAATAGAACGAGAGTGGCCGTTTTGCAGTTATTCTAGGATCAAGTTGCCTCAAACTACCCGCTGCTGCGTTACGAGGATTAGCGAAAGTCTTCTCTTCTTTCGCCAGCTGTTGTTTATTTAATTTTTCAAAACCGGCGCGCGTCATAAATATTTCACCGCGTACTTCCAGTCTCTTAGGGTAATCGCTTCCTTGTAATACAAGTGGAATAGCCTTGATAGTCTTAACATTGTGAGTTACATCTTCTCCTGTTTTACCATCACCCCTTGTGGCCGCTCTAGCGAGTACACCATTTTCATACAATAGGCTTATTGCTAGACCATCCAATTTGGCTTCGCCTATGTATTCAACAGAATCTACAGCCAGTCTCTCTCTAATACTTTTATCAAAACTAATAATGTCTTCTTCAGTAAATGCGTTATCCAGCGACAACATGGGCTGTTCATGCTCAATCTGGGTAAATTCATCAATAGGTGCACCACCAACCCGTTGTGTTGGCGACTGAGCAGAGATGAGCTCAGGATACTTTTGTTCAAGTTGACGTAACTGCACCATTAAACGATCGTATTCTGCGTCAGGAATATCCGGATCGTCTAGAACGTAGTAACGATAATTATGAAAGTGAATCTGCTCTCGTAATAATTCAGCCTGTTGGCGAGTAGCAGTATCAGCTTTAGTTCCCATTAGAAGGTATGGTAGATGAGTAGAACAACTGCTAAATGGAGGTTATCGCTAGAAATTAAGCTGGCCTTGTTTTAACCCGCTATCAGCAGAGCGAGCCTTTATAACTTTTTTACGGCTATAATATTGATGAATAGATTCCTTCATCAAGTTAGTGCCTTGCTTGGTCAAAACACTTCGTTGATTATCTCGTAATTCTCCCCCGAGCTTCTTAGCCATTTTTTCACTTGTAGAGAGCAAGTTCTCGAATGTATCGACGTTGTTATTTTCACCGGGCAACAACATAAATAAGGTAACACCTTTTGTTCTGACATCTTGCATTGCTGACAAATCAAATGTTCCTGGCTCTAACATATTGGCGGCACTAAAACGAATAGGTGCGCCTTCATTTTCAGAATCATAGAAGTGAAAAATATCTCTATCACCATGCTGAAGCCCAACTTGCTCAAACGCCTCTAGCAACTGATCACCATGAAATTCAAGACCTGACTTAGCCATGACATGAACACTGACAACCATTTCTGGATCACCAGATAACTTTGACGCATTATTAAGCGCTTCCTTGTTAATCGTTCCTTGTGAGGAAGAAGAAATTTTTGCTGCATCGTGATCATCATTGATCTCGTCAGACTCAATTAGTAATTTTCCTAACTGGTCTAATTCCTGATCAAGAGATTCATCAATATCATATTGCGTGTCTGAAATGAAATCGGAAACACTTTCTTCCGTTAGGTCTGCTACGCTTGCAGTTTTTTCGTTAATGCCATTAGATGTATAATCATCATGACTGGCTTTTACTTTATAATCGTCAGCAAGATCCTGCTCCGCGCTATCTATTTGTTCCCAACGAACGTCATCGTGACCAAAACTACTTTCGTCATTCAAGCGGCGCCGGTACCACAAATAAATACCCAAAGTGATCAGTGAAAACCCTACAATGCAAAGAACAATTGTAATAAACATTTAATGTTAACTAACTCGCTGCTTGTGTTTCCGTCATTGCTACTGCCTCTTCAACATCCACTGCTACTAATCTTGACACACCCGGCTCGTTCATTGTGACCCCAAGTAATTGATCAGCTAATTCCATTGTTATCTTATTATGGGTAACAAATATAAATTGAACCGTCTTAGACATTTCTTTGACAAGTTCGCAAAAACGTCCTACGTTTGCATCGTCTAAAGGCGCATCAACCTCATCAAGCATACAAAATGGTGCTGGCGTTAAATCAAAAATTGCAAATACCATAGCCACCGCTGTCAACGCCTTTTCACCACCAGATAATAAATGGATTGTACTATTACGTTTACCTGGCGGACGAGCCATGACAGTAACGCCAGTATCGAGCAAATCGGTACCTGTCATTTCTAAATATGCTTCACCGCCACCAAATAGTCTTGGAAACTTCTGTTTGATTCCACTGTTGACCTTGTCGAAGGTCTCCTGAAAACGTAACCGTGTTTCTTTATCTATTTTACTGATAGCACCTTCTAAGGTTGACATCGCTTCAGTCAGATCATCAAACTGAGCATCAAGATAGGTCTTACGTTCCTTTTCTGATTGATATTCATCAATCGCAGCGAGATTGACAGGTTCGAGACGGCGTATTTTGATATCAATTTCTTCGAGGCGCTGATGCCATACTTCAGCATCCGCTTCTTCTGGCAGGCCATTCACTACTTCTTCGATTTCATATCCAGACTCGGTAACCTGCTCAATTATGTTATTTGAACGAACATTTAGCTCGCCCTTATGGATACGCATGTTTTCTACCTGGCTACGGATAGTCTCGATTTTCTGATCAATTCCATGACGCTGTTTATCCAAAGCGGTTAATTCATTATCTGTTGCGGTAACTTTATCTCTTGCTTCGTTAAGTTGCTTTTCAATCTCTAAACGCTTCTCCAATTTAGCCTGCAATCCTGATGATAATGTTTCAATCGGATCATCTGCGGAAGAAAGCGACAACTGAAGTTGTTCTTTACGAGTGGAAATATTGGTCAGCTGCTCAGACATACGCTGTAAACTTTCCTCTGTTAAACGCAGTTGCGTACGCATAGATTCGACATTTAAGGCGAGCTGATGCTTTGCATCACGATCTACCTTCGCTTGCGAACGCAAGCTGCCTAACTGAGTAACATAACCATCACGTCTTTGACTTAAACTGGTTTTTACCTGATCGTTTTGCTCATTCTCTGTAACAACTTCATGAAGATGAAGTTGAGTTTCATCAATTTTGTTTTCTACAGACTCTAAATCTATATTCGCTTGCGCTAATTGCGTTTCTAATTGCGCTAACTGCGAACGACATTGCTCAAGATGCGCTTTCTTACTACTCAGCTCTTCTCGAACCGACGCATGTTCAGCGGCAATATTTTCGCGTTCCTGGAGTACCGTTTCACGGTTTTTCTCTATCGCCTCAATTTCTTGAATAACGCTTTCAATCGAGGATTTTTGTCCGTCAATAGAACCATCAATTCTTTCAGATTCAGTTTGCAATTGTTGGATAAGTTTTTTTCTTTGCAGTATTCCAGCATTTTCATCACTCGGCTTATGAACACGTGCCCATGAGGAACCAAACCAGATTCCCTCGCGAGTCACCACTGACTCACTTTGACCTAACTGCGCCCTGACAGATATTGCTTCACTAACAGAATCGACAATATAAACCTGGGACAGGATATTTAAAACAGGAGCTGGAGCCTTGACTTTACTAGCGAGCGCATCATAAGACAGGTTACCTTGGCTTAACGGCTCATCTGCCAAACTCAGTAACTCCATTTCACCTTGTTCTAGCTGCTCCAACAAACTAGCATGCACACCGATATCATGAACACAAACTGCCTGTAGGTGAAAACCAAGCACTGATTCAACTGCTTTTTCCCAGCCTTCATCTACATCAACAATATTCGCTATTCGCTTAGCGCCGGAGAGACCACTTTGCTCTAACCAATTATTGACTGACTCCTGCTGACCACCTAGAGCTGATTTTTGCGCGCCCAGCAAGGATGCTATTTCTTGAGCAACGACTTGCTTTTCACTACGCATCTTATCTAAATCTTGCTCTAGTGATACTTGTCTTTCGCGTTGACTTGATAATGATTTCGCTAAATCATCGAGCAAACTGACTTGAGATTCTAAATTCTTACCAAGTTCACCAGCTTTAGTTTCTAATTTTCCGACATGCTCTTGTTGGCGAGTCAAATTAATGCCTTCGATCTCTGTCTTAATCTGTTTAGATTGCTCATTAAGAAATTCACGACGCTGTTCTAAATGGTGGACTCGCTCGCGCTCAACCTCGACAACACGTTGTCTTTCAGCATTAGAGCTGGTTAATGCATCCCATTCTTCCTGCCAAACCTGCATTAATTGCTCTATTTCGGCAAGCGCAGTTAGCGTAGTTTGTTCGCTAATGCTCAACTCAGCTAAAGTGGGCTCCTCTTTTTCAAGTGAAGCCTTTAGTTCTACCACCTTTTTATTGTCTTCCTGAATATGGGCATTGGCATGTGCCCAGGCATTTTCAGCGCTTTCCAGTTCCGATTGTTGCTGCGCTTTCTTTTCTTTGGCGCCGCTTATCGATTCTTCTAAGCGCGCGATGTCGGCACCCAATCCATAGAATTCCGCTTGTACATTATTTAATTCAACTTCTTCTTCGCCACGCTTGATTTTTTGTTTTTCTAAACTTGTTTCCGTATTGCGAAGTTCTGACTGGTGTTTTTCAAGCGTATTTTCGTCTTCTCTTAGCTTAACAAGCTGTTCTTCGGCTTCCGCTTGCAATACTTGCCAACGTAGCACCAGAGCTTGAGCTTTAAGTTCGCGTGATTCGGCTTTCAGCTCCTTGTATTGCGCTGCTGCCTTAGCCTGGCGATCAAGCACCACTATACGCTTACTGACTTCTTCGCGAATGTCGTTCAAACGACTTAAATTTTCGCGCGTATGACGAAGACGGTTTTCAGTTTCTCTGCGGCGTTCTTTATATTTGGAAATACCAGCGGCTTCTTCGAGCAGGTGTCGTAGCTCATCAGGCTTAGCTTCTATGAGGCGCGAAATCATTCCCTGTTCGATAATGGCGTAGCTTCTCGGTCCCAAGCCAGTACCAAGAAAAATATCAGTAACATCACGACGGCGGCAACGAGTTCCGTTGAGAAAATAAGTCGATTGCCCCTCTTTTGTTAAAAGGCGACGAATAGAAATTTCTGAATACGAGGCATATTGGCCACCTGCGCTACCGTCACTATTATCGAATACCAACTCAATTGATGCCTGCCCAACCGGCTTACGGGTATTCGAACCGTTAAAAATGACATCGGACATGGAATCACCGCGCAAATGCTTGGCGGAACTCTCGCCCATGACCCAGCGAACAGCGTCGATAATATTCGATTTTCCGCAGCCATTCGGTCCGACGACACCAACCAAGTCACCTGGCATCGCCACATTGGTTGAATCTACAAAGGATTTAAATCCAGCAAGCTTTATATTTTTTAAGCGCATTAATCTCGAAAACTTTAGTTGCGGTCATTAATTAAATAGCACAACGCAACATTTATAGAATCATTAGGTACAATAACCTTAACCTTTTTATAGTGATGTAGCCAATATGACGACCACACCCAGCAAATCAATTGAAACCTTTGTCAACCCAAGACCTGAAAACGATTATACGATCAGAATACATGTTCCTGAGTTTACTTGTCTCTGTCCAAAGACCGGACAACCGGATTTTGCCACAATCGACATCGAGTATGTACCTGAAAATGACTGCATCGAACTTAAGTCATTGAAATTATACGTTTGGTCATTTCG
>CAZTYM010000013.1:0-45633 GCA_964617475.1 uncultured Thiotrichales bacterium
GTAGGACTCGAACCTACGACCAAGGGATTATGAGTCCCCTGCTCTAACCAACTGAGCTATGGGCCCGTAAGCGGGAGCCTAAGGCAGCGCCCCAAACCAATATAAGCTAAGAGTTACTGCTGCCTTGTGGATTGTCGCTGTCTAGGAAGCTACGTAATTTTTCCGAACGGGTAGGGTGGCGTAACTTACGTAATGCCTTGGCTTCGATTTGGCGAATACGTTCGCGGGTAACATCAAATTGTTTACCGACTTCTTCTAGTGTGTGGTCGGTGTTCATGCCAATACCAAAACGCATGCGTAATACTTTGGCTTCACGCGCGGTGAGGCTTTCGAGTACGTTTTGCGTTTGTTCGCGTAAACCTTCAAAGGTCGCTGACTCAGGTGGAGATAAGACGTTGGCATCTTCGATGAAATCGCCAAGGTGTGAATCTTCATCATCACCGATCGGTGTTTCCATTGAAATAGGTTCTTTCGCAATCTTCAGTACCTTGCGTACTTTGTCTTCGGGCATTTCCATGCGCTCAGACAATTCTTCAGGCGTCGCTTCGCGTCCCATTTCTTGTAGCATTTGGCGAGAAATACGATTGAGCTTATTAATCGTTTCGATCATATGCACTGGGATACGAATAGTGCGTGCCTGGTCAGCAATCGACCGGGTAATCGCCTGGCGAATCCACCATGTCGCATAGGTAGAGAATTTGTAACCACGACGATATTCAAACTTGTCGACGGCTTTCATTAAGCCGACATTGCCTTCTTGAATTAAATCGAGGAACTGCAGGCCGCGGTTGGTATATTTTTTTGCGATAGAAATGACGAGACGTAAGTTAGCTTCGATCATTTCTTTTTTCGCCCGACGCGCCTTGGCCTCACCAATCGACATTTTACGATTGATCTCTTTGATCTCATTAATGCTGAGATTCCACTTTTCTTCTAGCTCGGCAAGTTGTTGTTGCTCGGCTTGAATGGTTTCTTTATGCGCTTTTAGATCATCCGCATATTTTGCATCTGACTCAATTTCACGCTCAATCCATTTAAGATCAGTTTCATTTTCTGGGAAGCCAGTAATAAACGTTTTGCGTGGCATGCGCGCTTCGTTAACGCAAATATTCATAATATTGCGTTCGTGCTTGCGGATGACGTTGATAACTTCGCGCAGATTGTTAATCAAGCGTTCTGATAATTTGGGGATAAGCTTAAAGCGCTTGAAGCATTCATCCAATTCTTTCGCAGCAGCAACAGTATTTTTGTGATCTTTACCATGTTTGGCGCGCGCTTTTTGTACTTTATCAAACAGTTTGCCTAGCGTTGTAAAGTACTCAGCAGCTTGTTCTGGATCTGGGCCAGTATCTTTTTCTTCCGCGTCGTCATCGTCGTCATCGGCACTACGTGCTGCAGCAGGTTTTGGGATGGCGTCGGTATCAAGGTCTTCGTCGGTTAGGAAACCGGCAATAATATCTGTTAGGCGCGCTTCTTCTTTTTTGTATAGCGCATATTCGCCAAGCAGCATTTCAATAGTTGGCGGAAAGGTAGCCAAGGCAGACATCATTTGTGACAGGCCGGCCTCAATACGCTTGGCGATACGGATTTCGCCTTCGCGGGTGAGCAGCTCAACCGAACCCATTTCGCGCATATACATACGTACAGGGTCTGTTGTGCGGCCAAATTCGCTATCGACAATTGCTAAAGCCGCCGCTGCTTCTTCAGCGCTATCTTCGTCGACGGCGTCTTTCATAATCATGCTATCTGCATCGGGCGCAATTTCGTGCACCTCGATACCCATATCGTTAATCATATTAACGATATCTTCGATTTGTTCTGGGTCGACGATGGTGTCAGGGAGATGGTCGTTGACTTCGCGGTAGGTCAGGTAACCCTGTTCTTTTCCTTTCGCAATCAATAACTTAAGCTGGGATTGCTGTTGTTGGGCATCCATCTATTAAGAAAACCTTAGTTGATAATTTTAAAAAAATGAACCGTCAATTATACTGGATATACTGACCTATTGGCTAATTATTATTGGTTAATTTTGCTGACTCAGTTCTGAATATCGACGTTTTAGCTCAGCTTTTTCTTCATTACTGGCTATCCCCAGACGATCACGCTCTTCCAGTCGTTCAAGCTGTGCTCGGTCAGCCGCAAACTGTAAGCTAGCAATCGTATCTTGCCACTCAGCTTGTAGACCTTGGTCATCGATTAAAACGGGTTGTGCTGCCAGCTTAGCTAAATGTTTGCCGTGTTCAGTATCACGCCAATGTTCCAATATACCTGCCGTACTTAGATGGGGGCGTTGGCGCAGAAGTTCAAGTAGATCTATCAGCAGCTTGATGCCGGCTTGATCGATGTCTTTAAGCCAGATGATATCGTCCAAACTCTTCGATAATTGTGGCATATGTAATAGCGCCGTAATCGCTTTGCGTACCAGTGACGGACCGCGCTGAGCTGGGGCAATATTGGTTTTTATTGTTTGAGCTGTAGGCGTAATGCTATTGCTGCTGAGTGGTTTGCCGGTGATTTCCGTACTCAGTACGTTGACGTCGCTGCGCGTTTGTTGGGCAAGCTCGGCAATCATCATGTTTAAAAAACTGCCTTCGGGTAATTTTTTTAATAAAGGTTTGGCTGATTCAGCTAAGCGAGCACGGCCATCAATACTGCTGGTATCGCAATCCTGGCTCAATTGATCAAACAAGTATTGCGACAGTGTATGTGCTTGATTTAAGCGCTGGCTAAAGGCATCGCTGCCTTCTGTGCGCACCAGGCTGTCTGGGTCTTCACCATCTGGCAAAAACAAAAAGCGTATTTGTCGGCCTTCTTTTAACGTTGGCAGCGCATTTTCTAGCGCTCGCCAAGCGGCATCACGACCAGCGCGGTCGCCGTCAAAACAAAACACCAGGTTTTCCACTTTACGAAACATGCGCTCGATATGTTCTGGTGTTGTCGCGGTGCCAAGTGTCGCTACGGCGTAAGTTATGCCGTGTTGCGCCAGGGCTACCACGTCCATATAGCCTTCCACCACCAGCAGTCTTTCCAGTTTGCGGTTGGCCTGGCAGGCCTCGTAAAAGCCATAAAGCTCTTTACCTTTATGGAATAATGGTGTTTCGGGGGAGTTTAAATACTTAGGTTGTTTCGCATTTTGCTCTTCATTGCCCGGCAGAATACGGCCACCAAAACCAATTACCCGGCCACGCAGATCACGTATCGGAAACATAATTCGATGGCGAAAGCGGTCGTAATAATCACCCGCATTTTTTTGAATCAGCAGGCCGACTTCGGCTAATTGTTTACGACTGATATCGTCTTTACCCAGGGCAGCATTAACGGCGCGCCATTCGTCTGGCGAAAAACCTAAAGCAAAACGTTTGGCTATTTGGCCGCTTAATCCGCGTTGTTTTAGGTAATCGACCGCCTCATTTTTCTTAGCGTGCTCACGTAATTGTTTTTGATAAAACAGGCTGGCTTGCTCAGTAATGGCAAATAAGGCCTTGGTATCAACGGCGGGTTTTTGTGGTGTCCCACCACTATCTTCTCTTGGCACTTCCAGGCCTAAATTGTCGGCCAGTTCTTGTACGGCTTCGACAAACTCAAGGTTATCGTATTCCATTAAAAAGCCTATTGCTGTGCCGTGGGCGCCGCAACCGAAACAGTGATAAAACTGTTTACTCTGGCTAACGGTAAAAGAAGGGGTTTTTTCGCTATGAAACGGACAGCAGGCCTGAAAATCTTTACCGGCTTTTTTTAGCGGAACGCGGCTATCAATGAGTTCAACAATATCTGTACGCGCCAGAATATCATCGATAAATTGTTGTGGAATTTTGCCCGCCATGGCTTATTTTAACCTGCCAGGAGGGTGGGGTGTTTAAACTTGTGAAGGGTTCTACAGTGCAGCGAGTTTTTGTTTGATCAACCCACTTACCGCACCCATGTCTGCACGGCCTTGTAACTGTGGCTTAAGCATGCCCATGAGCTTGCCCATGTCTTTGATTGAGCTGGCGCCAGTATCGGCAATGGCTTTATCAACCGCAGCAGCAATTTCTTCATCACTCAGTGCTTCTGGCATGTATTCTTGCAATACACCCACTTCAAACTTTTCTTGATCGGCTAATTCAGTGCGGCCGGCAGATTCAAATTGTTCGATAGAATCGCGACGCTGCTTGAGCATTTTTTCGATAACGGCGGTAACTTGGGCGTCGTCCAGCTCGATTTTATCATCAACCTCGCGCTGCTTAATGGCCGCTAAGGCCATGCGGATAACACCGAGACGCTCCTTTTCTTTGGCGCGCATAGCGGCTTTCATATCATCAGTGATACGGGCCTTAAGCGCAGACATAAGAATTTGGAGCGGTGGGAGGGTTTAGTACAAACGAACGCGACGCGCTAATTCGCGGTCGACTTTCTTGGCGTGGCGTTTTACCGCGGCAGCAGCCTTGCGTTTGCGAACAGAAGTAGGCTTTTCATAGAATTCGCGGCGACGAATTTCAGATAAAGTACCCGCTTTCTCGCAGGTGCGCTTAAAGCGGCGCATGGCAACTTCAAACGGTTCGTTCTCTTTTACACGTACTGATGGCATAAACTCGTTGTTCCTGATTAATCGGATAACACCCGAGGCGGGCTGCGCCAAGGGAAAAGCCGCCAATTATAGGCGTTTTGCATCAAGATGCAATTTCTATGACCCAATAACGGGTAAATTTGCTGAATATTGAGGTGAAATTAGCCGCAAACGGCACAATAGGGGTCTTTTTTGAGTTTCACGCTACGCCATTCGGCGTTTTTGGCGTCATAAAATAGTATTCGGCCGACTGGCGGTTCGCCAAATTCAGTCAGCACTTTCAGCGCTTCCATAGCCTGCATGCAGGCGATCACACCTACCGCTGGGCCGATCACGCCCGCTTGCGCGCAGGTTTCTGCGGCATCGCTATTTTCAGGATATAAACAGGCGTAGCAAGGATTGTCGGGGTGACGTGGATCAAAGACACTCATCTGGCCTTCCATACGAATCGCAGCGCCCGAAACCAAGGGAACATTGGCGGTGATAGAAAGTCGGTTGATCGCGTGGCGGCTAGCAAAATTATCCGTGGCATCGATAATCAGATCGACCTGCTTATCTTTTATATAGTTCAGCATTGCCGCTTCGCCAATGCTTTTCTCGATAGTGCGAACGGATATATCGGGGTTTATGGCGAGAACGGTATTTTTAGCCGACTGGGCTTTGTTAATGCCGATATCGTCAGTGCTATGTGCAATTTGCCGGTGTAAATTGCTGATGTCTACATCATCAAAATCGGCCAAAGTCAGTTGTCCCACGCCCGCGCCCGCCAAATACATGGCGATGGGAGAGCCCAAACCACCCAAACCAATCAGCAGCACGTGCGAGGCAAGCAGCTTTTCTTGGCCAGTGATATCTAAATCTGGCAGCAATACCTGTCGGCTATAGCGTTGGAGTTGGTCGTCGGTAAGCATTGAGCGGCTATTAGTAGGTTAGAATACTGATATTGGATTAGTATCTCATATCAATGCTAGTTAACCAGCAAGTAAGACAACAAGCAAAAACTCAGTCGCCGCTGCTAGACCGTTTTGGTCGGCGGTTCAACTATGCGCGTATCGCGCTCACCGAGCGCTGTAATCTTCGATGTACCTATTGTATGCCGGAAGAAGGTGTCGATTTTCGCTCTTCAGATAAACTATTATCTACGAAAGAAATTCAGCGTTTGGTGAATGTATTGGCATCGGTTGGGGTTGATAAATTGCGCTTTACCGGTGGCGAGCCAACCTTGCGTAAAGACTTGCCAGAATTAGTGGCAAATGCAAAACAAACGCGAGGTGTCAAAACCGTACACATCACAACCAATGGTTTGCTTTTGCATAAGCAACTCGATGAGCTGCAGCAGGCTGGCCTGGATGGCATTAATTTTAGCTTGGATACCTTGCGTGAAGATCGTTTTGAGAAAATTACTCGCCGCCAGGGTTTGCAGCAAACCTTAGATAACATCATGCTGTCGGTTGCACGCGGTATATGCAACACAAAGATCAATGTTGTGGTCATGCGTGGCATTAATGATGATGAAATCAAAGCCTTTGCTGAGCTAACGCGTGATTACCAAGTGACGGTGCGTTTTATTGAGTTCATGCCGTTTGATGCGCATCAGATCTGGGTGGACGGCGATTACCTGTTACGCGCTAAAGATATTGTTGCTCGTTTACATCACGAGTACGCCGATCTGCGTACCGCTTCAGGTTCGGAAACCGAGCACCATTGTTATCGAGTAAAAAATTATCGTGGTCGTATCGCCGTTATTCCAGCGTTCACGCGTAGCTTGTGTCGATCATGTAACCGTTTGCGTATCACTGCAGATGGTCAGCTACGCAATTGCCTTTATTCTGAAACGGACTATGATTTACGCACGTTATTACGCCGCAAAGTAGAAGATGCAAAAATAGTCGAACACCTACGCTTGGCAGTAGGCGAGAAAGCTGTAGATGGCGTAGAAGCACGCGAGCGTAGCGCGGTAAAAGTGGCGGTGCCGCGTATTAGCATGACCCAAATTGGTGGTTAAGAGATTACTCATGGCAGAAAATTTAACGCATTTAAACCAAGCCGGCGAAGCGCATATGGTAGATGTTGGTCATAAACAAATAACTGATAGACAAGCGAGCGCCCAAGGTGTTATTCGCATGTCGGCTAGTGCTTTTAAGCTTTTACAACAAGGTAATCATAAAAAAGGCGATGTTTTATCTGTTGCACGCATTGCCGGTGTGATGGCAGCAAAACGTACGGCTGACATGATTCCTTTATGTCATACCTTGCCGTTAAGCAAAGTCGAAGTCTTGTTTGAGCTAGATGATGAAATCAATGCAGTGAAATGCATTGCTACTGTGCGTTGCAGTGCTCGTACAGGTGTTGAAATGGAAGCGTTGACAGCCGTGCAAATTGCGCTATTAACGATTTACGATATGTGTAAAGCCGTAGATAAAGCCATGGTGATAGAACAAGTCTGCCTACTAGAAAAAAGCGGCGGTAAAAGTGGTGACTGGCGGCGCGCGTAATCATGGTGGTCACCGTTAAGTATTTCGCTTCATTGCGAGAGCAGCTTGGTCAAGCCGAGCAGATAATTGAATTACCTAATTTGCCTGCGCCTGCCGGTGAAGTTTGGAGCGCGCTTCAATCAAAGCAAGCGCTACCAGAGAATTGTTTGGTCGCCATTAACCAAACTTATGCCACAGTTGATGATTTGGTTAATGATGGTGACGAGCTAGCGTTTTTTCCGCCGGTAACAGGTGGTTGAAATGCCCGTGCTATTGCTAGAGTCAGATTTTTCTCCCTATCAGCGTTTAGAAGATTATCAAACACAATGTCTTCACCTCGGTGAAAACGGCGCCGCAGTGAGTTTTGTCGGGTTGTTGCGCGATATGCATGATGACCTAGCGATTGAATCGATGACTTTAGAATGCTATCCCGATATGGCTTTAAAAGAAATTGAAGCCGTTTGCGAGGAGGCCGAAGATAAATGGTCTATCAGCGATGTTTTAGTTATTCATAGGTATGGTGAGGTCGACCCAGGCGACGCTCTCGTGTTGGTGTCGGTATGGTCTACACATAGAGAGCAAGCTTTTGATGCCTGCCGTTTTATTATTCATTATTTAAAATCTAAAGCACCGTTTTGGAAAAAAGAAAAAACGGCTAATGGCGAACACTGGGTTGCTAGCAATACAAATGATAAAGGCGTAAGTGCATGCTAGTGTTGGGTATAGAAACGTCTTGTGATGAAACAGGATTGGCTCTATATGATTCGGAGCGAGGTTTGCTTACGCATCGTTTGCACAGCCAAATCGCATTGCATCAAGAGCATGGTGGAGTGGTCCCAGAGCTGGCTTCGCGCGATCATGTACAACGTATTACACCTTTATTTCGAGAAGTATTGAACGCCGTTGATTGTCAGCGCAGCGATATCGATGCTATTGCGTATACCGCAGGTCCAGGTTTAATTGGTGCCTTATTGGTGGGGGCATCCTTTGCCCGATCATTGGCATTTGCTTTAGATGTTCCAGTAATGGGTGTGCATCATATGGAGGCGCATTTGCTCGCGCCCATGTTAGAAGAAGTAAGCCCGGAATTTCCTTTTATCGCTTTATTGGTTTCCGGTGGGCATACACAATTAGTTAGAGTGGATGGTCTGGGGCAATATGAACTGATTGGTGAATCGGTCGATGATGCTGCTGGTGAGGCTTTTGATAAAACGGCGAAAATGATGGGTTTAGATTACCCAGGCGGCCCGGCTTTGGCTAAACTGGCGACAGAAGGTAATTTAGGGCGTTTTACTTTTCCGCGGCCCATGACGGACAGACCAGGCTGTGATTTTAGTTTTAGTGGTTTAAAAACGCACGCCTTAACCACTTTTCGTAAAACAGATGGCTCAGAGCAAGATAAAAAAGATGTGGCGCGTGCGTTTGAAGATGCTGTTGTCGATACTTTATTTATAAAATGCCGCCGCGCTATAGAAAGCACAGGGTTGAAACAATTAGTTGTCGCAGGTGGTGTCAGCGCCAATATCGCACTACGCGAAAAATTGGCTGAATACAGTGCGGCATCGGGTGTACGAGTATTCTTCCCGCGTAATGAGTTTTGTACTGATAATGGTGCCATGATCGCCTACGCGGGATATCGACGTTTTGCAATGAATTTGGAAGACAATGAAAGCAATGTCAGACCGCGTTGGCCGTTAAGTGAATTATGTGCGCTATAAAGCTGTTAGTTAGATAACGTAGATTTACCTTCGGTGCCATTTATGAGCTTGCTGATATTTGAACGGTGTCGCCAAATGAGTAGTATCGAAATGATAATGCAAAGAATCACATATTGGTTATGCTCTGAAAAATACCAGGCATAAAACGGCGCGGCGATGGCGGCAGTGAGTGCGCCAAGTGATGAAATTTTGCTAATGGTTGCTACCACTATCCAGGTAACAAGTAAGGCTAGTGCAACCGGCCACATCAAGCCGAGTATGACACCAAATGCTGTGGCGACACCTTTGCCACCACGAAACTCAAAAAAAATCGGATACAAATGACCAAGAAAAGCGCACAGTGCGACAGCGGTTAATACGCTGGTAGTGCCATCTAACCAGTGAGCGAGTAATACGGGCAATAAACCTTTGAGCATATCGCCTACCAAGACTTTGGCTGCTAACTTGCGGCCACCTATGCGTAAGACATTGGTGGCACCTGGGTTGCCGGAGCCTTGGCTACGTGGGTCTGGCAAACCAGCTAATTTACATAATACGACGGCGCTCGATATTGAACCGAAAAAATAGGCTATTAAACAAAGAGCAATCGGTATCATCATAGTGTGTGGTGAGTTGGCGCTGGTTACGTTGCGGCTAAACGGCTATAGTGCCACAGTGTTTTTATAGGCAAAAGTGATTTATGGATATTATTTATCTCAGTGAACTCAAGATTGAAACCGTCATCGGTATTTGGGATTGGGAACGCAAGATTAAGCAAGAGGTGGTTATCGACCTGGAAATGGGTGCCGATATTGCGCGTGCAGCGAAAACTGATCATATCGATGACACCTTGAATTATAAAGCGGTGGCTAAACGCTTAATTAGTTTTGTTGGTGATAGCGAGTTTGAATTGGTTGAGACGCTTGCCGAGCGGGTTGCCAGTATCATATTAAACGAGTTTGATGTGCCTTGGGTCAAAGTCAAAATCAATAAACGTGGCGCGATTCGTGGTGCCCGTGATGTGGGTGTCATCATCGAGCGTGGAAGTAAAACTTGATCACCCAAGTTTATATTAGTGTGGGAAGCAATATTGACCGCGACGAAAATATCCGTGCTGGTTTAGATGCTATGTATGATCAGTTTGGTGAGTTGGTATGCTCGCCGGTGTATGAAAGTGTCGCTTTTGGTTTTGAAGGTGATAATTTTTATAACCTGGTGGTGGGGTTTCGAACAGAAAAGTCTGTAAAAGATGTCGCTAATACCTTGCGTGAAATAGAAAATGTGCAGCAACGCGCACGCGATGGCGTTAAGTTTAGTTCACGTACTTTGGATTTAGACTTAATTCTTTATGGTGATCTCGTGCTACACGAAGGGCGGTTAAGAATTCCTCGTGAAGATATCAAAGAATATGCTTTTGTTTTGCAGCCTTTGGCTGATATTGCGCCGCAGCAAGTTCACCCGGAATTAAAACAAACTTACGAAGCGATGTGGGCAGCTTTCGACAAAAGCAAAAGCGAGCAATACGTTGTTGATGCTGGGTTTTTAGAAAATTTCAAAAATTATTCTAAAATTTAGATAGGAAGAAGCTATCTCAAAATGTAACGAGCGCCGCCGAGGCAAGGCAAAATAAATAAGAAAGCGGAGTTTACACGCGGTTAATCGCTTCGCGATCCTGCATTTCGAATTTCTTTTTCCGGGGGATAGCCCCTTGCGGGGTAAACGCAGTATCGGCAAGCGCAGTCGTTTTGAGGTAGTCTTCTTAGATAGAGCGTCCACCATCTACCGCAATAACCTGTCCTGTGATGTAAGTGGCATCACGCGCTAGAAACAATACCGTTTTAGCGATATCTGAAGGATGGCCAGGTCGTTTTAAGGCGATTTCGCTAGTGATTTTTGTTTTTATTTCGTCGCTCATATCATTCTCAGGCCAAAGAATAGCGCCAGGTGCGACAGCGTTGACACGAACCTCTGGCGCGAGTTCTTTTGCCAAGGATTTAGTCAGCATCACCAGGCCCGCTTTAGCGCTGCAATAAATAGTATGGTTTTTTAGGGGGCTTTGAGCATGGATGTCAGTAATATTGATTATACAGCCGTGGCATTCCTTCAATTTGTCGCTAGCCGCCTGGCTAAGAAAAAAAGGTGCTTTCATATTACTACCTATTAAATCTTGCCAATCTTCTTCGGTGCTTTTGCCAATATCTGTTGGATAAAAACTGGATGCATTATTTACTAACACATCTAGTCGGCCCCAGGCTTGTAAACCAGCGCCTAGCAATTTTTTTACCTGCTCAGGATTTAATAGATCGGCAGGTAGGCCATGTGCTGAATTTGGCCGAATTTGATTTAATGTTGCAGCTAACCGACTGGCTTCGTTAGCAGAGTGCCGGTAGTGAATGAGAATGTTATAGTTTGCGGCATGAAATGTTTTGCATATTTCGGCGCCAATTCGTTGCGCTCCGCCCGTAATCAAAACAACCGGGTTTTCTTGCATGACTTTTTCTACCTTTCTAATTTTGTATAAATTGGCATTTTACTTGTAAATTACATTTTAGGTATTTGTTGTCAGCGTGAGTGTATCAGCCTCAGTTAATTTCCCTGCTCCAAGTGATGATGGTATGGCGCATAGCGAAGAACTTGCAAAGCGGATACGTTCAGCTATTTCTGCGCAAGGCGGTATTATCGATTTTGCCAGCTATATGCAGTATGTATTGTACGAACCAGGCTATGGTTACTACACAGCGGGTGCGACTAAGTTTGGTGGGGCGGGCGATTTTATTACAGCGCCAGAGATATCCCCGCTTTTTGGTCGTAGTATCGCGCAACAATGTTTCGATGTGCTTTGTTCAATACCGCAGTCAGTGATTTTAGAAGTTGGTGCCGGTTCGGGAAAATTGGCCAGAGACATTCTACTTGAATTATCCCATTTAAAGGTAATGCCTGAGCGCTATCTCATTATTGAAACCAGTGCAGATTTAAAATCTAAGCAGCAGGAATTACTGAAAGCTGCTTTGCCAGATTTTTACAAACGTATTTATTGGTTAGAGCAATGGCCAAAAGCACCGGTTTCAGGTGTAGTAGTGGCTAATGAACTGCTTGATGCAATGCCAGTTCATCGGCTTAGACAGCAGGAATCCAGGCTTATAGAGTTAGGTGTAACCGAAAATGGGAAGGCGTTTGGCTATTCACCCATGGCCGGCCACACGCTAGCTGTAGAACGGCTACAAGCTAAATTAAATGAGGCGGGTGTTTCGCTGACTGAAGGCACAGATACAGAAATTTGTTTAATGCATGATGCATGGGTGGCAAGTTTGAGTCGCTGCCTTAATCAGGGGTTGGTGTTGTTGGTCGATTATGGTTATTCGCGCAAGGATTATTACCACCCGCAACGAGTGGATGGCACATTACGATGCCACTATAGACATATCGCTCACGACAATCCGTTTTTCTATCCTGGCTTGCAAGATCTTACTGCGCATGTCGATTTTACCGCTATTGCGGAATCTGCTGTTGATTCCGGTTTTGATGTGCTGGGTTATACCACCCAAGCGTATTTTTTGCTTTCATGTGGAATAACTGAATTAGTAGATATGGAACACTTGGATGACTTGCAACGAATCGATGTAGCACAACAGATAAGAAAATTGACCATGCCTGGTGAGATGGGTGAGCCATTTAAAACCATTGCTCTTGGCAAAGATTTAGATATAGGGCTAAAGGGATTTAGCATGAATGATCAAAGAGAGAATTTGTAGTACCTTTTGCTGGTGATTAAGGTTTGTGTGGCGCATAATCAGTTACCTACAGCGAGCACAATTTTAACAATGAAGTGAGGGCTGGCATGGATTTTATCTCGGCGGCAGTACTGCTTTTTTTGATCATGGATCCGCTGGGGAATATCCCGCTTTATCAATCCGTGCTTGGCCGACTACCTGCTGAGCGTCGCCGCGCTGTCGCTGTTCGCGAGTTACTTATCGCCTTTCTTATTCTCTGCTTATTTTTACTTGCCGGAGAATACATTTTACGGTTACTAGGTTTGCAACAATCATCATTAAGTCTTGCTGGCGGTGTAGTGTTGTTTCTTATCGCAATACGAATGGTATTTCCGTCGCATCATGGGCCTTTGGTAGAAGAATCTATTGAAGACCCCTTAATTGTGCCATTGGCTGTACCATTTGTGGCCGGCCCGTCAGCCATCGCGGCTTTATTGTTATTAGGCAGTCGTCACCCTGATCAAATGTGGACCTGGTTTGGCGCACTAAGCGCAGCTTGGTTCGTGTCGGCAATAATACTTATCGCTACAGAGCCAATGATGCGAATACTAGGGCAAAGAGGTATACGCGCGGTCGAAAAGTTAATGGGTATGTTGCTGATCATGGTTTCTATACAAATGTTGCTCGATGGCATTAGTGCTTATTTACAAGCAGCAGAGCAATTAACATGAAAACATTGCTTTTGTCTCGGCATGCCAAGTCGAGCTGGCAAGGCGATCTTGACGATTTTGATCGGCCGCTAAATGATCGCGGTTTACGCGATAGCTTGAATATGGGTGAGCGCGTATTTGTACGGCAGCGGGTGCCGCAAGTCATTGTTTCTAGCCCTGCAAAGCGAGCTATAAGCACAGCACAACGTTTGGCTAAAACTATGCAGCTGACCGATGCAATGATAGTCGAAGAACCAATAATTTATGAGGCAAGTAGCGATGCTTTATATAACCTGATTTGGGCTATGGAAGAGGGGTTTGATCAAGTTATGGTCGTTGGGCATAACCCTGGTATTTCATCACTAGCACAATCCTTAGTAACAGTCAGTGTTGAGCCGTTTGTTACCTGCGAAATTGTTTGCATAGTATTTCAGTGCAATACCTGGGACGAGATTATTCCTAAAAGCGGCCAGATTGCATGGCGGGATTACCCTAAAAATACTCAAAGCTAAAGAAATAGCATTTTAGCGCACGTGACGAAATGGTAGACTAAGTGATTGTCTACACTACGTTTTGTCATAAATTTTTGCTTGAATACGAAGGTTTAAGTTGATGTTGGAAGAAAAAATGGAGATTGCTCAAACAGCGCCGGTTGCTCGTAGTAAGTCATCTACTTTAACCAAAAGTTATACCGCGAAATATTATGTCGCCAAAGAGGTAAGTTGGCTTTATTTCAACGAGCGAGTATTGCAAGAAACGCAAGATAAGGCTGTGCCTATTATCGAGCGTATCCGTTTGCTAGGTATTGTATCTAATAATTTAGATGAGTTTTTCCGTGTTCGTGTAGCCGATGTTCGTCGACGTATTCTTTTGGAAGATGCACAAGATGTAACAGAGTCTAGTGCTGCTAAGCTGCTCAGAAAATTACAAAAGCAAATTGCGTATTTGCAAGAAAATTACAACCGCATTTATGTCGAATTATTCGAAGAACTTAAAAAACATCATATCTACTTTCTTGGTGAGCAAGATCTCAGTGATAGTCAGCGACGTTACTTGCGACGATATTTTCGTGAATCAGTTCTACCTGTATTGACGCCGATCTTGCTCGATGAGGATAGTCGTTTGCCGACTTTGTCAGAGCAATCAATTTACCTTGCATTAAAAATTGACTACCGAAGTAAGGATACGAGAAATAAACCTTATGCGGTTTTAGAAGTACCAACGAGCCGATTGCCGCGCTTTATTCAAATTCCTAGTAAGCGGTCAAAAAGAATAAAGCGTTTGGTGATGTTAGATGATGTTTTGCGTATTTGTTTAGAAGAAATTTTTGTTGGTTTGGTAGATTTTACTTCTATCAAAGCCTATACCATCAAACTAACAAGAGATGCGGAATTAGCGATTGGTGACGGTATCACACAAAGCTTTCTTGACAAGATGGCGTATAGTTTAAAAGGGCGTCACGCGGCACAGCCAACTCGCTTAATTTATGAGCGTGGAATGCCTAAGGCAATGATTGATTTTTTTATTAAACAGCTTAACTTGTCAGATTATGATAGCGTTACGCCTGGTGAAAAATACCATAACTTCAAAGACTTTATGGAATTTCCTAACTTAGGGCCTGCATATCTTGAAAATAAACCACTTGATTCGGTCCCTTGCAGTGCAATAGATGCGGAAGTCACTACCTTTGATGCAGTAAAAAAAGGCGATGTATTTTTGCATTACCCTTATCATAACTTTAGTTATTTTACCAACTTCTTGCGCGAAGCAGCTTTAGATTCGCGTGTTACAGAGATTCGTATTTCTATTTACAGAGTAGCGTCTGATTCCAGAGTGATGAACTCTCTAATTAATGCGGCACAAAATGGCAAATCAGTACACGTAATTGTTGAACTGCAGGCGCGTTTTGATGAAAGAGCCAATATTCAATGGGCGCAGCGTTTGACAGAAGCCGGAGTCAAGGTCTCGTTTGGTATTCAAGGGCTCAAGTTTCACTCGAAAATCTGCCTTATTAAAAGAATGGAGTCCGGTGTTGAATTTAACTATGCGGTGATAGGCACAGGTAATTTTCATGAAAAAACCGCTCGAGTTTATACAGACTTCGCAATATTTACTGCTAAGCCCGAGCTGACAGCTGAAATTGAAAAAGTCTTTGAATTCGCGGCAAATAGCTATCGTCGTTTTGATTTCAAGCACTTATTAGTTTCACCAATTAATTTTCGTGATCAATTAAGAAATAAAATTGATCGCGAAATGACTAATGCGCGTGAAGGTAAACCAGCTTGGATATTTATTAAAGTCAATAATTTATCTGACGCCGAATTGATAGATAAACTTTACGAAGCAAGTAAAGTTGGCGTTAAAACAAAAATAATTTCACGTTCTATTTGTTCTATTGTTCCACAAGTACCTGACGTTAGCGACAATATAGAAGCTACTAGTATCGTTGGGCGTTTTTTAGAACATTCACGCGTATATATCTTTGCCAATCATAAAGATCCGGAAGTCTATATCAGTTCGGCAGATATGATGACGAGGAACATTGATCATCGTGTCGAAGTTAGCTTGCCAGTTTACGATAAAGAGATAAGACGCCGAATTTTAGACATTATGCGTTTGCAGTCAAATGATAATTGTAAAGCACGCATGATAGATGAGAAGCATAGTAATAAATATGTTTCCAGAGGTAATCGGCGTAAGGTTGATTCGCAATTGGCAATTCAAGAGTACGTCGTATCGGCTGAGTCAGGGCGTTCACAACAAGCATTAAGCGGATTATTAGATAAGCGGCAGTCAAAATTAGTTGGATAAGCTTAGTATGGGTCAGTCAAATATCAGCCAAGGTCGAGTTGCCGCCTTAGATCTTGGTTCAAATAGTTTTCACCTTCTTATTGCACGCATTGATTCCGATCGTATCCGCTATCTTGATCGCCATAAGGAGATGGTGCGCTTGGCGGAGGGCTTGGATGATAGAAAGCGCCTTAGTAAGGAAGTGGCAGAAAGGGCGTTTGACGCACTCGGCAGATTTGCAGAAATTATTAGTGGTATCGAAAAAAATTCGATTCGTGTAGTAGGGACAAATACCTTACGCTCATTGAAAGATGCAGATGAGTTTCTAGAAAAAGCAGAGTCGATTATCGGTGTACCCATCAATATCATTAGTGGTATTGAAGAAGCTCGGTTGATCTACTTGGGTGTGACACAAGACCTCGCACCTAGTGATAAGCATCGATTAGTTGTAGATATTGGTGGTGGTTCAACGGAGCTTATTATTGGTAGAGATCTCACTCCACATAAGCTAGAAAGTTTATATATGGGTTGCGTTACCTATAGCAGACGGTTTTTCAAGGATAATATTTTATCTCAGGAAAACTATGATGCAGCAGTGAGGGCGGCGAGAAGAGAATTGCGCGCGCACCGCGAAGAGTTTAAATCTGAAAGTTGGGGTGAAGCCGTGGGTTCTTCTGGAACCATTCGTTCTGTCGGCACAATAGTTAATAAAAACTGGCCGGATGAGCATGCCATCACACTTAGTGGTTTAGAAAAGCTGGCCAAAAAGCTCATTAAATCTGGTCGTACTGATAATTTGGATTTGGCTGGCTTAAAAGAGGATAGGCGAACTGTCATTGCCGGCGGTGCAGCAATACTACACGCCATATTCTTAGAGTTGGGTATTGATCGCATGGTCGTTACAGACTACGCAATGAAAGAAGGTATCATTCATGATCTTGCAGGCCGGGTTAGGCGTTCAGATGCGCGTTATGTCACCGTGCGTAATATGATGGACAACTACCGAGTTGATGAAGCCAAAGCAAAGCAGGTGCAGTTACATTCTGAAAAGCTGCTCGATATCGTCAAAGATGATTTGCAGATAAGTGTCGATAAGGCTCGACAGTTGCTCATTTGGGCTTCAAGTTTACATGAGATTGGATTAACTATCTCTCATAGTGGTTATCAAAAGCATAGTGCTTATATTGTCCTAAATGCAGATATGTTAGGTTTTTCTAAGCTTGAACAAAAGCAGTTAAGTTTTATCATACTTAATCAGCGTCGCCGACTTCGTGCAGTTGCTGAAAGTTATCATTTTACGGCAGATTGGTTGTTAGTTTTGGTATTTCGTCTGGCGTGTTTATTTAATCGTTCACGTAAAAGTACGGACTTGCCGCCAATCGATATCGAGATTAGTAAGAGTAAATTCAAAATTGAGATGCAAGAAGAATGGTTGCAGGAGCACCCTTTAACTAAAGAAGAGTTAGAGGCTGAATCACTTTATTGGCTTAGCGAAGATATACAGTTTAAGCTGAATGCGGCCGATGTCGCTAAATCTAAACAGAATAAGTCTCCGTCTTCCTAATGAATTTGTTGCCTCAATTACGGCAACGTGAAGTTCGGGATTTATATTGGGCCTGTTTTAGTGAAGAGTTAATTAATTCATCTCTTAATGTTGCGAGTTACGCTGAAGTTGAAACCCATTTTCCGCATATCGAAACGTGGTTTCGAAAATTGGATGCTGAACCAAAACAATTACAATTACACTTGGCAAAGTTACATAGCTCGCGATTGGGGCTCTATTTTGAAGCACTTTGGGAGTACTACTTACGGTATGCCGGGGTCGCGGAACTGATAACTAAGAATGAACAGGTTAGAGATGGTAAGCGAACCTTAGGTGAGTATGACTTTATCTACTACTGTCTAAGACGTAATTGTTATATTCATATGGAGGTAGCAGTAAAATTTTATTTAGGGGTTTTTTCTGATGACTCGACTGATGATGGAGAGTTGAGTCTACAATCAAATTGGATAGGCCCAGCTTGTAAAGATCGGCTGGATCTAAAAGTAGATGCTTTGTTTCAACGCCAATTGTTACTATCTCAATCAAAACAAGGCAAGTTAGTCCTAGAAAAATACAATATCTCACAAATAGAGCGAGAGCTGTGTTTGAAAGGAATGTTGTTTTATCCGATATCAGCGAAAAGACCTATGAGGTCACCTCAAGATCATCACCCCAGCCATAAACGTTGTCAATGGCTAGGTTTTTCTGATTTTTGCAGTCAGAGTGATGATTCAATGAAATGGTCGATATTAAAACGGAGAGACTGGTTTTCACCTTGCTTAGTCTATGATCAACACGAAGTAATCAAGACATCAGTCCTGATTGAAAAATTAGAGAATCATTTTCTAAGTGCTGTGAGCCAACCGATACAGATAGTATGCTTAGAGGGGATTAAGGACTGCTGGCAAGAAAGAGGGCGATACTTTATAACACCAGATATATGGCCTAAATAGTCAAAACTGCTATATCAATTTACTTGTTGGGTAGCGCAGCGATATCTAACCAAAAGCTTTCGACTTTTTCTACCATTTCTGCATACTGAGACAAAGTAGCAGGCTTTACTATATAGCTATTGGCGTGTTTGTCATAACTGTTTTGAATGTCTTGGTTTGCTTTGGAGCTGGACATAATAATGACAGGAATACGTTTTAAAGATTGATCAGATTTGATGTTTTCTAAAACAGCGGTGCCACTAAGGCCAGGCATATTGAGATCAAGTAAAATGAAATCAGGAAGAACAAAATCGACATAATCTTGTTCTTTTCTTAACATTGCTAATGCCGTTTCACCATCATTGGCTACTGCTACAGATATATTGTCTTTAAACTTACTTTCTTTAAACGCTTCGATGGTAAGTAATACGTCACCTGGGTTATCGTCTACAATGAGTAGACGAAAGGCTTTGTTTGCAGTTTGATTCATCATATTCTCAGAGGTTTTATTGTTATCGCAAGCTTCAGTATTCAAGTTCATAATTACTCCAGCACGTCTGTTGGCAGAACAACAACGCTAAACCAAAAATGTTCTATTGAACTGACAACATTGACAAACTGATCCAGTGTGACAGGTTTCAGGATATAACAATTTGCGTGTAACTGGTAGGTTTTAACAATATCAGCTTCTGCTTTAGAGCTAGTCATAATAGCAACAGGTATTGATTTTAAATTAGCGTCTGATTTGATTTCAGCTAATACTTCACGGCCGTCTTTTTTAGGCATATTGAGGTCGAGCAAAATCAGGTCTGGTGTATTTAACGATGCGTAGTCATCTTGCTTACGTAGCATAGCTAAAGCCTGTTCGCCATCTACTGCTATATCCATAGTATTGGCTACTTTAGCGGTGCGAAAGGCTTCTTGCGTTAACAGTACATCACCTTGATTATCATCTACCAACAAAATATGGATGGGTCTGGATAATGTCATGCCGCGTCCTAGTGAACATGTTTGGGTATAGTAAACCAAAAGGTGCTACCTTGCCCAGGTTTTGATTCCACTCTAATTTCCCCTCCTCTTTGGGTAATAATTTTTTCGCAAATCGCTAGGCCAATGCCTGTGCCACCATACTGATCTTTATGGTGTAGGCGTTTAAAGGGCTCAAATATTTTTTTGAGGTATTCTTGTTTCATACCAATGCCATTATCACTGATACTGACTAACCACTCATGCTCTTTTTCTTCGTGGCGGATGTCAATAACAGGAGCGGTATCGTCTTGACGGTACTTAATGGCATTGCCAATAAGGTTTTGTAGTAAACGCATTAATCGAGATGGATTAAAATAAACATTTGGTAGGTTGGCGGCATGAACTTTAGCGTTAGATTCTTTGATCGCTTCGTGTAGATGATCTAGTGTATATTTTAATGATTCGTTCATATCGACATAGCTATAAGTATCGGCCTCAGAATCCGTGCGAGCATAATCAAGTAGGTCAGCGACTAAAGCTTGCATATGTTTGGCTGAGTCATTGCAGATATCAAGATATTGTTGGCCTCTTTCGTCTAATCGGTCGTTATAGTTTCGTTTAAGTAATTCAGTAAAATTACCGACCATACGTATTGGTTCTTGTAGGTCATGCGAGGCGACATAGGCAAAGCGTGATAATTCGTCATTTGATTTGGTAAGTTGATCAACGGTTTTCGATAAAGCCATTTTTGTTTCCGTTAAAACTTCTTCGTGTGATTTGCGAGCACTAATATCAGCAGTTGACCCAGCCATTCTAACGGCTTTGCCATTTTTATCCCATACAGCCTGTCCGCGCGAATGTAACCAAATATAATGACCGTTCTTATGTCGTTGACGATATTCAACATTGTATTCATGACCATTTTTCAAATGATTATTATAGGCCTCTTTAACGTATTCAATATCTTCGGGGTGAATAATGTCGAAGAACTGGCTGGCATGAGGAATAAAGTCTTCTGCATTAATACCTAATATTTCCATATGTAGAGGTGACCAGTACAGTATGTCTTCGACGATATTGTAACCCCAAATGCCAACACTAGATCCTCTGACGGCAATTTTGTAACGCTCTTCGCTCTCTGCTAATGCTGACTGTGTTGCTTTCAGATCAGTAATATCTTTGGCTACTACCAGTACACTTTGTTCGCCAGTATTAGGATCAGTGTAAGGAACTTTGTCAGTGCTGACCCAACCGTGTCGGCCATCGAGCGGTGTGTATTCTTCAATAATACCTAATCGGGCTTGGCCAGAGTTGATAACAGACAGGTCATCATCATGGTATTTTTTCGCCATATCAGGGAACAAGTCATAGGTATCTTTGCCTTCAGCGTCAGCAACGGTCATACCCATAGACTCAGCAGCCTGTGTGTTTAGCCGTAAAATTTTATTATGTGCGTCTTTATACCAAATACGCGCAGGAACATGATCAAAGATTAGTTGCAGTTCCTTGCTGGTATCCCTGAGTTTATTACTGACATCTGATAAGGTTTTATAGGGTAATACCAGTATGCGGTAACCTAGCATCAAAAATACAATAAAAGCAGTTAAAATAACTATGCTGAGAATGATCAATAACTGGTTACGAAAGGTAGCGGCATCATGCAGTATGGGTGTTTTGTCTATGATGTAGGTCAGGTCCAGATTCAAATCTTCTAATCGTTGTTCACGTGTCAAAACCGAGACGGAAGGTGGATTGTTTTGTGAAGTGAATATAGTATCGCCTTGTTTTAACTCTACATAAAATGAAGCATCATCAAGCTTACCTTTCAATATATTGCTAGCTTCAGAAGGGATGATAGTAACCAAAATACCTTCCGCGTTACCTCTGAATATAACGGGTACAGCAATTTCAAAATGATCACCAGTATCATCCGTAAACAATTCGAGATAAAAATCTGATTCGCCAGAGATAAGTTGTTTTGTCCATATATGCGAATTATGTTTTGAAAACAATTGTTGATCTGTGGTGTATATAATTTCGCCTTCGATATCGAGTAATGCTAAAGGTAAGTGTTGCCCTAATATGGATGTATTAAACAATAATTCTTTTAAAGCGATACTATCGCTATTCAAAGTCATGGTGCTGGTGATTACAGCAGGGAAGCGCGTAATATCCCGCAATAGAATGGAACGATCAAAGAAGTATTGCCGAATACTCTCAGCGTGTATTCGAATAGTGGTTTCCGCAGCCGAGATTTTTTGCTGGGTCAGTGTTTCTTCAACGCGAGGTGCTACAATAAAGATGCTCGATACGAGCATAATGCCGAAGGTAATCAGCGCAAATAATAACAGTAATTTGCCTATGTTTTTACCGGCGGCTGGCGTTACTGGTGCTATTTTTTTTGTTGTTATGTTCTGAGAATATTTACTCATCTAATTATTCTATTAATAGAATTTCATCATTATCACCGTATTGAGCCATACAGTAGTTATCGATGTTTAATGCCTCGTGAGCATCTGGATTGTCTTGACTAAATAAAGAAAAAGGCCGTTCATATGTTTTTATTAAACCTTGTATTGGTATGTCCAAATTCTCAAGTGCTTGCTTGAGGGCTCGGCGGTCTTTAGCGATATCATCGCTAAGCTTTACCTTGTTTAAAGCAGCTATTAAGATTCTAGTGATATCGTAAGCATGTATGAAACCAACAGGCGCTGTGATATCGCTACTCGTTTTTATTTCCGGATAAATTGATTGTGCTTTTTTTAGCACTGCTCTTGCGAAAGGGCTGAGGACTTGTTGATTAAAAGAAAAACAGGTTTGGAGAAAGCTAAGATCAATTTCTTTGCGTGCCTGGGCATTAACAAGTTTGTGATAATCGCCACCGCTAATTCCCCAGTGACTGACAAAAGGAATACGTTTTTCTTTTGGTATTTGACGCATGGCATTGACAAAGGCCGCAGCCTCAAATGATGAGGAGACTAAATAGATGCAATCAGGGATGCCATCAACGATTTTTCGGATCATCGTATTCGCACTGACTCCATTAATATTCCAACCAAAGCGTGTGACACCGTGTGCTTTTAAGTCGCGATCGGCCAGCGCTTTCATCATATTTTTAAGGTTGGAATCTCCCCATGGGCCATTGTCTATAAGCAGGTGAGGAGTTTTGCAGGATTTTTTTGTGCTGGCATAGTTGGTAAGAAACTCACCGGCCTTGCTATCATCGACGGAAAGGCGAAAAACAGAATTGTCTGGGCTGGGGTGGCGTGTAATGGGTGCACCAGCTGACCAGGGAGCTAAAACCAGCATACCATTATCGTTGATATATTGGCGGTATTTGATTAGCGGAGGAGAATGCAGTCCAGCGTAATACACCAAGGCATTAGGGTCTTCGATATAACGCTGCATATTTTTTTTGGCACGTTTTGAATTACCGCGATGATCGGTAACAACCAGCTCGATTTTTCTGCCTTGGACTCTGTGTTCAATTTCAGATAAGGCAACATTAATACCTCGCTGAATTGACTTGGCAGATTCAAGATGATGGCTAAAGTCAGAATCGATATAAAAGCGTAGTGGCTGCGAGTTATCAGCCTGACAGCTTAGATTAAATATTAAACCTACTATCAGTACGGCAATTAAGCATAACTGCTTATTTCTTTGCTCGTGAAAGTTGATGACTCCATTCACTTGTTTCACCTCTAAATTTTATACGTCACCATTGTGTACTAAAGTGTTTTATCGGCTAAGGTTTGTTGGGCTATAGGACACAATATGCTTAACTTAGTGGAACATATTAAGTTTTAACATGCTCAACCGCTAACGAATTAATGCTAACCTCCTATACCGCAGAATAGTAACATGGAAAGACCGCAATTTTTAAATGGATATTTATTTTTAATTGCTTTATTGAGCGTGTTTGATGTTGCGGCTGAGAAACCACTAAATATATCTGCTGCTTACTATCTAGATCAACGTGGTTTTAACTCTATCACTCTGCAATTGGGTAGCTATCAGCTTCCTGCCGGTCTCAGTCTATGGGGCTTTTCGGATTTATTTGCCGAGCAAGAAGATCCTGATAGCCGTGCAGATATAAATGGTAGTTTTTCAGAATATCGCATTAGTTATGAGAAGTTAGGGCTAAAAGGTTTGGCGCTACAGGCAGAGTATAATTATTTTACTCCCAGCAATGACGATATCGGTCGTTTAGGTATTACTTATAAAAAGGTTTATCAGCTAGCTAACCGATTTCAGGTGTTTAATCAGCTACGTTTATTTCCTGTTGAAACAGACGGTGATGGTGGGCAGGTGAGTTTGATTTACAAAATCAAATTTAGCGACGAGCTCATATTTAGCGGATTTGCCGACTACAATATCAGAGAACAGGCCAGCAATGAATGGCTATTTGAGCCGATGCTACGCTACTATTTTTATAACAAAATTGCTCTAGCCTTAGAATATCGTTTTAACGGTTTTGAGGACGCTAACCCAGCGCTGGATGGCAGTGCTTACGCGCTTGGCATATGGGTAGACCTATAACTAAGCTTTGTGAAGACTAATGTATTAGTTTCTTTGCATAACGTTCTAGGAAGGTTTTTTCGGTAAGCGGCCGACTATAATAATAACCCTGCATGATGCTGCAGCCGTAAGATTTGATGCGGTTTACTTTATCCCAACTATCAACTCCTTCGGCAACAACTTGTAAATCCAGGTTTTCAGCCAGATTAATGATTGATGATGAGATTGCAGCGTCAACGGAATTATCGAGCACATGTTCAACATAAGACCGATCAACTTTTAAACGATCAAAGCAAAAGTGTTTAAGATAGGGTAATGAACTAAAGCCGGTGCCAAAATCGTCAATAGTGAGGCTTATACCTAAATTTTTGAGCTTTTTAATAATATTGAGGTTGCGCTGGGTATTGCTGAGTAAAGTGGTTTCTGTCAATTCCAGGTCGAGTAAACTTGGAGGTAGTCCGGTTTTGTCGAGCACTTTTGCAACCGTGGTAACAATATCTTCGGTAAACTGAACGGCAGAAATATTAACGGATATTGTTGCATCTGAAGCAAGCTGGTTTTCTTTATACCAATTTGACCAAGATTGACACGCTTTATGTAATACCCATTCACCTACTTCAATAATTTGTCCGCTATCTTCTAGTAATGGAATAAAAACAGAGGGCAGCACTGAACCCAGTTCTTTATTGTTCCAACGTAATAAGGCTTCTGCACCCACCAGTTCGTGATTATCGGTATCAATTTGGGGTTGAAAATGAAGATGAAATTCCTTGCGATCTAATGCCTCATCGAGCAAAACAGAAATGTTATCACCGGGATTTTTAACGTCGGTTCGATTACGTATAAAAAATTTGTAAGTATTGCGGCCATCTTTTTTGGCGCGATACATAGCGATATCGGTTTGCTTGATTAGAGTGTCTGGTGTCAATTCGATATGGCCATCGTAAAATGAAATGCCAATACTTGCAGAGCATTGAGCCATGTCATCCGCAACCAGATAGGGCTGACTTAGCTTAGCGAGTATTTTGCGCGCGATACGTTCGGCATTGCGGCGATCTTTGATGCCTTCTAGGATAATAGTAAATTCGTCCCCTCCTAAACGCGCGATGACATCTTGTTTTCTTACGCATTGATTTATACGCACCGCGGCTTCACGTAAAACCGCATCGCCAGCATCATGTCCCCATTTGTCATTTATGAATTTAAACTTATCTAAATCGAGAAACATCAGGGCGATGCGTTCCTTGGTGCGATCGCAACGACTCATCGCCTGAGTTAGGTTATTAATAAATAAATTACGATTGGGGATGCCGCAGACGGGATCATAAAAAGCCAGATTCATCAGCTTTTTCTCATGGTTTTTACGATCTATCGCATGATGTATTACGCGCGATACTTGCGTAGGGTCTACAGTTTCTTTACTAAGGTAGTCTTGCGCACCTAAACGAACAGCTTCCATCGCTTCGTGGTCGCTTGTGCTGCCAGATAGCACGACAATAGGTTGATCAGGGAATAGTTCTCGAATGCTATCAATCGTATTTAAACCTTGAGAATCCGGGAGGTTTAAATCCAATAATACAACGTCATAGTCGGTGCATGATAACTGTTTTTGTGCAGCGGCCAGTGATTTACAATGGTCAATCTGGCAATGGTAACTACTACTCTGAGACAGGGTTTCAGCAATAAAAATGGCGTCATGAGAGTCATCTTCAACATGCAATACTCTGATGAAGTCAGAGTGACTGGCCACGGGTACATGAGCAGATAAATACGGCCGCATAGCATATTCCTTCAGTTCGATGGCTGGGTGTTTCTACCCAAATAAAGCGCAATTCCGTAGCGCACTAACCTTTTTTAGCGGCGAATAACTCAACCACTTTAGTTTTCAAGCTTGATTTGACAAGGGTGAAAACTTTAAGTTCTATCCGGCTATATCTGAGATGCGCCATTTACTTTAATGGCTTTAAAGTCAGGTCTAAGCAATGGCTTTGCCTGCTGCTTGTTGGTCGGCATGATAAGAAGACCTGACCAGCGGCCCGCTAGCGACATTAGTAAACCCTAACGCTTCGCCTTCTTTGGCCAGGTAGGCAAATTCATCAGGATGAACAAAACGCTCAACTGGTAAGTGATGTTTACTTGGTTGTAAGTATTGGCCTAGCGTGAGCATGTCGCAATCATGTGCGCGCAAATCACGCATAACTTCTAGGGTTTCTTCCAGGGTTTCACCTAAGCCCATCATTAACCCTGATTTGGTCGGCACATTGGGATATAAAGCCTTAAACCGTTTAATTAAATTTAACGACCAGCCGTAGTCTGAGCCAGGGCGTGCCGCCTTATAAAGCCGAGGCACGGTTTCTAGATTATGGTTAAACACATCTGGCGGCGATTGCTTAATAATTTCTAAGGCTCTATCCATACGACCACGGAAGTCGGGTACAAGAATTTCGATTTTAGTCTTGGGCGATTGCTGTCGAATTGCCTCTATGCAATTCACGAAATGTTCTGCACCGCCATCGCGTAAGTCATCTCGATCAACGGAGGTTACAACAACATAGTTCAGATCCATGGCTTTGATAGTTTTGGCCAGATTATCAGGTTCATCTTTATCGAGAGGGTTGGGGCGGCCATGGGCGACGTCACAAAATGGACAACGTCGGGTACAGATATCACCCATGATCATAAATGTAGCAGTGCCATGCGCGAAGCATTCACCGAGGTTGGGACAGGAAGCCTCTTCGCAAACGGTATGTAAGTGGTTTTCACGTAATATCGACTTAAGACGAATGACTTCAGGTAAGTTCGGTGCGCGTGCGCGAATCCAGCTTGGTTTACGCTGCATTTCCGTGGTCGGCTGAATTTTTATCGGTATGCGGGCAACCTTGTCAGCGCCTTTAAGCGCAACACCGGTCTTATCGCTTTTACTTTTTTCAAGGGACTTATTCATCGAAATTGTTCAATGCGGGGACTTCTATAGCCTCAGTGTAACCGAAAACTTGCTGGAAATGGATCAAAATACTGTCGCTGATGGTTTTTTGCGTACCGATAAACCCATGGTCAGCGAGCTGTGTCACTGCCTGACCGGCATAACCGCAAGGGTTGATACGTGAAAATGGCGAAAGATCCATATCAATATTAAGACTCATGCCATGATAACTGCCTTGACGCCGTATGCGTAATCCTAGCGCGGCGATTTTGGCTCCATTGGTATAAACACCTGGTGCACCGTGCTTACGTGAGCCAATGATACCGTAGTGTTCTAGTGTATCTATCAGGCATTGCTCGGTATTAGCAACAAATTCTTTTATACCCATGTGTAATCGTTTTAAATCGCATAGCGTGTAAACCACTAACTGACCCGGCCCGTGATAGGTGACTTGCCCTCCACGGTCACTATTGGTAACGGGTATGGCTCCGGCGTCGAGTATATGCTCGGTTTTGCCGGCACGACCAAGTGTGAATACGGGGTGATGTTCGGTAAACCATAGTTCATCAAGCGTGTTTTCAGAACGGTCAGCGGTAAAACGCTGCATCGCTTTCATCATGAGGCTATAGTCGGTGACCCCGAAATGGCGATAGTTCAGCTTCATTGGTTATATGATAGATGGTGCTAAAGCACCATCATGATATCTGGGTGCGCATTAAAAGCCTGATATAACTTATCAAGCTGCTCGCGGCTTTGCGCTTTAATTGTCACGGTAATCGAGATAAATCGGGCTTCACTACTGCTACGTTCCGTGACAGAGATGCGATGTTCGGATAATACGTGCTCCCTGACAATACTTTCTGTAGTTTGTTTGAGGCCACAGTTGCTTTTGCCCATGACTTTAAGGGGAAACTCGCAAGGGAACTGCAAGCCTAGTTCTTCGTCGCTACGGCTCATTTTAGTTTCTAGACGGCGATGCCAGCATCACGTTTTGTTTTAAAAGTATTGAATAGCGTTTGTAGTTGGCGGCAGACTGGCCCTGCTTCGCCATTGCCAATAGTTCTCTTATCAAGCTCGATAACGGGTGCTATTTCTTTGGTTGAGCTAGTTAGCCAGATTTCATCAGCGTCATTTAGCATGGCTTGGTCAATATTTTGTTCAATAATGGTAAAGCCGTGTTTATTTGCTAATTCAATAACGATATCTCGCGTAATACCAGGGAGGATTTTATTGTCATTAATAGGTGTCAAAATAGTGTTATTTTTGACGATAAATACATTACTTGCTGCGCCTTCTGTCAGTATTCCATCGCGTAGCAAAATAGCTTCGTCACAGCCGACATCGACCGCCTGTTGTCTTAATAATAAATTGCCTAGTAAAGCGGTTGCTTTAATATGGCACCATTGCCAACGAATATCTTCCAGAGTGATTGTTTTAACAGGCGCCTGCGTGGTGGTGGGCAGTGGCTTGCTCATGGCGAATACAGTGGTATTGCTAGTCTTTGGAAAAGCATGGTCTCTATCTGCTACACCACGAGTTAGCTGTAAATAAAGCGAGCGATCTCCAGGTATATTTTTATCAATAAGAGTTTGAATGATGTTTTGCCATTCTTTTGAATTATGTGGATTAGCTAGACGAATCGCCTTTAAGCTATTATCAAGACGTTTTAAATGTGCGTCTAGACGAAATGCATTACCGGCGTAAACGGGTATGACTTCATAAACGCCGTCACCAAAGATAAAGCCACGGTCCAATGGCGAGATATGAACATCAGGTAACGGTTTAAATTCACCATTGATATAGGCGATGGAAGGTTCTTGCATGAGCTCTATTCAAAATACATGAGTACGCTATCAGTAAGGCGCTGCATAAAGCCGCCTTCTGTATAGTTATCTAGTGCGACGAGTGGTTTTTCAACGAGTAATTCATCGCCAAATGAAATCAGAGTCGTACCAAATTCCTGACCTTTTGCTACCGGTGCAATAATGGTTTCCTGGAGCTGTAGTTCAGCAGATAGAGAATCTTCTTGGCCACGAGGTATGGTGACATAAATGTCCTCACTGACACCCAATTCTATTTCTTTACGGTTACCCTTCCATAAACGGTGTTTTGAAAGTGATTGGTTGGCCGCATAGAGTTTACGGGTTTCGAAAAAACGGTAGCCATAATTAAGTAACTTTTGACTCTCACGTGCGCGTGCATCAGGGCTCTTGGTGCCGAGCACAACCGAAATGAGGCGCATGTCATCGCGCTCAGCTGAGGTCACAAGGCAATAACCGGCAGATTTGGTATGGCCTGTTTTTACGCCATCAACGGTTTCATCACGCCAGAGTAGTTTATTGCGGTTACGTTGAGTGATTTCGTTATAGGTGAATTCCTTTTGTGAATACCAGCTATAGTAATCTGGGAAGTTGGCAATCAGTGCCCGCGTTAATGTCGCAAGATCAGTCGCGGTTGTGTAGTGTTCTTTCCCGGGTAAGCCTGAGGCATTAACAAAATTTGAACCGCTCATGCCCAGCAACTTGGCTTCGTGATTCATCAGCTCCGCAAAGGCTTCTTCCGTGCCGGCTATATGTTCCGCAAGGGCAACAGTAGCGTCGTTACCTGATTGTATAATCATGCCTTTCAATAAGTCTTCAACGGTGACTTTTGAATCGGCTTCAACAAACATGCGTGAGCCACCAGTACGCCATGCCGTTTCACTGATCAGTACATTATCACTTAACTGAATACTGCCTTTTTCAATTTCGCTAAAGACGATGTAGGCTGACATCAGTTTAGTTAAGCTAGCTGGCTCTAGTCTATCGCCCGCATTACTACTAGCGATGACTTTACCAGTGCGAAAATCCAGCAAAATATATCCTGTCGCGGCTACGGAAGGTGCTGCCGGTACGGGTCTAGGTTCGGCAAAACTGATACTACTGACCAGCAGCACCAGTGAGGCTGCGAACAGAAGCTCTACTATCTGGGTGAATAAATATTTGTTTTTAGGTAACACAAGTCTTTGCTTTGATCTTTGGATTTGGCTCTATTCTAACCCGAGCGCGCGCTTCGGCACAGGTCTAAGGTTTATTGGCAAAAGAATCTACAACGATCCGGCTATTGGTAAAACCGATATTATTAAGCCGTGTATGAACTCGCTCGGCATCGTCTACAGTAGCGATGGGTCCGATTCGAACCCGGTAGAGTTTTTCAACTTCACTGAAATAAGTATCGATACGTAGCCGCGGACCGAGACGAGAATATAAGTCTTTTTGCAGTCTTTCGGCATTATCACTGCTGCTAAATGCGCCTACCTGAACAAAAAGCCGCTCTTGCGCCAGCTGCGCTGACGTTTTTTTGCGCGCTTTGTTGTTTTGTTTTTTGGTTTTGCCATAGCGGTTGGGATCGATAGCGCGTATTTCAACTTTGCCCGTGCCGGATCCGATAATGCCTAGCTTGCGCGCAGCGGTATGAGAGAGATCGATGATTCTGCCGGCAACAAACGGGCCGCGGTCATTCACTTTGACGATGACCTTGCGCTTGTTATCGAGATTAGTGACTTCGACGTAAGTGGGTAAAGGTAAAGTTTTATGTGCTGCGGTCATGGCAAACATATCATAAGGCTCGCCACTTGAGGTGCGTTTGCCGTGAAATTTGGTGCCATACCAAGAGGCAATACCGCGTTGCACGAAGCCCTTGCTACTTTTCATTACATAATAACGTTTACCAAAAACCTCATACGATTTTGGATTGCCGTATTTACTGCGGGGTTCTTTTTTTGGCGTCGCATTGGGGATTGAGGCAATGTCTACTCTTTGCGTTGGCGCGCCATCTTGCTGTGGTATCTGTTTGGATTGATGTTTTTTGCTTGGGCTACTACACGCGCTGAGTGCGAAGACCGTTACAATTATGAGTAAGTGTGTGACAGTGACCCACTTTTCTTTATGAGGCATCGTATGCTTTTTTAATCTCAAGACTCAGTTGGTATACTGCCATAGCGTACAAAGGGCTATGGTTGTAGCGAGTGATGGCATAAAAGTTATTAAATACCAACCAGTAGTCTTTGTGATCTTGTTGTTCCAGTTCGATCAAGGCGACATTTTTTGATAAAGGTAGATGCTCACTGGTAGTTTTTGTAATTCCTTTGGCCTTGAGTTCGGCGGTGGTTGCATGAGGTTTGTAGCCTTTATTCACCACTGCTGCGAAATTGTTACCTGATATTTCTGCTGCTAAAACAACTTGCTGACCGTTTTGCCAACCGTGTTTTTTAAAATAGTTGGCAACACTACCAATTGCATCGATTGGGTTATGCCAAAGATCGCGTTTACCGTCACCGTCAAAATCAATCGCATAATGGCGATAGCTACTGCTAATAAATTGTGGAATACCCATAGCGCCTGCATACGAGCCTTTTATGCTGAAAGGGTCAATATCTTCTTCATGTACCAACAGTAGATACTGCTCTAGCTCACTTTTGAAAAATTTAGCGCGTTTCGGATAATCAAAACCTAGAGTTGTTAAGGCATCCATCACGCGGTGTTTACCGGTGTATTCACCATAGCGGGTTTCAACACCGATAATGGCTGTAATGATGTGTGCAGGTACGCCAAACTCTTTTTCAGCGCGTTGCAAGGTTTCTTCATGTTTTTGCCAGAACGCGACGCCTTTTTCAATGCGATTTGGTTTCACAAAAATCTTTCGGTATTCGTGCCACTTTAATTTTTTTTCAGCGGGGCGCGTAATCGCCTCAATAATTTTCGGCTGCAATTCGGTTTGATCAAACCAGTTTATTAATTGCGCTTTATCAAACTGATGTTTGGCAGATAAATCGTTAATAAATTGCTTGATGTCATCACGCTCACTCAAGCTATTAGCTTGCACGGTACAAACCAGCATGCTTGTGAAGATAAACAATAAACTTTTAAACACCGACATTCTCACTAAGTATTGCGAATCATTTTCTTGTGCGTATGAATCGACATTAGTACGCCAAAGGCCGCCATAATCGTCACCATTGATGTTCCACCATAACTCATCAGCGGCAGCGGTAAGCCAACAACAGGTAATAAACCTGACACCATGCCAATATTAACAAAGACGTAAACAAAAAACGTCAAGGTCAGGCTGCCTGCAAGCAAGCGGGTATAAGTATCCTGCGCTTGGGTGGCAATAACAAGGCCGCGAATGACGATAAATAAGTAGAGTGAAAGTAACAATAAACCGCCGACTAGGCCTAGTTCTTCAGCAAATGCGGAAAATACAAAATCGGTGGAACGTTCAGGTAAAAATTCCAGATGTGATTGCGTGCCGTTTAAAAATCCCTTACCAAATAAACCACCAGAGCCAATCGCGATTTTAGATTGAATGATGTGATAACCCGAGTTGAGTGGATCGCTCTCTGGGTTCAAGAACGTCAGCACACGTGTTTTTTGATAGTCATGCATGTTTAGCCACACCAGCGGTAAGCAAGATGCAAACAGCACAGTAAAAAAACCAATCAGGCGCCATGAGATACCTGAGAGAAAAACCACAAATAGCCCGGCAGAAGCGATGAGTACTGACGTACCAAGATCGGGTTGCTTGACGATAAGCCCGGTTGGAATGGCAATTAATATGGCGCTAACGCAGAGGTGTTTTAACGAAGGTGGTAGCGCGCGATCGGCGAAATACCAGGCGACGACCATAGGTAAGGCCAGCTTCATTATCTCAGACGGTTGAAAGCGGAATAGGCCGAGGTCTAGCCAGCGTTGTGCACCTTTGCCAATGTCACCGGCAACGGCCACGGCAATCAACAGCACGACCCCGATCGTTGCCAGCCAAGGTGACCAGCGTCTGAGTTGGTTGGGATGAATTTGAGCGATAATCAGCATGGCAGCAAAGGCGAGACCTACTCGCACCAGTTGTCTTAGTACCAGATCAAGGTCCTGGTTGCTGGCGCTATAGAGAATGGCTAACCCGGTAAATGACAACGCAATAAGCGCGAAAAGCATTGGCGGATCAAGATGTGCGCTGCGGATCAGCCATGATTGGTGGCGTTGTTCGCCCCAACGGCTAAAGGCGTTTTCTTGAATCTGCATAATCGGAAAGATTGGTTAGATACTGGTACATTACCTGATAAGCAATCGGTGCTGCGGTACTACTGCCGCTACCGCCGTTTTCGACAATAACGGCTATCGCAATTTGTGGTTCTTCTATTGGTGCGAAGGCAACAAATAGGGCGTGGTCGCGTAGTCGTTCTTCAATTTCATCTTCTTCGTAGTCTTCATCTTGTTTAATTGAGAATACCTGTGCAGTACCCGTTTTACCGGCAATAGTGAAAGGAGAATTAAAACTTAGGTTTCTGGCGGTACCATTGGGGCTATGAACTACGGCCTTCATCGAAGCGATGATTTCTTGCCAGTGTTTCTCATCTTTCAACACAATTTGTTCAGAAAACGTATCGAGTTTATTGATCTGCGTAATGTCTTCCTTGTTCTCACTGACAGCGCTGACGATGCGCGGGCTAACCAGTTTGCCACGATTCGCAATTGCCGCGGTTGCACGCGCGAGTTGCATTGGGGTGGCAGTCATAAAGCCTTGGCCAATCCCTGTAATCAGCGTTTCGCCAGGAAACCAGATTTCACCGCGTGATTGTCGTTTCCATTCTCGAGAAGGCATAATGCCGCTGAGCTCGTCGCTGATATCGATTTTTGTTGTTTTACCAAAGCCAAATTTGCTCATGTACTCATGCATGCTATCAATGCCAAGTCTAAAGGCTATTTCATAGAAAAACACATCACACGATTCAGCCATGGCTTTTTCTATATCAGTGTGGCCATGTCCCCAACGTTTCCAATCTCGGTAGCGGTGGTCATTACCTTCCAGCGAGTACCAACCTGGGCAAAATATACTGGTTGCTGGATCAATCTTGTCATCTTCAAGCGCGGCCATGGCAATAATAGGTTTGACGGTAGAGCCCGGCGGATAGGTGCCGCGCAGAATGCGGTTAAATAGTGGGTGATCAATATTACTGTTGAGATCATTAAACGTCTTGTGGTCGATTCCCTTAACAAATAAATTTGGGTCGTAGCTAGGTTTGCTGACCATGGCCAGTAAATTACCCGTTGCTGGTTCGATAGCGACAATGGCACCGCGCTGGTCCCCTAATATCGCTTCTGCTATCTTCTGCAACTCAGCGTCTATAGTCAGGTGCAAGTTTTTACCCGGTTCCGGTGGTGTGCCGCCCAGTGTTTCGATTACCCTACCTGCAGCGTTGGTTTCCACCCTCTGATACCCTATTTGACCGTGTAACAGGGGCTCATAAAATTTTTCGATGCCGGTTTTACCAATGTAGTCGGTCGCGCTGTAATTAGACTGATTAACCTGGTTGAGATCGCTTTCATTAATTTGGCCGACATAGCCAAGTGAATGCACGGCTAGTTCGCCATAAGGGTAGCTGCGTAGTAGGCGAGCGTTGATTTCCACGCCGGGGAATCGATGACGGTTGACTGAAAAACGCGCCACTTCCTCTTCGCTGAGTTGAGAGCGCAAGGTAATACTGTCATGACGGCGCTTGCGTTGTAGCTGGCGATAAAATCGCTGAATATCGGAGCTTGTAATCTCAATATGTTGGCCGAGTTCATTGATAGTTGCATCTAAGTCAACAACGCGTTCGGGTATCAGTTCTAGGCTGAATGATGGCAGGTTTTCTGCCAATACCCGGCCGCGACGGTCGAAGATTAATCCTCGTGTCGGCGGCATCGGCACTACCGTAACGCGGTTATCATCTGCTTGAGTAGTGAAATGCGAATGGCTGACAACTTGCAGATAGAGTAGTCGCCCAACAAGTGCTGAAATCATTACCAGAACGGCTAACAATGCGACGATGGTACGACGGCGAAATTGTTCGCTTTCTTTTAGATCATCACTAAGTGAATAGGCGCGTGGCATCGGTACCGAATCGAAATTTGAGCCAGTCTATTGTACGTGGAAATAACGCCGAATTGCGCGTAAAAACAAATAAACCAAGGGCCAAACAATCAAGCCTACAATTGAAGGAATCCAATAGTATTTGAAGTCGACCGGTTCGTCGATAAAGCCTTTGATCCAATAAATCACGGCTTGGCCTATGATGAGAATGATAAACACAGTAATAGCTTGTTGCCAAACAGGGAAATTGCGCATGCGGCGATACATCTTTGCCGAAATGAAAGCTATAACAGTATAGCTTGCAGCATATTGCCCGAGCAGGCCGCCTCGAATCACATCCATGCATAATCCCAGCGCAAAGCCACTGAAAATGCCGACACGATGCGGTAGTGCGATACACCAGTAAATTAGTACTAGCGCTAACCAGTCAGGTCTTAGCCAGTCAAAAATGGAAGGTAGTGGCGCGACAACAAAAGCTGCTGCAGCGAAGAAGCTAGCAATAATGACCCATATGCCGCGTGGTGCTACTGCCACTATTGCGGTACTCCGCTATTTTCTTCGGTACCGGTCAATGCTTCTATATTTTCGGTGCTGATGACGCGTTTTTCTTTAACCAACAAGACTTCTCTAACATGTTCGATATTGGCAATGGGTTTAGCAAACACCTTTGCAAATGGTTGGCTTGGGTCAACTTCAAAGCGAGTGATTCTGCCAACGGGATAGCCAACAGGAAACCGACCTCCGAGGCCAGAGGTGACCAGGATATCGCCGACTTTGATGTCGGCATTGTTAGGGATATGCTCGAGGTTCAATTGATCACCTTTGGCAAGGCCAACGGCAATGGCTCTGGCACCTGTGCGTAAAGACTGCACTGGCAAGGCATGGTTAGGATCGGTGATGAGCATAGCAGTACTGCTAAATGCGCCGATATTGATTACCTGGCCTAAAACACCGTTGGCATCGAGCAGAGGCTGTTCTGCAAACACGCCATCAATATCGCCTTTATTAATAATAATGCGGCGAGTAAACGGCTCCAAATCAACCGACATTATTTCAGCAATCAGTACGTCTTCGCTTACCTTGGCGGATGAATCCAGCAATTCACGTAGACGGTTATTTTCTGCCAAAAGAGAATCATATTTTTGTAATCGGGTTTGAAATAGAAGATTTTTTGCGCGTAAGCTGGCATTTTCTTCTTGTAATTTTTGGCGAGAGGAAAAAGTATCACGCAGCCAACCGCCACCATTACGAGGCAGGTCAACAATAGCTTGTACGGGAAACAGCAGTGCAGAAAGTCCAGTGCGCAGACCACTGAGATAATCGCGTTGATAGTCCGCCATCATAAACGTGATGGCAAGACCCAGGGCTAGAACAAGGCGGACATTGGTCGACGGGCCATTGCGAAAAATGGGATTAATGGTTGTTGCCTCTCGATGCCTATAACATCACGTGTCTATAGGGTACGGCCTGCAAACAACTACTCAACGCAGAAAACGTCGCCCCCGGTTTCATCAAATAGTTCAAGTGCTTTACCGCCACCACGTGCTACGCAAGTTAAGGGGTCGTCAGCAATGATAACGGGTAGACCTGTCTCTTCCATTAATAAACGATCGAGATCGCGTAATAAAGCACCGCCACCGGTTAATACCATGCCGCGATCAGCGATATCGGCGCCGAGCTCGGGTGGGGTTTGCTCCAGTGCTGTTTTAACAGCGCTGGCAATACCACTCAAGGGTTCTTGCAACGCTTCGAGTACTTCATTGCTGTTAAGCGTAAAACTGCGCGGAATACCCTCAGCAAGATTACGGCCTTTTACTTCCATTTCCAGCACTTCATTACCAGGAAAAGCAGTGCCAATCTTTTGCTTGATTTTTTCGGCAGTGGCATCACCAATAAGGGTGCCATAATTGCGACGGACATAGTTAACAATGGCTTCGTCGAAACGATCGCCACCAATACGTACAGATTCAGAGTAGACCACACCGTTAAGCGAAATAATGGCTACCTCGGTGGTGCCGCCACCAATATCTAGTACCATAGAACCGCTGGCTTCGCCAACAGGCAAGCCAGAACCAATAGCTGCGGCCATGGGTTCTTCTATAAGGAATACATCTCGTGCGCCTGCGCCAGCCGCAGATTCGCGGATCGCACGGCGTTCAACCTGGGTAGAACCACAGGGTACACAAATCAATACCCGCGGGCTGGGGCGAAGATAACGGCTCTCGTGTACTTTATGAATAAAGTACTGCAGCATTTTTTCAGTGACAGTAAAGTCGGCGATAACACCGTCTTTAAGCGGACGAATGGCAACAATATTACCGGGTGTACGACCAATCATAGCCTTGGCTTCAGCGCCTACGGCTTCAACACTTTTGGGACCACCAGGACCGCGATCTTGACGAATAGCGACGACAGACGGTTCATCCAGTACAATTCCTTTGTCACGGACAAAAATGAGTGTATTTGCTGTGCCAAGATCAATTGAAAGATCATTGGAAAACAGTCCGCGCAATCGTCGGAACATAGAAATCGTATCCCCGCCTTAGATAAAACCGCTAATGTAGCAACGTTAAGGGGTTTTGGGCAAGATAATAACTGTGTTAACGTGGCGCGCCGGTAAAGTTTGATAAAGCTGCTGAGCGTAAGTTATCAGCAAAATTTAGGATAAACCATGTCGATTGAAGATAAAGATATTAAGAAAATTGCACATCTCGCGCGTTTGCGCATAGCCGATGATGAAATTCCGGGCTATACCAAAGATTTATCTAATATTCTCGATCTAGTTGAACAAATGAGTTCGGTAGATACCGATGCCATCACGCCAATGGCTCACCCATTGCACGCCGTGCAGCGTTTAAGAGACGACAAGGTATCTGAGCCCGACATGCGTGAAGCAGCACAAGCCATCGCGCCTGAGACCGAAGCGGGATTGTATCTCGTACCTAAGGTGATTGAGTGATTGCTAGTAATCTATAAGCCATTAACAGACATCACACTTTGTCACAGACACAATATTAGGAATAGCAATGCATAATAAAAGTCTCGCTGAACTTGCCAAAGACTTACAGGCGCGTGAGTACTCTAGCGAAGAATTAACTAGCAATTTATTAGATAGACTTGAAGCAAAAGATAAAGACCTTAATGCTTTTGTTACCATCACTCGCGAGCAAGCCATAGAACAAGCGCGCGCTGCCGACGCCAAAATCGCTAATGGCGGTGCCGGCCCCTTAACCGGCGTGCCTATCGCGCAAAAAGATATTTTCTGTACTAAAGGAGTAAAAACCAGTTGCGGTTCTAAAATGCTCGATAACTTTATCTCGCCTTATGACGCACATGTAGTCGAAAACTGTAACGATGCTGGTTTGGTGATGTTGGGCAAAACCAATATGGATGAATTTGCTATGGGTTCATCGAACGAAACTAGCTACTACGGCACGGTAAAAAATCCTTGGAATGTAGATTGCGTGCCTGGTGGTTCATCCGGTGGTTCAGCTGCGGCTGTTGCGGCACGTTTAGTGCCGGCTGCAACCGGTACAGATACTGGAGGTTCTATTCGTCAACCGGCCTCACTTTGCGGCATAACCGGAATTAAGCCAACATATGGTCGTGTCTCACGTTACGGCATGATCGCCTTTGCATCAAGCTTAGACCAAGGCGGCGTGTTCACCCAAAACGCAGAAGATGCGGCCTTGATGATGGCTGTGATGGCCGGTTTTGATCAGCGTGATTCCACCAGCCTGGAACGTGATGTGCCAGACTATACCGCAACGCTGAATGATTCTATTAAAGGTTTAAAAATCGGTTTGCCAAAAGAATATTTCAGTGAAGGCTTGGAAGCTGAAACTGGCGCAGTCGTACAAGCAGCTATCAAAGAATACGAAAAGCTCGGCGCCGAAATTGTCGAGATCAGTTTGCCCAATAGCGCCTTGGCTATTCCAACGTATTATGTCATCGCGCCAGCAGAATGTTCATCCAACTTGTCGCGTTTTGATGGCGTGCGTTATGGCTACCGCAGTGATAATGCTCATGACTTACAAGACTTATACATCAACTCACGCAGTGAAGGTTTTGGCGCAGAAGTAAAACGCCGCATCATGATTGGTACCTACGCATTATCTGCCGGTTATTATGATGCTTACTATTTAAAAGCACAGAAAATCCGTCAATTGATTAGCGATGACTTTACGCAAGCGTTTAAACAAGTGGACGTCATTATGGGGCCAACCGCACCTAGCCCGGCTTTTAAAATTGGTGAAAAGACAGATGACCCAGTGGCCATGTATTTATCCGATTTATATACCGGCGCGGTCAATCTTGCTGGTTTGCCAGGCATGTCTATCCCAGCTGGTTTTGCTAATGATCTGCCTGTCGGTTTGCAATTGATTGGTAATTATTTTGACGAAGCGCGTTTGCTCAACATTGCGCATCAGTTTCAACTAGCGACGGATTTCCATGAAAGAGTGCCGGCTTCGTTCGAGTAAAAATGATCTTTTATCTCCGTAGCGGTGTTGCTTCGATGCTCGTATCCTCACGTACTTCGTGTACGCTCCGGTACTGCGCTTCGAGGCGCCTTGCTACGAAGCTAAAATCTTCATTTTTTATTGCTAGATTTATTTGATTTAGAGGATTCAAAAGATGGATTGGGAAGTTGTCATTGGGTTAGAAACGCACGCCCAACTTTCTACACACAGTAAAATCTTTTCTGGTGCCGCCACTGCTTATGGTGCCGCGCCCAATACCCAAGCCTGTTTGGTAGATTTAGGTTTTCCAGGTCAGTTGCCAGTATTGAATAAAGAAGCCGTGCGTATGGCTATTAAATTTGGCTTAGCGATTGATGCCGAGCTAGGTAAGCGTTCTGTCTTTGCGCGTAAAAATTATTTTTATCCCGATTTGCCTAAAGGCTATCAAATCAGCCAATTTGAATTACCGATTGTGGGTAAGGGCGAATTAAATATTGTGCTAGATGATGGCGCAGTTAAAACTGTTGGTATTACGCGTGCACATTTAGAAGAAGACGCCGGGAAGTCCATGCATGAAGGGTTTACCGCGCAAAGTGGTATTGATCTAAACCGCGCTGGGACACCTTTAATTGAGATTGTTTCAGAGCCAGATCTTCGGTCAGCCAAAGAAGCGGTAGCCTATGCCAAAAAACTGCACGGCTTGTTGATTTATTTAGAAGTCTGTGACGGCAATATGCAGGAAGGCTCATTCCGTTGTGACGCTAACGTGTCTTTACGACCTAAAGGCCAGGAAAAATTTGGTACACGTGCGGAGATTAAAAACCTCAACTCATTTCGCTTCTTGGAAAAAGCCATTAATTTTGAAATAGAACGACAAATGGAAATTCTTGAAGACGGCGGCGAGATTGTGCAAGAAACCCGTCTTTATGATTCCGATAAAGATGAAACCCGTTCCATGCGTTCAAAAGAAGAAGCCAACGATTACCGTTACTTCCCCGATCCAGACCTTTTACCAGTGGAAATAGAAGACAGTTTTATCGACGGTGTGCGCCAAACATTGCCTGAGCTGCCAGATGTTAAACGCCAGCGTTTTATCGATGACTATAAATTGTCGGAATACGATGCAACCGTGATAACCGATAGTCGTCCATTAGCAGATTACTATGAGTCCGTAGTCAAAGCCTGTAATGAACCTAAGCTTGCCGCAAACTGGGTCATGGGTGATTTGGCAGCAGCCTTAAATAAAGACGATAAAGATATTACCGAAAGCCCGGTCAGTGCTGACATGTTAGCCGGTATGTTAAACCGCATGAAAGACAATACTATCTCAGGCAAAATTGCCAAGACCGTATTCGAAGCCATGTGGCAAGGTGAAGGCGATGCCGATGCCGTCATCGAAGCCAAAGGCTTAAAACAAGTCACCGACACCGGCGCTATTGAGGCCATGATCGATGAAGTCTTAGCCAATAACCAGAGCCAGGTCGAAGCTTATAAAGGCGGTAAAGAACAGTTATTCGGTTTCTTTGTCGGGCAAGTGATGAAAGCCAGCAAGGGCAAAGCTAATCCAGGGGTAGTGAACGAGTTGCTCAAAAAGAAACTTAACTGATTGTTGATAGTGCTTCGTAAAAAGGCCGGCATCGCTGGCCTTTTTTGTTTGTCGCTTCAATGATTTTTGCTGGTTGCGAATTAAATATCGAATTCCTAAGCATCATATCCACCCCTCGACAGGCTCGGGGCGAACGGTAGGTTGTTAGGTAAAGGTCTAAAACGCTAGGATTATCAAACGCGCCAATCACCCTGCGCCCTGAGTAATTTATGCCAGTAAATGACGAAGAAGTGCCTTCGTGTGAGCGCGTCGAAGGGTGAGCATGGCGAAACGGTTTTTTCTATAAAAGGATTCCCGTTTTTACTCCGTAAGTGCTTCTTAATAGGGTCTTCATCGGATCCTATTACAAGGCGCGCGGGAATGACCAATTCAGTGTCCAGCGGGACCGTCACTCCGGAAGGGTCGAAGACTCTATCCGGAATACACGTTTAGTGGCAATAGATTTTCTCTAGAGCTTTCAAGCCGTTTTCTCTCAGTTTTTGTATGTGCTTGTAGTTGATAGATGCGAGGTGAGTATAAAAATCTACTCTTTGTCGAAAATTCTTACACTATTCGTGAAAATTTTTAGCTTAATTCCCGAGTAATGAAGCTAGCAGTTAACGCAGTTATTTCTTAAGTTATTAATTTAATTGTTAATTTTAGTCTTTTCCTCCCAAAATAAAGTTGTCGGAAAACCTTACACTTCATTTTTTCTGGTTATTGAGAATGCGCTAAGTGATTGAATAATAATAACAATCAAATAGTGGCCTACTATTTGTAGCTATTTATTCGACGAGCTTGCAAATAAGAAGATGTGATTAGAGGGAGCTTTTTCTATCTATTGTTGAATTGAAAATAGATAAGAACAACATGGCTTTCTCGTATCGCGCTCACTCATAGTGGATAACAATAATAGTCTCTGGAGGAGAATAAAAATGGCATGTAGCGATCAAGAGTCTTTCAACAAACATGCTTTCTCAGCTACGAAATTAATTTCAGGTTTATTATTAGTTTTACTCCTCATTCTTGTTTCAGGCTGTGGTGGTGGGTCTAGTTCAAGCTCGTCATCAAGCCTTGAAGCAGCAGAAGAGTCAAGTCAGGAAACGTCGGAGTCTTCAGAAGACGCTGATGTGCCGCCTCAGAATGATACGCCTCCAGCAAGTGCTGAAATTCTCCTAAACACTAATATCAGTTCTGACGGTGTCATTGATGCCGTGGAGATTATTGCAGGTAACCCAATTGCAATCAGCGGCACAACGGGTGGTGATATTACTGATGGTGACATGGTTACGCTCACCGTAAACAATAATAGTTTCTCTGGATTGGTCGCCAACAACGCGTTCAGTATTGATGTACCTGTAGCAGAGCTGGTGGACGATAGTGACAGCACTATTGAAGCTAGTATCACCACCACAACAGGTAATCCAAACGGTGAGGCCACCGCAACAGCCAATGTGTCTTATACCGTTATGCCGGATACTACCGCACCCACCGCGGTAATTAACTTTCCACCGGTGTTTTCAACTACAACGTCAAGTAGCGTTACCGTACGTGGTTCAGCTGAAGACCTAGGCGGCTCAGGTTTGGCTATGGTCAGACTTAATGGCCAAGAAGTGGTTACCGTAGATAATTTTTCTACATGGAGTATAGAGTTGCCTCTAGAACTTGGTGTTAATGCGCTAACAGTAGAGGTAACGGATATAGCTCAAAACACCAATATGTCAGCGGCAACGGTGCAAATTGAATATAACGAAATAGATATTATAGGTCAGCACTCTGTTTTGGATGCGGCCAATAACCGTGTATTAAGTCTTGATGGCGGTGGTGCGCTAATCGCGATCGATATTGAATCTGGTGTACGTTCAATACTAGTAAATGGTATTGATGAAAACGGCGATAATCAATTTGGTGATATACGGGATATCGCATTAGACCGATCTAAGAATCAGTTGTTTTTGGCTAGCGCAAGTAGTATCAAAAAAATTGATCTTGTTGCAGGGCCAGGTTTTGGTGAAGTTAGCGAATTAAGTGATTTCAATGATGGTGCGAGTCCACGTTCATTTCTATCGGGAATTACAGTGGACTCAGCAAATAACAGGGTCTTTGTTTTTGATAGTGGTCGCTCAAACCTTGTTTCAGTTGATTTGACGACTGGTAATGAATTTGGAGATCAAACAATTGTTTCAAGCAATACCGTATCAAACAGTGGTGTAGCATTTGGTAGGCCGACGCAGCTTATTATGGATGAGGCTGCAAAGCGAATCTTGTTGCTAGATGTAGATCGACAAGCGGTAATGGCTGTAAACCTTGATGAGAGTCAAAATTTTGGTTTTAGATCTATCGTATCCGATGCTAATACGCCAAATGTAGACAATGCCTTTGAGTCTATAAATGATTTTGTTCTAGACTCAGCAAATAACCAAGTTTTAGTTACTGACAACCGTTCTAGTGGCGCTGCTGTTCTAGCTGTGGACTTAAACGATGGGCCTGGTCTTGGCCAACGTAGCCTTATTTCGGATGATAGTGTGCATGATGTAACTACTCATTTTGGTGCTGTTTCAAATATTCTTTTTAATGAAATAACTCGTAGAGCTTTTATTTTAGGAGAGGGTTTTTCGGAATTCTTTCCTGAAACACTATTTTCTCTAGATTTGCAACCAGATCAAGATTTTGGTTCGCGCAAAAGAATATCGAGTTTGTTTACGCCAGATGCCAATATTCCATTGGCTAATTCAAATAGCATTGTTTTAGATAAGGCTAATAGTCGAGCGTTGGTAATTGATCGAAGCCTAGGCGCATTAGTGTCAGTGGATTTAACTGACAGCGCGAATTTTGGTGTTCGTTCGATAGTTGCCGAAGGTAACGAGTTGTCTGGTTTCCCGGTTGATGTCGCATTAGACACGGTTCAAAACAGAGTATTAATTATTGATCTTACTGCGGCAATATTACTTTCGATCGATCTTAATGAGGGAGCTAATTTTGGCACAATAAGTACAGTTTCTGATAATGCTACTCCAGGGCTTGGCAGAGAATTTGTTAGGCCAATCAGTATTGTGTTTGATGAGCTGAATAATCGAGCATTAGTGTTAGATTCTGGTTTCATGGAAGAAGCGGTAATTTCAGTGGATCTAGATCCAGGTCCTACCTTCGGCGTGCGAACGGTAGTTTCCGATGAAAGCACACCCAATAGCGATATTGATTTAGGTTCTCCAAAAGCTATTGCGCTAGATAGCCGAAATAACCGAGTCATTGTGCTCTCAGAGGAATTGAATGGATCTAAGCAGTCGAAACATTTTTTGTCACAAGTGGATTTAACTCCTGGCCCTAGTCTTGGCGCGCGTACTGTAATATCTAATATTGGCTTACCAAATGGAGAAAACCCTTTGGTTAGTTCTAAAGACCTTGCGCTTGATGAGGAAAATAATCGAGTACTTGTTGTCAACTCTGGATTCCTTTCACCTGCTCAGGTTATCGCAGTTGATCTTGACTCAGGGCAACGTACAGTAGTTTCAGCTCAGCCTGAGACTAGTCCTTTTGTCCGGGCAGATTTAGTTCAGTTTGATTTGTTTAGCATTGATTTAGATAATGAAAGTGACATTGCTTTAGTGATAGATAATGCTTTAGATGCGGTAGTGGCGGTTGATCTTATTGAAGGTCAACGTGTCATCATCTCACGTTAAGCAAAGCTTGAATTTAGTGCCCTAGCCTGGATAAAATCCTAAAGGACTTCCTAACGGTCGTGCAATGGAATCCGGGGTTATTTTGTATATTTTCCCGGACTTCACTTCGTTCCCTCCGGGCTACAATCTAGAACGACGGCTGGCTTTTGCCGGCATTTTCGTTTTAGCGCAATCAAAGGGTTAGACTCTTTGATTTTTCTAAAGTCTTAACGCGATCATATTTATAAAGGTACAGATATCGCTGCCGCCATAAAGCCCAACAACGAAAATAAGTGGGGAAATGATGGCGAAGTCTATTTGGCGAAGTGGTTCTATTTTTTTAGTTTTATTTCTTCTCAGTGCCTGTGGTGGTGGCAGTTCAAGCACAACACCTACCAATACCGTACCGCCGGCGACGGCGACTATTAGTTTAGACGCCAGCATCACCGCAGACGATGTGATTGATGCAGCCGAAATTGCGGCGGGGAATCCGATCACCATTACCGGTACCACCGGTGGTGATGTCGCTGACGGTGATACCGTGACCTTAACGGTCAACGGCACTATGTTTACCGGCACAGTGACAGGCAGTGCGTTTAGCATTGAGGTAGCGGTTGCCGACCTAGCGGCTGACAGTGATACCGTGATTGATGCCAGTGTCACTACCTCTACAGGTAATGCCAATGGTGAGGCGACCGCGACCGATACCGAGGCGTATACCATTGCTGCACCGCCGGCGAGTGCGGCGGCCTTAAGCTTGACGATGACACCAGTAAAAGGTTTTCAGTTTGACTGGACCGATGTCGGTGATGCGACGTTTTACCGCTTGATGGAAAACCCTGATGGCAGTTCGGGTTTTAGTCAGTTGGGTGCGGATATTGTGCAGGGCACCCAGACGGTGACGGAGTTAGTGGCCTTGTATGCCAGGGTCAATGCGCAGTATGTCTTGCAAAGCTGTAATGCTGGTGGCTGTGTCGATTCGGCAATGGTGAGTGTGGCGAATAACTTGGTTGATAGTATTGGCTATTTTAAGGCTAGCACCAGTGATGCGGGTGACCGATTTGGCGGTACAGTGAGTTTAAGCACCGATGGTAATACCTTGGCGGTGGGCACGACTAGCGAGGACAGCAACGCCACGGGCATTAATGGTGATCAGAGCGATAATAGTGCGTCACGCTCAGGTGCCGCCTATGTGTTTGTGCGCAGCGGTACGAGCTGGAGTCAGCA
>CAZTYM010000014.1:0-45556 GCA_964617475.1 uncultured Thiotrichales bacterium
TGGAGCTGGCGAGAGGATTCGAACCCCCGACCGGCTGATTACAAATCAGCAGCTCTACCAACTGAGCTACGCCAGCATACTTCATAAACCGACACTAAGCAGATACTTAGCGAGCCGGGTATTTTACTCGACTGAGAAGAAATTTCCAGCTTATCTGCAAAAAGAATCTTTTAGTTCAGGCCAATCAGAACGAACTATGCTATTAAGCAAAGCGATATCCTGCTCTGGTGCCAGCCTTATATCGATCCAGTATTGAGGAATCTTTAAACTTCGTTCTTGCACGCGCGTATAAAACCCTATGTCCTCAAGCACTGCTTGCCTACTTAACGCCCTTTCACGCGTGCTGTACACACCAAGTGATACCGAATGCCTAACGCCCGATGAAGTCACTAACGCCACATCAGAAATACCTAGTGCTTTTAAGTCTTCGATCTGACTTTGAGCACTAGATAAACTATCACTTGGGATAAATACCCAAAAACCTTTTGATTCATAACGCTCACTGTTTTTCATTGAAACCTGAATGCGATGTCGAACCAGTTGTTGATTCGCCAACTCAACCAATTCTTTGTTAGAGAAAGGCCCTAATGCAAAACAAAGTGGCTCAGCCTCGTTTGTATCAGCCAAGTCTTCTACTACATCTGCGGCGAAACTCACCGCTTCGCCAACGCTTTCTGCCAGTTTTTCTGGGATATCACTTTCGGCAGCAGCGCTTACGACGGTATCAATAAAACTCGGTGAATCATTTACCTCTGCGGTCACTCCCTCTGCCACTTGATCAACAAGTTTATCTTTATCGGTCTCATCATGCGTAATCTGTGGATCAGGCTCGCTGGTTGCAACAGGTGTTTCGGGCACAGTCACTTGCAACTCAGCAAGAGTAATAATCTCAGCAACACCTTCAATTTGTTCAGCAGGCTTTCCAGAAGTCGGTCCCGCACTCAAAAAGTCTCCTTGAGACCAGAGTAGAAAGATCACATTGGCAGCCAATAATACTAAGACAACTTTAAACATTACTTATCACTAACTAAAATCATCATTCCTTTCATGCACCAGTCAACATCATACTGAGTTTCTACTGCTAATAAAGGACGAATCAATAAAGCATCACCACCTGTAATAACGCAAGTTATGTCTTCATCTAAACAATTCTTTATCTGTGCTAGCATCCCATCAACGGCTTTTACGGCAGCATAACAAGTCCCACTAGCTATCGCCGATTGCGTAGAGTGGCTAAAGCAATTCAGGTCTACCCCTGAATAACTTTCTATATTGACTTGTCCGGCTCGGTTCAGTGACGACCTCATTAAATCAAGACCGGGCATAATACACCCTCCGAGGTGTTTTCCGCTCGCTTCAATTGTATCTACGGTGATCGCCGTACCACAATCGACAACACAGGCTGCTCCAGCAATGAGGTGATGACACGCTATTAAGTTCAACCAACGGTCGACACCGAGATCTTCGGGCTTAATATAGGCATTGGACACACCCATCGCTTGTTTCGAAGTTCGGATAAACTCGATTGGGCACTGCCAATGGGCATTCACCCAGCCACTTAATTCCTTTTCGAACTTGGCTTCAAGTCCGCTGGCGACATAGATATAGCCTGGTATTGAGATTTTAGCTAAATACTGCTCTGCTATGGCTGAGAAATTGTTCTGGTGTACAACTGCGCTTTGCGCCGACAATTGACCGTTTTCCAAAGTGGCCCATTTCAGGCGAGTATTGCCCAAATCGATCAACAATTTCATTGCTCAAACCGACTTTGCTCTATTTCACCCGAGTGAAACGCTCTGAGTACTTGTCCTTGGCGCAATAACAAGGCGCCACAATCATCGACCCCTTCACTGACACCCGTTTCAATTGTCTCACCAATTTTTAAAGATACCTGGCGGCTAAGATACGGATCATACTCGTTCCACACCTTATGGAAGGCTTTAAAGCCAGCGTCTTCGAAAGTTTGGCAACACCTGGCTAGCTCGACTATAAGCGCTGCTGCAAATCGGTTACGTTCAATAGCTTGATTAGTAACGGCGCTTAGACTAGCTACAGGTTGGTCTATTTTTTTTTGCCAATGCGCAGGCATGTCGACATTCACCCCTACCCCTAACACCACATCTACTGGGCCGAGCGCATCACCACGCATTTCAACCAGTATCCCTGCTAGTTTTTGCTGTTTGAAAACAACATCATTTGGCCACTTCACTTTTATGTGGTCAGTATTAATAGCTGGCTGGCGCTTTATTGCTCGAATAACCGCGATGGCTGCTGCAAGCGCCAAACCTGGCATGCTCGACTGCGCGCGTTGAAAACGCCAGCTCAATGACAAAGTAATACTGCCCGCCGGCGCCAACCAGCTGCGACCTCTGCGACCACGGCCTGCGGTTTGCTCCTCCGCCAGCACGACACTTTTGGCCGGTATTGAGGTTTGCTTTAACAAGTAATCATTGGTAGACGGCAAATAAGAAAATAATTCTATGTTAGATACCAAGTCAGCCTGTTGTTTAGCGACCAATGCACGAATTTTTGCCTCTTCTAACAATTCGAAGCAAGAATTCAATCGGTAACCTTTACCCCTTACAGCGTGAATATCAACCCCAGCATCTTGCAAGGCACGAATATGTTTCCACACCGCTGTGCGACTAAGATTCAACAGTTCGGCCAAATATTGTCCTGAACAAAAGGGCATATTCGCCAAGCTCGACAATAATTGCCGCCTAATTAGTGCATTATTGGCATTACGGGTCATCGTTCAAAAAAAAACCAGGCGTTATATGCCTGGTTTTCTTATCTTGGCACTAGAGCGCCAAGTATTTTTTGGGCTTGGAATAGGCTATAAATTCGTTGCAAGAAAAAACAGTCCAGTAATAACAATTGCCAAGAAAAGAATAATAATCAAATCATCACGTGATGCCATGTGTCACCTCCACTAATAAACCATTGATATCTATAAATTTGATGCGGCACAAGATAGCAGAATAGGGCACCATGCTCAAGCCAGAAGCCGATTCCTCACTTGGCTAAGCAACAGACCATAAACCCTGTTAAAATCCATTAATATCTTCGATTATCGCCTAATTTACTCGAAATTCTTAAAATAGAATAAAAGACAACTAGCCATAGCACCGTCGCAATCAGCAACCATGCTACCGCAATAGGCCCAAAAATAACCGGCGCTTTGAGCATCGTCGTCATTAAAGAATCTTCGTAATAGAAAAACCATTGGTTCTTTGCAGGAAATATCCATTCGTGCAACCAATAGAACACCTTGACTGGCCCAATAATCAAAACGCCAAGGCCCAAGACGACAATTGAACCGATTGTATAAACGACCAACTTGGCTAGGCCTGGCACGGACAAACGCAAGCGAAGCGCAATAACTATCATTGCAACAAGCAACGCTGCTGCCAACCAGCCAGCCACATTAAACCTAGAAACCAGTTTGGCTACATCCTGCAAGTGGATAACTTCAGGCTCAGTCAGCAAGCTATCTAACGCTCTGCCTTCGTTATCAAAATACTGAATCTCCCGCAGGCCTTCACCATTGTTATTAATGGCCCTAACTAATTCTGACATGAGTCGCTCATGCTCAAGCTTTGTCGTATTCTCAAAACCAGAACGGTTCCGGTTCAACGGCCCGTATTCAACTATATTCTCACCCACGCCCACGTACTCATAAAACGTTGAGTAAAAGAAGTTCAAGCCAGAAACACCGTACCAAGCGATCAAAAGCGCAAATACATAGCCCGCTAAAGCAGCCGTTGCCCAATAAATCGCCGTATAAATCTTCTCCATTCTGGCCCCTTCTTCTAATATTTAGCTTAGGGCAACCATGTTTCTGGGAAGCGGCCAGTTCGCGCCAAGGCCATTAAATCCATGGATAATGCAACGCTAGTGTGAATAAATGCGCCGCCCCAAATCGATCGCGATCGTAAGGCGATAATACCCAGCACCAAACCAAACATTAACGCCCCTGTTGCCTCCAACCATGGCTTACTAAAGTGAATCATGACATATGGCACTACCATGACAAATAAAGCTGTTGCTCCAAACCGAGGGTGACAGGCGTGTAATAGAAAACCTCGAAAAAAGAATTCTAAAAAAATAAATTGGCTTATATAGATGCATTCCCAGAGCAACAGATCAACATAACTGCGCTGAGCTAGGTGATAGAAAGGATAGTGATTCAAAAAGTCTGCGCGGTAACTCGCCAAATATGCAAAAAAGACAACAAGTGCCGCGATAAATACACACCAAGGCATGTAGCGATTAACATTGTTCCATGCAAAGCCATATTCGCTAAGACGCTGCTTGAAAACCCACTTAATCACGATAGTGGGAATAAGCACATAGCCGACCAAATGTACAACACCCCACCATGCCTCGGCATAGAGAGCAAAGTACTGATCACGTCGAAATTGACGAGCTCCGTCATTTCCTAACAGGAACTCAATCAAAGCATCGAAAACGCTTGCAAACTTCAAATAATGAATTGCTAACAACACAACCGCGCACACCAATAGCGCGATTGTTGGCCGCCAATCAGGATATTCCTGCCCTTGACGCATCTTGACTGAATCTTGCTCAACGGCAAAAAACTCTGTCTTTAATACACGTAATGGGTTCACGGACATGACTAACAGCACCTCAAATTAATTTTTTCTTATCAAATACAAATACTTAACTATTCAATAGTCGTACTTTATAAGGTGGCAAACGCTATTAAAACTATCTATAGGTAAAAAAGTGGTTATACAAATTAATAATAACTCTTTTGTGAATACCGCAATAAGCGCACAATACAGTCCGGCGCGATCTATAGGGAGGAAAGTATCATGATTTGGGTAATGCTGTTCACTGGTATCTTGCTTGGTTGGGTTATCGAATGGGTTATCGATACCTTTCGCTATAACCGCATGATCGACCGCTTACAACTGGAACACGATCAAGCCGTGATCGACATTACCAACCGGTATGAATCCACCTTATCGCAGGAACGTTCACGCCATGAAGAACACATAGGCGACTTACAAGAACGACATCGTGCCGAACTAAACCTGGCCGACATCGAACTAAACTCTCGCTTAACGGAGCAAACTGCCGCTCACCGCCGAGAACTAGAAAGCAATAAAGAGCATCTTCAAAACGAATTAAAACTAGTAGAATCTCAGCGAAGAGACGAGTTAAGTGCACGTGACAAAACCTATGCCGAAGCAAAACGTGTTCTAGAGGAAGGCTTCAAAGAACAGGTTTTACTATTAGAGAAAGAACACGAGCAACGCCTAAGGGAAACGGGCGTAAGCCTTCGAAACGATCATGAAAAAGAACATAGCCGTCTGAAAAAAGAGCATGGAGCAGAACTAGAGGCGCTAGAAACCCGGTTACGCTTAGAACAAGAGAAATTGCTTGCTCAAGCGCAAAATGATAACGAAATATATACTCAGAACCAGGTTGATGATGCTTTAGCGCAACGTATAGCGGCGCATGATCAGGAAAAAGATGCACTTAATGTTACGCACCAAAATGAACTACGTGAACTCGAATCTCGGTTACGCAAGGAATACGATGATTCGCTGGCGAGCGCACGACAAGAAAGCGCTGCTAATGACCAAGCACAGTTTAAAAATAACGAGTCGCGACTTCAACAACAGTTTGACGCCGCTCTAGCTGAGCAAAATAACAAGCACGCTCAGGATATCGAGACTCTCAATAATACCCACCATAAAGAACTGCAAGAGCTAGAAGCTCGCATTAGATCAAACCTCGATCAGGAACAAGCTCAACAAAACGCATTGCATCGTAATGAAGTAGCTGCGTTAAAGGCAGATTACGAACAACGCATTGATGAACTGACGTTGTTGTCTCGCTCTATCGCAACATCACAAACGCAGCAAACACCTGTCGCCGCAAAAACCATCGATAGCAGCATGACGCTAGCCAATAATGGCGCTATTAGCCATGTCCAACAAGATGACTTAACCATCATAGAGGGTATAGGCCCGAAAGCGAACAACTTGCTACACAACGCGGGAATCAATTCCTATAGTGACCTTGCTGGTGCCGAAATTAGCACGTTGCAACATATTCTTGACGATGCTGGCTCTAGATTCAGATTACTCACACCCGACACCTGGCCTAAACAGGCTAGCCTGGCAGCACAAGGCGATTGGGATGCACTCGATCAACTAAAAGATCAACTAGACGGTGGCAAACCCGCCAATTAGCCATTAATACCAAGCATAGGGACGTTATATGTCATACAAAAGCGAACTTTATAACTGGTATAGCTTTAATAATTATAAATTGGCGATAGCAATTTTTCTGTTCATTGTCATTCTACTACTTATCTTTTCAGTTGGGCCTGGCCGTACCTGAATGTTAGTATTCACCAGGTTAACGAATGAATAGTATCTTGGTGAAACGCTTTTTAGCAGCTGCCAGTGGAATGCTGTTGGCGCTTTATGCCTATGCAGCAGACCTCAATAATTTTGTTCTCGCCTGTAAAAACAATACGGATATGAGCCAAGAAATGTGCGAATGTAGTGCCGGCAAAGCGCAGAATGAGTTATCTGAATCCGGCTTTAATTTTGTTGTTTCTGCTTTAAATAAAGATGATGCTGAAACCACAAAATTACGTAGTCAAATGCCTGCCAACGAACTTCTGCCAGCTGCAACATTTTTATTACGCGCACCGCGTGATTGCGCCGAGGAGCTGCACCCTGAATAATTTCAGCTTAGGTTAATGAAAATCTCGCGATCGCGTTTCTAAACCGACCAACATCGTTGCAATGTTTTCGAAAGATTCGCTCATCACATGTAACACGCCATCGGCCTGTTGTACTTCTCCTCTGACCATCAACAGGTTAGAAGTTAATAATAAACTTCGGTAACGTTCCATGACCTTTGGCCAAACAACCAAATTCGCCAAACCGGTTTCATCTTCTAAGGTCATAAACATCACACCGGAGGCTGTGCCGGGACTTTGTCTACCTACCACCACACCTGCTGTCGTCGCCAAAGTATTGTTACCAAGCTGCCATAATCCCTGAGTGGTGACGACACCGCGCTTAGACAAGATCTCCCTGATTAAACTGATAGGATGTGCCCGCAAGCTATGACTGGTGCTGGCATAATCATGTAATACATTGTCTTTAGTAGTTGGCGCACGCAACATAGGTATGGCCTCATTAATAACAGGCCGACCTAATAAAGGCATGGCTTTTTCAATACCCGACACCTGCCAGTGGGTGCTATGGCGATGACCACCCAGGCCTTTTAAGGCATCAGCTGCAGCTAAAGCCATGAGGTCTTCTTTAACTAAGTCACATGCTATTGCCAGTTGATTAACACTGCTAAAAGCCTGTTTTTTGCGTTGTGCAATAATTTTTAAGACTGCTTCTTTACGCACACCCTTAATCTGGCGTAAACCAATACGTATGGCTGGGCGTGTTTCACTATCATTAGATGTTTCATCACACTCTAAACGGCTATCCCAATCGCTAAAACGAACATCGACCGGCCGTACTTCGACACCATGACGTTGCGCATCATGAATCAGCTGGGCCGGCCTATAAAAACCCATAGGCTGGCTGTTAAGCAAAGCGCAGGTAAAGGCTGCCGGCTCATGGCATTTCAACCAAGAAGAAATATAAGCCAATAAAGCAAAGCTGGCCGAGTGTGACTCAGGAAAACCATAATCACCAAAACCTTTTATTTGCTTAAAAATACGCTCAGCAAAATCTTCACTGTAACCATTCGCTGCCATACCTTGCTTAAGCTTATCTTCAAACTCACCAATATTGCCCTTGCGCTGCCAAGCAGCCATAGCACGACGCAGCTGATCAGCCTCACCCGCTGTAAACCCGGCTGCCACCATAGCAATCTGCATAACTTGTTCTTGAAAAATCGGTACACCCAAGGTGCGCTCAAGCACTGTTTTTAATTCTGGGCTAGGATAGTCAACTAATTCTGGGTTATTACGTCGCTGCAAATAAGGATGCACCATATCACCTTGAATAGGCCCCGGCCGAACAATAGCAATCTCTACCACCAAATCGTAATAGTTCTTAGGCCGCAGCCGTGGCAACATCGACATTTGCGCGCGTGATTCAATTTGAAACACCCCCACCGTATCAGCCTGTTGAATCATGGCATAGGTGGCTGGGTCTTCAGCCGGAATACTGTCTAAGGTCCACTGACGGCCGCTGTAAGCTTTAATTAAATCAAAACACTTTCTAATCGCTGTCAACATCCCTAAGGCTAAGACATCAACTTTAATTAAACCTAAAGCTTCAAGATCATTCTTATCCCACTGAATGACACTGCGATCTGGCATGGCGCAGTTTTCTATAGGCACCAGGTCTGCCAACTCATCACGGGCAATGACAAAGCCTCCGACATGCTGAGACAAATGACGTGGGAAGCCCATAATCTCTTTAACCAAAAATAATAATTGGCGAATTTTTAAATTATCTGGATCGAAACCGGCTTCACGTAAACGTTGTGCGAGCTGTTCTGGTTTATCACGCCAATGCAATAACTCCGTCATTTTCTCAATTTGATCAAGGCGCATACCTAATGCCTTGGCGATATCACGTATAGCGCTGCGTCGTCGGTAGGTAATGACACTACAAGCCAATGCTGCACGATCACGACCATAACGTTTATAGATGTATTGAATCACTTCTTCACGCCGTTCGTGCTCAAAATCAATATCGATATCCGGCGGCTCATTACGTTCACGCGAAATAAACCGTTCCACTAATAAGGTCATACGCGAGGGATCAACAGCTGTCACGCCCAAGCAATAACACACAGCTGAGTTGGCCGCCGAACCTCGACCCTGACAAAGAATGTTCTGACTACGCGCATAACGCACCAGATCATAAACCGTTAAAAAATAAGGCTCATACCGTAAATCGGCAATTAAGGCTAATTCATACTCAATCGTTTCTCTGACTTTACCTGGCACACCTTCTGGCCAATGTCTGGCTGCGCCTACTTCTGTCAACTGTCGCAACCAACTTTGCGGGCTATGACCTGTAGGCACAACCTCTCGTGGGTATTCATAACGCAGCTCATCTAATGAAAAATGACAACGCTCGGCAATAGTAATGCTTTCTTGCAATAAAGTTTTTGAGTAAATATTGGCTAGTGCTTCACGTGAACGGCAATGTCTCTCACCATTGGCAAATAAGGTAAAACCCAACTCGGATAAAGGTGTATTAAGTCGAATAGCGGTTAAAGTGTCTTGTAAAACACGACGCGAACGGCAATGCATATGCACATTGCCTGTTGCCACCATTGGAATACCTAATAGTTCAGATAAATGACAACAGTGTTGAAATAAGATTTTATCGACTTGTAGATAATGCTGCTCAACAGCCAACCATAGATCATGCCTAAATAAATGAATTAACCACCGGCCTTCATCTTGGTCATTAGTACTACTCACCAACCATAATGCCAAACAACCCTCTGGAAAATATTTTTCAACATCTTCACGACCGAGTTTATAGCTACCTTTTTCACTATTAGTGCGTGCAACAGTAATCAACTTTGATAAACGACCATAGCTATCACGATCTGTTGCCAATAAGACAAACCGTAAACCATCTTCAAGACAAAACTCACTACCAATAATCAGCCTTAGCTTTGAGCCTTTCGCTGCACTATGGGCGCGCACCACGCCGGCCAGCGAACACTCATCGGTAATGGCTAACGAGTGATAACCCAGCTCTATAGCACGCTCAACAAGCTCCTCAGGGTGTGAGGCACCACGAAGAAAGGAAAAATTACTGAGGCAATGCAGCTCGGCATAATCGGGCAAAGACATGGCATCGCTTAACCGAATACGCCATGTAAAAACCATTGTCCTTGGCGCAAATCACGATATACCCACACCTTAGCACCAGTATCTGTTTTCGCGACAAAGTAATCACGCCGGATATCATCGCCTTGCCACCAACCTTGCTCTATACGCTCAAATGAATCTTCAAGATATAACTGCCCATACCAATAAGGTGCTTGATGAATTTCATTTAAACGCTGCGCTTTCGCCAATAACCATAACGGACGTATTAAAGTATTTTTCTTATCCGTTGCACAAGCCGATGCCGCCATAGCATATTCAGGACGGTGGTCTCGGCTATTTACCAATGGCTGAAAATATTCTTCACCCAAGCGAGCATGAAATAACTCTTCTAGTTGTGCCCAACTCTCTTTACCATCTGCCTGAGAATCAAAAAAATCATCACTCTCTCTATCCACTATTTGAAACTGACGGCAACATAACTCGATCACTAATACTTCTTTTTTCAATGTGAATTGACCACACTGCGCGTCAAATAGACGAAGCAAATCTTCAGGCTTGGACACCACACGATTAAAACCTAATGTCATAACACTTGCCGATTCACGTTTATGCAAAAACCGTATTTGCACACGTCGCGTCATCACCTGCCTTTGTTGTAAATAATGCGATAAAGACAGGCATAAGGATTCAACAACAGGTCGCAATACAGATAAATCACTGCTCGGCAAACCCAACTCAAAATCTTCAAGAAAATACGGCAAGGGATACCAGCGCTTAACCACTTCGGCACACCTGCCCATTGCTTCATCAAGCTGCAGTAACAATAAGCGGCCACCACGACGCGCCAAACCATCGCGTGGTAAGCGCAACACATCACCAAAGGTTTTAATACCACTATGATGAAAGGTCTTAAGCTGAGCAGGCGTAACAATATCGTTCAGCTCAATGTCAAATACCGCTTGAGCCAAACTGGCTTTTGATAAAACGGGTTGACTATAACCAGCATAGGCCAACCAATAAGCTGCACGTGCTGTTGGCGCCCAAGCATAATTTGCGCTTAAGTTTTCTGCCAACAAATACTCGTCCAATACTTCTTTTATTTGCTCTAGGCGCTGCCAAAGTTGACGGCTTCGACCTACTTCCACTACAAGACTATTTGAATAATCTAAACTTACTGTACTAGAGAAATGCTGATAGGCAAATTGAGCTAATTTATTTAGGGCTAGCTGTTCTTTTTTTTCATCGCGTTGATAAACAGCCAAATCATTCACTAAAGCCAAGGCCGAAGATAAGGTTTGCCCATCAGCAATACCGTTTTGCTCAGCAGATTCATTAGCTGCATAGATTAATACACGATTACTCTTATTTTCTGTAACAACGACTGGCGTCGATACGCGTGGTGCTACGACATCAACAGCAAGCTTTGGTAGTGCTAAACATAACCAAAGTGTTTCGGAGTTTTTTTCTTTTGAAGAAGCAGGATTTAAGAGACGTAATTGATGTTGTCGCCTACGTGAAGAAATAACTGACGATGATTGGCCTTTGTTTCTACCTTTATCATCACTAAAGACCATACCATCACCAGCAGAGACACTAAGCTACATTGAGGAACGGATTGTCAGAATGAGCTTCTGTAGCTAGCGAAACACTTTGTTGGCGATGGCTGCCACGGGCTTTAAGAATATCAATATCCAAACCACCTTCTTGCTTGACACGTAGTTGCAAGCGCAAAGCTGCCCAAGTGCTTTGTCTGATACCTCGGTCATCGTTGGCTACTCGGTACAAACCAAGTAAAGACTCGCCTTCTCTTGCGGCAAGTTGTAAATGACGCACAGCGCTGTCAGCCAAACTGCCTTTATTTGTGCCTGGCCACCATAAGGCCATACCACATTCACGATTACGCAAAGCTTTTTCTAAGGCCCATAAAGTATCTTGCTCATCATCTAAAGCTAGCCACTTCACATATTCCAAATCGATACCGGCATTAGCCAATGCCGGTGCATAAGGCATATAAGGTGGGTTAGCAATAATCACATAACGTTGCTCTTCCGTCATACGCTTGATTACTGGCAACCATAAACTGAGCTCACCAATGCCCATGCTTGGCACCATTAACTCCACCACAGCCCCGGGCGGCCAACCGCCTGTTGGTAAAGCTTCATCTAAGGCATCAAAACCTGTGCTTAAGCTACGCGCATGGCCACGGTAGCGCTGCCCACGCCATAAAGAAGGCGTCGAATCTAATAAGCTTTCTAAGTTTTCGTTTTCTAAATAATCTAGCGAGTTCACTAACATATTCCACCTACCTTCTTATTGTCTTATTAAGCCAACCATACGGCCTTCAATAGCAAACGCCTGTTCGCGTAAATCGACACGTATGGGTTCAAAATCAGAGTTTTCGGGTAATAAAGTGACGATATTGCCGCGCCGGCGAAAACGCTTTACCGTCACATCTTCTTCAATGCGCGCCACTACTATCTCATTGGTTTCAGCGACTTCAGTTTTATGTACAGCCAATAAATCACCATCAAGAATGCCAATGTCACGCATACTCTCGCCCTGCACACGCAAGAGATAATGCGCCTGGGGATAAAAGACCGTGTTGGCCACATCCATATGCATTTCGATGTTCTCCATCGCCAACAAAGGTGAACCGGCAGCTACCTTACCGACTACCGGCAAACCGCTTTCTTCCAATAAAGTAATGCCACGCGAATGACCACCGAGCTCGATATAGCCCTTACGCTTTAAAGCGTTAAGGTGTTGGTAAGCGGCATTATCTGAGCGATAACCCATGTATTCGGCGATCTCACGCATGGTTGGCGGCATCTGCCGCTCTTGCAGAGACTCACGAATAAAGTCGAGAATTTGACGCTGTATATCAGTTAACTCTTGCATGGTTATACACTACTGTATTTTTATACACTAGTATGTATATTTATACAGTGAGATTAAAAATGCAAGACTTTTTTCAATACCCTAGTTCATTATTAATTACGAAATAGATATTTTTTAGCATTCAACTTTTGGCAGAGATTAAAAATGTTAAGCAAAGTCAATCTTAGAACCTTTGACTGTAGTTATATTATAACTACAATATAAACCATGGATGGGCTGAAATTCGGATGGGATAATCGAAAAGATACAATTAACCGCGAGAAACACGGCGTTTCCTTTCACTAAGCCAAGTCGGCTTTCTTTGATGAAAACGCCCGATTCATGGCAAACCCTGAGCATTCCGAGGATGAAGATCGCTTTATCCTACTCGGACTAAGCTCTCAACTTCGACTTCTTGTCGTCTGTCACTGTTATCGCGATGATACGGATACCATACGTATTATTTCAGCTCGCAAAGCAACCCGCTCAGAGCGACTTGATTATGAGGGCTTTCGACATGCGTGATAATTATGATTTTTCTAAATCTAAAAAAAACCCTTACACAAAGAAACTAAAAAAGCAGATCACAATAAGGCTGGATGAAGACACCATTGCTTATTTCAAGGCATTAGCTGAACAAAAAGACATCCCCTATCAAAGTCTTATTAATTTATACCTTCGCGACTGCGCAGAACGCAGTAAAGACTTAAAAATCAAATGGGCGTGACTGCAAAATATGCAACAAAGCTATAGCACGCGCATTTAAATGGTATTACACACGGCTTAACACAAAACCTTATCAATCGGACTTATCACCCCTAAACCACCCCGCTTCACTACATGGGTATAAATTTGGGTAGTTTTGACATCGGAATGCCCCAACAAGGTTTGAATGGTACGAATATCGTAACCGTTCTCTAGCAAACGCGTTGCAAAACTATGACGAAAGGTATACGAACTCGCATGCTTATTAATATCTGCCTGACGAATAGCATTGCGAATGGCTCGCTGCACGGCCGTTTCATGAATATGATGACGACGTATTTCACGACTTCTCGGATCAACAGAAACATGACTTGCCGGAAACACATATTGCCAAGCAAAATGTTTATTTGCACTGGGGTATTTCCGCTCAAGCGCATACGGTAGATAGACACTACCAAACCCCTCATCCAAATCTTTATCGTGAATCGTTTTAGTCTTTTTAAGTGCGCTTTGTAGCGGCTCAATCAAACTATCAGGTAAAAGCGTTTGCCGATACTTAGCACCTTTGCTTTCCCTAACAATGATCTGTTTTTGCTCAAAATCAATATCTTGAACACGCAATCGACAACTCTCCATAAGACGCAAACCGCTACCATAGAGTAGCCGTGCGATAAGCTGATATTTACCACTTAAATTATCAATAACCCGCACCGCTTCAGCATGACTAAAAACAGTGGGCAAGCGCTTACTCGGCTTGGCATAACGAAATTCAAGATTAAATTCCTGACGGCCAAAAAACTTACGGTACAGAAATACCAAGCTATTCAATGCTGTACGTTGTGTGGCAGGCGATACATTACGTTCCAGTGCCATATACGATAAAAAATCAGACACCTCTTGCTCGCCCATTTCTTCGGGGTGTCGTTTATTATGAAAACGAATAAAAAAACATACCCAGTAGACATAGGTTTTTTCTGTTGCGTACGCCAAACCATTAAGGCGAATACAACTACGCAACTTATCGACAAACCGGCCAGACCGAGGCTTTATAGAAACAGGAATTGAATGCATAATAGCTCCTCCATGAGCTGAAAAATTTGATACTGTATATTTATACATATAAAAAACAAAAATAACAACAGATGCTGTATATTACCCTGCTTACACTAAGAAATTAAAACGGATAATGGAGTAAAATCATAAACTTAGAGGGGTCAAAAGAATCACAATAAAATGCAACAACAGCATAGAGGTGATACAGAGATGCTATGTATCACAGCACAGCTATTAAGCCTAATTTAAGATAAACTGTTGAAAAATAGGGAAGAACGGAAAAACAATGTAAAATAGGAAAAATGACATAAACAGCAAAGCTGTGATACACAGCATCTGTAGAATAAACTGTTAGACCTCGAATCACAATGATTAAGCACAGCACAGCCGTACAACGAGTTGAATTTGGACTGGATACAATTCCGGAGGACCGAAAGGTAACGGTTTCGCTCCGCGACTTAATGTACGTCCACCAGACACTTGGTGAATTCATGCGATTTTTCCATCAACCCCTGCACTACTCGCGCATGTCAGACGTCGCAGAGTTCTTAGGGCACGTAAATTCTGGAGATGCGTTCGAAGCTCTTCATAAGTCGTACTACTCTTCTATGCCGGACATGTTGCCGGAAGACATAGAAGACGATCTTGGAGAAGGAGATCGGTTCGAGCACCCCTTGCCGCCGAAGTACTATATGTCACGTGATTGAGCAGAGGCCTAACAAGACGTTGCAGCAGACACTTGACCCTGCCGCAGCTACGGCTATCGCCTTCGCAGCGCCAGCCTCAAGCGCAGCTGAACTTGGGCGTTAGGCGGCCGTTCGTGTTTACTCGCTGGCCACTCTATCGCTCGCAGTCCATCCGTAGGAACGCATAGCCGGCCTTCATTCTGGTAATCTTAGCTACAAGGGAGTGAACACCATGCTAAGTAGTTTAAACAAATTCAATAGTCCTCGCGGCCGTCTATCAAACGCGTTCCAAACCACTCCCCCTCCGGGGGACGGATGAACTGCGAGCGTTATGCCCCGAAACTTCACTGCCACCAAATTAACGAAAACAATGGATAGGACAATATTATGAATAGATTTTTCTACGCCTTATTGCTGACCTGCCTAACCAGTACTGCTTCAGCGGTAGAATACAGTCACTGCAACGCATTGCTAGAGCATGGAATAATAACATCTCAAAAGCAAAGTCAGCGAGACATGCAAATGCATATAATTACCATAAGTACTGTCGCACAAAATCCTCGGAAATGTCAGATAATAATGTTGCATCAGCCAATGCGAGTATATTTGGCTTTGGAAGCGGCGGGGCTAACCAAAACGTATCTTCCATGCGAAAAAATCTAGATAGCTGGTGTGACGAAAACAAGGCGCTCTCATCAGTTAGTAGTCAGCTTTATCAAGAATCCAGAAGCGTGAGCAGTTCCGCACTGTCTGCTTGGAACAATTGTCAGGATGCGGCAAAGAAACAGGTTATTATTAAGCTTAAAAACCAAGCAGAGGTTAACGAGTTTTTACATTTTGGTATTGACTCAACAGCAGACGGAGATATTTACCTAACATCTGTTTTGCAAAAAGGCTACAAATGTAGAGTTAGTGCGAAGCAACAGGATTCCTCCCTAAAAGAACTATCGCAGAATATTACAAAATCAAACCAATATGAAAATGTAGTCTTAGATAGACAAATTCCGATTAGAAACGATAACATCCATGTCAACTGCCAGCGCACCAATCCTTCAACAAAAACACATGAAGGAGTCGGCACTATGCAGTATGAGTCAGGCTCAGTCGTTATTAACACAACAGGCCCTTCATTTTCGATAGACATACCCAAAGTCGTGGAAGATTATTTTTACACTCCATCAGGGGCAATTATGGCTTTCACATCTAGCTGTCCTCGTGGTTGGAGAGAGGCGAACGAACTAGAAGGTAAGTTCCCAATAGGAGCAGGAAGCGCTGGTGGAAGCGGTAGAAATATACCCTTAAAGTCAACTGGCGGTTCCTATAAATATCGATTAGGTGTTGCCCATAATGAGGCTAACTGTTGTAACGGCGATCGTACGATATGGGGTGTTGCCATTGACTGGCATGGAGAAGGAGCGTTAAAGAAGCATAACTCCTCAGGGAATGAACCCGGTGGCTCTCCTAATTACACATATTCCGGTTGGAAAGAGCATCTGCCACCTTACTATGCAGTGAGGTATTGCGTAAAAAACTAGACGGGCATAACAAAGCCTTACAGCGGAAGCAGTCGCTAGCGCGCCTGCTCCGCTGAAGGCGGCGTTAACTGTTTGAGCTAGAGGACTACTATGAATTGGGATGCACTAGGTGCGATCGGAAACTTACTCGCGGCTATCGGTGTAATAGTCAGTCTTATCTATCTCGCCGTTCAAATTAGACAAAACTCTATACTCACAAAGGCATCAATCAAACATAATCTTGCATCACAAACACAAATATCGAGCCAGTCTTGGGCTGAGCACGCGGAAGCTGTTATGCGCGTTGTAGAAAAAAACAACCCATCTACGTCTGATGAATTTGTGACACAACAGCTGCTTCAAGCGAATTTTCGTAGCTACGAAAACTATCTTTATCAGTACAAAATTGGTCTATTTGATGAGAGCGAATGGATTGGCATTAAACAAACTATGTATCGCCAGCTCAGCTATCCGCAAGTTGCTAGCTGGTGGATGTCATCGAAATCAGAATTCTCTGATGATCTATGTGAGCTATTGGATGAACACTGCGGTCAATCAGAAGACAGTTAACAAGGCAAGGCAAATCGCCCTTCGGGCTGGACGCGCAAAAGCGCGCCCCTGCTCGCGGCGTTAAGTGCCTGAGGGTGTACCAAGAAGGTAGAGAGTGTCTTTGCTAAAGTCCTGCTCATTTGGCCATTCTACAGAACCAAAAGCTACGCGAACTTGTTTGAAATAACTTTCATTTTTTAGTTCTTTGAAAATGCCTTTATCCAAAAATGGAGTAGCGTCAAATTCGCGAGTTTCGTCATTTTCAAACCAAACTTTCAACCTGTAGTTTGGCATTGGCTGAACTTGTGTTACTTGTGGGTTCATTTTTTGCTTACTTCAAAGGGTCAATTTTAAAAACAGAGTCGCCATTTACCGCCAACTGCCAATCAGCTATCAGTTCTTCTTGACGTAGCTCTACCCATGCATCAACAAGTTTTTGCTTCGCTTTGGGCAAGCTACCTTCAAGTACTTTGCCGCTAGGTATTTCTATTACAGCGGCATGGTCTTGGTAATGCACATGTATATGCGGCGTGCTATGCTGCTGATTATCAAAATAGTACATTCTAATAATCAGTCCGTAAAACATTGATATTGTTGGCATTGCTAATCTCAAAACGGGCTTTTGGCAATTATACGGCACTTAACAAGTAAAGGCACCGGACAGCGTAAACGCTGTCCGGTGCTTTAAGCAATAGCACTCAATATGAAAATGAAGAATGCGACTATAAAATGGAGTAAAAAGGAATCGTATGAAAGCGCATTGAATTCTACGGAGTGTATCTACTTGTTTGTTGTGGATGGCGAACCGAGCTATGCAGGAATTTGCTATAAGAGTGTTTTTGGTGGCTCTAAGAGAGAGATAAAAGGAAGATTAAGAAGCCCACGCTATAGCGCATCATATGCACACTTAATCAATGGCTTAATCAACGGTGGCGGCGAACTCTATATAGGTAAATGTCTCCGGCTGGACCCATCAAGAATAAAGTCAGTTGAATCAAGCCTTATCAATTTAAAGAAGCCAGCGCAAAATAGGCAAGTATTGAGCGCAAAGTATAAGCTAAAGCATACAGGGGATATCCCGGGGTACCTACAGTGCTAACAAGGCCATTAAAAATCGCGCTTTCAGCGCTGGACTTGCAACAAGTTGCTCGCCTCTTATGACGGCGTTATGTTTTTATTTACAGAGTTAAGTTTTAAATTTTCCACGAAGGGTAAAAAATCTTTATCAGCAAATAAAAGAGGTAGCTTGTTTTCAATACAATACGTTGCAATTATGACGTCATTAGTACTTCTTACTGTTATTCCTTTCTTGCGTAAAGTTCTGTAGTTATTCGCACATTTCTCTACCATGTGTTGCCCAAAAAGCTCAAAAATATCCAGCTGTGACAGTTCGCGTTTGGCATTTTTATAATCTTTGTCATGCCTAAAACCTTGAAGTATTTCAAGGTAAATTATATCTCCAATAGCTGCAATTCCATCTTCAAGAGCATGGTCTAGTATCTCACACTCACGTGTATTGGCTCCGTTTAGGTAATTTATCCAAACGCTAGTATCTACCAATATCACTTGCGGCCTCTCATTTCATCAAGGTCACCTTCCCACTTTAATTTACCTCTTAATTTACGTATTCCTTGTTGTTGGTTTTTCTTTATCAATAGTTTGAGTCCTTGTTCTACAACAGCTTTTTTTGTCTTTAGGCCGCTAGCTTTTAACGCACTTTCCATAAGTTGGTCGTCAATAACAATGTTAGTTCTCATATTTCACCTTTGTGTATAAATTTATATATAATACACATTATCGCTTAATTACAAAAACATAACAAGTCAATCCGTAGGAGCGCATAGCCGGCCTTAATTCTGGTAACCTTAGCCTCAAGGGAGTGAACTCCATGCTAAGCAGTACTAACAAATTCAATAAACCTCGCGGCCGTCTATCAAACGCGTTCCAAACCACTCCCCCTTCGGGGGACGGATGAACTGCGAGCGTTAGGCGGCTAGAGGACCATTACCATGGATTTGATAATTGTAGTCCTAGTTTTACTCGCGATTCTTTTCTTCATTTCTCTAAAATTAAAGTCAGCTAAAACCTCGGATTCAGCATCGCAATTCAACTATCGAATTAGCGGACCTTTACTTTCCCCCGCCGAAAGATCTTTCTACTGTGTACTTAAACAAGCAATTGGCGATACGTACGAAATTCACTCCAAGGTCAGAATTGCGGATGTACTAACCCCTGAGAAGGGACTCAACAGGTCTACATGGCAAAAATCGTTTAATCGTATTTCTGCTAAACACTTTGATTTCACTCTATGCGACCCAGATACATTGGCAGTAGAGAAAGTAATTGAGCTAAATGACTCTAGCCACAAAAAGTCTTCAAGAGCTACGAGAGATCAGTTTGTTCTATCGGCCTGTCAGTCAGCAAATCTTAAGCTGTACTTCTTTACCGCGAAGAACACATACTCTGTAGCTGAGCTCAGAGAGAAACTTACAGATGATTCTGTCGCCGCCTAACGAGCAGTTGAACCCGACTGCCTATTCATCACGCGTTTTGCATTACGCTTCGCTCCAGCAAAACCCGCGACGAATGTCACGAACCATCTTTTCAACAGTGGATATCTGACTCATCATCGTCCTCCTCTCAGGCTAACGATGAACTCATTCAATCTCTTAAGCAATCATACCAATCTGCCCAAATCGTGCTGACGGCGTCACAGGCAAACTAATCTAGTACAGCCCCTAATCTAATCCTCTTTAAGCGTTATTGATATTTATCTTAAAGACTCATGAAAGAACACCGATAATATTTGCTAAGTAATACATGTGTATTCCTAATAATCGTAGCTGGGGACATAAATGAAAGCATTAAAAATATCATTACTAGGAGCATCACTTAACTTATACTAGGAGCATGTGGCGGAGGTGGATCATCAAATGATGGTGATCAGCCAAATACACAAACCGGCGTATTCTTAGATAGCCCTGTTATCAACGTTGGTTATAGAACTGAAACCCTAATGGGTATGACTAATAATCTTGGTGAATACGAGTTTCTTGAGGGCGAAACCGTTACATTTTTCATCGGCGAACTTGAACTACCTAGCGTTAATGCTGCTAGCACGGTGACCCCATTGGATATGGCTAATAGCCAAGATACTTCGGATACTACCGTTGTCAATATTATTCGTCTGCTCCAGACGCTGGACGAAGATGGCGACCCAGACAATGGTATTACTATAACTGAAACCGCTACAACGTCAGCTACACAAGTGGATTTCAATTTGTCAGAAATTGATTTTGAATCATCTACTGCTGTTACTAGTTTAGTTTCCTCTTCGGGGTCAACAAATACCACGTTAATCTCAGCGAATGATGCTATTGCTAATTTCGAGGATACTTTAGTTGATGAAGGTGAAGACTTTATAGCCAATAGCAATATCACTGGCGTCTGGACAACCGATATTACCGACAATGACTTTTTAGCATTCATATTTTTTGATGATGGTACCTATGTCCACATGGAGATTGATGAAGAAGCACCATTTGACGAAATGGGTGAAATGTCAGGAATGGAACGCGGTACTTTCTCTAGAGATAACACAACTGGGCAATTAACCATCACCCAAACATTTGATAACAATGGTGATACAGGCCTTAACGATGCAGCAGATGAATTAACCACTGTATTTGCCCAAGTATCAGGTGATACCTTAACTCTACAATTCGATGACAACCAAAATGGCACTATCGAAGAAGACGAGTCACTAGAGTTATCTCGATCAGCATCTAGTGATTTATTTGGTGTTTGGACAACCGATATTACCGATAATGACTTTTTAGCATTCGTATTTTTTGACGACGGTACCTATGTTCACATGGAGATTGATGAAGAAGAACCATTTGATGAAACGGGTGAAATGTCAGGAATGGAGCGTGGCACTTTCTCCAGAGATGACACAACTGGACAGTTAACAATCACTCAAACATTTGATAATAACGGTGATACAGGGCTTAACGATGCAGTAAATGGATCAACTAATTTATTTGCTCAAGTATCAAGTGATACTTTAACTCTACAATTCGATGACAACCTAAATGGCACAATCGATGAAGGTGAATCTCTAGAGTTTCAGCGACGATAACTAATATCGCTATCAACTGCAGCCGACGAAACAGTTGCCTGTCGGTTGCAGTTGGCTTTTCGAATTAAAGTTTCAACCTAAATACCTAATGTCATTGGCACAAATACTCTCTTTCTTACACTATGCAGTGTTATCTCACCTGTTCACTGTACGGGAAGGATTGCAAAGTCTCCCACCCTTTAACTGACCACCAAATCTAACATTTTTAGAGTCGACAGGCTGTTAAGCTAGGCCTATTCTAATAGTTTTAAGATAAAAATTAACTGTCTTGAAGGAGTTGTTGCTTATAGAGTTGATTATCTGTGGTCAAAGCGTTGGGCGTAATTAAGAGTTATGCATGCAAATAGTAATGTCGACCTTCTTAGATTTACCTGCTTGTAGTAAATATTGGTAAAACGCTTTAAATCTTTATCCGCGACAGCAGCTGACCTGCTCTGTTTATTTAAATAACTCAGCACAACTATCTAATACTTTCATAACTTTGCTTTCTGTCTGGATGGCTTAACACTAGTTGCCATAGCCGCCCTTCTCTAGAACGGAAGTAGCCCGCACAGCTATAGAGGTAATATCTCCACATACGATAAAATTTTTCATCGTAATCGTCTTTAATATTATCCCACTCTTTTTCAAAGTTTTTTGCCCAGGCCATTAAGGTAGCGTCATAGTCTGGCCCAAAGTTATGCCAATCTTCTAGCCGGAATAAACCGCTACTGTGCTTTTGTATATGTCGCCGGCACGGTACGTTGCCATTTGGAAATATGTATCGTGATATAAAAGGGTCTGGTGGTGTGAGATTCTCTTCACCAATGGTATGCAATAAAAATAAGCCATCTGACTTTAACAAGCGCTTCACTGCGGAGAAATAGGTGTGATAGTTTTTCCTGCCAACATGCTCGAACATTCCTACAGAAACAATTCGATCAAATTCACCTTCAAGAAGTCTATAGTCTTGTAGCAAAATCTCTACATTTAGACCATTAACAGCTTTTTTAGCAAGTTTTTGTTGTTCTTTTGAAATGGTAATACCCGTGACGTTAACACCATAATTTTCTGCGGCATATTTAGCTAAACCACCCCAACCACAACCGATATCCAAGAGCGCCATATTAGGTTTTAATTCAAGCTTACGACATATTAAATCCAGTTTGTTTATTTGAGCTTGAGCTAAGTTTTTGGCCTCTCGCCAATAACCGCAACTATAAATCATGTATGAGTCCAACATACGTTGGTACAAGTTGTTTCCGATATCGTAATGTTTTTCACCCACCTGGAAAGCACGCTTTACTGTTTGGAAATTAAATACTTTGTGGGCAATAGAAATTAGAGCGATTTTTAAGCGTGCTAGTCCAACTAAGTTTTCACTTAGGTTAGCACTTATTGCCTTAGTAAAAAGAACATCTAACTGCTCACAGTCCCACCAACCATCCATATAAGCCTCTGCCAAACCAAGAGTCCCATCTCGATATATGCGGGCATATAATCGAGGATCATTGACTTTTATATCCCAAGGCCGATTGCCATTTATTTGCACTTTAATTAAATCAAGGAGTTCTTCTTGAAACCATCGCCCTTCAACTGAGAGCGCATAATCGTTGTGCAAGAATTCATTCGTTTTATTTTGCGCGAAATAATTCATATAAATTCCCAAGGAGGCATACACCTAAAACCTATAAAACGTTTAAGCTATAGCATATATATTCGTTTTAACACTCATCTAAGTCGGTATTATTATACGGCGTTTCTAAAAGCGTAAATGGGTAAATTGACGTAGTAATTTATTTACTGGGCCAACTTATTATGGCTGATTTTCATAAATCAAAAAAAGCCACAGCATTATGCTGTGGCTTTTTGACGAAGTGAAAAACTAGCTAATTATCGACATTAACCCGATACAAGGTTGTTGTACCACTGACTTCATTGCTTACTGCAATCATAGGCTCATCAATTGGGCTGTCTTCTGCACTGATGAACTCAATACCTTCTGGACCTAAGTCGCCTATATCATCACCTGTACTTGGATCTAGAGATGTATCGAAATTTCGATCATTAGCATACTCTTCAAACACTGGTGCGGCAGGATCAGTGATGTCATAAACCATAATACCGCCTACTCGCTCGAGGCCGATAAAGGCATAATATCTGCCATCAATTTCGCCCACTGCTAATGCTTCTGGCTCTGGGCCAGCGTCGTCGCTGCGATTTTCTGGTTCGTTTTCATCATTTGTATTGTTGAAGTTAATACCGAATCTTTCTGATGTGATATCTTCGAAGTCACTTCCACTATCAAACACCTGGGCAAGACCGCCGGCAATGGCATTAGTACCTGCGACAGCAGGATTGAATGTTGCAGTACTTGCTGGATCAACGGAAGATGTCGGTAAAGTGCTAGACCAGATTGAGAATGAGCGCGCCCCGAAAGCAAATAATTGTTCATGTTCTGCATCACCATCGGTATCACCGAAAGCAACTGTTAACTCAATACGGCCGAGATTAGCATCGTCTTGAAGGTCGCCCTCGAATGCGCCCAATGTGTTTGCAATAGTAGTTGGATCAAATACGATAGGATCTAAGGTAACATCATCCCCACGAATAAGTTCACCCTGTGCAACATCAATTTCTTCACCTGGGTTGTTAGGATCATCAACTTCATCTTCTATTTCTCTGGCATCACCTTCATTAGCTGTTACAAAGTATGTGTTGCCATTAACGCTGTAGCTAGCAATGGTATCTGGTCGATACATACCGAATACTGGCCAACGACGAATATTGATTGCCGCCCCGTCATCTTCACCATCCCTATTGCTTAGATCTAGCTCATTGCCTTCTACGCTAAAGTCCTTAGCACCAAAGCTTCTGATAGAAACTAGAGTGGGCGCACTAACATCAGAAATATCAACGACGGCCACTGCATTATTTTCTTGCAGCACTACCCATGCTGTTTGATCATCAGGAGATACCGCTACGAATTCGGGCTCTAAATCCGCGGCGATACTGACTAACTGTGGTAATTGGCTTGGGTCAACAGGGCCTGAAACTGGGTCTAAAACCAGTGTTTCACCATTACCCACTAGCGCTACCCCTGACATCCTGAGAAAGTTTTGAAGATCAGTTGGATTACCGAGAACACTATTAAGCGTTGTGTCGTCAAACGTTACGGTGCTAACGCTTGGGCTTGCAAAACCACTCGTCACATTGATTACACTAATTGACCCTTCTGGATCATTAGCAGTAGTAAACGGATCAAAAAATGGATTCGCTGGATCGGTCACGTTTACGATAGGCGCTGGCTCTCCTTCGTTAGCAACCAATACTGCATTTCCGTTATTGGTAAAAACTAGGCTATCAGGTAACACACCCACTTCTACCGAAGAAATTAGCGCTAACGTATCGGTATTAAAAAATGCAACGCGACCAGTGCTAGTATCAGAATCTGAAGCTACGGCAACGGCTATTACATGTGCTGTAGAGTTAACATCAACGCTGTTTACATCTCCACGAGCAAAGCCAGCATTTGCTGCATCGAATGCCGCAAAATCGATTTGTGCGTTATCTAGAACAGGAGCATTAGGATCTGAAATATCTAATACGTCTACGGTACCAGACTGCGCATTGACCACAAATAAACGATCGGTAACGGGGTCAAACGAGAGAATCTCAGCTGCTGACTCATCAAACTGCCCTGTTTCAAAGCGCCCTAACTCTATGAGAAAGGGTTCAGCTTGGCTGTTATTGCTACTTCCACCGCCACAGCTAGAAAGCAAAGCTGTCGAGACAGCAATGCTTATTACCAAATTCTTGTTTTTTGTTAAAGGCATCACATGCTCCGAGTTATTTTGTAATAAACTCGCACAGTTTATGTAATGCTTATTGCCGACTTATTATGATTATGTTTCAGAAATGTGGCATCGTAATTAGGCTGCTATACTCATCTAGGCTAAAAAAAGAAGCTATCTGATTCAGGGAAATATCGATAGTTCTCGATTTCTTCTTTTTTTAAGTCGCCTAACAATAAGGCATCAACATCCGATTCAACACTATCAATGTATTCTAGCGGTTCATCTCTATCAATGGCTTCTTGCAAGGATGCACCCCAGATACCTAATAGACGCGTATTGATTCGCTGATGTTTTTTGGATTTTGACCACTCTGCCGATATTTTCTTACCCAACAGATAGAGTTTTTCTTCTACGCTTTGTTGCTTTTCCGGATCATCGATCATTTCCTCGGCTTCTTGTGAAATTGCTAGCCAACCTCTATTACCTACCAGAAACCCATCGTAGAAATTTTTTACCCAACCCAAATAGGCATTTAAACTTTGCTCTTTGCGGTTTCCCACATCACTTTGATACTGGCCGACAAAATAATCGTATGGCGGTATTTCAGCCGGCCAATTTTCCTGCTTAGGTAAAGTAGTGCAGCCCGCCAATACCAATACACTGATAATAAGAAACGACTTCATCCAGCTATGCCACCCTTTTGACAACTGCCACGAACCATAAACCAAAAAGATTTCACTAGTTTTACAAATTAGTCACAATAATGTATCGCCTATGACTATTCGGCGGAGGGAAAGTTTAGCGCTCTACCTAAAAATAAGATAGAGCGCTGTGGTGTGATATGGAGAACTAAACTGCTGACTCTAGCAAATTGTCGAGATGGTTGCGTTCTGTTGAAATTTCTCTTTCTACCTCTTCAACAAATTGCATCATACCTTCAAGAATGGCGGCATTATAAACTTCATCACTACCACGTAGTTCTTTAGCTGCGAGCACCATATCTGTTAACGCTGTTTTAGACGCCTCGTCTAATGAGTAAATCTTTTCTACCTTTTCCTCTGCCCGCTGCTTTAAACCAGGTACAGTCTGCTTACTCGAGGCTTTTTTAACACTCACGCGAATCCCTTCAATAACGTCATCATATTCGTTAATTGCATCATAAGAGCGCCGAACAATTTCGTTAAGTTTTGTGACAGTTTCTTGCGTAAATGGCGCTTTAATATCAGATGGAAATAATTCGATAAACTCGCGCTCATCAGTTTGGCTAGCACTTTGATCTGCAAGCGCCATGTTGCCAACACCTGTACATGCAGCAATTGCTAATAGCAGCATGCTTGAAATTTTGAATATATTCATAGCATTACCCTACTCTTTATCAAAAATCTAAAAAGAAAAAACAATCAGAAAACCAGCGCCGCCAGTAGGGCGACGCTGGAAGTATTGCTAACTTATAGAAACTAACAAGTTAGATATCTTACTTAGGCTGAAATGCAGTGATATCTTCCATTAGGAAGCGTGCAATTGACTCGCCTTGCGCCTGGCCAGCTGTATTATCGAAGTCCCAATGAACTCCGTTGTAAATACGGCTAATGCCATTGCTTTCTTGCGCGATATCCAAGCTAGAAAAACGGCGAGGCACGAAAGGACGTGTAACCGGGCCGCTTTCGGTTGGCATTACGCTAACGCCATCATACTCATCTGATACGAACGTAAAGCGAACGTTACCAACTGCTTCACGTAAGATTTCAAACGTAGTTGCACCAAACGCTGCATGACCTGAGGGATAAGCCGGGAATGGCGGCGTAGGACGAATGGCTTCTGCCGTATTAACCACGGAAACGCCGACTGGATCCCAAGTAGGATCGTTAACCGTCATTGGGTTATTGTCTTCTGCTTGTACACCGGTTACTGGACGCCAGTAGTTGTAAAAATACTTGCTGTCCCATGCTGCAATACCGACATCAGCCATCGCAATGTTAACCATGGCTAATACGCGAGCAAACGCCAAGGCGTCGTCGCTGTACTTTTCAAAAGCCAACTGAGAAGCAATTTGATTATAAACTCGTGGTGGTACACCAATAAGTGGCACACCATCATAACCCCAGTAGTTACCAATAAAACGTGTTCTATCAGTACCTACACTTGGTGTATTAGCATTGTCTTCAGCACCACCTATACGAGCAACTTCCTCAAAGGCTTCTGCATATTCATAGAACTCAGGATCGTCAGGAAGTGGTGGAGCAGGGGTGCGGAATTGATCACCACTACTCATGAAAAATGGCTTAACATTACCCCAAAAAGCACCCAGTGCCAGCTCGAAATCTGGCGCTTCTTCTGGTACGTTAGGATCAGGCTGCCATTCACCAATATTGGCGCCGCCGCCGTTCACGCCTGTACCGAAGAAAGTGGTTGTTCCACCATTAGCCACTTTACCGCCTTCGCCAAAGTTAGGCTCTGCTTGTCTTGACCGATCACCGCGACGCGCATCACGAACTGCTTTAAATGCTGCCACCCCAACGGCCCTACCTGCACGAAATTCTGCGTTAGTTGTAAACACTTTTACACGATCTTTTTCTGCAGAAAAAATAGCATTTATACGATCACGTTGTGCAGGATATAAACGACGCAGTGTTCTCGCAGCAGCAAACACCACAGCTGCATCTGCTGACGCTCCATGAGCGGCAACAATATCACCACCTGCGTAGGGATGATATTGCTGCTGAATTGCATTTACTGCATCGAACATTGCAATGTGAACCATAGCCAATGCGCGACTTGTACGGGTAGGACCGCCTTGGTCAGGTGATGCGAAGCCTGGGGTACCAGGTTCGAAGCTTGCAGATGCACCAGGTGTGTGGTCAAGCGCCACGGTATCTAGTGCAACGTTGTGCCAAAATTTGATGCGCTTAGCGAGAGTTTCCCCATTTGCGTAGATATCATCATATCTACTAGTGGATTTAAACTCTTCTAGTCGTCCAGACAAGATGATTGATTCGCTCAACTCACCCAGATACCCCAAAGCTTGGGTCTCAGTTTGCGCTACCGCATCGTTATCATCAGTTTCAGCAAGCACAGTGGCTGAAGCTAATGGCAACGAAACTAACGCAGCTAAGACAAGTGCCGATGTCTTACGTAGTTTCATGAGTTACCTCTTAGTAAAATTAACAAAAATATAACGTAGATATCACTTTTCTGTGCATTCTCCCAAAAAAGTATGTCCATATTACCCGAGTGGTATTTCAGTTTAAAGAAATTATTGTGAAGAAATTCACGAATCTGGAGACAATAAAGCACAATATATAGCAATATTTTACTGTATATTGACCATATATTGATTCCCTTACAAATAATATGGTTTTTTCTGAAAGTAAGTATCTAAATGATTATTAAAGTATTTATAACAAAAGTTTAAATATATTTATCAAAAACGGTTGACGAAATACTTTTTGGAATTGCGCTAAGTTTTTCACGAAAACTCGTAATTATAAGGAAATGACGACGCATCAAGAAGGGTACTGCGTTAGCCAGATGGGCTGGCTAGCGACACCAACACTAGAGAATTTCGGATTTAGTAACTGGGTGGTGTATAAGCTTGCTGCTCTTCGCCCTCAACAATGGGCTTGAGAAATATCTCTACACGGCGATTTAAAGCCCTCCCGGCTTCAGTTTCGTTTGAATCTCGAGGTTCCAACTCACCTCTGCCTTCGGTCTGTAACCGTGATTCTGCTACGCTTCGATTCAGCATGTATGCAGCCACAGACTGCGCACGGCGTTCTGATAACTGCTGATTAAATGCTTCACTACCCACGCTATCTGTATGTCCAACAACATGCACAACGGTACGATCATATTTGTTAATAACGTCGCTCAGTTTATCTAGCGTGGGATAAAATGCACTTTTTACATCATCTTTGCCAAAATCAAATGAAACCTCTGAATTGAGACTGAGTTTCAATGTATCGTCTTTAAGGCGCTCAATTTCAATAGCATTTTGTCTCTCTTCTTCTGCCAGCGCTTCCTCAAACTCTCTTTGCTGTTTATCCATATAACCACCAACAGCACCACCAACAATTGCACCTACAGCTGCACCAACAACTTTGCTCGAGCGATGGTCATCATCAATCTGATGGCCAATAATTGCGCCAACAACCGCGCCAATACCAGCGCCAGCCTTTGCACGTTTATTCGGATCATCTGTCGCGCAAGCGCTTACCGCCAACACCATAACAATAACAAAAAAATACTTTACAAGTGTTTTCATCACATCCTCCATAGCAAATACATTCTCAATTCGAATATAGCCACCATGCCAAAAAACTCGCCACATAATACCTGACGAACTCTTCTACTAGGATCTAAGCATACTCTTTTTGTACTGTATGATTACTGAATTACGAAGAAATTTATAGAAACAAAATAAATTAATTAGAATTTAGAATTTCTTTACCAAACTGTATTAACGTATACACCAATACTCCACATTTTGTTCTTGAAGAAATTTTTCTGCATTTTCACCTTGTAGCAAACTCAAAGTTGATAACATCCCTGCCTCCACGCAATTGGATGAAGCTACCGTTATTGAATGCGGTGCATTTTTAACCGGCCAGCCTGTCTTTGGGTTTAACACATGGCTGTAACGAACTCCTTTTTTCATTAAGTAGCGCCGTGAGTCACCGCTTGTTGCAAGCGCACCTTTATATATATCCAGCACACCCAAGGCCTCGCCAAGCATATCCGGGTTTTCAATGCCAGTTCGCCATGCTCGCCCATTTTGACGTGGCCCACTAACAAACATATCTCCACCAAAATTAATTAAGAAGTTGTTTTGACACGCTTTAGCCACTAAGCCAGCTGCTCTGTCAACGGCATATTCCTTACCTATTCCCCCAAAATCAATTTGCATACCTGATGGTATGGTTAACCAAGGGCTTTGCCACCGTACTTTTTGCCAACCAATGCTTGGTAATATTTTATCTATGGCTGACTGTCGCGGAATATTGTTACTACCATCAAAACGCCAAACTCGTCTTAATACACCTGATGTAATATCAAACAAGCCATCACTCAACTCAAATAGTTGATCTGCAAATTCGATTAAACGGCAGGCTTCATCATCAAGCTCAATAGCTTCGCCATTCGCATTATTCAACTTGTGGATAATATTATCTTCACGATAACGACTATAGCTTGTCTCAATACGCCAAGCTTCTTTAGCAACCATTTGTAACAGGCTTGTTGCCAAGCTTTCATCACAACCATCCACCATTAACTGGCACGGGCTGGCCATCGCAGTAAAGCTACCTTGCCAACAGCCATCTCGATATTCCAGGCGCGTTTCTCTTTTTACTACTTGCATACTCTTGGATGCGACCTACGCCACAATTTAGTCATCAGTCACTATATCGCTCAGAAAAAGACAAAGTTTTGTGAGGGTGTTCTCAGTTAATTAAGTTATCCATTGGCAAGCTTACCACCGAGGCGACAATACTGAGTATTGTTCAAAAGGGCGCATGGTTATGTAATTTGGTAGAACTGAAATAAGGCGCCTAAAATGAATTTTAAAATATTTCTGTTAATTTCTGCTTACTTCGCTCTAGCCGCATGTGGCGGCGCTCCAAGCGGCAGCTCGAGCTCTGGGTCTACCGCTAATACTGAACTCGCGACAATGTCTGGCTCGGCGACAGCACTAAGCCAGGAAGAACTAGATACCTTATCTGAAGAACAACAGCTTCAGGTTGCAAACAAGCTTCTTGGCACGATGATGAAAGGGATGCCCGTCAACGAGCTGTTTAATATTTCACAAGGCATGCAAGGCAACTCTGACAACCCTATTGCATCTGCAACCCTAGCTACCGGAGCAATTTCTACGCTTATGGCCGATACTCACCGGTCTATCGCTACTGCCTTAAGCATTGGAGAGCGATTTGAAGCTGATACTAGAATAAACGAAGGCTATCGCTTTAGTAACGATCGCCCACGAGAAGAGCCGTTAGCACAGTTTTACGAATACCCACTCAGTAAAGACATGTTCGACCGCTACGTGGCCTATATTCTTATGAATACCATTTTATTTTCTCCCGCTGAGGAAATCGATAGCGTAGACATAGAGGATGTCTTTTCTGTTTACAACAATTTAGTTCAAGATTTGCGCTTTAATAGAAATATTCGGCAAATCGTTGCTCGCCACCAACGCAGTCTAGAAAACTGGCGTCGCTTTCGCTCACCTGAAGATAATACAAGAGAGATGATTGAAATATATCTAGGTCTTTTCGACCGGGATGAAGATGTTCCGAGTGCTTCAATAGCATGCCAGGATCTGTTTCTTACCGATGAGGATGAAGGCTATTTATTAATGTCTACAGGCGATATTAACACCACACCTCAGCTTATATTTGCTAACGAAAATTTACCTCCCTATACACCCGCCTTTATAACACGCTGCAACGACTTCTATGACTTCATTGCTAGCCATCCTTTACTCATACCACGTATGGCAAGAGTATTGGTTGACTATTATATGCAAGGTCGTGACGCAACACTTCGTGGCCAAATGGTTCAAGACATTGTCGATAGTGGCGCACAAACATTCCAGGACATCGTCGCAGGAATTATTTTCTCCCGTGAATATTTATTACTCACCGAGCGCGCCAAATCATTCGAAGAAATATTTTTCAGCACTGCTGGACAAATCGGCTGGGATGCAAGACGTGATATATGGCGAGGCATGGCCAGCGGTAGTGGCGGGCTAAGAGAAACACATTTAGAACAAATGGGCTGGCCTACTATGAGATCGAAGCTTGGTCGTATTGCGGGGATACCACAAGATGCCTTTGCATTTGCTAACTATCATAAGGGTTTTCGCGAGGCGTTGATGATAGACAGAACACAATGGCGAAATCAATTAGTCGATGATGATGTGGCGCAACTTTCTGCTGCCGAGTATATCGATTATTTATTTATGACCGCATGTTTACGTCGCGCAGTGCCAGATGAACAAACAGATCTTCTAGCGCTTGCAGATTCTCTCGGTTACCTGGATGAAGGCGGTCAAACGATCGCAAGAAACAGTCATGATGAAGTTGCACAAATTGTTTTTGATTATATCACCAGGCTTCCAGAAATTTATTACTTTAACCAAATTACACCTAGCTAGAATTAGAAGGAAATATTATGAAACGTAGAAAATTTATTAAAAGCCTAGGTGCGATGAGCGCTGTTGGAATATTACCAAGCCTATCGAGCAACAATATGTTTATTCGCCAGGCCATGGCAATGCCGCAAGTTAACAGTGTTAACTTTACTGCACCTAGCGTTTTGCCACAGGTGATCAATATCTTTCTCTATGGCGGCCCATCGGAGCTTGCTGGTAATCTAACCAACATTGCCGATATCAATGCTAACTCTCAAAATCCTTACCCAAACAACTTATTACGTGCCACCACTGATAATAATGGTCGCATTACACGAAATGGTTTTTGGAGTGACGCCGGTGGCAACGAGATGGAAGATATGCTTGCTTCAGGAGATTTAAGCGTGTACCGAACCATTAACCGCTTGAAGAATAATACCCGAGCCCATCGACCTAGTGTTTTTTCAAGTCAAATGGGTAATCTCGATATTGATAACAGCCCTGGGATCGGTAACACGCTCGCAGCCGTTCTATTCAATAATCGCGCCGCTTTGGACGGCAGTGCATTATTTGGCGGTAGAACAGTTGAGCAACTGGTATTACCGTTTGTTTCTTTTGAAGGTGAAACCGTTGCATTTAGGCGAAATCTTGATATTGCCTTACCGCAATCATTAAGAGACATCAGCCTGGATGATAATTTCGACAACCCATATAACCGATCAGATAATCCTCACGATACCGCTCTGGAAGCCTTGGTTGCAAAAGTCATTGATGCCGATACGCGAAGTCGCTACCCGAATACTATCGACGGCTTTTCTTCCCGCGCACAACTTGATTCTCTCGTCGGTGATTTCGAAGTCGCCTCTAGCACCTTACCAAATGTTGGTGTAGGGGACCCTGATGCCGATGAGAACGGCGTCTTACAATATCCTACTAACAATCGTTACACAGACCGTTTACGTGCAGCTGTTACGCTAGCAATTGCTAACCCTGACAGTATGTACATTACAGTCGGTGGCGGCCTTGGTGGATGGGATGACCACAACTCAGCATTAGAACGTTACATTCCTCGTATGCGAGACTTGATGCGTGCATTACGTGTAGCAATGAAACATATTCGTTTCTCTGATGTTTCACAGGGCGGACTACGAGACACTAGAAACATCATAATAAATGTTCACGGTGATTTTGGTCGTAATGTTAATCTCAATAACTCTCAAGGTTGGGATCACGGAAATAACCAGAGTTTTTATACATTAGGCGGTAGTACTGTTCGTCAAGGTGGCTCCGCTGCACTCGGCAAAGTGGTCGGCGCAACAGAACGCTTTGGTAACTCAGGCCAAAACAGACAGTTTACTCGGCCAACAAGCGATAGCTATCAAACTGAACCTATGTCTATTGCATCAAGTATTTATCAATATTTTGGCGTGCAAAACCCGGAAGTACTGACTCAAGATTCAGTTTATTCGATTAATGGTGAACCTGCTATCGATGAGACTATTGTGGGCGAGGCACCGATGTTTCCTTAGCAACATGAAATACCTATTCGTTATTTATTTTAGAAACATGATCGCATGATAGTTCCGGTGGTAAAATTCCTTTTAATAAAGTTTGCTACAATCAAGCGATGCTTCCTTTTTCGTCGCCCTAGCAATGAAGTTTTACCAGCCACTTATTTTTATACTTGCTTTGACTTTCGGCTATTCACATAGCTATGCAGAAGAATTACCCAAATGGGAGTTTGGCTTAGGCGCAGGTGGCTTATATCAGTCACTTTATACTGGCACTAAAGAAACAAGAACGTTCTTCTTTCCTGCACCGCTAATCGTTTATCGCGGCGACATATTTAAATCGGATGATGAAGGTGTTCGCGCGCAACTCTCCAAAACACCCACTTACAAATTGGATATAAGTCTAGACTTTAACCTGGCCGTTGACAGTGATGACGTTGAACTTCGTCGCGGCTTGCCTGACATCGACAACCTGCTGCAAATAGGCCCTTCGCTCGAAATCACTTTAGATAAAAATCCGAAAAGTGAATGGCAGCTTCGCTTACCTATTCGCAGCAGCTTCGCCATTAGCAGTGATGGAGTCTCTCAAGCTGGCTATACATTTTCACCCAACCTTGCCTACTTTCACCAGCTCCACTCTGGAGCAAAACCATGGCGCTTTAACGCGTCATTTGGCCCTCAGTTTGCCGATAGTGAGTACAACAATATTTTTTACGGAGTTGAACCGCAGTTCGCCACCACCGAACGTACCGCCTTTGACGCTGATAGTGGCTTTGCTGGTACTCGATCGACATTGAGCCTGGTCTCAAAGAACCGCAAACGTTTAATCGTATTTTTCTTGCGTTACGACAATATAAGTGGCGCAGTTTTTGACGATTCGCCATTGGTAGAGACCAAAGATAATTTAACCGCTGGCTTTATTTATAGCTACTACCTCTTTAAATCAAAGCAAAAAGTCCGTACTAAAGACCGCTAAGCCGACTATATTTCCAGCTAAAAATCACTATTTCTGATTTACCGGCTAAATCTTACTGCCAAATGAACCGATTAGCAGCCGACTGTCTCTAGATATCAGAATACCACGCCTATTCGGATTGCTATAAAAATGGCGTCTGGATAAGCTCACTGCTTATCATGCACATAATCGAATTTATTAACTATTGCTGAGGATCATGAATACTCCGCTGGCCACAACCAAAGGCGGTATCGCCAAACCAGAAAACGAGGACAAAAATGACCTCGCAGATAGAGCGCTGATTGAACGAATTTCCTCGTCAAGGGATCATACCGCAATGGAAGCCTTATACGTGCAGTATCGACCAAGATTAACCAGTTTTCTGCGACGCTTAACTACCGACGAAAACGTAATTGAAGAGGCCTATAACGATGTCATGCTTAAAGTTTGGGATAAATCACACCAATTCCAAGGCCAGTCTAAGGTATCGAGTTGGGTTTTCTCCACTGCTTATCGCGCGTGTTTACGAATGGTAAAAAAACAAAAATTTCGCCAGGGAATAGTGGATGTTTTTGGTCCAAATGAAACCCAAGACGAAGCCCCTGACATGAGCACTTCGATAGAAGAGAATTTGCTTCAAACCAATTTAATTGGTCAAGCATTAGAAACCCTGTCGGCCAAACATCGACTAGTCATCGAACTTTGTTATTTTGGTGGTTACTCTACGGAAGAAGTAAGCCAGATTGCGAAATGTCCTACAAACACGGTGAAAACCCGCCTACACCATGCAAGAAGAAAGATTCGTGCTTTTGTTGAAGAATCAAGCGCGAATCAAATGGAGTCATGAAAATGAAAACTGACCACACACCACACCCGCTTGAAGGATTGATTGCTGATTATCTCAATGGTCATCTTTCAGAATCTGATCTACATGCGTTTACAAGCGCGTTGGCTGAAGACCCTCAGTTACAAAACCTCGTTGAGTTTGAGCGCAATATCCAAATGTCTATCTTAGCCGAGCAGGACGCTCCTTCTTCGGTACCGCAATTCTCTAGCATCGCCGATCGACTCGATGGTCCGGAAAATACAAGCAGTTTGGTTGATAGTACCTGGAATATACTCTCTTCACGCTGGACGACATGGGCACCATCTGTTGCCATAGCCGTCCTTGTTGCCGTTGTTGTCGCGTATTTTCCACACAGCCAGACGATTAATGAGTTCGAAACTCTCTCAGATTCACCATCAACCGTTAATCAACCGCTACTGCGAATGATTAATAACGACGACTTAGATGACACAGCGTTAAATAAACTGCTTGACGAATATGACTTAATGATCGTAAAACGCTACGCTGATGCAAATGCTGTTGACGTTATACCTAAAAATAATGAGCGACTAGAAACACTTGCTAAGATGCTAGAAAATGACAAAAGAATCAAATATGTACAAATCAAACGATCACATTAACGCCTATGTCGAATAGTCTCTTTATTATCAAGGCCTTAATCATCGTAATGACTGCCACACTTGCTGCTAGTTGCGCAAGTGTTCATGAATCAAATGTCAGTGATCTGGATAATAGCAATGCAGTAATGATGGTCGTGATTGATGACCCGCGCAGCGAAAGGCGAAAACGTGGTATTTCTGGACCCGGTTATTCTGCTCGCTTAGCCTATGACGATGATCCCTTATTACATCAAGCGGCTGCGGCTATCGCTAAAGACCACGGCCTATCTATATTGTCTGAATGGCCATTAAGGAATCTGGATGTACACTGCTTTGCTATTGCCAAACCATCGGCTGAAGTGCTTGCCGCTCTGGAAAGTGATAGTCGCGTGCGTTGGGTTCAGCCTTTCAATGACTTTGCTGTGGAGAATAGCGGCCAGCCCTCACACAATGACGATTCACGAATTAATCTCTTCTTCAATAGCATCAGTGAACGCGGAGACAACGTTACTATAGCGGTAATTGATACCTCTGCTGACACTAGCCACCCCGATTTAACTCAAAGCCGTATAACGAAAAGTAATTTTGCTGGAAATCGTGGATTACCTGAAAATGAAGTTCATGGCACTGCCGTAGTCGGCTTAATCGCAGCTGTACCAGCCTCACCCAAAGGCCTATCTGGTCTTGCCAACAAAGCGAATGTTCACTTACTACGCGGTTGTTGGCAAGATGATGCCGGCACGGGAGTGTGTAATACACTGACTCTCGCCCTGGCACTTGACGCTGCCATTGACTTACAACCCGACATTCTCAATCTGAGTCTTTCAGGTCCTTATGATAAGGTGCTAGACAAATTACTAGCCTTGTTACTTAAAAAAAATACCCTTGTCGTCGCTGCATACGATGATAGTCGAGACCCTAAAAAGCGTTTTCCAAAACAAAAAAAAGGGGTTATATACGCCTATGGTGTTGATAACAAAGCGAAACAGCTCACTTCTGACAACATACTCTACGCGCCGCGTCACGCAATCTCACTCACACCGCAAGCAGGTTATGATTTAATTTCCGGACACTCAATTGCCGCGCCACGCGTCACCGCGATGGCAGCCTGCCTGATTAATCGTCAACCCAACGCTGCTCGACATGAAATTATCACCGATCTAAAACAGTGGTTAATACAGAGCTGAACTTAAGCAACACTGATTACAATTTTAAGAAAAACAAAAGACTGCATATAAGGCATCACTTCAAACCAGGATTAGGCTATCATATAGACATAAATAATTTCCTGTTGTTGTAGTGCAAAAATTTTTAACTCATCGACCTATATTTTATTCTGCACTTATCTGTCTTTGTCCGAGTGTTTGGGCCTATGACACCGATAGTGTGTCTGAAGAAATTGGCGTCATTATCAATGCAGCTTCCGATTGGATATATGATGGTACCACCGAGACGCAAGGCGAACCTAGTATTGGCATAAATGCTGAGTGGCGCCTACTACAATCATTATTTCTTGGCTTTGATGCACGTGAAGCCGATGTTAGGCGAAATCGTCAAAGACAGCGGTCAGTTGGCGCATACATTGGTCTAGATCAAACATTCGGTAACGATTGGTATACCTCTTTTTCCATACAACACCGCGAGTTTCCTGGCTCACTTGCAGAATGGGACTTTACTGAATTTATTTTTCAGCTCGCCTATCAAGACAACTGGCTTCTCAGTCTTGACTACTCGCCTGACTACTATGAGCGAGATACAGAGGGTTACGGTGGAACACTTTCATATTCACACAATTTTAACCGCAATACATATTGGTCAGCACAAGTTGGCAGTCAGCAACTATCCGAGCAACGGTTTACAGATTATCACTATGCTAATATAGGTATTGGCTATTCAGCATCAAGGTTAAACGTAGATCTTTCCTATGGCTGGAACAGCGAAAACGGCACCATTTTATTTGGCCAACAACCACTTCTTTCACCACAATTACTTTTACAAGTCAGTTATAGATTGAAATAATTTTTTTCTTAGACTGTAAAATGTAACAAAACATTAAAATTTTTTCGCGGTTGAACCAACTCGCACTAACCCTGCCTCATACGCTCCTGAAAACAATAGTCACATTCAACAGGAGAGATCAATGAATTTGAAGCACCAAGTACATATGGCTATAGTGCTGCCCGCTATTGCAGCGCTTGCAGCATGTGGTGGTAGTAGCAGTAATAATAATGCGCAAACTTGCCCTGAGACAGTTGGTAATCTTGCGGTAACCGAAATTGCCGCTGATCAATGCCAAGTCGGTGGCACCTTAGTTGAAGACGCTACATTAGCTGCTAATGTCACATGGTTTCTAGAAGGCCGCCTACAAGTGGGTGACAATGGTGTACCAACAACACTAGATATTGACGCGGGCACACAAATCCGTGGCGATGGTACTGACCACGTGCTCGTTTACCCTGGCTCAGCTCTGCAAGCCAATGGCACCGGTGCAAACCCAGTGCAATTTCTTTCCGATGATGACGGTGTTGACGGCAGCGGCGAATGGGGTGGCGTATTCTTACGTGGCTTTAACGGCTTACCAACTTTAACAGGCACTCAAGGTGCTAACGATCTTGATTACGTTGTGGTTGCTGAAGCAGGCGCATCAGTGTCTATCACAATCGATGGCGGAACCGTAACATATCAAGACAATATCGTTCTTAACGGCGTTGATAGCAACACAACTCTAACATTTGTACAGTCTCACAACTCTGCTCGTGATGGCTTTCATATCCTTAATGGCGACCCTCGCATGTCATGGTTGTTAGCCACCGGCTCAGCCCGTGACGGTGTTTGGTACCGTGACTTTAACGGCCTTATCAAAGACCTCATGGTCATTCATAACCAGGATAGCGATGGCAGCACTGGTCGCTCAGGTATTTATGCCAGCGAATCAACCCCCGGTAATGGCGATGGTGACTCGAACCCACGTATCGTTAACGCCACGCTGGTAGGACGAGACACCACTACTGTCGCAGCGAGCGCTGATACAACTGCTAACGAATTCGGTATTTTGTTTGCCGATAATAGTGATCAAATCCGAATGGCAAATGTCTTGATCGCTAACTTTCGTAATGGTTGTTTCGAAGCAGACGAGAATGCGAACCTTTCAGGCATTGACACTTCGATCCCTGGTCCTACTTATTTAGACGGTGTGCATTGTGCTAATGAAACAGGCGCATTGCCTGGAGAATTCGGTATCGTCCGCGCCACCTCAACAGGTTTTCCTAATAACACGGTAGCCACTCCAAACAGCCCAAATGCCGATGGTATTGTTTATTACAATGGCACAGCTGGTGAGATTGGTACAACCGGTGTAGCGGGTAACCAAGGTAACTTTAATCCTGCCGCTGGTGGCATTAACTTTACAGGTGAGATAGCGGATCGTAGTGGCAATTTCACCGCTGGTTGGTATCTAGACAATCTACGTGGCATCGGTAACGGCTTGGTAGCTAACTCTAATTTCCTCAATGGTTTTCTTGATGGTAATACCAATATCCAAGGTGCCGACGGCTCGCTGACGCCTATGGTCGCAGCTAACAACGTAGTAGATGCTTCTGATACTAATTCTCCATTTATCATTAACGGAAACAACGCGTTTAACTTAGATGTTGCTGACGATACGGGTGGCTATGATATGACTCATGTCGGTGCCGTACGTTCGGGCAACCCCGCAAACGCTAGTCAGTTTGATGGTTGGACCGTTGCTACCGGTGATAATGACGGCTTCGCAGTACAGCAAGTTCAGTAGCATGATTTAAAAACGGTTAGTTCAGCTAAATGTTTTTAGAGTGTATGGCGGTGTGCGTAGTCACTGCCATACACTTTTTTATTTACTGTTGACTAGAATGCTTTTTGATAGCTCAACTGAAACAATGTTGCTGTCAACTCATCGAATTGCGCTTCTTCAAATGACTGATCAATATACTCGGCTCGCACTCTAAACTTGCCTTTTTTACCCAGCGGCATACCATATTTAATACCAATGGTAAAACCAGTAAATTCATCCAACCTGGAGTCCGCACTTGCGTATTCAGGCAAATCACCTGGTTCCAGGCTATTTGAATAGAAAAATGCAGCACTTTGATGATAGACACGAAAATGCGGCTCAAAGAATTTTCCTCTACCGATATCTCTGCGATATTTTAAGTCGATGGTATGAGATGTGATTTCCCAGTCATCATCGTAAAAACGGTAAGAAAAGTTTGCTGTGTCTCTATCATTAGACAATCGATGTACTATTTTACCGAACAAGGTATAACGTGTTCTTTCTTCAGGACGCTGCTCGAAGAAGCGATCTACTTCGAGTTCCCGGTCTGAATCAATCTGGCTAATCACCTTATATGGGTCATTGTGGTAACCATCGGAAAAACCTGCTGTAAGGGTAAACTGACCCACAGTGCGACGGTTGAGCGCGCGTGAAATACCAGCTAGCAAGTCAAATGTATTACGTGAACCATCACCCAGAAATGGTTGTGGACCAACAGCAGACAAACCTTCTGGCGTGCCGCCGCCGATTTGGAATATCTCATCATTAGTATACGAAATACCGACGTTATAAGTATTGCGTTTGCTTTTCGAATCTTTAGCCAACTCATAGCTTGCGCCAAATGAGCGCCAATCGTTCTCCACCGAAAGATTCGTACCAAAATTATGACGCAGTCTACGACTAGCCGTACGCTCCCAATCTAAACCGACTGCCAAACGTGTGTCATCAAAATCTGCAAGCTCTATAGCGCCGCCATTGCTCGCTGTGCCACTCACTCCACCGGATGTGCTGGTAAAGGTAACCATAGTACTGGGAGTATTGACCGCGCCGGTTGGCGTCGCGCCGGTTAAACTATCAAATACGATATCTACTTTTACGTTATCAGTATTACTGACATTTCCATCGACGGTGAGAATGGCTTTATTAACATCGACACGGCCATCTTCTGAGTAACGTAAAATAGATGAGTCGATCACCCAATCATTTTCTACAGCGCGATCACCTTCTGCCGCCGCTGCAGGGTTTGCTGCCAACGCACAGATAGCCAAGCCCAAACGCTTTCTAATAGATTCGTGTTTTTTCATAATTTAATTACACCCACAGCCACCACCGCCTATGCTGCTGCCGCCTCGCGAACCCTCTTTACTAAAATAAATATGTTCATCAACGTAGGCATCCATAGCATCAGGCACTAACTGCATACTATCTTCCGCCAAAATATTTCTTTCCCAAGGTTTGATAGGTTCTGACTTAAAAATATTACTAACTGTCTTACCCGCACCAGAGACTGCACCTTGAGCACCCTTTGCCGTTTTTTTTAGGACTGAGCAACCGCTTAAAGCTAATACCAACATAAGTACAACTAAAATAAGTTTCCTCATAATGACCTCACCATATGCTCTATCGCCGCCTCTAATAGCTGTTTATCATTTGGACGAAAACCTAAATGACGATAAGCAATATTGCCATCGCGTGAAATAAGGTAAGAACTTGGCATACCTTTCACCTGATAAAGCTCAGCGGTATAGCCATCAGGATCAAAAGCAATAGAAAATGACGCAGGATATTGCTCTAAAAATGTATTTGCATCTTGACGTGTAGAATCGAGATTAATCGCTATAATTTTAAAACCATCTTTGCCATATCGATCTTGCATGGCATTCATCCAAGAAAATGATTTTTTACATGGTTTACACCAGGAAGCCCAAAAATCAACATACACCACACTGCCTTCCAGTTTGGCTAGCTCAATCTGCTCACCTAATCCAGGCAACGAAAAACCAGGCGCTTTTTGGTCAACGTCTGGTATCGATTTTTGATTCTCTGTATTCTTATCGGTGCTCGCGAATGTCGTACAGATAGAGAACAACACTACCGCAAATATAAGCAACAATTTGTTTCTTATATGAGTAATTCTTTTCATGGTCTACCCTTAGTAGCAAGTAACTGGTTAATAGACACGAACAACAAATGTGCTAGTGGGCACAACCATACGAATAAGGCATGAAGTTAACAGGGATTTACATCACAAAACTTGCAACTTGATTAAAAATAAAATGTAAAATTGATTACCCCGTGAACAATTTCACATCACTGCTGTCCCGTTAAGAGATGAATGAAAAGGCCTGAAAACCTAAGTGTTTTGATACAATGAAATCACGACAAGTCATTGAAAAACAAAAAGGAAATCAGACCTTGAGCCACCATAATACTGTGTTTTCACAACTTCTGAAACTGATACCCAGACATGAGTTCGAGACCCTTGCAAAACGACACCACGCTGGTCGTTCTTTTCGTACTGCCTCGAGATGGTCGCAATTTGTGAGTATGGCAATGGCACAGTTATCGGGCCGCAATAGCTTGCGTGATATTGTCGAAAGTCTCTCAGCACAGGCTCATCGTCTTTATCATCTGGGGAGCACAAAATTATCGCGTTCCAATTTATCTCGCATTAATGACAGTAAGCCTTATGAGCTGTATGAAGCCTTGTTCGTGACGCTGCTGAGCCGTTGCCAAGGCAAAGTTCCCGGCCATCATTTTCGTTTTAACAATCCGCTGTATTCACTGGATGCCTCGACAATTGATTGTTGCTTGTCTGTTTTTCCATGGGCTGACTTCCGAACGACCAAAGGTGCGATCAAGCTTCATGTAGGGCTGAATCATGCGGGGCACCTATCTGAGTTTGTGACGGTGACCGAAGGCAAAAAACACGATGTTACGGTGGGCCGCACGTTGAGCTTCCCTAAGGGAAGTATCGTTGCGATTGACAAGGGATATAATGATTATGCTTGGTATAAGCAATTGACTGATAAAGAAATATTCTTTGTTACCCGTCTTAAAAGCAACGCAAAGTATCGCATTGTGGACCGTCGTCCCGTATTGAAAAGCAAAGGATTGATCTGCGATCAAACGATCGAATTCACTGGCACACAAACAGCAAAGCGATGCCCGGTGCCATTACGCCGCATCGCTTACCGAGACGCTGACACAAAAAAACGTTACGTATTCTTAACGAACAATTTCACGCTTGCAGCAAGAACTGTTGCCAACATCTACAAAGCGAGATGGCAGATCGAGTTATTTTTTAAATGGATTAAGCAAAACCTGAAAATCAAATCGTTTGTAGGGACCAGCAAGAATGCTGTCATGACCCAGGTATGGATCGCGTTATGCGTTTATCTGCTTCTCGCTTTTCTGATGATCTCAACACACCGTTAGCGATTAGCGCGCTCCATGAGCGCGCACGCCAACTCAACAAATCAACCGACCCAGCAGAACAAGCCGAACTCAAAGCAATAATTATTAACAGCGGTTATCTATTGGGATTATTGCAACGTGATGCAGAGACCTACTTCAAAGGGTCGAACTCCGATAGTGATTTGGACGAGGCGACCATCAATAATTTACTGGCTGAGCGTGATGCCGCCAAGCTAGCCAAAAATTACGCCCGCGCTGACGAGATCCGCAACCAGCTCACTTCCGCCAATATTGAGTTAGAAGACACAAAAGACGGTACTCGCTGGCGTTATGCTAATTAAAATTAGCTTGCTTAGCGCTAACAACCATTATTCTCGATACCCACAGTCACAATACCTCGGCATTTTCATGGTGCTTTCGCTTTTTCCAAAGAAAATGTATTTTATTCTTCAGCCGTATTACCTCGACAACAGGTGATGGTTATTTGCAACGTGCAATTCCTGCAATACCCATCGCCTATGGCATTGCCCAAGCAGAAAACGTACTGCAAATTTTATTCGTCAGCTTACTATTCGACTTGTTTACCTACTTTATCTTGGAAAACAGCATAAAACGTGATCGTCCTTGCTATGTTGTAGTCCCTTCAACGCGAAAGTCAGTTCCCAGACGACCTTACGCCCCTTGTCTCGCGTAACATTTCCTTAAGACCTATTGAGTTAAAACGGTATTATTTCCAACGCTGGGTTTGAATTTGCCAGCCAAGCCTTATCCTACGGAAAAGATATGGGCAGCGCGGCAGTATTATTATCGTTTGTCATACTCGCGATGTTTTGGGGCTACGCTCAATAATCATTATTTCTAAGTAATGCCACATTGAATATGTCGGTGACACATAGTAGTGTTGCCTACCATGCGTATTCACACCCTACAACACGTACCCTTCGAAGGACTCGCTTATATAGGCTATTGGCTAGAGCAATCGAAACACCACGTTAGTACGACACATTTTTATCAAGATTACCATCTACCGCAATCTAGCGAATTTGATGCGCTTATTATCTTAGGCGGACCCATGGGTATCTATGACGACCAACAATACCCGTGGTTGCGAGTGGAACGAAAATTCATTAAACACACTATTGAAGACGGAAAACCCGTACTCGGCATTTGCCTAGGCTCACAGTTTATTGCCGATGCGCTAGGCTCAAATGTCTATGCACATAGACAAAAGGAAATCGGCTGGTTTCGTTTAGACAAAACAGATATCGCTAACAACAGTGCCTTTGGTAAACACTTACCACAGCAATTTACTGCTTTACACTGGCATGGAGATACCTTTGACCTACCTAACATGGCGACACCGTTACTAACGAGTGAGGCGTGTGAAAATCAGGCCTTTAGCTTTGAAGATCGTGTGCTAGCACTACAGTTTCATCTAGAAATGACGCCGGTAAGCATAGACAATATTGTTAAGTTTTGCGCGAACGAATTAACTGATGGGCCTTATATTCAAGATGGTGCCACGATTACCAACACTACAGAGCATTACGCTACTTCAAATACCATAATGGAAAAATTACTTGAACAATTAGTCAACCATGCTCAATAGGCCTTTCATTTTCTTTTTGCTGGCAAGCAAATCTTGCAAGGTATAAGTATCTAACACCTCCATAAACCCGCGCATAGCTTCTTGCAGTACACCACGCAAACGACACGACGGACTAATCGCGCACGTGTTGCCATCAGAGAAGCATTCCACCAACGCTAAATTCTCAAAACGCCTCACTACATCACCAATATTAATCTCATCAGGTGGACTGGCAAGCCGTATACCACCCCCCTTTCCGCGCACTGTCACAATTAAACCCTGCGCACCAAGTTGGTGTACAACCTTAACTAGATGATTGCGTGATATCCCATAACTTTCAGATATCTCAGTAATAGTGGATAGCCCGTCGCGACGCAAACCTAAATAAATGAGAGTACGAAGTGAATAATCGGTGTATTGAGTTAACTGCATTTACCTTTCGCGTCAAATTGTAAACTATTTATGTAGTATCGCTTAATTCAGCTCTACGCGGTGCCGCAACCCAATGCTATCATTAAAGACACTTGGTATATAGATTAGCTGCATTCTGGCTTATCAAGCTATACAAAACCACCAAAAACCCC